>JBGANE010000060.1:0-16529 GCA_044222465.1 Ferruginibacter sp.
GGCATACGGTGTAATTTCATACTCTGCCTGTAATCCTCTTATTTTTTCTTGTGTTAGTGAAATGAGAGTATTAGCATAAATCATGGGGTAAATTGAACCACCTTCGAATTTTATAGCGCTTGTTTTTGCATGAGCATCTCTATATTCTTGCCATTTTTTTATAGAGTTTGTAAACATTTTTTCGTTGAATGTTGTGTCTGATTCAACTTTTGCTTTCTCTATAATTGCCTTAATCAATTGATTAAACTTATCATTAAGCAGATGATACTGTTCCCAAGTTACTTCATTGGCCTCACTTTGGGTTTTCGGTGAGTTTGGATAGAGGACTTCAAAAATGAAATTATCTACATGACTTAAGAAGAAACTAGAGTTCTCAAAATATCGAAGTGTTTCTTTTTTGTTAAGATGTATGTTACCCCCAAATTCATGACAAAGTATATGTCGCAATTCATAAACTCGATTCACATCCTCAAGCACTCGAGCATATTCTAAATTAAATCCCCTTGCTTTCTTTTCAGTTTGGTCAAAGTAAATATCACCGGTAAATTTTTTTAGAGAATTTAGAAAATCATCCCCTAATATTGTCGAAAGGTTTGAATTAATGTCATTGAAATTATTATAAGGAAGAATGTGTGAAATGAAGTCACCCATTGTCACTGATTTAGCTTGAATGGCATTAACTATCTCAAAATCAAATTTTACATTTTTTGACTGATTAAAGTTTATAGCATTTTCATTATAAGGACTTCCCGAATCAATAAGAGTCTTAATAACTTCTCTAAAAAATGCTTCAAAAAGAGCAACAAGTGTTATCGGTATGTATTTTAAGAACTCTACACTTTCTACATTATTAGTTACAAATATCTCTTGAAATGAATTGTATACTTCCTTTAAGCGATTGTGGTATGCTGAATACCCTAGATTTAAGGAACGCTCTTTTAAAGCCTTAATTTCATTTATGAGGTCTCTTTTCATAATCTTGCCAGCTAATATATAAATATACGCAACTCCTTGTAGAGTCCTTCTAGATTTTCACCACAAAATTGTACAAAGAATGTAACACACCATATAAAAAACCGGGATGCTTCAGCAGCATCCCGGTTAATAAATAAGTCAATCTGATCTTACCAGATCTTTGTCCTCTTCTCCGGTGCTTTATACATTTTATCTCCTTCCTTTACATTAAAGGCTTTATAAAATGCGTCTATATTGGTAAGCGGCCCGTTGCTTCGGTACATACCCGGCGAGTGGCTGTCGGTAAGTATGCGCTGTGCGGCTGCTTCGGGTAAAATATTACTGCGCCATACCTGTGCCCAGTTCAGGAAAAAACGCTGGTCAGGCGTAAAGCCGTCTATCTTCACATCGCTCTTACCCTGTTTTGTATTTTTAAATGCTTCGTATGCAATGCTTAAACCACCCAGGTCGGCAAGGTTCTCACCAAGGGTAAGCCTGCCGTTCACATGCAGGGTATCCAGTATCACATACCCATTGTATTGCGCCACCACTTCGTCGGCACGTTTTTTAAATTCATCGGCATCGGCTTTTGTCCACCAGTCGTGCAGGTTGCCATCGGCATCAAACTGGCGGCCCTGGTCATCAAAACCATGCGTCATCTCGTGGCCAATCACAGCGCCAATACCACCATAGTTGATGGCATCATCGGCTTCAAAATCAAAGAAAGGAAAACGAAGTATGCCGGCAGGAAAAACAATCTCGTTCTTTGCGGCATTGTAATAGGCATTCACGGTAGGAGGCGTCATGCCCCATTCGGTTTTATCAATGGGTTTACCCAGCCTGTTCACATTATCCTGGTACTGCCATTGGTTGCAGCGTTGCAGGTTGCCTAAAAAATCATCTCTCTTTATAACAAGGCCGTCATAATTTTTCCATTTATCGGGGAAGCCTATCTTCTCGGTAAAAGCATGCAGCTTGGCAAGTGCCCTTTGTTTTGTTTCTTCACTCATCCAGTCAAGCTTTTTTATCCGGCTGTCGAAACTTGCTTCCAGGTTGTGTACCAGTTCAAGCATTCTTGTCTTTGCTGCCTGGTTAAAATATTTATCAACATACAACTGGCCCAGCAGGTCGCCAAGCTGGTTGTCGATCAGTCCACTCATGCGTTGCCAGCGTGGGGTTTGTTCTTTTTGTCCGCTCAATACCTGGTTAAAGGCAAAATTGGCATTTACAAAATCTTTGCTCAGGTACTGTGCCGAAGTTTTTAAAACACCCCATTGCAGGTAAACCTTCAGGTCGTTCTCCGGAACAGCGCCCAGCAATGAATCAATGAACACCATAAACTTAGGGTTGCTGACGATCAAACTATCCTGTTTGGTTTTAAATCCAAGCTGGGTAAGTATGTTCTGCCAGTTCATGTTTGGTGTTTTAGCACTCAGGCCATCCACCGAAAATTTATTGTAGAGTTTAACCGGGTCACGCATTTCCACACGGCTCATTTGTGCCTGTGCAATGGCAGTTTCTAATTGCAGTACGGTGGCGGCATTGGCTGCTGCCTTTGCTTCGCCAAAACCGCAAAGCGCAAAAAGTTTGGTGATATAGTTGGTATATTCGGCCCTTATCTTTTGGTTACGGGCATCTTTCTTTAAATAATAATCCCTGTCGGGCAGGGTAGTACCGCCCTGGCCAATACCAATGATATATTTGGTAACATCTTTTGCATCCTGCCTTACGCCAATATTGTATAAAGCGCCTGTTACAGATTTTGACCGCAGGTAATTGATATGTTCCAGCAGATCTGCTCTTGAATTTAGCTTTTCAATATTATCCAGGTAAGGCTTAATGGGTTGGTAACCCAGTTTTTCAATAGCCACGGTGTCCATGGCGCTTGCATAAAAATCACCTACACGTTTCACCAGGTCATTCTTACCGGGGTTGGCTGCAGCGTCTTCCAACAGGCCTTTCAATGCCTGTGAACTTTCTTCAGCCAGTTTATCAAAACTTCCCCAGCGGGTCTTTGATGGAGGAACCGGTGTATTCTTTACCCAGTTGCCATTGGCGTATAAATAAAAATTATCGCCGGGCTTCACCGAAAGGTCCATATTGGCCGGGTCAATGAATTTTTTGGTTTGTGCGGAGGAAATAGCAGGTAATAAAACGGCTGCCAAAACAAATGAAAAAAGAATTCTCTTCATAGATTTTTTTAATTTTTGGAAGGGCGAAAATAGGCATCCTTATATAAAGAACCATATTGAAATATGCCAGCGGTAAATGAACAGGATAAAGCAGTGCCGGCCCGGTTATAGAAGCATTTATCCATTTAAATATAAATTACAGACTGCACAGCTTCATTCGTTAAATTTGTGGTTTATTCATCGCCATTGATAAGACCTGCATTATTTTTTCTTTTACTGTGTTTTCCCGTAGCCCTGTGTGCACAAAACAATAACCCCAACCCCGGTATTGTAATAGGCAGCATACTGGATATTGACAACAGCAAGGCCATTGCCGGGGCCAATGTGCGTATTGTATTGCTTTCCGATTCAACTGTTCAGCGCAGCCAAATGAGTTTAAAAGACGGTGAATTCATTTTTGATAAACTACCCTTTGGTTATTACCGCCTGCAGGTCAGCGCTGTTGGTTATGCCAGCCTTTCACTGGATAGTATTTATATACGGCAGGAGCGGTTTGATTTTGACCTGAACGATATAAAATTAAATAAGAAGTCGGCCCTGTTGAATGAAGTAGTGGTGTATGCAGAGAAGCCCCTGATCGAGAACAAAGATGGCAAGATGATCTTCAATACCGGTGAGTCGGCATTAAGTTCTGGTGCCACCACAACAGAATTATTAAAGCAGACGCCATTAGTGAATGTAGATAATGATGGTAAGATATTATTGCGTGGCAAGGAAGTGAAAGTGCTGATAGATGATAAACCGGTGGAACTGGATAGCAAACAACTTCAGGACCTTTTAGAAAGTATGCCGGGCAGCATGATCGAAAAAATTGAAGTGATGACCACACCACCGCCCCAATATGCCAATGAAAGGGGTGGGGTCATCAATATTGTTACCAAGAAGGGCAAAGTTGGTTTTAATGCCCGGATAAATGTGAACTATGGCACGAGGGGAGAGGCCGGCATAAATGGTAACCTGGGTTACCGTAAAAATAAATTTGTGCTCAATTTTTCGGCAGGCTTTGGTTACAATGAATACAATGGAAACAGTTACAGCAACCGGCAGAATATTTATACCGACTCTGTAAACTATTTCAATACCATTGGTGAAAGCCGGAGTAATAACCGCAGGCCAAACATAAGAGTAAGTGTTGACTATGACCTGAACAAACACAACAGCCTGAATTTTACATCTCAATACAACAGTAACAACTCGGCCAATGAAAATGAAACTGAATACAGCAACCGGAACCGCTTTTATGATATTTATAAACTGAGCAACCGCATAACCGGCACTTCCAATGAAAGCTGGAATCCTAATTTCAACCTTACCTATACTTACAAAGGCAAGAACCCGAAAGAAGTGCTGAAAGTTATTACCGGGCTGAATTATAATGCTAATAATAACGGCAGGGATTTTTACCAGCAATACCTGAATCCTGACTATACACCCTCCGGCTCCGATTCATCGCAGCAACAAAATACATTCAGCAAGAACCATAATATCAACCTGAGATTGAATTATGATAAACCCCTGAAGGAAAATAAACTCTCCATGAATGTGGGTGCAAACTATAACCGGTACAACAACCATAATGTGCTGAATACCGAGTTCATGAAAAAGCCGGAGAATGTTTTTGTAAAGAATGAATTGTTGAGTACCGATTTTCTTTTTCATCAAACCATTTTCGGGTTAAGGGCTTCGCTGCGCTACGATATCATGGTTGATTTTTATATCAATGCCGGTGTACAGGCAGAACATACCGAAACCAACTTCGACATCAGGAATGATAATAACCATTACGCCAATAATTACTGGTCTGTCCTGCCTTTTGCTACATTGATGAAGAAATGGAAAAATGATGTGAACATCACATTGAGTTACAAAAGAACCATTCAAAGGCCAAGGCTGAATGAACTTAACCCAAGTGTTGATTATGGTGATCCATACAATACCCGTTCGGGCAACCCCTACCTGCAGCCTTATTTTGCCGATAATTTCGACTTCATTATCGGTAAATGGAATAAACTATACAATGTGAATGTTTCGCTTGGCTATAATGCACTACAGGACATCTACAGTTCTATAAGAACCTTATTACCTGACGGAAAAACATTTACCACCTGGCAAAACATCAGCGGACGTAAGGAATATGAAGCCAGCGCCTGGGGCGGTTACACCATCAGCAAAAAAGCAAAAGCCAATTTAAGTTTTGGATACACGTATAATGTATATGGTGTGTACGACAGGACGGTAAGGTATTTCCGTAATGGCGGTTCATTTTATTCAACGCTTAACGGAAGTTACCAGTTCACCGACCTGATGAATGCCAATGCAAGTTTTACCTTCAACCGCTTTGCCAATCCGCAGGGTACAGTAAGAAATACATTGAGCATGAATATTGGTGTGCAGCGTAAATTCTTCAAGAAAAATTTTATTGTAACAGTAAATATCATTGACCCCTTCCGCCAGCAGCAAAACAGGAACTACACGTATGGAAGCAACTTCAGCCTGGAGAGCTTCAATACCACCAATACCCGTAACTACCGTATTGCGTTGAGTTATGTATTTAAAAAGAAGGTGAAGAAAAATAAGAATGTGGAATTGCTGAAGCAGCAGCTTGGTAAATAAAATCTTCTCCCTTTTGATCTGTGAATTTAATTGAACCCCTTGCATTTTGTCATGCTGAGGTACGAAGCATCTCAGCAAAAAATAATTTCTTACATAGTATGGGATGCTTCCCCGAAATGATCGGGACAAGCGTACCTCGGGATGACAGGAGTATGAAAATTTGAAGTTGCTTTATTAAGATCAGGCTAATGAAAGGCGTTTCGCCAGCCAACTCTCTTTAACAGGAATGATCCATTTGTCTTCCAGTTCTTTTTTGGACAACACCGTATTGTTGAAGTACAAAGTATTGGCATTGATGAAATTATTTTCAACTGCATAATCAAGCTGGTTGAGTGGCAGCAGTTCAATTTTATCTTTCACAACAAAGGCAAGGTTCTGGCGGTCGAACATCTGCACATTGAATTTTTGCCCGATAGATTTTATTAAATGAACGGAACTGTCCGTGCTGCATCCGCTAACGCCGGTTGCGGTCTCATCGGCCATAATGATGATGAACCGGCCAAAGAAAAGATTTGCATATCCCTTCACCCTGGCACCATGGCTGTTCCAGCGGGCTACAAAATCATTCAGCATGTCTTCCATCTCCAGCGCTTCGCTCACCAAAAACAAGCGGCTGCTTTGATATATCCACACACGGGAATCATCATTAAAATCGGCAGGAATATGTGATTGGAAATCTAAGTTCATATTGCAAAGGTAAGAATAGAACGCTGATGACGCTGATATGACAGATTTTCACTGATTTTAAAATACCCGTTTTAATCCGTTCGGTCAGTATAGTCAGTGTTCTATCAACGCATCGCAGATGCCACCAACTCAGCAATATCCAGCACCTTCACTTCCTCTTCTTTATTACTGTTCTTTACGCCATCGGTCATCATGGTATTGCAGAAGGGGCAGGCGGCAGCTATGACAGATGCACCGGTCTGCAGTGCTTCATCGGTGCGTTCAAAATTTATACGGTTGGTTCCCTTTTCTTCTTCTTTAAACATTTGTGCACCACCGGCCCCACAGCAAAGGCCATTGCTGCGGCAACGCTTCATCTCTATCAAAGAAACATCTAATGCTTCCAGTACTTTACGAGGCGCTTCATAAATATTATTGGCTCTTCCTAAATAACAACTGTCGTGGTAAGTGATCTTTTTGCCTTTAAAGGTTCCGCCTTCAGCCATTTTTATTTTCCCTTCATCGATCAACTGCTGTAAAAAACTTGCATGATGTATCACTTCGTAATTGCCACCAAGGTCAGGATATTCATTTTTCAATGTATTAAAACAATGCGGACAGGCGGTTACAATTTTTTTAATACCATACCCATTCAGCACCTGGATATTCTGGTAAGCCATCATCTGGAACATGAATTCATTTCCTGCACGCCTGGCCGGGTCGCCGGTACACATTTCTTCTTTACCAAGTATGGCGTAGCTGATGCCAAGCTTATTGAGTATGGTAACAAATGCCCTGGTGATCTTTTGTGCCCGCTGATCAAAACTCCCGGCACAGCCCACCCAGAATAAAACTTCGGGGCTTTCCCCCTTCGCCATCATTTCGGCCATTGTTGGAACATGCATAAACTGGTCTTTTATCCGGGTTGATGAATGATGCAATATACAATATCTGTAAAAGTAAACCACGATTTGTTATGCAGTAGTGATCCGGTTTGTTTTGTAAATCCTTAGCGATAGCGAAGGATCTGCGAAAAATATCTAATTGCCCAACATTAATGCAATTGCCTGGCAGATTCCTCCTGCGTGGGGAGTGTATCAGTTTGATAAGTTGTCAGGTTGAGCTTGTCGAAACCGGGGCTATTTTCAACTAATCCGTCTTCGACAAGCTCAGACTGACAGAAAAATTATTAGCCAAGATTTCAAAATGATAAACTACTCCTGTGTTGGAATGACAATCAGACTGCTTCATTTTAAATATCTTCGCACAAGTGAAAAAAATCTTTACACGAATCACAAACTGGGAGGCCTGGCCTTTTAAACTGCTGTATGCACCCATTACACCTGTGTGGGGCTGGTACATGCTGCGGTCATGGTCGGTATGGTTCTTTACACCCAGCAATCCAAAGATAACTTTTGGCGGTATGGATGGTGAGCCTAAAAAAGAAATGTACGACCTGTTACCCGAAGCGCTGTACCCAAAAACATTTACCGTTACACCTCAACAACAATTTGCTGACCTGAAACTATTGTTGCAGAACAGTGGTATCAATTATCCATTCATTGTAAAACCCGAAGTAGGTTGCCAGGGAATCCTGTTCAGGAAGATTGATGAAGAAGGAGAATTGGAAAATTATCATAGTAAAGTTCCGGTTGAATATATGGTGCAGGAGATGGTGCATTACCCGATGGAAGTAAGTGTATTCTATATCCGGCATCCACAACAAAAAAAGGGGACCGTGACGGGCTTCTTACATAAAATACCCCTGCAGGTAACAGGCAATGGGAAAGAAACTTTGGAACAACTGATCAAACATCATCCCAAAGCACAGAAAAGGATCGGCGAAATGCACAGCAAGCACAAAGAAAGATGGAACGAGATCATTCCTGCCGGCGAAAAATGTATGCTGAGTTATGCTGCCAATCATAACAGGGGCGCCCACTTTGTGGACCTTAAACAACATATTGATGACAGGCTGGTGAGTATCTTTGATGAGATAAGCCGCGGCATCAATGATTTCTTTTATGGCCGTTATGATATTATGTGCAGCAATGTGGAAGACCTGAAGAACGGAAAAAATTTTACCATACTGGAGTATAATGGTTGCGGCGCCGAACCCAATCATTTTTATGATACCGGGTATACCCTGCCCGGCGCTTACCGGGAGATACTAAAACACTGGAAGGCCCTTTACCAGATATGTAAATATAACCGGCAACAAGGTATTAAGCCATGGCCTTTTCACAAGGGAAGAAAATTTTTAGCGCAGATAAAACAACATTTTAAAGTGATAAGAGAAGCGGATACAAGGATATGACCATGCTTTTAAAACGGGTCTCCATGTGTTTGTTTTATCAGGGCTTTGGTTAATGAAGGAAATATTTTCAGGAATGAAATAAAGAAATTGGTCATCCACACCTTGCCAAAAAAACTTTGTATCCATCTGCCTGTCCTCAATCTTTTATAAAAAGCAGACCTCCATTCCCTGGTATAATCATTCTCCATCAGCTCCCTGCTTATTTCTCCTTTTAAGAACCGGTGAATAAATCCTGCAGCTATCTTGCTGCCATGCAAGGCCATGCTCATGCCATTTCCGCAAAGCGGTGCTATCATGCCTGCTGCATCACCTAATAACAATACATGATCTTCTACCTGTGTTTTTTTGTCAAACGAAATCTGGGAAATGGTAACAGGTGATTCGTACAGCATTTCGCTGTTGCCGAAAATAGTTTTCAGGTGTGGGTTTTTGTATAAAATATTTTTTTCCATCTCTTCAATGGAATTATTGGAGGTTTTCAGGTTGCCTGCATTGGTAAGGTAACAAAGACAATATTTACCATCCTCTACCTGTGATATGCCGCAATACCCGTTTTTGAAATTATGCAATGCAATGGTATCTGCCGGGAAATTTGTTTTGATGTGATATTTTACCCCAATATAATTATTGAGTTTATTCGGTTTTTGCTCAATAAAACTCCTGTTCCATTTCATATCCAGGTTGCTCCGCTTCCCGTAGCTGCCACAACAAATGCGGCTGGTGAATTTGCCCTGGGGTGTCTGCAAAAGAAATTCATCGTTCAAATAAACAACATCATTCACTTTACAATTCTCAAAAACGGTAACCCCGTTTTGTTCTGCAATTTCTTTTAATGCAGCATCACACCTGTACCTGCTGATACCAAAGCCACCAAGTGGCAGGGTTTGTTGCAGGCGGTTGCCGTTTGGAGCTGTTACAATGAGCTGAGATATGAGTGGTAACTTAAGGTCGGAGAGGGGCAGGCCGAGTTCTTCTAAAAAATTCCAGCTTTCCATGCTTATATACTCACCGCAAACTTTATGAAAAGGATATTGCTCTTTTTCAAATAAAGCCACTGAATAACCAAAGTTTGCCAACTGGATAGAGAGCGCAAGCCCGGCAAGGCCGCCGCCAATGATGCAGGTATCATATTTTTTAACATTATCCATTTTTATGAACGACCAGGTACCTGAATGCCCACTTCCATTCAATGATAAAATTTTTGATCCCGGCCGAATTAAAGATCTTCTCCCATTCAGCTTTTGTAAATCCACGGCTCACCGAAAGCGGGGCATCATTTTTTACCATGTACGACCTTGAAAATATTTTGGTTATCCATTTAATACTATAGTAGGCGAAGGGATGGCGCTGCAGGTCATTGATAAAAAAACCTTTTGAAGTATTTGCCGTCATCCACAGCAACATGCTGGTTAATTCATCATCGGTAAAATGATGGCAGAAGAGGGAAGAAAAAATAATGTCGGGTTTTTCTTCACTGAAAGTTACCTGCCTGTAATCACTGGTGATCCACCGGGCATTGAGGTTTGGGTATTGCTCCTTTGCAAAAGCAATGCATTCCGGTTTAATGTCAATGCCGGTGAAAGTGGCCTTGATATTTTTTTTACTGCAATACGCTTCTATGGCCTTTAAATTATCGCCACCGCCGCAGCCAATTTCACAAATAGTTACTGGCCTGCCCGGAGTTTGCCCTGCTATTATTTTTTTTATACCGCTGATGGTTATTTTATGACCGCCAAGATACTTGTTGACAGTATTCAGTTCTTTCATGTTTTGCCGGATATCGGCAAAGGGAATACCGGAATCATCCAGTAATTCTTTTTTATACGACCTGGCAGAAAGATCAATCATAAGAAGCAATAAAGGTTTCCATGGTCAGGCCCGGGCCAAATGCAGCACCAAAAATATTAGCTGCTTTTTTTGATGTACTGTTTCGTAATTCATCGAAAATGCTTTGCAGCACAAATAATATGGTTGGCGAACTCATATTGCCATATCCATTCAATATTTTGTATGAGTGTTTCAGGCTTTCTACAGGAAGTGATATGCTTTTCTCAATGGCTTCCAGTACTTTTTTGCCTCCCGGATGTATACACCAATGTGTGATGTCTGTTTTATTCAGCGATGCATTATCCAGGGCTTTGGCAACCAATGCTTCAAAGTCTTCCTTAACCAGGTTGGGTACATAGCCCGAAAGAGTCATCAAAAACCCTTTTGAAGAGAGGTTCCAGGCCATGTCTGTCTTACCCCTAAAGGCAACATGCGAAAAAAAATGTTTCAAGGTAATGCCTTCCAAAGCTGTTTCTTTAGGCTGGATCAAAACAGCTGCAGAACCATCGCCAAACAAAATGGTTGACATAATATTGTCGTTCGTGTTTTCTTTCTGAAAGTGTAGTGTACATAATTCGGTACAAACAATAATGATATTTGCCTTTTGATGAGACCTGCAGATGGCATCTGCCAACTTCAGCGCATGTATGGCCGCATAGCACCCCATAAAGTTTACCGATGTCCTGAAAGTATTTGGAGGCAGGCCCATTGATTCCATAATTTCCAGGTCGAGGCCCGGGGCGCTCATGCCTGTACAGCTTACGGTGATCAGGTGGGTTATCTCATCCGCATTTATTTTTCCGGCAATACATTTACGTATTGTTCCTACAGAAAGCCTGGCAGCATTGTCAGCAAACCACTGCATCCTTTTTTCCATGCCGGGAAACGGTTCCAGGTCATCGGTCTTTGAGAAAAATTGCCACTCCTCCGGCAAAACACTATAATCGGGAATTACGGAATACCTGGTTTGAATACCACTGTGTGTATACAGGTATTTGTATTTACGGCTTTCATCTTTACCGGGATGGTATATCTTATCTGCAAAAATGCAGATCTCATTCTGGTCGTGCCTGTACGCAGGTACATCGGTTGCTATCGAAACTATCTTGCTCAATATTTTTCAAGAATTAATAAGGTTATAAACGCACAATTGCTGCAAAAGGATGCCAGTAAATTCATTCGCATAGTATTAGTAAAATTTGCAGCCCCTGTATTGGCTGATACTTTTTTGAACCACCATAAAAAAAATATGAGGATGGGAATAAAAAATATCTGTATGATAAAAAAGTTGGTTTGCTCAAGACTGGAGATCAAATAAAATCCCAGGCAACACATGGCGAGCACATATACGAGGGCAGTGAAAATAAATGTGCCTTTATAACCCAACATGCTGCTGATTGAAATTACGTCGTCGTCCTTATCCTGCTTATGCTGGTATATCTGTGTAAGTGGGTAAAAACCCCCGATCAGTAAACTGGCTGTTAGCATGCCGATAAAAGGAACCTGGAGTGTCTTATCTGAACTGGAACCGTGCATTACTAAAAAAAAGGTCAACCCTCCCTGGAAGATAACCACAGTTAAGTATCCGGGGATCGGATATTTTTTTAGCCTTATTCCCCTGTAGCTGTATGCTCTTGATGCCAGTATGTAAGCAATGATGCCGATCATAAAATAAAGGCTTATAAAATAACTGAGTATAACAGATACCATGTCCAAAATAACAGTCACGAGAAATAATTGTTTGGTTGGTTGCTGAGGCTTTTCAATTCCTCCTATGCTTCCGGTATCCTTGTCCATATAACTATTATATCCATTACTTGCCGGGTACACCAATAAATGCAGGATGCAGAATACAAGAATTGCATCATTTATATCTATTTCGCCTGTCTGGCTTAAAGCAAACCAATATACAGGCATTAAAAAGAAGGAAAACGGGTAGCGAAGGAGTTGTATAGTGGATGACTTTATCAAGTAATAAGCTTAAAAGTACATACAAATTTCGTTAAGTATTTAAAACCAGGGGGCTTTAATTATTGTATATGTTTGATGAATATGTGGTAAAGTTAAAAAATTGTAAAAGCGCACTGCTGTCATATACACGACAATAGGCAAAGGCAGAGAGAATTAGCTTTGATCTTAAAATAACATACTTATGAAAAGGCTTTTTCCCCTGCTTTTTATTTCCTGCCTCGCTGGTACCATATTTCTTACAGCTTGTAAGAAGAACAGCATCCCGTCAGGCGGCAATGAAACAATTGGGCAGCCAGGCGATACCACCCAGCCTGTTGTCCTGTACCGGGGCGTACTTACCGGCGGAGAAGCCGGTGACCAGGCGAGAGGAGATGTTACCATTGAAAAAGTTGGTGCAAAAAAATACCTGGTGTTCAAAAACTTTACATCCAACAACGGCCCGGATGTTCATGTATATTTTTCCAAAACTATCGGCAGCCATGCCATGCCTCCAACCGAGTATAAAGACCTTGGCCTTCTTAAATATACCAGTGGAACATTTAACTATGAGTTACTGATGGAGCCCGATGTGGTTAATTATAAATACGTACTTATATGGTGTGCCCAGTACCGCATACAGTTTGGATGGGCCGAATTAAAATAAACAACTAAAAATAAGTTTTATGAAAAAAATATGGTTTACAGCTTTTCTTATTGTTCTGCTTTTGAACATGGTAAATGCCCAGCAGAAAAAAACAAAGGCAGTTGATAATTTCGTTGACATAACAGCAGGCATTGGTTCATCGCAATATACCGGTGCGTTGTCGTATGTATATAACTGGAAAGTGGGTAAGCGCAAAAGATGGGAGCTGGGCCTGGGTGGCAGGTTCACCAGTTATTTTGGAAGCAACCTTTACTTTAGAACGGCCCCGGCAAAATTAACCAGCGGCAAAACCGACCCTACTGTACTTTTCAGAGAGGATATTGATGCTAATATAGATTCGGTGTTGTTTCCAAGGGCACAGGTGAATTCATTGAACCTGTCACTGAATTTTGGGTATAATTTCAGCAAGAGGTTTTCAGCAGGACTTACTATTGATGCTATCGGTTTCAGCTTTGGCAAAAAGCAAAGTGGGGTTTATTACGGAAATAATTTTGCTACCGGTGTTCCCGTAACAGCTAAACCAACGGGCTTTAATGTTTTGTTAATTAGTGATAATGACAAGGGTTCTTTGAACAGTGAACTGTTTGCAAGGTACAAGTGGAATGATTCTTGGGGAGTGAAGCTGGGACTACAGTTCTTTTTTGCCGAGTACACTACAAACACCGAAGTGCAGACAACACCCGGTGGCGATAAGAATGACAGATTCCGTAAAAAGATGGCCGGTGTGGGTATTGGGATAACTTACAATTTTAAAAAATAGATCATCAGCAGAATTCAGTAATTTTAGATATGCTCAGGAATTTTATCTTTCTCGCCTTTTTTGTTTTCATTGTAAGCTTTGTACATGCGCAGGCTGTTTATACACCCGTTGATGCCGACAGTAAAGTTCATTTCGTAATTAAAAATTTTGGTATTAAGACCGGAGGGGATTTCAGCGGGCTGAAAGGCTCTATAAAGTTTGACCCGGTAAATTTCAGCACTTCGGTTTTTGATGTAACCGTGGATGCCAATACCATTGATACCGATAACAACAGCAGGGACGGTCATCTGCGTAAGAGCGATTACTTTGATGTGGCTACCTATAAAACAATACATTTTAAAAGCACAAAGATTGTATTGTCATCAACCAAAGGCCGGTTTTATATGTATGGTGATCTAACCATCAAGGGCGTTACCAAGCCAGTTGAATTTGGTTTTGGCGCCACTCCAAAAGACGCCGGATATGTTTTCGATGGTGAATTCACCATCAACAGGAGAGACTTTGGCGTAGGTGGAAGCAGTATTTCTTTGTCCGATAATCTCACTGTTTCTTTATCTGTCCTGGCAAAAAAATAATTCCGATTCTGCTTTATTTTAGAATAAGTGAGATATAGGGCCTGCTTGTTATCTTTGCCCAATGCCAAAATTATTAAGGATATTTAGCTGGGGATTGCTCATCAGTTTCCTGGGTTCATTACCACTTGGTACGCTCAATGTAGCAGCTATGCAGATCGGTATACAGGAAAGCGTAACAAATGCCCTGTATTTCTCCTTTGGTTCTTTACTGGTTGAAATGATCTATGTACGTATCTCCCTGGTGGGTGTTGACTGGATACGTAAACAGGAAAGATTGATGAAAGCCATGGAATGGTTTACCCTTATTATCATCATCGCCCTGGCTACAGGTAGTTTTATGGCGGCAGCTTCAAAAGCCGATAACGCAAAAAATGTTTTCCTCGAAAATGATATGCACCGCTTTTTACTGGGCATGTTCATGAGCGCCATTAACCCGGTGCAAATACCTTTTTGGTTCGGATGGAGTACCGTATTGTTTACTAAGAAAATACTTGACCCGGTAAAGAGCCAATATAACATGTATATCGTTGGCATTGGATTAGGTACATTAACCGGGAACTGTGTTTTTATTTTTGGCGGTAAATGGCTGGTGCAGCGCATTACCAACAGCCAGCAATATATCAATTGGGTGATAGGCGGTATATTTGCCATTACTGCAATTATACAGGCCATAAAAATGATCCGTCACAAAGATGCAGTACACAAGTTTACGCATGCTGAAGAGAAGAAGCAGGAATAATTTATTGCTGTAGCTTGTGAACCAGGCTCAGGCAAAATATCTCCCAGACAACTAAAAACAGCACGTATCCCGCCCAGGCGGGAACGTAAGCCACCAAATGCGGAGGGGGTTAAATGTTTTTGGTATAACGAAGAAGGGATTAAAGAAGTTTTAAAAAAGGGGATACGAAGCACAACTGTTGGAGCAAAAAAATGCAACCAATCAAACAAATTATTTCCGCTGAGATCGGTTGCATTTTTTTACACTTGCACACAGTTTATTAGATGCACTGCACTTCGGTTAACCGCCAAAACCCCCTTTTTTAAATTTCGTTTAAGCTTATGTTAGCGGCTGGCATACTGTTCAACTGCCCAGAAGAACTGTCGTTCAATTTCCGTTCACACCTTCCCGGTTTTATAATTTCTTATGTTCATTTTAATGAAGAAGCACTAAGCGCATCCACTTTTATAATCAACTCCTCAATAACTTTAGTGTGTTTCTCATTTATTTGAAAAGACTTTTCTGAAATTTCATTCATGTGCTGCACCTGCAATGCCTGTGATTCAAGAATTGTTTTGGATTGGTCTTGCATCATAATGTCAATTTTGTTGTGCAGCGAACGGATTTCCAATTCGGCTTTAAGGTTAATCATGTAATCGTTGTCAGTTTTCATACGGTCTGTTTTTGTCTGACGGTTCTGGCTCATCATAATAATAGGTGCCTGCAATGCTGCAACGCAACCCAGCAGGAGATTGAGCAATGTAAAAGGATAAGCATCAAATTTGTATGGAGTGACAATATTGAACATTATCCAGCCAATAAGTATGATGCAAAAAAAGATGATGAACTTCCAGCTGCCACCAAACCTTGCAATTTTATCAGAGAGGCTTTCCGAAAATGAAAGTTTTTCCTTCTCAGGATGCAGAAGCTTGTTGACAAGAAATTCCTCTTCTTTCAATGTTTGCCGCACAATATCGTTAAGCTTTGATAAATGCTCGGTGTTTTGTGCTAACAGCTTTTCAAAATCCAAATGGCTCATATGATGCTGTATTTAAAATTGTTTTAACCACACTGTAAAATCCTCAAACTGCTTTGGAGAAATGGAATGAGCAACAGCATCTTGCGAAAAAGTTACCGGAATGCCTAGGCCTTGGAGCGTTAGCTGATTTTCCCTGGCATACGCAATGGGTAACATGTAATCCTGGCTGCCGTGAGCAAGAAAACACGTTAATGATTTCAGCGCAGCAGATTTGCTGATGAGAGGTTTTATTTCTTCAATAAAACGACCGCTGA
>JBGANE010000005.1:0-105277 GCA_044222465.1 Ferruginibacter sp.
TCCGAAGTTGGAGAGTATTGTCCTTTTGTTAAACCATATATCTGGTTATTGAACAACAAGACGTTCACATCAAAATTCCTACGCAACAAATGAATGGTATGGTTACCGCCAATACTCAGGCCATCCCCGTCACCGGTTACAATCCACACACTTAACTCTGGCCGGGCAGCTTTTAATCCGCTGGCTACGGCTGTCGCCCTGCCGTGAATGCTGTGCATGCCATAGGTATTCATATAATAAGGGAACCTGCTGCTGCATCCAATACCCGATACGATCACTATATTTTCACGGGGTATGCCCAGAGCAGGCATTACTTTCTGCACTTGTGCAAGGATGGAATAGTCGCCGCAACCAGGGCACCAGCGTACTTCCTGGTCGGTTACGAAGTCTTTTGAGGTAAGAGCCGGAGCTGTCGTTACTGTGTCACTACTCATTTAATTGATAATTGTATAGTTGATAACTGATAATGACCGTAATTTACGAAATTATCCATTATCCATTGAATCATTATCCGTTCTTTAACAGCTCTTCCCAATACTCCGCCGCACGCCTTGTATGGGGGATCACAATGGTTCCGCCTACAATATTAGCCACAGCAAATACTTCATACATCTGTTCGGTTGTTACGCCCAGCTCATGTGATTTATCCAAATGATATTTAATACAGTCATCGCAACGAAGTACCATAGAAGCGACAAGCCCCAGCATTTCCTTTGTCTTTACATCCAGTGCGCCGGCGGCATAAGTATTTGTGTCCAGGTTCCACAAACGTTTTATAACAAGGTTCTCTTTGCTTAAAATAACCTCGTTCATCCTGGTACGATAATCATTGAATTCTTTAACTAAGTTGCTCATACATTTTTATTATTGATGAGATACAAAGTTAAACCCGGCGTACATATATTCAGGAAACTGTTATAATTTGGCATAGCTTAAACACCGTATGAAGGAATTTTTTAAAAAATATAAAAAAGAAGCTGCTCTTATTACCGGGCTAATGCTGTGCTTATTCTTCTTTTTTGTAAACCCGCTGGCGCTAGCTTTTAAAGCAAAACTGGTTTTGGCCATTGCCGTGCTTATGATCAGCTGGTGGGTGTTGGATGCCATGCCGCTTGCAGTGGTAGCGTTATTACCCCTGATCATCTACCCCCTGCTGAATATCAATTCCATTAAAGAAACATCGAAGTCTTATTCCGATTCCATCATCTATCTTTTTATGGGTGGTTTTTTCCTCGGCATGGCTATAGAAAAATGGAATCTTCATAAACGCATTGCACTTAGTATTATAAAATTTACCGGCACGAACGGAAACAATATTATACTTGGTTTTATTCTCTCTACTGGTTTCATCAGCATGTGGCTGAGCAATACCGCCACCACAATGATGATGTACCCCATCGGCGCTTCTGTTATTCATGTTATCAGTAAACACGCCCACCCCAAAGCCAATATCAAAAATTTTTCCCTGACATTGATGTTATGTCTTGCTTATGCCAGTAACTTCGGCGGCATTGCTACTATTATCGGCACGCCACCCAATGTGGCCTATATATCCCACCTGAATGCGCATTACAAACACGGTATTGATTTTATTAACTGGATGTTGCTCTGTATGCCACTGGCAATCCTGTTGCTTTTCGCTTTATATTTTGTGATGGTGAAGTGGCTGTACCCCAATCACCTTGCCCACAGCATTGAAGGAAAAGCCTTTATTGAAAGTGAGTTGAAAGAAATGGGAAAGCTTAGCCGCCAGGAGAAAAGGGTGTTGCTGGTTTTTTGCAGCACGGCTTTTTTATGGATAACAAAAGATATCATCAACGCCTCTCAAAAATTATTTCAACTCGATGACAGTATTATTGCTTTATTGGGCGCCATCAGTTTATTTATAGTACCCAGTGGAAGAGATAAAGATGATCCCGATGAACGGCTCCTGGAATGGGGCGATACAAAAAATATGGCCTGGGGAATTTTATTATTGTTTGGAGGAGGTATTGCTATGGCCAAATCGCTTGAAGAAGCAAAACTGATCGAAAGCCTTGGCCAGTATATTGCCGGTTTTGCCACTGACAATATCCTATTGCTCATTTTTATCGTTACCCTTATCTCGGTTTTTTTAAGTGAAGTGATGAGCAATATTGCGCAGGTGATCGTAATGGCTCCGGTAATATCTGCCGTGGCGGATGCATTGCATATTAATCCTTTGCTGCTCGGTATCCCCATGACGCTGGGAGCCAGCTGTGCCAGCATGATGCCCATGGGCACGCCACCCAATGCCATTGTTTTTGCAAGCGGATATATAAAAATGAACCAGATGATAAAAACAGGATTTGTTTTGAATATCATCTGTGTGATACTTATTACCCTTTTCAGTTGGTTGCTGCTACCTCTTATCCTTCCGGATTTTTTGAAATAAGGATACCGCTTTCTAAAGCTTTCTTTGTAATTTAAGGTTCTCCAACCAACACGATTATGAGATCCTTATTATTTTCAAAGATCATTATTGCCTTCTTTCTCTTACAGCAGGCACAGTCATTTGCTCAATCCTACGATGCAAAATATTTCAACAGCATGCGATGGCGGTGTATTGGTCCGCACCGTGGCGGAAGAACGGTAGGCGCTGTAGGTGTTCCATCGCAGCCCAATGTATTTTATATTGGTGTGAACAATGGCGGTGTATGGAAAACAAATGATTATGGCCGCACCTGGAAACCGATCTTCGATGACCAGCCAACAGGAAGTGTTGGCGATGTTGTTGTTTCCACATCTAATCCCAATGTGATCTATGTAGGCTGTGGCGAAGGATTGCAAAGACCCGATCTTTCTGTTGGTGATGGTGTATATAAATCAACCGATGGAGGTAAAACATGGATAAATACAGGTTTGAAAGAAGGGACGCAAATTGGTGGACTGGCTATTGATCCCAAAAATGAGAACCGTGTTTTTGCGGCTGTACTTGGTCGTCCTTACGGGCCAAATACTGAACGGGGAGTTTACAGAACACAGGATGGAGGAAGGAACTGGGAGAAGGTTTTGTATAAAGATGAGAACACGGGGGCGATACAGGTGACTATTGATCCCAATAACAGCAATATTATTTATGCCGATCTCTGGGCAGGAAGACAAGGCCCCTGGGAAAATGGTGCATGGAATGGAAAAGAAAGTGGTTTGTTCAAAAGCATTGATGGCGGAACAACATGGAAAAAGTTAACAAGTGGCCTGCCAACAACAGAGCAAGGCCTTGCAAGGATCGGTTTCTGTATCGCCCCTTCAAACAGCAATCGTTTGTATGCAACGGTTGAAGCAGGTAGATACGGCGGCATTTACCGCAGTGACGATGCAGGTGAAAGCTGGCAAATGATGAATCCTGATGAAAGGCTATGGGGAAGAGGAAATGATTTTGCCGAAGTGAAAGCCGATCCAAAGAATGCAGACATTGTTTATACTGCCGATGTGGTTTGCTGGAAAAGTATTGATGGAGGAAAGAATTGGTTGGCATTCCGCGGCGCACCGGGCGGAGATGACTATCATCGCATCTGGATCAATCCAGATAATCCAAACATCATGCTCATTGCAACCGACCAGGGAGCGATCATTACGGTGAATGGCGGTGAAACTTTCTCATCATGGTATAACCAACCTACTGCGCAATTCTATCATGTGAGTGCAGATAATGATTATCCTTATAACGTATATAGCGGTCAACAGGAAAGCGGAAGCGTGTGCATTGCATCGAGAGGAAATGATGGACAAATCAGTTACCGTGAATGGCGGCCGGTTGCCGCAGAAGAATATGGCTATGTGGTTGCCGACCCATTGAACCCCAATCTTGTTTACGGCGGAAAGCTGAGTCGTTACGATAAAAGAAATGGCCAGTCACAAAATATTTCACCCGAAGCAGTAAGAAGCGGTAAGTACCGTTTCTTAAGAACGGCTCCTGTATTATTCAATCCCGTTGATAAAAAAACACTGTATTATGCCGGCAATGTGTTGTTCAAAACAATGGATGGAGGAAATAAATGGGATATCATCAGTCCTGATCTTTCGAGAGAAACATGGGATATTCCCGAAAGTGTTGGCATCTATACCAAAGAAGATATGAAGAAAATGCCCCGCCGTGGTGTGATCTATACTGTTGCTCCTTCTTATGTTGATATCAATACTATCTGGTGTGGCACTGATGATGGATTGATACATGTTACAAGAGATGGCGGCAAAACATGGAAGAATGTTACACCTCCTTCCGTTACAAGCTGGAGTAAGGTTTCGTTGATGGAGGCAAGTCATACCGATGTGAATACTGCTTATGCAGCAGTAAACAGGATACGATGCAATGATATGCGTCCGCATATTTACAAAACAACTGATGGTGGCAGAATATGGACAGAGATCGTAAATGGTTTACCCGATGATCCCATCAACGTTGTGAAAGAAGACCCGGTAAGAAAAGGATTATTATTCGCCGGGAGCGAAAGAGCGGTACATGTTTCTTTTGATGATGGAGCCAACTGGCAAAGTTTAAGATTGAATATGCCGGCAACATCTATCCGTGATCTCGTGATCAAAGATGACGATATAGTTGTGGGCACACATGGAAGAAGTTTCTGGATACTGGATGATATCACAGCACTTCGCCAATTGAATAACCAGCTTACCCGTTCATCAGCCATACTTTACAAACCACAAAACACTTATCGTGTTCGCTGGTGCATGTATCCCGATACTCCTGTGCCGCAGGAAGAGCCTGCAGGACAGAACCCTCCCGACGGAGCCATCATCAATTATTATCTCAATAGTGATGCAGCAAATGTTTTGCTGGAGATCCTGGACAGTAAAGGCAATATGATACGCAGGTACAGTTCTTCCGATACCTTATATACTATTCCAAGGAACAATGTACCACCTTACTGGATAAGGCCGCAACAGATCCTTTCTGGCAAAGCAGGTTCTCATCGGTTTATGTGGGACATGCATTACCAGCCACTGAACTTACCGGCAACCTATTCCATTTCTGCTACCTATATGAACACAGCACCTGAGCCTACTTCACCCTGGGTAATGCCCGGGACTTATACTGCAAGACTGACCGTTGATGGAAAAACATACAATCAGTCTTTCATTGTTAAGATGGATCCGAGGGTGAAGACGAGCTCAAAAGACCTTGCAGCTCAACATGACCTCAGTATTATTTGTTATAACTACATGAAAAGATGTATGGAAGCATTAAAGGAAACAGGACTTGCGACGGAGAAAACTACAGAGCTGAGGAGATTCCAGGGTGTTTTTAGTTCCTTACAAAATATTTTGCAGGATAGCGATCTGCCGCCAACCACGCAAACAATTGCAGCAGTGAAAGATAATGTTGCTTTATATGAAAACTGGCTCAAAAAAAACAAGCCTTAGTTTTTCGTATTACCTGTATTATCCTTTTTACATACTTCTAAAAAATCTTTTACTCCTAAAACAACCTTATCGGCGATCTGTTGCTGGAAATTTTCGTCCAGTATTTTTGACTCGTCTTCAGGATTGCTGATAAATAATGTTTCCACCAATGCATTGGGATATTCGGTGGGGCTATTGAGCATAAAATTGAAACTGCCGTTATTGCCCATCTCCTTCAGGTCAAGCTCCAGCATACGTTTGTAAATAGCGTTACTCAAATTCCTGAAACCCGGGTACCGATAAAAAGTGCTGGTTCCGGTAACACGTATCGGGTCGGCAGAAGAATTAAGATGGATACTGATGAGCAGGTCGGGTACACTGTCCCTGTAAAATAAAATACGTTCTTTATTATCAAAGAACATTTCTGTCATTCTTGTCATAATAACCTTCGCTCCCGTTGCACGCAATGATTCATATAGCTTAAGTGAAACGGCGAGCGCTAAATTCTTTTCCAATGATCCTGTTGGCCCGCCTGCTCCTGCGTTAGTGCCGCCATGTCCTGCATCAACGGCAATCACCAGGTTTCTCAATGAAAGGTCTTCAGGCTGTCTCCTGATCTTTATTACCAGTGTATTGCCCCTGTAATAAATACTATGTCCCCAGTGTTGTACATGTTTCAGTTCTATATTAATGCGGAATATTTCATCTTCAACCTGTTCATAAGAAACCGATTTTATCTCTTTTGTGTTTTCAAGTTGTGTTATCCAGTTGGTATTATTTGTGGCGCCAAACACATCTACAACAATTTTTGACGGGTTAACCAATTGAAAGCTCTGGTATGGCAACCTGGCAAATAAAGCCAATTGCACATAGTCAAAATTATTGTCGCCAAACACGGACCAGGTGCCGGTAAGTGATTCGGGGGTAAATGTCCCCTTGGGCAAAAACTCTACAACATCATCGTCAATAAATGCAGTCCGGTATTTTGAAAGGCGTACCCTGTATTTATTTCCAACTTTACCGGTAACGTTCAGCACCACATTTGAATCAAGGTAGCCGATCTTGGCGCCGCCAAGCCTGTCATCTCCCAACCCAAACAACAGGTAAGCAAGTCTTCCCTTTGTTTTTGCAATATTGGGTGCCAGCGGGCCAAACATTGATACCCAACTTGTGGTTACCTTTGTCATTGTTTTACCGCTGCTGTCTTTAACTGTAACAGGAATTTTGGTAACTAAAAAACTATCTGTTTCTTTTATCTCATATTCCCCCTGGTAAATGCCGGGCATCTTATTACTTTTCATTTCATACAGGGGAATATCGCCATTTGCTGTAACAACTGAGTTGGGCAGTGATTTCACCCTGAATTTTATTCTATCACCGGGTTGTACAAATAAATTTCCTTCCGGAAAAGTTTCTATCGAAGCAATATCGAGGGTTTTCACCGTGTCCGGGGGAGGAGGAACTGTATAAGTATAGGATATCCTTTTGGTAGCGGTTTTATCGGGTGGGA
Source organism: Ferruginibacter sp. (assembly GCA_044222465.1). Lineage (GTDB taxonomy): Bacteria > Bacteroidota > Bacteroidia > Chitinophagales > Chitinophagaceae > Ferruginibacter. The sequence continues at coordinate 6,890 of JBGANE010000005.1, forward strand.
AAAAAGCAACCAGTGTAAAAGAAGTATCTCCCGGTTTCAGGTTTAATTCATAGGCAAAACCGCCTGAGGGATAGACTTTAGCTGGCTGATCATTAATATTAATACTGCAGCTTTTGCAGGTGCTTCCTACAATGAACTGCCTTGAACTTTTTACTTTGTTCTGTTCTCCGGTTGGTTCAACTAGTTTGACAAATGGCTTATCTGCCGGTTGTGAGAATGCGGCCAGGCTCAAAAAAAGAAACTGAAAAATTAAAATACACTTCATACCTGAAAGGTAAATGATTTGTGCGCTTTAGCACAATAAAGAAGCCACTGACTTCAGTGGCTTTTGAAATTAACTTTTATTTTTTACCATGCATACTTGTTTTCATCAATCAATTTATCAGCTATCCTCCTCCGGGCTTCCTTGCTGTTGAATGGTTCGGTTTTGGTAAAGCGTTTCAATCCCAGTAACATCATCCTTTGTTCATCCCCGGATGCAAAAGCATTGATAGCTTCTTTACCGGCCTTGTTCACCTTATCCACCGCATCGTTCAAATAACAACGCATCATATCGATCTTTATTTGTGATTCCGCCTCTCCCTGTTTATCGGTTAATTTAATAACCCGCAGTAAAGTACTCTCTGCTTCAAATGTTTCTATCGCCATGTCGGCAATATTCATCAGTATCTCCTGCTCGTCCTGTATCTTCATCATTAGTTTCTGCACAGCTGCACCCGCTACCATCAGTATTGCTTTTTTCATGTTAGCAATGGTCTTGCGTTCTTTTGCAAATGCGCTGTCATCATCATTACCAAATTCAGGAATACTCATTAATTCTTTCTGCACTGCCATGGCTGGTCCCATCAGGTCAAGTTTTCCTTTCATTGCTCTTTTCAATATCATATCAACAGTAAGCAAACGATTGATCTCATTGGTACCTTCGTAAATACGGTTGATACGGCTGTCTCTGTATGCACGGCTTGCAGCGTACTCATCACTAAAGCCATTACCTCCGTGTATCTGCACACCTTCATCCACTACATAATCCAGTACTTCACTGCCATGTACTTTTAATATGGCGCACTCAACTGCATATTCTTCCGCGGCGCCCAACAAGGCTTCAGCAAAGGCTTTTCCTGAAGCTGCCAGCTCTACTTCTTTATCGTCTATCCATTTACTGGTACGGTATAAAGCGCTTTCGCTGGCAAAGATGCGGATAGCCATTTCGGCGAGCTTATATTTTATGGCGCCAAAATTGGCAATAGGAGTTTTGAACTGCTCTCTTGTTTTTGCATATTCCACCGAAGATGTTACTGCCATCTTGCTTCCGCCAATAGCAGCAGCACATAATTTTAAGCGACCGATATTCAGAATATTAAAGGCAATGATATGACCTTTACCAATTTCTCCCAGCAAATTTTCAACCGGCACTTTACAATCCTGGAAATATAATTGTACGGTTGAAGATCCTTTTATACCCATCTTATGTTCTTCAGGCCCTTGAGTAAACCCTTCCATACCACGTTCAATAATGAAAGTTGAAAACTTATCACCATCAATTTTTGCAAACACGGTATATACATCGGCAAAGCCGCCATTAGTGATCCAGCATTTCTGTCCGTTTAGTATATAATGTTTTCCATCAGCAGAAAGCACGGCTGTTGTTTTTGCACCCAGTGCATCGCTGCCGCTGTTTGGTTCAGTCAACCCATATGCTCCTTTCCATTCACCGGTTGCTAGTTTTGGAATATATTTTTTCTTTTGTGCTTCGGTACCAAAATATAAGATAGGCAAGGTGCCGATACCTGTGTGTGCCGCAACTGCCACGCTGAATGAATACCCTCCGCCCAAGCCTTCATTCACGATGGTGGATGTAACAAAATCTTTTCCCAGCCCTCCCAGGTCTTCAGGAATAGAAGAACCTAACAGGCCTTGTTCTCCCGCTTTAACCATCAGTGAAGGCATCAGGCCCTGTTCCATTTTATCAATGCGGTCAACAATTGGCAATACTTCAGTGCTTAAGAATTGCAGACACATGTCTTTTACCATCTGTTGCTCTTCATTGAAATCCTCGGGTGTATAGGTTTCAAATGCGTTACTTTCTTTAATTAACCATTCGCCGCCTTTGAGTGATATTGTGGTTGATGCTGTTGTACTCATGACTTTAAATTTTATAATGAAGATTTTTATTTTAGATTATCGTATACCATCTGTAATACTTCTTTTGCGATCTCGATCTGCCCGTTGGTAACACCCGACAATGCTTCGTTTAATGTGTTGTTAGCAATTTCCATGCAACGCTCTTCCAGCTCCTTTCCCAATGTTGTTAAAACGATCAGGTTCTTGCGCCGGTCTTCCTTGGAAGCATTTCTTTTTACCAGTTTTAATTTTTCAAGATTATCCACCAGCCTTGTGATGCTCGGCTTATCCCTGAAGGTGGCATCGCATAATTGTTGCTGGCTCATGCCGTCTTCTTTCCATAAATGATACAGTACACTCCACTGCTCGATCGTTATCTCAATATTGGCCTGTTTAAAATTCTTCTGTAATCTTCTGCCTATTGCTGTACTAGCCTTCCCGGTGATAAAACTGTATAATTCTCCTTTCCTGAATTGGTTGTTTGACATATAGTTGTTTATGCAACTAAACAAAGATAATCATTCATTTGAATTATTAAAAATTATTTTTGTCTGCTTTTGGCGGATACGACATATTACTATGGAGCAGGTTATATTCATTCTTTTATTGTTTTTATTTACCCTGTATTGTATGCTGATCCTTTATTACCGGAGGGGTTGGAAGAGCATACCTGATTTTAAACCCCAAACCTCAAACTTCAAACCTTCAACCCGGATATCGGTCATTATCCCCGCCCGGAATGAAGAAGAGCATATTCAGCACTGCCTTGATTCAATGATTACCCAATCGTATCCCAAACAGCTTTTTGAAGTATGGGTGGTCGATGATCATTCCACAGATAAGACTCCAGAAATAATAAACCAATATGAGAGCAACAACATTAAGCTGATCTCCCTAAAAGATTTTATTACAGACGATAAACTGAATGCCTACAAAAAGAAGGCGATTGAAACAGCTATCAACAAATCTATCGGGGAACTGATCGTTACCACCGATGCCGATTGCATAGCTCCTCCTGGATGGCTACTTACCATCGCTGCTTTTTATGAAAAGGAAAAAGCACAATTTATTGCAGCACCAGTGTCGATAAATTGCAATAACCAGGTCATCGAGATCTTCCAGGCATTGGATTTTATGACACTACAGGGAATAACAGGCGCTTCTGTTCACAGGAATATACATAGTATGTGCAATGGCGCAAACCTTGCCTATACTAAAAAAGCATTTGAAGAAGTGGGTGGATTTGCCGGCATTGACCATATTGCCAGTGGTGACGATATGCTACTGATGCATAAAATATACAAGCGGTATCCAGCTAAAGTAAAGTTCCTCAAAGCAACAGAGACTATTGTACAAACATCCCCGGTAAAAACTATACGTGAGTTTTTTTCTCAACGCATCCGCTGGGCCAGCAAAGCAACCGGTTATGACGACAAGCGCATCTTCAGGGCCTTACTGATCGTTTACCTTTTCAACTTATCGTTGCTTATTCTTCCAGTGGTTGCTTTATTTAAAAACGTTTTGCTGGGTATTGCTATTTACCCGGTAAACATCAGTATGACCGTGATTGAATTATGGCTCATTATGCTGATCGTTAAAACGGCTATTGAATTACGTTTCCTGTATACCGTAGCTGCTTTTTTCAGGAAACGAAGCCTGCTCTGGCTTTTTCCTTTGTTACAGCCTTTTCATATTCTATATACTATTGTTGCAGGCGGCTTCGGTGCTTTTGGTTCGTACACATGGAAAGAAAGGAGGGTGAAATAAGTTCATGAATTTGTAATTTACAGTATGACAACCAGCAATTTTTCTTTCAGAAGTGAAATATGGAAGCGGCTTAAAAAAAATAAGGGTGCTTTGTTTGGTCTTTTTATTATTATACTTGCTGCACTTGTTTCTGTGTTTGGCTATGTAATTGCCCCGGATAATTCTTCTAATGCAGATCTGCAAACAGTAGAGATACAGGCAAGGAAACCGGGTTATTCCCGGCAGTTTTTAAAGATTCCAGGCAATAAGAATAATAACAGGCAAAACTGGTTTGCTGTTTTGGTATATGGAAGGCAGAATAATGACCACTATATTCCAATAGACGGATATACTATAAACCGAGATAGTCTTTTGATCAATAAATTTATTGATGATGACACCACCGTTGTTCAATATTATTCTATCAACCAGGTAACCAATAATAATCCTTCCTCCATTCAAAATAATATCATCACTAAGAAATTCCGTTTGGGCACCGACAAATTTGGGCGGGATATTTTAAGTCGTTTAATTATCGGCACCCGGGTGAGCCTGGCTGTAGGTTTGATCGCTGTATTGATCTCTTTGACTCTCGGTATTATACTGGGAGCAATAGCTGGTTATTACCGTGGCTGGATCGATGAAGTAATCATGTGGCTGGTAAATGTTACCTGGAGCATTCCTACTTTGTTATTGGTATTCGCCATTACTATGGCTATGGGTAAGGGCTTTTGGCAGATATTTATCGCTGTTGGACTTACCATGTGGGTGAGTGTGGCCCGGCTGATACGTGGACAGGTAATGGCTCTTAAAGAAATGGAATATGTGCAGGCAGCAAAAGCACTCGGATTAAAAAACAGGCGGATCATCTTTCGTCATATTCTGCCCAATGTACTTGGACCCGTAATGGTGATCGCCGCCGGTAATTTTGCAACTGCAATAATTGTAGAAGCAGGATTAAGTTTTTTAGGGATCGGCATTCAACCTCCGCAACCAAGTTGGGGACTGATGATAAAAGAAAATTATAATTTCATCATTACGCATAACCCTATGCTGGCGTTGGTTCCGGGTTTTGCCATTATGCTTCTTGTGCTTGCCTTTAACCTCCTGGGAAATGGTTTAAGAGATGCGGTGGATGTGAAGGGTAATTGATCAATTTGGTGATGTGCCGATGGGGCGATTTTTTTAAAAATTCAAGAGTCTTTGTTTTTTAATCATCAAATTTCCAAATCAGTTCATCTCCAAATTAAACTGCCGGTGCCACCTGCACATTCCTGTTAAACCCTTCTTCCAGCGAAATAAAAGTTTCAGTTCTTTCTATTCCTTTTATTTTTTGCAGTTCATCGTGCAATACAGCACGCAGCTGGGAGATGTCCTTACAAACAATTTCAATGAACATGCTGTAGTTACCCGTGATATAATTCAGGCGAACAATCTCGGGGATATTCATGAGGTCTTTGGCCACGGTGTCATACAAAGAACTTTTTTCCAGGTAAATGCCTACAAAGGCGGTAATATCATAACCCAGCTGTTTCAGATCCACGTTAAGCTTTGTACCTTTGACAATGCCGAACTCCTGTAGTTTTTTGATACGCACATGAATGGTGCCGCCGCTCACAAACAATTTTTTTCCCAGTTCGGCATAAGATATCTCTGCGGTTTCCATCATTTCATGAATGATCTGCAGGTCCAGTTTGTCAAGATTTAATTTAGCGGCCATTTTTATTTTTAGTTTTTGATTTTTTTAAAGTAAAGTACAAATATTTGAATTATTTCTATAATTTCAAAATATTTGATAAAATATTTTAAACATATTGGATATTCCTATAGATTTGTGTTATAAACGTAGTTCTTAATATTGTGGGGTGATGAAATTTTTGGCAGACATGCCCCCTTGTCTCGGGGGTGAGGGCAACAGGATAAACGTAACATAGAGCCGTTTGGTACGCCGTAAGGCGGATTGAACGACCGGGGTCGACCACCGAACTTTGTGTTATAGCTAACTGCCTCGTGAAGGTTCGATCCCTTCCCCTACAGCAAAGCCTTCGTCGTTAAACGAAGGCTTTTTTATTTAACCAAATATCGAACAGGGAACAAAGAATAATGAACAAGGAAGTGATCCAAATAAGAACGCAACCTCGAAATTCGACATTCCGTGTTCCTTGTTCATTATTCAGGGTCTCTATTTATTGCTTTACGAAACGGATCATGTTGTGTTCGGCATCAGCACCGTTTGCACGGATATAATAAATACCAGGTACAAGATTACCAACATTCATATCAATGCTGTTATACCCGGCAACATAAGAACCTGTTTCTCTCTTCACTATTCTTCCTTGTATATCAGAAATAACCAGTTCTATTTTGCCCGCTTGTGCGCTGGTCATATTTAGTTTTAATGAACCATTCCCTGTTACAGGATTAGGTGTAACATTGATCAATACCGATCCGGTTGCAGCATTCAATAATGCGATCGTACTGCTGTAACTGATCTTACCGTCGCTGTCAGTCAGTTTAAGCCGGTAATAGTTCATTCCCTTTAATGGTACCGCATCAGTATAGTCGAACGGTTGTGCACAGCGGACCGCATCCGCAGTGATGCTGTTGACACGATAGAAAACACCATTAGCTTCAGCGCTTCTTTCCAAAACCATTGTAACCTTCGGCGTGCTGTTACAGGTAACTTTCCAGCTCAGCAAATGGTCGTTGCCCCGCCTGGTTCCTTTGAAGTAATTAATACTTACCGACAACGGATAATACAGGTTGCTGTGTACATAAAAACCGGAGAAGCCTGTGATATCAAAAGTTACTGACCAATAAGAACCGTTCCAGGTGATATTCGCATCATTGGGATTAATATAAGTTCCGCTTCCCGCATTGGCTGTATAATTTCCAGGCGTTGATGGCGTGGTGGTAGGCGTTCCATGGTATTGCGTCACTTTTAAATTGGCCCTGTTGGGATCTGCACTTCCGCCACCGGCAACAGTTGGCAGCTTTGGCCAGGCTGGGTTATTGGTATTGAAGTTTACGAACTCAGCATCCGTGAAATATAATGTGACCGTTGCAGAAGTGGTTGTTGTATTAGATGTAAGCGGCTCAATATCATAATGGCGTTGCACAAATGGCTCTGCATTGAAATATTGCTGGGTAGCATCCAGGGTCACACATACATTAACCTTTCCTGCTACAGGATTTGCACCACTCGAAGTGATCTTTGCAATAAGGTCGCAGGTATTATTCGAAAATGTTGTACCGCTTGCAGAAACGGTCCTGTATGCGCATACAGCGCTTCCCGCAACTCCTGCCAGTGTTGTATTCAGGGAAGCGGAAAATTCATCTGCGCCGATATCGGGAGTGGTCACATCACGCGTTGCCGCATCTATATCGGTTGTGATGCCTGCGACGGGAGCTCCCTGGTTATCAAGCAAACAATTGGTTGATGCAAGGTGCAGGTCTGTTAATGAAGTGAATGCCGGCATCAGACTGATCGAATTCGCTTCACGGGGATTCACCCTTGCTTGAAATGTTGCCAGAGCCTGGTCGGAATTGGTACCGTCGTAATAGACCAACCGGTTAGCTGCCGGCGTTCCTGCAAAGAACAAGTTATTATCTGAACTGGTATTATAATTACCAAGTGTTGTACCCGAATTCCAGAATGCAATTGTTGATCCGGTACCCTTTGGCGTTGAGGTGTTAACTATGATATTATCATTCATGGTCAGCCTTACCGTAGTGGAAGTGGCATTGTCGTTATGATATACACCAGTGGTACCGAAATTCGTACCTGTAGTACTCGCATTGATATAAATAGAATTGTAATAAAGGTTGTAGGTGGTGTTTGATGAAAAAAAAGTGGCAATATTAATTCCTCTTATGGCATCTGTAAGATTTACATTGGGAGCCAGTAAATTGGCAATAAAGTTATTGTACATAGTAACCGTTGAGCCATAATTGATTAATATGCCATTTACAACGGCACTACCCGATGAAACAGTCCCGGTTTCCGACAGGGTGTGGATCCTGTTGTTATATATATTCACCGTATTTATAGTTCCCACGAAATTCCCAAGCATTATACCATTCACAGCAGCACTGGCTGAGTTACTGGTACAGGTGAGGTTATTGATATTGTTGTTGTATATATTTATGAGTGCTGCATCCGAAATATAGATACCTGCAACAATGAAATTCCCGCTTGTGATCCCTGTGACTGTATTACCGCTTATATTTACGGGATTGGAAACGGTTGTTGATGCGTATATGCCATACACATTGCCTGCAGAGGAACTGACAGTGGAGATATTGTTATTGGCAATCGTAAACAAGCCACTCCCGTAATTGGAATTATGCTGTATCATCCATAGGTTTCCCGAGCCCGATATATTGCTGATTGTATTGGAAGAAATGCTGCTGGAGGCATCCACGTTATTGCACCAAATCATGATCGCTGAACTGGCCCCTGTATTGATGTTATTAAACGTATTCCCGTTAACGGTCTTGACAGGGATATTACCTGCACCAAACCCATCTAGGTCGTATATCCCGAAAAAGAATGAAGCCCCCGTAATGGTCACGTTAGAAAAGTTGTTATTGCTTTCACTCATTGTTACACCTGTACCGGAAGTACTGCTGGTATAAATAAAGGAAAAGGTGTTAACTGTATTGGGTAAAGTAAACCCCGTTACGATACTGTTATTATTACAGTTCCAGGTTGCTCCCGATGACATTGTTGATTGTCGCCTGATAAAATAAACATTGCCGGTTGTATTAAGGGTGAGGTTCGTGAATGTATTACCTGATACCGTTTGAGACAACAGCGCAGAGGCTGAACCGATGAGCTCGTAAGTGCAGGTAGCTGCAACCGAGTTTATAACGCCCTTGATGTCGTTACCCTGGATGGTAAGTGATGAGGAGGAACTGCCGCCGTTATTGTTTAATGCTGATACATTACCCGACTGGGCGCCGCTGAATGTAACAAAGTTCCCGCTGACAGAGCCCAGTTGATTGTTATTCATATTGATCGTTGCGGCCGGGCTTGCATTTGAGATACCCTGGAAAACACCGCAGGTGACCAAGGTTATCCCATCGATGGAATTACTGTTGATATTGACCAAGCAGGATGCTCCTGCATTCTGGCAGGAAACACCAACGATGGAACTGCTGGTGGCTCCACTGAAACCAACAGCACCATTGCCCGAAATACCAATCTGGTTACTGTTGATATTGATTGTATTCGTTACGGCTGCATTATTTTGAATACCAATGAAACCGCCGCTTGTAGCGGTAGAAGTGTTCCCTTTAAAGATATTACTGTTAATATTAAGCGAGCCGACTACCGATGTGTTGTATATACCAGTAAGGGTTGAAGCGGTTGAATTGATGGCGCAGTTCTGGATCGTGTTATTGGTGATATTAACGGTGACGGTAGACAAAGCCGGCGATATTCCGCCATTTTGAATGACATTGGCCGCAAGTGGTGAACTGGAGGTTATGGTAACATTATTATAACTTATGGTTGAACTGAACGTACCACCGGGTTGCCCGGCAGGATAGAATTTATAGATCGCATTGATCAAACCTGAACCGGACCAGGTTGCGCTGGTTACCGTATTGTAAGATGTATTGTCATTAACCTGGTGGCCCATCAGGATGCCGCAAACATTGCTTGTACCGTCTACGTAGCTGGCGCTCGTAATATCCTGTCCCCAGTTGGTAATTGTATTTCCCGTAGCAACCGAAGTTCCACCTATATCATTCCCATTATCCATGTAGGCCGCAACAGCTGACCCATTGAACCAGATACCATAGTTCACATTGCTGATACTGTTGCCATATACCTTATTCCCAAAATTAGACCCGGTAACATTGGTTATCTCTGATGTTGAGGTAACAGTAGCTGCCGCATGCCGGCAATTGCTGTATATGCCGAATGTATTCGTATAGGTTTTATTGAGTGAAATAATATTGTTCTGGATGGTATTATGCTGGGCTCCGTCTGTTACAGAACTCCGGAGCAGGGCTATTCCAAATTCAGTCATATTGTTGGTTCCTGCACTGGTAGTGGTATTGGAAGCATTTTCCATTATTGTGAACCCGCTGATGGTGAAATAATCCGAGCCCGTTAATTTAAGCACTGCATCATTGATGCTTCCCGAACTCTGGGGCGTAAATGCGGTAAGGATAACGGTACCGGCCGTGGTTATGGTTATGGTATTTGTTGCCGATGTTGGGACCGACCCGATATTATAACCTCCGACAGGCGCAGTCTCCGACCCGGCTGCACAGGTGAGCGTAACAGGGCCAGTCATGGATGTGACCGCATTCACCGCCGTGACAGCATTTGCTAATGAAGTGTAGCTGGCTGCAAAATTAGGTGTGGCATTGGTGGGATTGGTAACGGTAACAGTAACTTGTCCATGTAATGAAAGCTTCGTACACGAAAAAAAGAAAAACAACAATAATAATTTCTGCATAACGGTTATTAAAATAAATATCAATACAAGATTACAAAGCAAATATAGTCTACCGGGTTGACAACAGCCCAAAGTAAGTATGCCCTTCCATTGAGGAGATACTCAATTTGTATTACAACAGGGGCTGGTAAAGTTTACAGCGTTGGTATGCACAAAGCGTAAACGTAAGTTTTAAGAAAAATGGATTGCCAGGCTGGTCAATAACGCATTTGAGCATTTTTAATAATGAAAGGGCTTCCCTTATTCACCGTCGGTTGGAATATCGTTATTCTTTTCCCTGATGATCTCTGCAGCGATACTTACTGCAATTTCTTTTGTTGTTTTGCTGTCGATATTTAACCCGATAGGTGAAAAGATACGGTCCAATAGATCCTGCACTGTTCCTTCTTTTTTCATTTCATCAAACAGGACGTCAATTTTATGCCTGCTGCCGAGGAGGCCGAGATAGGAAAAATTTTTATGGATCAGTTGTTTCAATACTATTTTGTCTGTCCGGTATCCAACGGTCATGATCACCACAAAATCATTTTTACCTGCTGTAAAAAAATCACTTAACTGTTCATACCCGGGGACAATGATCTTTTCATCAGCAAAATCATTCTGTAAAAAGGTCTTCACGCCCGGCCGGTCGTCATACAATTTGATATAAAAACCCAGGAACGACATCATCTCTGATAAAGCCAGCCCAACATGCCCTCCCCCAATGATATGTATGACCGGCCGGCTGTCTATTGCTTCGGTATACAGCCAGTCTTCTTCATTTTTATATTGAAGCCCTTTTGCTTCTTCGGGAACAAGACAAATGCCTTTGGGTGAAAGCTGAACTGTTTTTCCTTTCAAGGCAAAAATATTGATGACGGTTTTTTTATCCGTCACCGAGAGGGGAATGAATACATTTAATTGATTGCCGGAACAGATCATGCCCGACTGGTTATCGCTATGACCCTTATCGTGATATTGCTTTTGCAGTAAAACCTTCGTTTCATTTTGCTTCAGCAACTGTTTGGCTTTCTCTACAAATTTATGTTCCATAATGCCACCACCAATGGTTCCGTTGTAGGTTCCGTCTTCGGCCAATGCCATTTTAAAACCCTGGCGACCCGGGGAACTGCCCTCACTTTCCAAAACATAGAGCAACATCACCTTAATTCCATCATACAGTTTTTCATGTATAAATTCCCACACATTCATAATTATCTTTTTCTGTTTTCCAATATCTTTTTAAAAGAGCGGCCCCTTATTTCATCAAGCGTTAAGCCCGTTGCTAAAACTTCTTCTTCGGTTATGGCGCCACTATTCAATGCCCGTAAAAAATAATTCAGCAGCCCCTGTCCTGTTGCTGCATCATCAAATACATCACCTATCAATGTTGCCCTGGCAGCTTTTTCAACAAAGGTCTTCAATCGTTCCACTGCATCATCATAACTTTCCAGGAAGAAGGCAAACACGGCTGCATAGCGCATGGGGAATTGTGCAGGGTTCAGATCCCAGCCCTGGTAAAAACCATTCCATAAGGAATGACGAATATGATCATATCCTTTCTTCCAGGCCCGGTGAACCGTATCCATGTTTTCCTGCAACTGTTCATTGGTCAGGTTTTCGCCGCGATGTGGACCAATAGGCATCGTGTTGGTTGCCCCATCACTCAGCCAGATACCGGTGTGTGCCAGTGCCACTTTGGTCATATGGTGAGCAAAATCACAAACAGGATGGTCCATCTCCTGGTATTTTGCCGTAATGCTGCAACTCGCTGTATAATCATATGTACCAAAATGCATGGCAATACACCTGCCCTTGCTTGCTTTAATGAATTTATATAATGGGTTGGTTCCGTCTATGGCCATAATGGACTGGGTTGTCTCCACCATCATTTCCATTTTTAAACTTCCCTTTTCTATTTTTAATTCTTTTTCAAGAATCTCAAAAAAATCGGCCAGGGCCGCTGGTTGTTCAGGGATGGTGACCTTGGGAAGCATTACAACAAAATTATCCGGTAGCTTACCCCCCGTTTCTTTTACGAGAGTGGTTACGAAAATATCCAGCGTACGCAAACCTCTTTCCTTCATTTCTTCTGTAAAAGGTTTTATACGTATGCCGATAAATGGAGAAAGCGTTTTTTCTTTCATACCCCTCACCAGTTCTTTTGCAGCCATTACTGCAGTTTCATCTTCTTCCTCATTACTCCGGTTGCCATAACCGTCTTCAAAATCAATGCGGAAATCTTCAATAGCTTCTGTCTTTAGTTTGGCAATTACTTTTTGATACACTTTATTGCTGAACCCGGAACCGGTATCCATGCCGAACACTTTTCCAAATGCTTTATGATCCGGTGCGTATGTTTCAAATATTTCCAATGCTCTTTTGCCAAGAGACAGGGCTGCATCATATTTAAACAGGTTGGCCCCGCCATATAACGTATGCACAGGCTGGCGTTCACTGCGGTCGCCTGGATAGATCTGCTGAAAGGCTGTATTAGCCTCTTTCAGTTTATTGAACAATTGTTCTCTTTTATCAGCAGGAATAGATTGGTTCATTACTGTGTTTTTTGTTATAGTTTTTTATCAACGTCAAAATGCAAAAACTACATTTTGATTTTTTTCTTTTGCCTTATTCAGCTCCCCCGGTAAGTGGAATATCCAAAGGGGTTAATGAGTAGCGGCACATGGTAATGCGATGCATCTGTGATGCTGAATTGTATCTCCACAGCCGGATAAAATCCCTTTACGTTATTAGTTGCAAAATAATCACCGGTTTGAAAAACAAGTTTATAATTACCTGGCGCTAATGGTTTTTCAGCTGGTAACAGGTCGGGTATCCTGCCATCAACATTGGTAATACCCTGTGCAATACCCTGCCAGCTTTCACCTGATTGCTGTAAGAGTTTTACAGCGATGTTCTTCCCTGGTTTACCAATGGAAGTGTCCAGCACATGTGTGGTAAGTTGACTCATGGTTAAAAATTGAAAGTTTGCATTTGTGAAAAGTTTTTGAAACCGCAGCAAAGTTATTTTATGCTGTTCGCCCATGGCTACATTCAGTTCTTCATTAATTGTATTCTGCAGCCTGTTTTGCAATAGCCGTAGCATTTCATCCGCTGATCTTCCGGTTGCACAAACGATAAAAATGAAGCCGAATTTATTTTTATATTCCAAATTGGCCTTCGCCAGTTTTTCAATAGTTTCCTTAGAGGCAGTTGTAACGCCAGCCTGTTCTTTTCCTGCAAATTTTTCGGCCAGGCTTTTCACATCCCCTATCTCAGGGTGATGGGCAAATGACCGGAGCCAGTCTTCTTTATCACATTCGTTATACCATATTGCCGTTGCCTGTTCAACCAGTTGTTTTTCTGAATCGAAAGGAAAAGACTTCATCAGTGATGAAACCCATTTATCAGACCCGCAGCAACTGAATAGTTCTTTTGCAACGATGTCTTTTCCTTTTTTATTAAAATCCTGTAATGTCAACTTTAAACTTTTAAACGTTTTAAACCTATTTCACCGATGCTCCTTGCTCTATCCAGCACCTGATCACGTCTCTTTCTTTTTGGGTGATGTTCGTTTTATTATTCTGTGGCATTGTTTTCGTTATCACCACCCGCTGCATAATGAGTTCTTTCTTCCGCACAATATCATCTGGTGTATCGTACATCACTCCGTTAGGTGGGGCTTTGTACACATCATCTGTTGGTTTGGATGAGTGACAGCTTACACAACGCTCCTGAATAATGGCATTCACTTCGCTGAATTCAATCTTTGAATTGCAGGCACCCGGGTCTTTTGGCGGAGCCGAAATAAATGCCCCGGCCAGTAAGATAATAACTGAAACCGGCAATACCCAAACCGATAATTGCCCTTTCTCTCTCAGGTTGAGATAATGTTTCACACCGGCAGTTCCTAAAGAAATGATGACCAATATAAGCCAGGGTTGTTCATAACCGAATGTAGTGGGAAAATGATTGCTGATCATCACAAACAAAACCGGTAATGTAAAGTAGTTATTATGCAAAGAACGGTTCAAGGCATTCTTGCCGAGTTGAGGGTTTAGTGGCAATCCTTTCTTTGCTGCATTCACCATGGCTTTTTGTGCAGGGATGATGACAAAAAAAACATTGGCCACCATAATGCTGCCGATCATGGCTCCAAAATGTATGTATGCTGCCCGGGGACTGAAAACTTTTGTATATAAATATGCAAATGCAACAAGAACCACAAATCCTGTCAGCGTAAACCATACCGGGGTTTTTATCAGAGGTGATTTGCAGAGCAGATCATAGATGATCCATGCCAGCACAAAAGATCCTATTCCGATTCCAATTCCCTGCCAGGCTGTAATGTTTAAAACATTCTTGTCAATGAGTAACGCCGATGCATTGAAGTAATATACTACGAATAATAAACAAAAACCCGTAACCCAGGTAAAGTAAGCCTCGTACTTGAACCAGTGAAGATGTTTTGGGATTGTTTTAGGTGCTACCTTATATTTTTCCAGATAATAAAATCCGCCGCCATGCACAGCCCAAAGATTCCCGGCGAGCTCATCCCGGACGTCTTTAGTGCGGTTGAGTGCATTCTCTAAGAAAACAAAATAGAATGACGCTCCTATCCAGGCAATACCGAAGGTGATATGCATCAGGCGAACAACAATATTCAGCCACTCCATCAAGTGGCTCTCCCATGCTGTTCCCTTTACATATATATATAAGGCCCCGGCCATGGAAACCGAAACCAGTACAAGGGCAGTGTAAACAAAATTCCGGGATAAAGCTATCTCTTCCTTTTTCTTTTCTACATTAACGCCCGCTTCATCATCTTTTTCATATTGTTTCAATACGGTACGCAGGTAATAGGTCATGATGGTGAGCATGACCAAGACAAACCCAAGTACAGCCAATAAAATAATTCCTAGCATTATCAATTCTTTTTCTTTCCAAACAAGCGAAGCCTGCTGATGCCGCCATCAGGGAAAATATTCAACCTTACATGCGAAACAGTAACAGTATGATCTACCTCTTTCATGAATTCATGTTCATGATCAGCGCTTAATTTTTGTTTCGGCAATAATTCTATCCACTTTACTTTATCTTTTATCACATCAGTATCATTATTACTCATGCAACATTCAATGGAGCATGTGTCGGGGTAATTGCCTTTAAAATGGCAGGTATCTACAACAATACGGTCAATACTTCCTGCTCTTGCCAGTTTTACAATTACCCAATCCCTGTTGCCGGGTGTACGGTTTCGTTTCGTTTCCCAGCCATCTCCCATATTCACTCCACGCCCCGGCATGATCAGGTTGCCCATAGCGCTAAAGAACATATCATTGCAGGCAATGGCTTTGCCACCATTGATAGCTGCGGCCAGGTCTATTTCTTCATTGGCAGAAACAAGTTCCCAATTCCTGAACACTTCACCATATACCCTCAATCTTGCTACGCCGCCATCAGGATAAATGTGCAGGCGTATGTGTGTATATATGTCGCTGCTATTACTTTCGTAAAAATTCTGTGAGCCTGCATCCAAATGCGATTTAGGTAATATCTCTTTCCAGTTCAGTTTATCCCAATCTGTCACAGAAGAAGTTTCAATTAAATTGATCGCTTCAACAGATGCATGTGGCGGATGGTTACCGAGGAAAAAATTAGTATCAATATCAAACCCAACGATTTTTCCCGGAGTTGCCAGTTGTACCACAGCCCAGTCGTGGCCAGGCGTACGTTTACGGCGGCTTTCCCAGCCATCCATCCATTTGCCCCGATCGGTATATTTATCTGTAATAAAAATTCCTCTCGTTGGCTTGATGAGGTTTTCTTTTTCTGCAAAGAAATCATCAGTAGCATATAAAACCTTTCCACCAAGCCGTTCTGCGGCCAGGTCGGTTAGTTGTGCGAATGCTGGCGCTTCTTTGATTATTTCTTTTACTTTCTCAAAAGCCATCGTCCTGCGTTTTTTTGAATGATCTGTGTGTTTTGATAAACGGTGATCCCGTTCACAATTGTTTCCAGCGCCATTCCCGATAATTTTTTTCCGGTGTATGGGCTGCATTTGTGTTTATGTAAAATATCTTCTTCTCTTACAACAAATTTTTCTTCCGGGTTCCACACCAGCAGATCAGCATCGTATCCCACAGCCAGTTTTCCTTTCTGATTATTCACCTGTAAGAACCTTGCCGGATGTTCAGTAAGCAAAGGAATGAATTTTTCTATGGAAATCTTTTCTTTCATCGCTGCCCATGTTGCAGGCAGCAAAAACTGTAGTCCTGAAATACCGCCCCAGGCTTTTTTCAGGTTGCCGCTTTCCAGTTCTTTAATGGCTGGTGGAGCTGGAGAATGATCGGTTGCAATAAAATCCAGTGTTCCGTTTACGAGGGCTTCTTTAAGCAATTCGTTATTTTCCTTTTCCCTGATGGGTGGAGCACATTTATAGAGGCAATCAGCATCGGGTATATTTTCTGCGTTGAAGTAAATATACTGTGCACAGGTTTCTGCTGTCAAAGGTAATCCTTCATCTTTTGCCTTCTTTATCATTGTCAATGCTTCAGCCGAAGATACATGCACAATATGTGCAGGGCATTTATGTTTACGGCAAAGCTGTATCAGTAGTTCAACAGCATCGTTCTCCCATTTTTTGGGGCGGCTGGCTAAATATTCTTTATAGCTCGTTGGGTATTTATCCAGTTGATTGGTACTATTTCCTTCTAATTCACAATGCGCCAATAAAGGCAAGCTATATTTTGCAATAACGGGCATAGCTGCATCTATTTCCTTCTTGCCAACATTTGGAAACTCATCAATACCTGAATGAGTAAGAAAACATTTGATTCCTAACACACCTGCCTTCATCAATTCTTCCAGGTCATTTTGGTTCCCAGGGATAAGTCCACCATAAAAACCAACATTCACGTTTAATTTACCGGCTGATGCATCAAGTTTCAGTTTAAATGCTGCTGCATTTGTTGTAACCGGGTTTGCATTTAATGGCATGTCAACAATGCTTGTGATTCCGCCTGCAGCAGCAGCCTGTGTGGCAGTATCAAATCCTTCCCAGTCTGTGCGGCCAGGTTCATTAATATGAACATGTGCATCAATAATCCCGGGCATTAAGATATGATCGCCTGCATTTCCGGCATCATCTATTTTATTTGGATGTATTTCGGTAATAATCCCGTTTTCAAAACAAATGGTTGCAGGCTGAAGTTTTCCATCCAGCCAGCAACGGTTACTGTATATGGATCGTTTATTGGCCATTATTATATAAGCCCATCAGAACTTTTTCGGGTGTGATCGGTGCTGAATAAGGAATATTAGCTGTGGGGTTAAATGCAAGTACAGCATTACGAATGGCGAAGTAAGCGCCAATACCATACATTAATGGCGGCTCACCTACTGCTTTTGATTTAAAGATAGCCATGTCGTTTCCGTCTGTATTCAAAAACCTGACTTCAAGATTTTTAGGCACTGAATATATATCCGGTATCTTATAAGTTGAAAGTGCATTGGACAACAATTTGCCATCAGCATTATAAACCACTTCCTCCATTGTCATCCAGCCAATACCCTGCACAATACCTCCTTCACACTGGCCAAGATCAACAGCACGGTTCATACTGCTTCCAAAATCGTGTACCACTTTTACGGCATCTGTTTCATAAGTTCCCCGCAAACAATCAACGGTTACAATCGTAAGCGCTGTTCCGTACACATGATACGCAAACGGATGACCTTTTTCTATTGTTTTATCAAAGTTGATATATGGTGTTGCATAATGTCCCTTTGCACTCAGGTTGACACGTTTCATGAATGCCTGCTGAATCAGATTCTTCCAGTTGAATATAGAAGCCTCATCGTTGATATAAACCACTTCTTCTTTTATTTCTACGATTTCATTTTCATTATCTGTTAATTCCGTTTTAATAAAAGAGATCAGCCGTTCTTTTATTTGTTCGCAGGCATTCAGCAATGCCTTCCCATTCAGGTCGGCGGTTGAGCTGGCTGCCGAAGGAGATGTATTTGCAACCCGGGTTGTATTAGTACTTTCAAGTTTTATCCTTGATGGAGAAATCCCAAAACTATCTGCTGCTACCTGCAACATTTTTGAATTCACGCCCTGTCCCATTTCCACAGCACCGGTGCTTACCCCAACAGTCCCGTCCGAATATATATGTACAAGCGCTCTTGCCTGGTTCATCATGGTATTGGTAAAAGAAATACCAAAGCAAACGGGCATCAGTGACAAACTTTTTTTATAAAACTGGTTCTGCTTGTTGAATAATTCAACTTCTTTTATTGCTCCCTCTACATCATATTCTGTCATAACGTCGTCCCAGCATTTTTTGGCCTGGCTTTCGGAAACAATTTGCCCGTAAGCAAATTCATCTCCATTATCCATCATATTCTTTCGTTGTATAAGGAGTGGTTCAACGCCTAACTTTTTTGCAGCATGGTCAATGGCCGCTTCTATCACAAACATTCCCTGCGGACCGCCAAAACCCCGAAAGGCTGTGTTGGGAGGAAGGTTGGTCTTGCATGAATGCGCCACGACATGAACATGAGGAATATTATAGCTGTTGGTTGCATGAAATAATGTTCTTTCCAAAATAGCCGGGGAAAGGTCGGCAGCAGCGCCTCCATTCTGGTAGAACGTAGCTTCGTAAGCAATGATATTATAGTTCTCGTCCAGGCCGATCTTATAATCGCTGCTGTACGGGTTTCTTTTACCAGTCATACGCATGTCTTCCATGCGATGCGGAATACATTTTGCAGGACGCTTTAATAACCATGCTGTCATCGCAGCCATAGCTCCCCATGCCGAAGCCTGGTCTTCCTTGCCACCAAAACCGCCACCAAGGCGTGGCACATCTACTTCTACTTTATTCATTCCAACACCTAAGACCCTCGCCACTGTTCTTTGTACCTGTGTGGGCCCTTGTGTGGATGAAAATATTTTTACACTATCATGTTCTGTCGGGTAAGCATAGGCTCCCTGTGTTTCCAGGTATAATTGTTCTTGCCCGCCAGATTCTGTACTTCCTTCAAAAATATGTTTACAGGTATTAAAAGCTTCTTTTACATCTCCTTTCACAAATTTTCTTGACGGGCTTAATAATTTTCCCTCTTCAAATGCTTTTCTTGGGTCAGTGATGATGGGTAAGGGGTCAATTTCTATTTTTATTTTTTTGAGCGCCTCCCCGGCAGCATCTTCATTCTCCGCAACAACAAGCAATACAGGCTGTCCCTGGAAATCAACAATACCGTCTGCAAGAAAGGGTTCATCAGGAATGATACCACCGATCTGATTTTCACCTGGAATGTCTTTGTGAGAAAATATTTTTACGACCCCATCTATTTGTTCTGCTTCCGAAAAAGCAATGCTTTTAATTTTTCCGTGGGCAATGGGCGAATCGAAAACCTTTACAAATAATACTCCTTCCATTGCGGGGATATCATCCACATAAACAGACCTGCCGGTTACATGACCGGCTGCGTCGATATTTCCTCCTCCGTCTCCCAGGGGCGAATAAAAAAAACTGTTTATGTTATTAGCCGAATTCAACAATCTGATTTTTAATTAACAGACAGAACCTGTTTGATTAACCCTTCGTTATTTTCGAAGTGTGCAAGAAATAATTGTCTTAACAGTAATCTTTTATATTCTGCGGTCCCTCTTGCATCGCTGATGGGGGCTATTTCAGTATTCATCACCTTAATAGCGTCTTTCAGAACAGGAGCACTGATCTTTTTCCCTTTAATAAAATCTGCAGTTGCAGAAAGATATTTGGGAAAGGGGGCCACACCTCCTGCAGAAAGATGTACATCCTCAGCTATTCCTTCTTTATTTACCTGTAACTGGCATGCCGTGTTTACACTTGCAATATCCAGGTGTGTGCGCTTACAAACTTTTTCAAAATTGAAATGGTTGTTTTGCGGGGCTGTGAAAACAATCTTTTCTATTACCTCATCTGCCGTTTTATCAATTTGTTTATAGCCTTTATAAAATTCTTTGAGTTTTATTGCCCTGGTGTTTCCATTTTTATTCAGCACAATATCACTGTCGAGCGCTAAAAAGAAAATGCTCATGTCTCCAATGGGAGAAGCATTAACGAGATTACCTGCCATAGTGGCCATATTGCGGATGGGTGTGGAGGAAATAAGTTTGATATATTTTTTTAGCCCCGGAAAAAACCTTTGTATTAATTCAGATTCAGCAAAAGCAGTAACCGTTACCGCTCCTCCGATATGGCACCGGTTATTCTCAACACGGATATCATTTAAATGCCTGGCGTCGAATAAATGCTGAACCGATGATCTTTTTACAGCCAATGCTCTTTGTACAACAAGATCGGTCCCTCCTCCTATCATCACACCCGGCTCTGAAAGGTTTTCTTTCGCAGCAAAAGCGCTGATCGTTTCCCTCAGCTGTTTTAACCTTCCCCTGATCTCTGTAAAATATCCGGGAATGAATCCATTCTTTACTAACCACTCAATGCTGTTCGCTTGCGGCTTCTTCTCCATTTTTTCTGAAAGGATGGCTGCAGCTCTTTCAATGGATTTATACCCCGTGCAACGACAAATATTTCCATCAATAGCGGCAATAGCTTCATCATATTGTTTAGCCTCTTCATTCAGGACAAAACCCGTAAGCGATATCACAAACCCAGTTGTACAGAATCCGCATTGTGTACCATTGGTATCTACCATGGCCTGTTGTACAGGAGAAAGTTTCTGCAGATTGATACCTTCCACCGAAACGATATGTTTGCCGTGTGCATTTCCCAGCGGCATAAGGCAGCTCGTCATGGAACGATAGACCAGTCTTTCATTTTCAAAGCTGCCAACCAGTATGGTACAGGCTCCACAATCTCCTTCCCTGCACCCGATCTTTGTTCCTGTGAGTCTTTTATGATAGCGCACAAAATCCAGCATCGTGCTTCCGGAGGGCAGTTCTGTCTCAATCAGTTTTTCGTTTAAAATGAACCGGATCATCAGTATTCTATTTTATTGGGGTTAGCCTTCCATTTCTCAAATGCCTCCAGTGCCTTTTCACGTAATACCTGTTTTGTAAACAGTTTTCTTTGTTCAAGGGGTTTCGCTATCTCATCATAAATGAACTGGTCGTCGAAACTAATAGCCGCTGCATCTTCCTTGCTGTTGGCATAATAGAGTTTATCGGGCCTTGCCCAGTAAATAGCACCCAGGCACATGGGGCAGGGTTCGCAACTGGTGTAAATTTCGCAACCCGTGAGCTGAAAAGTTTTGAGCGTTTTACATGCTTTGCGTATGGCAACCACTTCAGCGTGAGCTGTTGGGTCGTTACTGCTGGTTACCTGGTTGGCTCCCCGGGCAATTATCTTTCCGTCTTTTACCACAATGGCGCCAAATGGCCCGCCTTTTTGTTTTGTTACATTATTAATTGAAATGCGAATAGCTTTCCGCATGAATTTTTTAGCTTCTTTATCCATTGGTTTGTGATTTAATTGCCGCACAGGTGGTTGCAGGCTTCAGTATGAAGAACAGCAAGCAAATAGCAAAGTGCAACAACAATAAAAATAACAAATTGCACCTAAGCAGACAAATAAGCTTACTATAAAATCAGGCTTCAGGCGGTTTCTTATATTTGTACAACAGCGCTTACTTTTGTTTCTATGATCACCGGGTATCAGGACCTTACAGAAGAACAACGCCATACTGCCGTTCAGCGACTGACAGCTTTATGGGCTTTTACCGAATCGGGCCTGGGTGGTGTTATGCATGCTTTAAAAATTCCATTCACCGGCCTGGTTGTAGGAGGAATGGCTGTTATTATAATAAGTATAATTGCCCGTATCAACCTGAAACAGTTATTAAAAGCCACAATGATCGTTCTTATTATAAAGGCAATGGTAAGTCCTCATACTCCTTTCACTGCATATATTGCTGTCTCCTTTCAGGCGGTGCTTGGATATGCTTTGTTCAGTTTTCTGCCGATCAGTTTTTTCAGCATCTTACTCCTGAGCAGCCTTGCCATGCTGGAATCGGCTTTCCAAAAACTACTGGTACTTACTTTGCTCTTTGGCAGGTCGTTCTGGAAAGCTATAGACGAGATGTTTGCATTCATAATAAAACAATTTGGCTTTTCTTACAGCAATGGAAGCCAATGGATAGTTGGGTCCTATCTGGTTATTTACCTTGTTGGCGGAGTAATTATTGCATGGATAGCTCATACGATCATCAGGGACCTGTTCACACAAAGAAATACCCTGGTAATGGAGCGTATCCAAAAAATCAACAGTGAAATTTATATCGGGAATATTGAAAAAAGAAAGAAACACTATAATAAGTTATGGGCAACGATACTTATACTGGTCGTTCTATCGGCAGTGTTGTTCATTTTTGCAGCAGATGAAAAACAGGGCTGGCTTGCCGTTATAAAAACTTTCAGCTGGACATTATCTGCCATCCTGGTCTGGTTCACGCTGATCAGTCCTTTGCTCACCAAACTTATACAAAGATTATTGCAGAAAAAACAAAGCAGGTATAGCGATGAGATATTACGTACGCTTTCCTTTTTGCCGTTGTTTCGCCAGCTTACCGGGCTGGCCTGGCAAGAAAGTAAGTTGTACAGCGGCTTCAGACGATGGCATTTTTTCTTTTCTGCACTGGTTCATTGGTCGCTTACCTGTTCAGTTCCAATAAAACAAGAATGAGTATTATTATTTTTTCCAGGCCCATACACAGCGGCAAAACTACAGAACTGTTACAATGGTGCAGCCATAAAAAGAACATCTATGGCATTTTAATGCCCGATATAAATGGTCACCGAAAAATACTTGATTTAAATACAAAAGAGGTTTTTGATATTGAATGCCCCAACCCGGAAAGCATCGGCGAGGCGCTTACCTCTGTTGGCAGGTTCCATTTTTACAACAAGGCTTTCGATAAGGCTAATTCAATCATACTTGATGCATTGGAGAAAAGTCCAGCCTGGTTGTTGATTGATGAGGCCGGAAAGCTGGAACTTGAACAAAAGGGCTTTTATACTGCGATACTAAAAGCTGTGGCTATTTATAAGAATAAAGAACTCCAAGGTAATCTCCTTATTACTGTTCGTGACAGTTTATGCGATGAAGTGACCAGGTTTTTTAAACTCGGTGACGGCAGGGTGATTCACAGCCTGGAAGGGATTGAAAAATAAACACAAAACCCCCGTTTGAAGTGGGGTTCAGTATTTTATTACTCATGCATTACCAGTATCGGCATCTTGCTATGATAAGACAAAGTTTTTGTCCGGCTGCCGCTTAACAGTTTGCCAATGAAGGAATGATTTTTTTGGATAGCAATGATCATGTCGATGTTCCTGCTCTCAGCAAATAAATTGATGGCTTCATCCACATCATACAGCCTCATAAAATAGAATTCGGGTTTGTAATCGGCGAACAGTTTTTTCAGTTCTTGTTTTTCATTTTCATAATCCTCGGTAAGGGAGATATAATGATCCTTATCTACGTTCACCACATGCAATTGTGGGTTAAAGACATCCAAAAAGTCTTTGATGGGAGCTGATGGTGTGGTGCTTACCGTATTTTTAAAATCAGAAGTAAGCATCACATTCTTTATCGGGTTAAAAGCTGCCTTTTCAGGAACGATCAATACCGGGCAAACTTTTCTTTCAGCCATCTTAAGTGTATTACTTCCAAAAAATACCTGGGCAATGGCTGATTTACCTGTTATTCCCATGATCACCAGGTCGGCACGGCGATGGCGTGCTGCCTTTTCCAGTCCATCTACAAAATCACTTTCCTCGTGGGCCAGTGTTTCCATTTTTACAACATTATCCTTCATTAACACAGCCTTCAGTTGTTCAAGACTCTCTGTTGCCTGGGCCGCTTCTGATGATTTTGAATAGCTATGATATAATATCATCGTTACTCCATAATGGCCTGTCAGCAATTTGGCTGCATAACGGGCGGCATGTAATGAAGTTTCTGAAAAATCAACCGGTACAATAACTGTATTCATATAAATAGCTTTTGCCTAAACGGGTTACAAACATAGCTTATTTATATATTCTTTTTGTCTTCCGTTGTCCTTTTTATTAGGGATTTTTACAAGTCCGATCAATATCTTTGCCCCCATGGCTCAAAAAAAATTACAGCGTTTT
The DNA here is from genome assembly GCA_044222465.1 of Ferruginibacter sp. GTDB lineage: Bacteria > Bacteroidota > Bacteroidia > Chitinophagales > Chitinophagaceae > Ferruginibacter. Next base: position 31,361 of record JBGANE010000005.1, read on the forward strand.
GCCGATATAAAGACATTTCCCAATGTACTTGAATACCCGGTTGCCATGAGGGGTCAGTGGCATGTCTTTTTTAAAAATAACAGCCCGGTAATATTGGAGCTTGCCTGCGGGAGAGGGGAATATACGGTAGGCCTTGCCAAACTCTTTCCCGGGCAAAATTTCATTGGCATTGACATTAAGGGCAACCGGATGTATATTGGCGCCAAGAAATGCCTCTCAGAAAATATACACAATGCCGCTTTTTTACGCACCCAGATTGAAAAACTTACAGATTATTTTGGACCTGGAGAAGTGGCCGAAATATGGATCACCTTTCCTGACCCCCAGTTACGTATTTCTAAAGCCAAAAAACGGTTAACACATCCCCGGTTCCTGCGTTTGTATCAACATGTTTTAAAGCCCGGTGGATTCATTCACCTTAAAACAGATTCGCCGGATCTTTATCTATTTACCAAAAGGGTGGCAGATCTTTATAATTTAACTATCATTGAAGATTCGGGAGATGTATATGCCGGTGATAAAATAATTCCGGAATTAAAAATTAAAACACATTATGAAAGCCTGGATATTGCACAAAGTAAAAGGATACATTACCTGAAATTTACTTTACCAGCTGAAATAAAAAATATTGATGGACAATTACAGGAAGTATTACGACATGAAGAACAGCTGGATTGAAGGAAAAGATTTTTATTATAACGAACAGGGTTATATAGTACTTACTGCCCAATATCATTTGGACAGGGGATATTGTTGTGGCAACGGGTGCAGGCACTGCCCGTATAGTTATGTGAATGTTACAGAACCCAAACGCAGTAGCCTCCCCAACCTCCTGAAAAATCGGGACAGGCCCTCCGAAGGAGGGGCTGTAGAACCAGATAATTAATTGTATATTTTGTAAAATGAAAAAGAAACCGACCACTGTAAAGGGAAAAACAAAAAAACCTGTCATTGAAAAGCCAGGGAGTATTGTAAAAGAGTATAGTTTTTTTGAAGATGTATTTGAAGTAGCGAGGCAGGTACCCAAAGGAAGAGTAACCTCTTATGGCGCTATTGCTGCTTACCTGGGCACCAGGCTCAGTGCCCGTATGGTGGGCTGGGCCATGAATGCAGCCGGAAGCGCTAAACCAAAAGTGCCTGCCCAAAGAGTAGTAAACAGGAATGGAATGCTTTCAGGTAAACACCATTTTTCAACACCAACGGCCATGGAAGAGTTATTAAAGAAGGATGGTGTTAAAGTAAAGAATGATACCGTAGTTGATTTTGAAAAAAGATTTTGGGACCCTTCTGTTGAATTAATGCTATAATGAATCTATCTCTCCGGCAGATAGCCCCGACTGTACTGCCATTTTATTTTTGTCGGGAGCCATGGCAGCAAAGAAAAGAATAAGCAACCCTCCAAGCACCAGGAATGCGTAGTTACCCGAAAGAAAAAAACATAACCCCGAAAATAGTGAGGCGGTCTCCAGCATGGCCCACAAAATGATACATGCTGCCCGGTATTTTTCAAATCTTTGCTTTGCTGTTAAATTAATTCTGTCTCTTAACCCACCCAGTTTCTTTTTAAAAATACCGTTACCGCCAAAAAAAGAAAAAGCCGCAGTCGCTACGGCTGCCCATTGAAGCATTCTGTCCTTTCCTTCAAATGGAGGTTCTGATACTTCATTCTTTAACAGGTAAAACATAACTCCCATAAACAACAGTTGGCCAAAAAGCAGGACCTGGTGTACAATTTTAAAAGCAGAAAAAGCACTCCTGTTATTCATTGGCTTGGTTTAGTGGTAATAAGGACTGATCATCAGGTAAACCATGATACCCGTGAATGCAACATAGAACCAAAGCGGCCAGGTAAATCTTACCAGTTTTTTATGTACTGCGTATTCGCCTGTAAGCGCCCTGTAGGCAGTGAATAAAATAAAAGGGAGCATAATAGCAGCTAACGGGATATGCGTAAGTAAAATGAAATAATAGACCATCCGCACAGGCCCGGCCCTGAGTTTTTCATCTTGACTGAGAATACCATTGTGATCAATATCGCCAAACTTTGTTTCGCCGGCCAGTAAATGATGGGCAATATATGATACCAGGAACAGTACAGACAAACAAATAGCTGTGATCATTATCCGCTTATGCCATACGTGCATTTTCTTAAGCGCTGTAACCAGGCCTGCACCAAGCAACAGCATAACACAGGAATTGATGATCGCATTGATCATTGCAAACACATGCACATCAAACCCCAGGTCAACATTCAGTTTAAACTTACTTAAGAGGGCCACGGCAATGAAGACAACAAATGAAACAGTGAAGATGAAGAGCTTTGCCTTTTTATCATTTTTTTTGAGTGTCGCCTGCAGCATAAAATAATTTTATAATTGTCTTCCTTGTTTGCTTTTCTGCCGGTTGAAAATAAACACGGCTATGAACACTATGCCAATTGCTATAAATATGATGGGTAGAATGGGTATGAATTCCCGGAATATAGATGGAGACTTTTTATCTTTCTCCAACATCAGTAAGGGGATATCTCTTACCAGCTGCGCCTGCTTTGCTGTATCAAATCCATTATACCAGCCCCTTACGATCCTGTTGCTATCTAATAAAAAAAAGTTCTCGGTATGCAGGAATGCAGTATCAATTTCCGAATCGGTAACACTGGCCTTCAGCTCATTAAATGCAAAATCATAAATTTCTTTTTTATTGCCGGTTACAAACCACCAGGTATCATGATTGACGTTAAAACGATCGGCGAATCTGCGGAGTTGTGGTACAGAGTCGTGTTCAGGGTCAACACTGATGGAAATGAACTGTACAATGCTGTCATTCTTTACGAAAGAATCCTGCAACCTCTTCATACTGCGGGCCAGGGCGGGACAAATACTGGGGCACCTGGTAAAAAAGAAATCGATCACCAAAACCTTGCGCTTTAAATCATCCAGCGAAACCCTTTTCCCCAACTGGTTGGTAAATTCTATATTTTTTACTTTGTGCCAGATGGTATCGGTAACTGTTTTGCCGTTCTTTTCTGATACCACAACACTATCAGGTGCAAAATACCTGGCTGGCATGTGCACTGCTTCTTTGCTGTAATACTTTACAATAAAGTATCCTGCAAAGGGCATTATTATCGCAATTGCAAGGGCAAGTATCGCTTTCTTCGTCATAATTATTTTATGCGTTGCAAATGTACGTCAACGCAGGTCTATTTCCTTAAAAACGAGCCACCCCCGCTTTAACGGGGGTGGCTGTCATTATCATGAAAATTATTACTCTCTATTTTTTTGCATCCTTATCAACAGCGGCCGGATGGTGTTGCTCTGTTTTTGCAGGATGGCTGCCTGCATTTGTATTGCGTAATTTCTTCCAGCTGTCGCCATCCCATAAAAAGGCGCCAATGAACCAGAGGAAGAGGCAAAGAGGAACTACTATCGTCATGATCATATTCCTGATCTCATCGCCCAGGTGCATGAATACGGATACAATATAAAATGCTTTGGCAAGAGATAAGATGCAGATCACGCCTTTCACAAAAAGGATCCACATGTGGCCTGTTTCGGGGTCGCCATACCAGTTTTTAGCAAGACCAAAGCCAAGGACCAGTTCTATAATAGTAATTACAGACAAGAGCCAGAATACTTTCCATATGCGCCCGGTACCTTCGGCTGGCGCATGTGTAAAAGTTATTTCGGCAGATGATGCATGTTCACTCATAACAATTATTTTCTTTATAAAAATTTACACTTTATTATTAGATCAGGTAGAAGCAAAGGAATACGAACACCCACACAAGGTCCACAAAGTGCCAGTACAACCCGGCTTTCTCAATCATTTCGTAATGGCCCCTTTGGTCAAAATGGCCCAGTCTTGTTTTGATCCACATTACCACATTTATCACCACACCACTGAATACATGGAAACCGTGGAAGCCTGTGATACCGAAAAAATATCCGCCAAAGGCGATTGGGCCGGTATGCGTAACATGAAAATCTGGTGAAGCCTGTATAGCACTAATGAGCTCCGACTTGGATGCTGCAGCATGAGCTGCACCGCCATGAAGTGTGGCCGCTATTTCGGCAAGCTTAGACTGCGAGGTGTTTTGTAATGCCGTTGCTATTTCATCGTGTGGTACATGCGCCCCCCAGGGATTTGCCTTTACTGTTGTTGGAATAATTCCAAGCGAACCATCACCTAATACAGCAACATGTTCTCCTGTTAAGAGGTGGGTCCACTCCCATGCCTGGCAGGCAAGGAATGCAAGCCCACCCAGAATAGTCAGTATCATATATTTCTCCACTCCTTTCCTGTTCATTTTATGCCCCTCGTGTACAGCAAGTACCATGGTAACCGAACTGAAGATCAAAATAAAGGTCATCAAACTCACAAATGCAAGTGGCAGGTTTTGGTGGCCAAAGCCGGGGAATGCGTTAAATACCTCGTTTGGATTGGCCCAGTGATTCACACTGAAGCGAATGGTACCATAACTGATCAGAAACGCCCCGAATGTGAACGCATCACTCATCAGGAAGTACCACATCATTACTTTACCATAGCTTACATTGAAGGGGCTTCTCCCCCCATTCCACCATTTGGTATTTGTTGGTATCGCTGTTGTTGACATAAATCTTAAATTCTATTATAAAAAACTAAATCCTGAAATTTTTATTACTTATCGTATCATCAATAAGAATATCAATAAATACACCCAAAGAATATCCACAAAGTGCCAGTATGTACTTACGAGCTCAACGGGAACACTGTTATAGTTCCTTATTTTTTTACTGAATGCTTTTGCAAACAGTATGATCAATGCTACTAAACCACCCAACACATGGGCAGCATGTAAACCAACAATTACATACAGAAAATCTACTGATCCCTTTTTTCCTAAACCCAGCCCCTGTATATTTAATTGCCGGAAACCAAAGAACTGAAAAACAATAAAAAGAACTCCTAATAGTACAGTAGCGCTTAACAACCTCCTGTATTTCGCCATTTCCCGCTGCTTAAAAGATTTTTCTGCCAGGTAAATGGTAATACTGCTTATAATAATGGCAATAGTACTATACCAAAATAACTGTGGGAGGTCAAACGTTTGCCAGCTAGCCTGGTTACGTTTGACGATATAAGCACTCGTTAACCCTGCAAACATCATCAGCAAACTTCCGATGCCCACCCACAGGGTAAATTTATGCGGATGAATTTTTTTTCTCTGTTCCATTGCCACTATACTCATAACGCTTGAACCCCAAAGGGTATTTATTAAATTTTATTGCTTCTATATCTAATGAACTGCCCGGTTGGCAAACAAAGCCAGTAAAACGATCATTAAATAAAAATAAGAACTGAACATCACCCGCCTTGCACTTTTAGCATCCATCCTTACAAACAACAGCACACTTACATATACCATCCATACATTACAGCCCAGCAAGATCCACATACTTGTTATTCCACTGATTCCTGTGTAATAAGGCAAAAAGCCCATGGGAATCATCAATGCACTGTAAATAATACTTTGCATTGCGGTGAATTTGGTAGGTCCCTTATCTGCTGGCAGCAGTTTAAACCCGGCAGCGGTATAATCCTTGTGTGCCAGCCAGGCAATTGCCCAAAAATGAGGAAACTGCCACAGGAACTGGATTCCGAATAATACCCATCCGCCAACTCCAAAATCATCCGTAGCGGCTACCCACCCGATCAAACAGGGTAAGGCTCCGGGTATGGCACCTACCAACACAGAAACAGAGTTAACTTTCTTTAATGGTGTGTAAATAAAGCCGTACAAAAACAAGCTGAATAATCCAACCATTGCACTTTGAAAGTTAAAATATTTCCACATCATAAACACCCCTATGGCACCGGCAATAAACGCAAACACACCCGCTTCATTCACACTCATCCTGCCGCTGGCAACAGGCCTTTTGGCAGTACGTTGCATCAGCCCATCCGATTTCTTTTCCAATACCTGGTTAATGGCATTGGCCGAACCTGTAATTAACATACCCGATACAAAAAGTAAAAGAACTGATATTATTTTATCCCGAACATAAACCTGTTCATTGGGAGCAATTAAAAAACTAACCACGGTGCTGAACACAACCATAAAACTTAAAGTGAATTTGATCAACTGAAAGTAATCCTTCACTTTACTCACCAACGCAAACGATGTTGAGTTGTTAATGGCTTTATTCTCCTGCACTGTACTGTTCAAACATCTGAATTTTATATCGCTTCAAAATCAATTGCACAAAATATTTTATTGCCGGTCACCATTATTAATGATGCTTTGTTTCATCGGCCCCCACAGGTACATTCTGTGGTATGAATTCTTTTCCGTCTTTTCCATAATCATAAGCTCCCCTGTGTACTTCCGGAATTTCACCTACCCAGTTTCCGTGTCCCGGATGAATAGGTGTTGTCCATTCCAGCGTATTTGATCCCCATGGATTTGCTGATGTAACTTTTCTTCCTTTATACATACTGTAAAAGAAATTAAACACAAACAGCAGTTGCACCAGGAAAACAATACCCGCTACAAAACTGATGAACTCATTGAGGGTTCCAAACATTTTAAATGATTCCCAATTTGCAAAATCATAATACCGGCGGGGCATTCCTGCAAGGCCTTCGTAGTGCATTGGCCAGAAGATGAGATAAGCCCCAATGATCGTTACCCAAAAGTGGATGTAGGCCATGGTATTATTCATATAACGACCGAACATCTTGGGGAACCAGTGATATACCCCGGCAAACATACCGAAGAAGGAGGCCACACCCATTACAATATGGAAGTGAGCAACTACAAAATAAGTATCATGTAAATGAAGATCAAGGGCTGAATTACCCAGGAAGATACCTGTTAAACCTCCGCTGATAAACAAGCTTACAAAACCAATGGCAAACAACATACCCGGTGTAAAGCGGATACTTCCTCTCCATAATGTGGTAAGCCAGTTAAATACTTTAATGGCAGATGGTACGGCTATAAGCAAGGTTAGTAACACAAAGACAGATCCCAGGAATGGATTAAGCCCCGTTACAAACATGTGATGCGCCCACACCAGGAATGCAAGTATCGCAATAGCGAATAACGAACCCACCATGGCCATATAGCCGAATATAGGTTTACGGCTGTTAACACTAATAATTTCCGAACTCATACCCATGGCAGGTAACAGAATAATATACACTTCGGGGTGCCCCAGGAACCAGAATAAATGCTGAAACAGGATAGCGCTACCCCCTTCATTAGGTAATATCTTACCGGCAATAACGATATCGCTTAGATAGAAACTGGTACCCAGATTTCTGTCGAATAATAATAATATAGCCCCTGATAACAAAACAGGGAATGAAAGAACGCCCAATACCGCTGTAAAGAATAAAGCCCATACTGTAAGCGGCAGGCGTGTCATACTCATTCCTTTTGTACGCATGTTGAGGATAGTAGTAATATAGTTAAGGCCGCCTAACAGGGCAGATACAATGAACATGGCCATACTGATCAGCCACAGGTCCATACCAATTACAGCGCCACTCGATGCTTCACCCAGGGCGCTTAACGGAGGATAAATTGTCCATCCGCCACTTGCCGGACCAGTTTGTACAAACAAAGAGCAAAACATGATAACTGATGCCAGGAAGAAAAACCAATAGCTGAGCATATTCAAAAATGGCGAAGCCATATCTCTTGCTCCTACCTGTAATGGTATCAGGAAGTTTGCGAAAGTTCCGCTAAGACCGGCAGTAAGTACAAAGAAAACCAGGATGGTTCCATGCATGGTAACCAGTGCATAATAAAATTCCGGTTTTAATCTTCCATCGGCAGCCCAATGGCCAAAAATATCTTCCAGCCAGGGAAAAGTAGATTCAGGATAGCCTAACTGGAAACGGAACACAACAGAAAACAAGCCACCAATAATGGCCCATATGATACCTGTTACCAAAAACTGTTTGGCAATCATTTTATGATCCTGGCTAAAAACGTATTTGGTTATAAACGTTTCGTGATGATGATGTTCGTGATGTGCATCATGTGCTCCGTGAACATCGGCATGCTGTAATGTGGCTACGCTACTCATATTCTTACTTTTTAATCACCCGGTAAATTATTTTTTTTCCGGAAGTACCTGTGCTGTTTTCACAGCACTGTCAACTATATTTATTTTAGGCGCTTTATCAGGGAATACGGTAAAGTATTCCGGTTTTTGTTCTGCTAACCATTTTTTATATTCATCCATGGTCTCTACAATAATAACTCCCCTCATGGCAAAGTGGTTGGCCCCACAAAGCTGGTCGCAGGCGATCTCATAAGTAAAATCGGGGTTGCCTGTTTTCTTTTTCATCTCTGCTGTAGTAAGCTTTGGTGTAAACCATTGTGTTGTTGGAATGCCTGGTACTGCATCCATCTTTAACCTGAAATGAGGAAGACCCACATCATGTATTACATCCTGTGAACCAATTACCATTTTTACCGGTACGCCTACAGGTATATGCATGGTAGTACTTACATGAATATCATCTAAACTTGCCGGGTCATTAAAGTCAACTCCCAGGTTATTTATGGCTGTAGTAAGCTTGAAGTTCTTTTTTCCTAAAACCTTATCAGCTCCTGGGTACCTGAACTCCCAGGCAAACTGGTGGCCGGTTACTTCCACTACGATAGCATCTTTAGGCGCTTCGCCGGTAATTTTAAACCAGTACTTCAATCCAAAAACAACCAATACGGTTAAGAAAATGGCCGGTACGGTTGTCCAAAGTAACTCCAGTTTATTATTATGCGGATAATAAAACGCTTTACGGTCATCTTTTTCCTGGTATTTATAGGAGAACCAGAATAAAAATACCTGGGTAATCACAAAAACAAGTCCTGTTATAGCTGTTGTGATCATGAACATCTTGTCAAGGCTTTCTCCTTCCACTGATGCGGAACCTTGTGGAAAAAGTGTCTTGCCGTAATATAATTCATTACAGTACCATACACCAATCAATCCAAAAACTAAAAATCCCAACAGGAAAAAAGCATTGATCTTGTTGTTTTGTTTACGTGTCTTCTCTTCGCCCTTTAATACACTCACGTACTCACTGGCTTTCGCAATCTGAAAGATGACTACGAAGATCAATGCACCTAAAACTACCATTAAAAACTCCTTCATGATTCAAAGTTATTTTCTGTAAATATTATTCTGAGTTCTTGTTTAAACTACTGCCTGGTATTCTTTATACTTCGCCACAAAACAATTCCATTCTTATGTATGGTGTATCATACTTTCTTTCAGGAAAGGATGATTTTTCGCCAACAATGAGTGTTTGCTTAAATATCTTCCTGTGCCCCACATGATCAACCCGATAAATAAACAGGGTATTCCGAATTCAAATGGCATCAATTCACCATGCTCATGCAATGTGCCCGGCATTACCATCTGATAAAAATCTATCCAGTGCCCGAAAATGATCAACACAGCCATAATGGTAACTATGGTCCAGTTCCTTTTTGTTCCTTTCTTCATTAATATTAACAACGGGCAAAGGAAATTAACGATCAGGTTGAAAAAGAATATACCTTTATAAGGACCTGCTTTTTCTGCTGTGCCTATTCTTTCAATAAAATATTTTGTTTCTTCAGGCTGGTTACTGTACCAGATCAACATGTATTGGGAGAACCATAAATAGGTCCAGAAAACCGAGAAGGCGAACATGAATTTTCCAAGGTCATGCAAATGCTCTTCTGTAACATACTCCAGTTGTCCACGATTCTTCAGGTAAATAACAAACAATGCGATCAATGACATTCCTGAAACGAATGTGCTGGCGAATGTGTACCAGCTATACATGGTGCTGTACCAGTGGGCATCAATGCTCATGAGCCAAAGCCATGGAATAGTAGATGCTACGGTGAGGGCGAATACAACAGTAAACAATGATGCCCACACGGTATTATCCCAGGTCCACTTTTTTGCAGTCTCATAATCCATCGGGCCTGTCTTATCCGTTTTCAAACTCATGCTGCGCATTTTTCTTCCCAGGAACCACCACAGAAAAATGGTAAGAAAAGACCATACAGAAAAGAAAGTTGGGCTTAAAAAACCGCTTTTCCCTTTTAATATATGATCATTTGCCACAGCTTCTTTGTCCAACCAGTGGTAAATATCAGTTCTGCCCCCAAACACAATGGCCATTAAGATCACAAAAGTGATAACTCCCAAAATGGGTACCACGCTTGAAATGGCTTCCGCCACCCTTCTCAATGCAACCGTCCAGCTTGCGTGAGCCATGGTGGTAACACATAAAAAGAACATAGCCGCATTAACCACCAGCAGGAAGAAAATGCTGTTTTGCAACAGCACGGCCCAAAAACGGGTGCTGTTAACGTTCTCCCCATGTCCTGCATGTGCGAATGGATGATACATGATGAATCCCCACAGCAGTGCTATCACTCCCACGGCAATAAGGCCATAGGTCCACTTTTTATAGCTACCGGGTAATTGAAATTGATGGTCCATCTAAACTTTATTTTCTAGTTCTTTAATTATTATTTTTTCGCAGTAACACTGTCTGTTTTTGCCGGCGTTGCTGCTGCTGCCTTAGGCTCAAGTGTCCTGATATACTGAACAATTCTCCAGCGCTGCTCACTGCTCAACTGCGATGCATAACTTCCCATATTATTCTGCCCATAGGTAATTACATAAAATATCCTTCCGTCTGTATAGCCCGGTGATGCAGCAATGATACTTTTCACTCCTCCGACTTTTGGCGCTATTGGTCCATCACTACCCCCTTTAGCACCATGACATACTGCACAATTGATATTGAATAATCTTCCAGCCTCTTCTAACTCGGCACCTGTCATTGACGGAAGAGGGTTGGGTACCAGTGAACTTAAAAGCAATGCGCCGCTATCAACTGAATTCATGCTGGCAGGCGCTACCGGGAATGGGAATAATTCTCCTCTTTTTATTGTACCTGCCGGAGGCATGTTATTATAAAATATTTTGTGTCCCCTGTCATTTACATCTGTAGTAAATACGGAAGAGTCTCTCTCGGCATAAGATTCGTAAGCACGGCTGTAAGCCATATCAGGCATATAGGTTCTTCCCGTATCACGTTTGCCACCGCAGCTGATAATTACAACAGCTATTGACAAAACCAGGGTTGATATGATTGTGATTTTTTTCATTCTGATAATCTTCTTTTTATTAAAAGAGGAATTTTCATCCTCCATGCTCCATCGTAATTACTGTTCAATATCCTTTTTCCTCTTTGTACAGTTTTTGCGTTTTATCATAGGTTCCTATCCACCAGCCGGTCTCTGCATTCTGAACATTGACTTCCTTGGCTCCCGCTTTTTGCAGGAAGGATTGCACTTCTGCATCATTGGTCTTATCAGTACATTCTATAGCCATTACAAAAAGGTCATCAGTTGCCCTTGGATGAAAATGATGTTTCTTAACAAACGGCGCCAGGTTGCACAGGTAACAAAAAGTAAGCACCATACCCACTGCGGAAAATAAAACCGTCAATTCAAACGTGATGGGTATCCATGCCGGCAAAGCAAAATGGGGCTTACCGCCAATATTCAAAGGCCAGTCCCTGGTAAACACCCAGCTGATAAATGTTAACGCTGTTGTTGTACCGGTAATAGCATAAATAAAGCCAGCCGTATGCAGACTTGTTTCCCTGATGCCCATAGCATGATCTAACCCATGCACAGGAAAAGGTGTGTACACTTCGTGTATCTTGTATCCTGCCTTGCGAACATTCTTCACCGCAGGAAACAATACCTTTTCGTCATCAAAACAACCCACAACAAATTTTTTAATTCCTCCAGCCATATTATTAAACTTTTAAACTTCTTAAACCTTTTAAATTTTTTAATGATGTGCATGTGCCACTTCTTCAATATAAAATTTTTCAGCATCTGCTTTTTCTATATCCGTCATTTTCGCTTTATAATTCTCACCGCTCGTCTTTAATATCGCCTTAATCTCTGCTACCGCAATAACCGGGAAGTATTTTGCAAACAGGAAGAAGCAGACAAAGAACAGCCCGAATGTTCCGAGGTAGAACCCGATCTCCCAAATGGTTGGACTGTAATAAGTACTCCAGGAAGATGGCAGGTAATCCCTGTACACGGATGTAACAATAATTACAAAGCGCTCGAACCACATACCTATGTTTACAATAATACTCATGAAGAAAGTAACGGTAATATTTCTCCTCAGTTTGCGGCTCCAGAATAATTGCGGCGATACCACATTACAGAACATCATTAGCCAATAACTCCATCCGTAAGGACTGTATAAATTGGCCCGGTTCTCTTTAAATGCATACCATTCGTATGGATTTTGTCCATACCAGGCAATAAATAACTCTGTTAAATAAGCACAACCCACAATGCTACCCGTCAATACAATCACTTTGTTCATGGCTTCAATATGGCCAAGGGTGATATAATCTTTCAGGTGCAGTACCTTACGCAACACGATCATCAGCGTTTGCACCATCGCAAATCCACTAAAGATAGCTCCTGCAACAAAGTAAGGCGGGAAGATGGTAGTATGCCATCCCGGAACAACCGAGGTGGCGAAGTCGAATGATACAATAGTATGTACTGACAATACAAGCGGTGTACTTAAACCAGCCAGTACTAATGATAAAGATTCATGACGCTGCCAGTGTTTGGTGCTTCCGCTCCAGCCAAAGGAAGCAACGCCATAAAACATTTTACGGAATTTTGTTTTTGCCCTGTCACGTACTGTTGCCAAGTCGGGCAATAAGCCGGAATACCAGAACAATAATGAAACAGTGAAATAAGTTGATATCGCAAACACGTCCCACAACAACGGACTGTTGAAGTTTGGCCATAACGGGCCACGGCTGTTGGGATAAGGTAAAGTAAAGAATGCCATCCATACACGGCCCATGTGAAAGATCGGGAACTGGCCGGCACAGATCACCGCAAAGATCGTCATTGCTTCGGCTGCACGGTTAACACCCGTTCTCCATCCCTGGCGGAACAATAACAAGATAGCCGAGATCAATGTTCCGGCGTGACCGATACCGATCCACCATACAAAGTTGGTAATGTCCCAACCCCATCCGATTGTTTTATTCAGGTTCCACTGGCCAATGCCATAAGTTACTTCACGGTAAACACTATACACACCAAATGCCAGCAGCATAGCGCTGATGGTAAAACCAATATACCACAAGCGGCTTGGTTTCATCTCAATGGGGCGAATGATGTCTTCTGTTACCTGGTGATAATCTTTATTACCATCTACCAGCGGCTCCCTTAGTTGCGATTCGTATTTCAGTAATGACATATCTATGATTAAAGTCAAAAGTTAAAATTCAAAAAGCGAATTCACTCTGTTGCTTTCCTGGTTTTTACTTTTTAATTTTTACTTGGTTTCAACATTTATTATTCCCTGCTTACGCATGCACTTTTTCAACCTTCTTTGGCTCTTCTCCTTTTTCTTCTTCCACTCCAATATGCCTGTCGGTATTTCTCACTTTAACTAAGTAGTTTACATTAGGCAAAACGTGCAGTTGATCCAGCACATAAAAAGCCCGGTGTTTTTGATCTACATTCCTGATCTTGTACACATCGCTTTCTTTATCATTAACATTACCAAAACTGATGGCGTGTGTTGGACATGCCTGCATACAGGCTGTTTTAACATTACGTACCAGTGATGGATCCTGGTGTTTTTTGGCCTCCAGTTTACTGTCCTGCAAACGTTGTACACAGAAAGAACATTTTTCAATTACACCTCTGGAACGAACAGTAACATCCGGGTTCAATACCATCCGGGTAAGATCATCATTCATCTGCATAACAGAGTCGTCCATATAAGAGCCCAGTAATGGCTTTTGATTATCCGGGAAGCTGTCGGCCCCGGTATAATCTAACCAGTTAAAGCGACGTACTTTAAACGGACAGTTGTTAGCGCAATATCTTGTTCCGATACAACGGTTATATGCCATTTGGTTCAGGCCCTCGCTGCTGTGGTTGGTGGCAGATACAGGGCAAACATTTTCGCAAGGCGCATTATCGCAATGCTGGCAAAGCATAGGCTGGAACACCACATCAGGATTTTCCAGGTCGCCGGTGAAATATCGGTCAATACGCAACCAGTGCATTTCGTGTGCCCGCTGTACCTGGATCTTACCAACTACGCTTACATTATTTTCGGCAGTACATGCTACCACGCAGGCGCTGCAACCGGTACAGGTGTTCAGGTCAATACTCATTCCCCATTTAATACCGGGCTTTACGTAATCAGGATAAATGGTTCCTTCTTTTACATAGTCTGTAATCCATGCACTTGTGTTTGTGCTAGTGGATAGGTATTACCGGTTTTTTCAACCCGGCACATAGATGCGTACAGGTTTGTTCCATTGAAGCTAACCAGCGGATATACATTCTTACCGGCACCGTTTGCTGATCTGCCAATATTATCTGCTGTTGCTTCTTTATTTGCACTTTGCCTTCCGTAACCAACTGCAATAGCAACGGTATCTTTATTCATTCCCGGGATAATGATCACCGGCAATTCAACTGATTTACCATTTACTGCAGTAACTTTTACAACCGGTTTTTCCGGATGTACTTCATAATTACTTTGTTTACCGCCTTCCTGGTTCATTACATCAAGGCCTAATAATGATTTTGCCATGGCTGGGCTCATCATTACATAATTATCCCAGGTTACTTTAGTTACCGGGTCAGGTAATTCCTGTAACCATGGGTTATTAGCCTGGCTGCCATTGCCTATTGATACTTTTTGATAGATCACGAGTTCATTTATCCCTGTCTTTATCTCGTTGATAGTTGTTACCGCATCACTTAATCTTCCTGCATTAAAAACACCGGCAGCAACCGGCATGGTGGCTGGCTCAACAACACCATCCTGCAATGCTTTAGCATACAAGTCTGCATTGCCCAATTTAGCCGTCCAGTAAGTTTTGAAATACGTTTCATAATCATTAATTGCACTACCTGCTGCTGAGCTCCATTTTATTAGTGATGTTTGAAATGCCCTTGTTTTAAATAGTGGATTGATGGTCGGTTGCATGAAACTGTAGTACCCGGTTTTGGGTTCTGCATCGCCCCAGCTTTCTAACCAGTGGTGAGCAGGAATGATATAATTACAATGTTCAGTTGTTTCATCCATGGTTGTATTAAAGGAAACACTTACAACCTTATTTAATCCATCAGTGAATTTCTTGCTGTCGGCATAAGTATAAGCAGGGTTAACACCGCTGATGAGTACAGCACCTACTGATCCTGCATTCATATCATCAACCAGCTTGTTCATATCGGCATCTATTCCATTCCTGTAATTAGATGTGATGGCCCAGTTAATGGTCTTTCCGTTGGCGCCTACCTGTTCGTTGATGGCATTAACAACAGACTGGATGTTTGCATCATTACTGCCGCAAACTACCAGTGCCTCTCCTTTATGTGCATTTAAGGCCTCAACTGTTTTATCAATTGCTTTAAGTAATTTCTCATCGGTGATCTTTGGAGCAGCCATACCCATACCTAATTTGGAAAGAATGGCCAGGGCAATGGCCCCGGTCTCAGAAGGTTTGTGAACATAGCGTTCATCAGCATTACTACCGGTCATGCTCATCATGCTTTCAAACTGGATATGTTTACTCAGCGATGGTTTATCCCCGGTAACTTTCCTGTTCTGTGCATATTGGCTGCTGAATTCAACCGGGCTTAACCAGGTTCCTAAAAAGTCGGCGCCAAGGCTCACAATTACTTTTGCATTTTCAAAATGATAAGACGGGATGGCTTTTTTTCCATAGAAAACATAGTTAGCCATCAGCATACCACTATAGCTTATTGCATCATATTGTACATGGCTGCTGCCCGGGTATTTTGCCAGAAATTCTTTTATTATCTCTAAAGTAGAAGGAGAGTTTATCGTTGAAGTAAGCAGTACAACCGGCTTTCCATTCAACCCGGCCATTGCGCCGGCAACCAGTTTATCAAAAGCATCAAAGCTGGTAACTTCTTTAAACCCTTTGCCATCTTTTTGCATGGGATAGCGTAAACGGGTATTATCATACAGATCCAGTACAGAAGCCTGCGCCTGTGCACTGGTACCACCTTTTGTGATGGATGATAATTCGTTCCCTTCAATTTTAATAGGCCGCCCGTCTCTTTGCTTAACTACAACAGAAATTGTATCGCCGCCATTAACATAAGTAGATGCATAATAATTGGCCACGCCGGGAATCACATTGTCTGGCCTGTTTAAATAAGGAACTGCTTTGCGTACCGGTACTTCACAACTGGCGGCTACTGCTGCAGCGGCTGTACTAAAACCAAGGTATTTGAGAAAATCCCGGCGAGGGGCTTTAACATCTAAAATGCCTTTATCATCAAGGTCCGATAAGGGAAGTAGTTCTTCTTTGAATTCATTTTTGGTTGACTCCTGAAAACTTTCCGTGTTATTCAGTTCTCCAAAACTTTGCCAGTATTTTTTCTTACTCATATTGTGTTAATGTGCTGATGAGCTAATATGCTGATCTGCTAATTTTCCAATAGTTTATAAAGCGCCTGTTTAATTAGCACATCAGCGTATTGGCCAATTAGCTAATTTTATTAATAGTGACATTTCTGGCATTCAGTTCCGCCGATCTTTTCTACAGTTACACTGTCCATTTTATGATTCTTCAGATCGTTGTGGAATTTTTCATAAATGCTGTAAAACTTATTTCCGCTCTTGCTGTCTTTATTGTAAAAATCAACTTTCGTCTCCCTGTGGCAGTTTATACACCAACCCATGCTTAATTCGGTGAACTGGTAAACTTCAGGCATTTGTTGTATGTTGCCATGACAGGTCTGGCATTGTTGTTTACCTACTTTTACGTGCTGGCTGTGGTTAAAATAAACGTGGTCGGGCAGATTATGAATCTTTACCCATTCAATTGGTTTTGCTCCATCAGGAATACCATCTGCGTTTTTATCGTCGTTATACTTTTTGGTAGCTGAGTTCCAGCCGGCATAAGCATACAGTTTTTGAATTTCTTCTGTTCCGTTTACGGCTGTACCATTTTCTCTTACCAATACATCGGGGCCTTCATATTTGTCAATAGATTTATGACAGTTCATACACACATTAACCGAAGGAATGCTGGCCTGCTTGCTGTCCTGTGCGCCACCATGACAATAAAGACAACTGATCTGGTTGGTACCGGCATGTACCTGGTGGGAATAAAATATAGGTTGCTCTGGCTGATAATGCTGCTGGCGACCAAGACCAATGGCACCATTGATAGTATAATAACCGCCTACTCCAAAGAGTAACAGTATGCCAGCCATCAGGTAGGTCTTATTCCTGTAAAAAGGAACTGGCTCAGGGCGCATCACGCCTTCTTTTTCATCAGACAGTTTGCGCAGGTTGCTGTTAACCTGTAATAATATGAAAGCAATAAGGGCTAAAACAAGAGTAAGAATTCCGAAGAGAAGCGAATCGTCTGATTCGGGTTTTGTTTTGCCACCTGGTACTGGAGGAGGAGTGTCTGTATAGTCATCCACATATTTCAGGATCGCATCAACATCTTCTTTCTTTAATTGGCTGCCAAAGGCAGACATAACAACCTTATTGTTGGCTTCAAATACTTTTTTTGCATACTCATCGCCACTGGCGATCAACGCCGCGGAATTGGCTACCCACTTATATATCCAGTCTCCACCGGGAACCCTATCCTTCCAGCCCTTGAGAGCCGGACCGGTAAAAGGTTTATCGGGTTTATGACAACTGGCGCAGTTGGCTTTAAAAAGTGCCTGGCCATCGGCAGCGAGAGATTTATAATTTATGGATAATAAGGCAATAAAAAAAAGACAGGTAAGTACTCTGTTAAAGATTTTTCTATAGCGACTCATACAGTTAATATCGGGGCTAATGAGGAAAAATATCCGGTTCGCTGCAAAAATAAGGCAGGATACTGATAATATATCAACATTCTTAATTTTTTTTTTGCCTTGTCCAGCGTGGTTTTCAGACGATTGTGGCATTTCTGTCAAAGCTATTGTCATGCATTTGTAAACTGTTTTTTGAGTTGGATTTTTTCCTGGTTCTTTGAGTTTTTCACGATTTTTTAATCCACATTTGCCGAATGTTTGAAAGACTCAAGGCCCGGTGGAAGGTTAATACCATCAACCTGTTGCTCATTATTGCCACTTTTGCCCTGGGTGGCAGCCTTTGTGGTTATGCAGGGCGTAAGTTGTTGTTGCTTACAAATTTAGAAAAGGGTATTGCCTGGGTCTTCCTGTATATTTTACTGGTTACCCTGCTCTGGCCAATCTGCGTTTTACTCATCAGCATACCACTCGGCCAGTTTGCTTTCTTCAGGAGGTATATTATCAAGATCGGGAAAAAGATGAGTGGAAAAAAAACAGGTAAGCCGGCAACAAATGTTGCCATTTTTGCCAGCGGCACCGGAACTAATGCCGAACAGATCATAAAACATTTCGCTTTTTCGTCGAAGGTAAAAATTGCACTCATCGTTTGCAATAAACCAACGGCCGGTGTATTAACCATTGCTCAAAAAGCCGGCATACCTTCTTTATTGATAGAAAAAGACAGGTTCTTTAATGCAGATAATTATTTACCAGAATTACAAAAGAACAATATTGACCTTATTGTATTGGCAGGGTTCTTATGGAAAATACCTGTGCCCATAATTAATGCATATCCAAAAAAGATCATTAATATTCACCCGGCACTGTTGCCAAAATACGGGGGCAGCGGAATGTATGGCAGCCGGGTACATGAGGCAGTAATTGCAGCTAAGGAAAAAGAGAGTGGTATTACCATTCATTATGTAGATGAACTATACGATCATGGTGAAATAATCTTCCAGGCAACTTGTACAGTTGATGCACAGGATACAGCAGCATCGCTGGCTCAGAAGATCCATACCCTGGAACATATACACTACCCTAAAGTGATTGCTGAGCTTATACAAAAGTAAAATCGCCGTTAAAACAACCAGGTTAAAGTTATTGTGCAGATTTGTTGGCTTAATTTTATTCCTACAAATTTTTTCTTCTTGCGATCTTATCCGAAAATAATTTTACTCCTGGTCTTTTTTATTTGTACAACAGGCCTGTTAACTGCACAGAACATAGTAAGCGGAACAGTTTATGATTCTTCCAGAATAACCCCGGTGGAAAATGTACGGGTAGAAAGCTTATCAGGAAAATTTACCTGGACAGATTCAACAGGATATTATAAAATACCGGTTACCGACAACGATTCTCTCACTTTTATCTATCAAAACAAACCCACGCTAAAATTTTCTGTAAAAGATATTTCCGATCCTTCCCGGTTTGATATTGCGCTTCGGTTAAAGGTCAAATCAAAATACCGTACCCTAAAGGAAGTAACCGTATTTGCTAAATCGTACCGCCAGGATTCTATCGAAAACCGGGAAACCTATAGTGACATATATAATTTCAGGAAGCCAACCATACGAACCGGCGTTTCGCCGGATGGCGCTGTGGGCGCCGATGTCAACGAGATCATCAATATCTTCAGGTTCAGGAGAAATAAGCGCCTCAAAGCCTTCCAGGCTAGGCTGGAAAAACAAGAACAGGAAAAATATGTAGACTATCGCTTCAATAAACCTTTTGTAAAAAGAGTTACCCAATTGCAGGGCGCACAACTGGATACTTTTATGGTGCGGTACAGGCCTGCCTATGAATTTGCCAGCGAGGCTGATGAGGTTACTTTCAATAAGTACATTTTAAACGCATCGTACCGTTTCAAATTTGAATTATTAAACCAGGATGCAAAAAAATAAAAAAAGAGAAGTACTTTTCATATTCAAACCTTTGTTATGAAAAAACTCTTTTTGTTTCCCATTATATTTCTTTCTCTGCTGGTGCATGCACAAAACGACAGCATCCCTTCTTTTGTAAAAGACAGTTTAGACAATTATGTAAACAAAGCCCTTGCCGACTGGCAAATTCCCGGCGTTGCAGTATGTGTAGTTAAAAACGGGAAAGTTGTATTGATGAAAGGTTATGGTGTGAGAGAACTCGACGGGACAGATAAAGTAGATGAAAATACCTTATTCATGATCGGCAGCAATACAAAGGCTTTTACCGCAACAGCTTTAGCGATGCTGGATGCAGAAAAGAAGTTATCGCTGGATGATAAAGTACAAAAATGGTTGCCTGATTTCAAATTATATGATCCCTGGGTTGCCAAAGAAACCAATATCAGGGACTTGTTATGCCATCGCCTGGGGTTTGAAACCTTTGAAGGAGATTTTATGTATTTCGATTCTGACCTTACTGTTGCCGAAGTAAGAGAAAAAATGGGGAAGCTAAAACCCATGTACAGTTTTCGCAGCAAATGGGGTTATACCAATAGTGCGTTTTTAACAGCCGGAGAAATTATTCCCAAAGTAACCGGAAAGTCCTGGGGTGATTATGTAACAGAAAATATTTTCAAACCGCTTGGTATGAATAACAGCCTCGCCATGTCAAAAGAAATAAAGACCGCAGCTAACAGAAGTATTGCTCATACTGTTGTGATGGGTGAGTTGAAAAAGATCCCATATGGAAATATTGATAACATGGCGCCGGCCGGCAGTATTTCATCATCAGTAAATGATATGAGCAAATGGGTAATGGCCCAACTCAATAACGGAAAACTGGATGGTAAAGGAATTATTCCTGAATCGGCTATACGGCAGACAAGAACGCCACATTCCATACTGGGTAATGGAGGGCACATGTTCAACAAAGCTCATTTTGCGCTGTACGGCCTTGGATGGTTTTTGGAAGAATATGCAGGCAGAAAAATTGTGGCACATACCGGCGGTGTAAATGGTTTTGTAACCAGTGTTTGTTTGGTACCTGAAGAAAAGCTCGGCATTATTGTATTAACAAATACAGATGCCAATAATTTTTATGAAGCACTCCGGAATGAAATAGAAGATGCTTTTCTCGGATTGCCTTACCGCAATTACAGCAAAGTTTATCTGAATTATCATAAAGCTGATGAAAAGGAAAAAGAAAAACAGTTGAAGTCAGTAAAAGATTCTATTGCCATGGATCCGAAGACGGAATTGCCACTTGCTTCTTATGCAGGCGACTACATGCATGATGTTTATGGTAAAATGAATATCAAAATTGAAACCGGCAAGCTCATCATGAGGTTCGAACACCACCCGGGAAGATGGGGTACACTGGAGCCGCTCGGTGGCAGTCGTTTTTTCTGCACGTACAGCGACCCTTTATTTGGCATGAAGAAATTAACCTTTACTGTCGAAAACAAAAAAGTAAAATCGCTGACTGTTAGAGTGGCCGACTTTGTTGAATTTACGCCCTACGAATTTAAAAAGATAAAATAATTATGGAAGAGAGCCAATTGAACTTAGGCATCGGCACCAGGCTGCAACATACCCAGTTTGGTCCGGGTGTGATCGTTGCAGTACGCTATGCTACCTATCTCATCTCTTTTATCAATCATGGCATAAAAGAGATTGATAAGACAGATGAACACCTCGATGAGATCATTGCAGAAAATGTTACTGCCGAAGTAGAAACCGTTTCAGCAGTTGAAAGGTCTTTATTAAAAATCCTGAGGCAGTGGAGCGATGTTACAGAAATTGTTCCGCTGGGCGATAAATGGATCGGCGGTACTATAGCTTTGCAGGCTGCAGATAAAACACTCAAGCCAAAAGAAATTCCCATTGATGACTTCTTCCATAAAATAGTGATGCTGCGTGACCGGCTTCGTGTACTGGAACAGAACATCAACAGCAATAAAAAACTGAGTGATGAAGACAAGGTAAGTATACAGCAATATATCACAAGGTGCTATGGTTCACTTACCACATTCAATGTACTGTTTAAAAATAAAGAGCATTGGTTTGTGGGAGAAAAGTCCGGTAAAGAAGATTAAATGATCCTTTATTGTTATTGTGGTAAATACTGATCAGCAGTAAAAAACATTTTTGATGAAAAAGATTTCCTTTTGCCTATTGTTTATTGCTTGCTGTTTATCAGCCTCTGCACAATCTTATAAAAGACTGCATTTCAGATCAGTTGTTATAGATACCCATAACGATATTCCCACCACGGCTATTGATAAGGGTGTAAGCTTTGATCAAAACCTGGCCGGCAAAACACACAGTGACCTGCAACGCATGAAAGCCGGTGGTGTGGATGTACAACTCTTCTCTATCTGGTGCGACGGATTAAAAGCACAACCCTATGCCTGGGCCAACAGGGAAATTGATACTGTGATGGCATGGACAAACCGGAATCCTGGTGAAATGATGACAGCATTTTCAACCAAAGAAATATCTGCTGCGGTTGAAGAAAAAAGTTGGGTGTGTTATTCGGTGTGGAAGGCGGGCATATGATCGAGAACAAACTGGAGAACCTCGATAACTTTTACAAGAGAGGAGTAAGATACATGACGCTGACCTGGAACAACTCGACCGACTGGGCAACATCGGCATTGGATGAAACGACCTCCCTAAATCCCTCCAAAGGAGGGGCTTTTGGAGACTCTGCAAGGCAAAAGGGTTTAACCGATTTTGGAAAACAGGTAGTGCGGCGGATGAATGAATTAGGTATGCTTGTTGATCTATCACATGTGGGCGAACAGACTTTTTGGGATGCGATCAATACCACCACAAAACCCGTTCTTGTCTCTCATAGCTGTGCATATACATTATGTCCGCACCGGCGAAATTTAAAAGATGAACAGATAAAAGCCGTTGGTAAGAACGGTGGCGTAATTCATTTAAATTTTTATAGTGGTTTTGTTGACAGCAGTTTTGAAAGGCGCACAGAGATTTTTAATAACAGGCATAAGCCAGAAAGGGATTCTTTACTGAAACAAAATCCTGAGCCTTATTTTGCCGATGTGTTTTTATTTGAAAAATATACTGATGAGGTAAGGGCTCTCCGTCCGCCGCTCTCATTATTGCTCGATCATCTTGACTATATTGTAAAACTTGCCGGAGTTGATCATGTAGGATTGGGCAGTGATTTTGACGGCATCAATTCTGCGCCGCAGCAGCTGGATGATGTAACCACCATGCCGCTTATTACCCGGGAACTTTTAAAAAGAGGTTACAGCAAAAAGGACATCCGTAAAATACTGGGCGAAAATTTCCTGCGCCTCTTAAAGGCCAACGAACCGCAATAATCTTTTTATGAATACACTAACTGTAAACAGATTCCGTATCCAGTCCGTTGACCTGTTACGGGGGCTGGTTATGATTATCATGGCGCTTGACCATACCCGGGATTTTTTTCATGCCCAGGCAATGACGGAAGACCCGCTGAACCCTACCACCACCACACCCCTGTTGTACTTCACCCGGTGGATCACCCATTTCTGTGCTCCAACTTTTGTTTTTCTTGCCGGTACATCTGGCTATTTGCAAAGTTTAAGAAAGAGTAAGAAAGAGTTGAGTCTTTTTCTCATCAAGAGAGGGTTTTGGCTGATTCTTCTTGAAGTAACGCTGATCACTTTTTCTTTCAGCTTCGATATTCATTTTACAGTGATCGGCCTTCAAACGATATGGTCAATCGGCATCAGTATGATCATACTCGGGTTATTCATATGGCTGCCTTTTCCTGTTATATTAATATGCGGACTGGTCATAGTATTTGGACATAATCTCCTCGATTTTTATGAAAAGGATAAACAAGATGTCAGTGTCTTGTATTCATTACTGCACCGCCCCGGTATGTTTCATTTATGGAACAACCATAATGTGTTGGCATTTTATCCTTTTCTTCCCTGGGCTGGTTTAATGTTGCTGGGATATTGTTTTGGTAAATTATTGTACAATACTGAAGGGCTGCAAAGAAAAAAGGTTTTGGCAGGGCTTGGTCTTGCTATCATCACTTTCTTTATCATTGTGCGCATATCAGATGTTTACGGAGATCCCGATGTGCTGAACAATAATGATAAACCACTTAGTTCACTCTATTCATTTCTTGAAGTAGCCAAATACCCTCCTTCATTATTATTTATGTGCATGACCATTGGCCCGTCAATATTATTCCTGGCATTTTTTGATAAGGCAAGGGGGGCTGTTGTTAAATTAATTTCAGTTTATGGAAGAGTTCCCTTCTTTTATTATATCATTCATTTTTACCTGCTCCATACTATTGCTATGCTGGTGTTTTTTGCCAGGGGCCATTCGTTTGAAGAAGGAACAAAAAGAGCTGCCGATATCATTCCTAATTTCCTGGTCCCGGGCGAAGGAGTTAGTTTGGGTATGGTGTACCTGATCTGGATTACTGTAGTGGCTTCTCTTTACCCGGTATGTAAATGGTATGATAATTATAAAACCAGCCATAAAGAAAAATGGTGGTTGAGTTATTTGTAAAAATTTATTTATTATATGAAAAAAATAGTTTGGCTCTCTTTCTTTATACTAAGTATTGCTGGTACAGGTTGTGCCCAATCTTTTTCCAATGCAGAAATTTCCAGCTGGCAAAAACAGGCTAACGATGTAACCATCATCCGTGATAATTTTGGCATTCCGCATATTTACGGCAAAACGGATGCTGATGCGGTATTCGGTTTGATGTATGCCCAGTGCGAAGATGATTTTAAACGTGTGGAGCGGAATTATATTGATAAGCTCGGTCTTGTTTCATTGATAGAAGGAGAAAAAGAACTTTCTTTTGACCTGCTCAACCGCATACTGTTTGATTCGGCTGATGCAGTGAATGATTATAACAAAGCACCTGCCTGGATGCAGAAGCTTTGTAAAGCCTTTGCTGACGGTATCAATTATTATCTCTACAAACATTCAACTGTAAAGCCGGCTTTGTTAACCTGTTTCAAACCCTGGTATCCTTTTTTATGGACCGATGGAAGTATCAATGCCATCAACACAGCAGACATTACCGAAAAAGAATTTTCGGAATTTTATTTGCAGGGCAAAAATTTTTCATCATTCCAGAAAAATAATTACGAAGAAATACTTACCGGTTCAAATGGTTTTGCCATTGCGCCAAAGATCAGCAATTCAGGTAATGCTATGTTATACATCAATCCACATGTAACTTTTTATTTCCGCCCCGAAGTGCATATGACAAGCGAAGAAGGATTGAATGTATATGGCGCTGTTACCTGGGGGCAGTTCTTTATTTACCAGGGCTTTAATGAACACTGCGGATGGATGCACACCTCAAGTGACGTGGATGCTGCAGATACTTATATTGAAAGACTTTCTAAGAAAGACAACGGATGGGTGTATCAATATGAGAACAGTGTACGACCTGTCACCGAAAAAAAGATAGAGTTAAGATACCGGACAGATGATGGTTCGCTTTCGGCAAAAACAATTACAGTTTTGTTTACTCATCACGGGCCCATTATGGCAAACCGCAACGGACAGGTTTTAAGCCTGCGTGCCGATAACCGTATTGCCGACGGTTTAATGCAATGCTGGTTGCGTAACAAAGCGAACAGTTTTGCTGATTTTAAAAAAACGCTTGAACTGCGTGGAAATATTTCCAACAACACGGTATATGCCGATGCAGAAGGCAATATTGCTTACTGGCATGGTAACCGCATCCCGGCAAGGGATAGAAGTTATGACTGGAGCAAAGCTGTTGATGGAACCATTGCAGCCACAGAATGGAAGAGCCAGCATCTTGTCAGCGAAATAGTACAAAGCATTAACCCTCCCAACGGATGGTTGCAAAACTGTAACTCCACTCCTTTTACTGTTGCAGGAATCAACAGCCCAAAACAATTCACAGAGTCGGGTGAACAAAACTACCCGGCCTATATGGCACCCGATGGAGAGAATTTCAGGAGTGTTAATGCAGTAAGGGTATTAAGCGAAGAAAATAAATATACCATTGACAAATTGGTAAAGGCTGGCTATGATACAAGACTGGCCGCTTTTGAAATTCTGATCCCGGCATTGGTAAGTGCCTTTGAAAAAAATGTTTCCGGCAACGAATCTTTGTATGCACCTCTTAAAGAACCCATATCTGTTTTAAAGAACTGGGATTACCGCTGTAATGAAAATTCCGTTGCCACTACATTGGCTGTTGAATGGGGAGAGAAATTATTGCCGGCGATCAACAGGGTAAAGTTACCGGATGTTGAACGTGATGATTTTGTAGATAAAACAAAAAAGTTTGTTGCCACAGCACCGGCAGATTCGTTGATCCGGCCGTTGATTGCAACGATATATAAACTACAAAGCAGGTTTGGCAAATGGCAAACCCCCTGGGGAGAGGTGAACCGTTTTCAACGGATCTCTTCCGATATTGAAAATAAATTTGACGATCGAAAAGAAAGTATCCCTGTTGGCTTTGTGTCTTCCACCTGGGGCATGTTGCCATCTTATAGCAGTAAAACTTTTCCTGGTACCCGTAAAAGATATGGTGTTAATGGCAACAGTTTTATTTGCGCTGTAGAATTTGGGAAAAAGGTAAAAGCAAGATCATTATTAGCCGGCGGACAAAGCGGTGATGAAAATTCAAAACATTTTTTTGACCAGGGGTTGATGTACAGCAAGGGACAATTTAAAGATGTGTTGTTTTATAAAGAAGATGTGATGATGCATGTGGAGAAGAAATATCATCCGGGGGAATAGTTAAACCAATCGGTTAAAAATATGTATAATTTCACAAAACTAACTATTATGTCAAGCTTTAATAAACAAGCAGAAAAAATTAAAAACTAAACCAAATGAATAATTACTCTATCGTGGCTCAATGTATTGTTGCTTTTTCTATTTTATATGTTTGGGTGTTTCGTTTTGATAATATCGTGAAAGAGTTTAAACAGTATGGTTTAAGTGACTTAACCCGCAGCATAGTAGGGGCAGCTAAAATAGCTTTGGCAACATTGCTGGTTACCGGCATATGGTATCCGGCTTTACTACTTATTCCGGCCCTGCTTTTGGCTTTTCTTATGGTAGCTGCACAATATTTTCACTTTAAAGTCGGCAATCCATGGCAAAAGCATATACCCTCTTTGTTGCTTCTAATGCTATGTCTTTTCATTGCTGCGGAAGCGCTTAAACTAGTATAATAATGAATGTGCTGATTATTATTTCAAGTCTGTCTTTCATGGGTTATGGAATTACCTATTTTACATCAACAAAAATGAAAAGTGAATTTAAGCGCTTTAGACTTGAGAAAGCTGGGTCACTTACTGCAATTTTAGAAATATTGGGGGCAGCGGGTCTTCTGCTGGGTTTTAAGTTTCGGCCTATTTTACTGGTTTCTGCAGGTGGCCTTGCAATATTAATGCTGCTGGGCGTTGCTATCAGGATAAAATTTAAAGACCGTGTTTGGTTTTCCTACCTGCCTTGTTTTTTATGCTATTAAACGCATATATTTTTTATGTCGCTGCACAACTGATAAATAACCTTTTCACTGCATTGCATGACTGGTAAATTTGGGAAAAAGGCCGGTCATAAACAAAACCGGGCCTTTATTGTTATATTATATAGTTTATATAAATTAACACAATAAAAAAATCAATAAAGTCATGTTTAAAAAGTTTACAGCAACTGATAAATTATTATTTATCGCTGCATTTCTTTCGCTTATTTTCTCAGAAATATTATTTTTCAAAGGAGAAGCAAATGCCGCCATATTTATTGGCATTTGGGTGCCCTCCATACTGGCTTTTGGAATTTATTTAAAACTGCTAAACAACAAGAAAAATGATTGAAATAATACCATATTTCGCTGGGCTGATTACCCTATTATTCGCAGTCGGCTTTTTGTTAGCATTAAGAGAAATGAGGAAAAAAAAAATCTTAGCACTAGCGAATAAATACTCCCGAACCGGCTTATTCTCAACGCTATATTGGAGTAAATAATCATGTTAAAATAAAATCAACCCAAATACTGAAATAATTAAACTAATTCCTGCATTCATTGTTGTAAACTTAAGTATTAAAAACAACCATGCAGCATTACTTAATAATCGGGGCCTCCAGCGGTATTGGTCAGGAATTAGCCATACAACTTGCCGGCGCCGGAAAGCAAGTGACCGCAACCTACAATAAAAATGGCCCTGCTAAAGAAAACCCAAACATCCGGTATCATCATTTGAATGTATTAGAAGATACCCTCTCCTTAGACTTTTTACCTGATGAATTAGCTGGTTTCGTTTACTGCCCCGGCAGCATTAACCTACGGCCCTTTGAAAGAATTAAACCGGAAGATTTTGAATCAGACTATAAACTGCAGGTAATTGGAACCATAAAGCTTCTTCAAATGGTTTTACCCAAATTAAAGAAATCAACCAATGCTTCCATCGTTTTATTTTCTACCGTTGCGGTACAAACCGGTTTACCTTTTCATACCCAGGTTTCAGCTTCTAAAGGGGCACTTGAAGGACTAACAAAATCGCTGGCAGCTGAGTATACCCCAAAAATAAGAGTAAACTGTATTGCGCCATCATTAACCGATACTCCGTTGGCAGCTTCTTTATTAAATAACGAACAGAAAAAGGAAGCCAATGCGCAGCGGCATCCGCTAAAAAGAATTGGCTCTGCCGAAGACATAGCAAATATGGCCGCATTTTTACTTTCCGAAAAAGCCAGTTGGATAACAGGACAAATTTTGCATGTAGATGGAGGAATGTCCTCTTTAAAAAGTTAAATTATATTTAGTGGATACTTTTTTATCAGCCCGGTGGGAAAATCTGATTATGGCCAATTATGCCATAAATCCTAACGTACTAAAACCTTATTTGCCAAACGGTGTTGAACTGGATTTTCATAATAATAAAACCTACGTTAGCCTCGTAGGTTTTATGTTTAAACGAACCAGTCTGCTCAATATACCAGTCCCATTTTTAGGAACATTTGAAGAAATCAATCTTCGTTTTTATGTAAAAAGAGTTGAAGGAAACACGATAAAGCGGGGTGTGGTTTTTATAAATGAAACTGTTCCGTACAAATTAGTGGCATGGCTCGCCAACAAACTATATAAAGAACATTACACCGCAATCCCCACTAAAAATTTAATTGATATCAATAACTCAGGCAAAAAAGTAAGGTATGAATGGAAAATAAATAAAGCCTGGAATCACCTTGCAGTAAATGCAGTTTCTGAAAATGAAAAAATGTTACCGGGTAGTTTGGAGGAATTTATTTTCGAGCATTACTACGGATGCACAAAAATCAATACCCTGCTTTCACAGGAATATAAAGTGAATCATCCAAGGTGGCTGGTGAATAAAGTAACAGATTATTCTATTCAATGCGACTTTAATGCAATGTACGGCCACGACTTCGCCTTTCTTAGTAATCACAAACCAGATTCGGTTATACTGGCCGAAGGCTCGCCGGTTACCGTTAAATGGAAACGAACAACATTCTAAATATTTTGGCGATGGAACAAAAGGATATTGACAGAATAATTGAAATGGCCTGGGAAGACAGAACGCCATTTGATGCAATCAAAATACAGTTTGGTTTTTCAGAAGCCAATGTAATTTCATTAATGAGGAAAGAACTAAAACGCAATAGCTTCAATTTGTGGAGAAAAAGAGTAAACAGTGGCATCAGTCAAAAGCATGCACAAAAAAGAAACCCAGACATAGGCCGTTTTAAATGAAGTCTGCAAAAAACAATTTCTATGAATAAAATAAGTAAGCGTTAGACAGTTTATTTTAATATAGTAAAAATCAGGATATAAAATTCATATACAAAAAGCAGGACAGGAGGAAGTATGATTATTAATACTAAAGAAATAGAGCAATTAGAACAACGCTACCGAACGGCATTTATAAATTCACTGGCCGGTTTTCGCCAGGCAGTGTTAGTAGGTACAATGTCTTCAGATGGTAAAACCAACCTGGCCATATTTAATTCACTTATTCATTTGGGGGCCAACCCTGCTTTGTTCGGGTTAATAAACAGGCCGGCAAGTGTGCAAAGAGACACTTTGCAAAATATACTGGATACAAAAGAATATACACTAAATTTTGTACAGGCCAAACACTATAATAAAGCGCATCAAACATCAGCCCGGTATGAAAAAGGTGTTTCCGAATTTGAAAAAACAGGTTTGACTGCTATTTATCATGACGCATGCCAGCCTCCGTTTGTTAAAGATGCGGTAGTAAAAATAGCCATGAAGTTTGAAGACAGTATTCCAATCCCTTTAAATGGCACGGTACTTATTATTGGCAGTGTTGTACAAGTAGAAATAGATGACGAAATCGTTGGCGAGGATGGCTTTATTAATTTATCAGCATCAGAAGTTTTAATCAGCCAGGGGCTTGATGCTTATTTTATTTCCAAAGAAATAGGCCGCTTACCCTATGCAAAACCTTAGACTTATAAAGTAACAATTCAATGCAGCAACCGTTGAAAAATACAAAGAAAGAATTTTTACCACAAAAGATTTGTGTGGTATGCAAAAAACCTTTTACCTGGCGAAAAAAATGGATGAAGGTATGGGGTGAAGTAAAGTATTGCAGCGATAAATGCAGGATGAACAAAAATAAAAAATGAATAAACCTGGTATCATATTCCCACATCAATTATTTGAACAAAATAGACTTACATCAACATGCGATATCATTTATCTGATTGAGGAATGGCTATACTTTAAACAATACAATTTTCATAAACAGAAAATTGTTTTTCACAGATCAAGTATGAAATTTTATGAAAATTATCTCCGGTCAAAAAAGATTAAAGTAGTTTATATTGATTCATTTAATGAGTTATCTGATGTAAGAAAACTTATCCCTTATTTGAAAACAAAGGGAGTTAACACTTTAGAATACATAGATACAACCGATTACTGGCTTCAGCAAAGAATTTGGAAAGCCTGCAGGGCTAGTAATATAAAGATGAATAAAAACCATACTCCCCTGTTTCTAAATTCATCCGATGAAATTGCTGCTTACTTTTCAGATAAGAAAAGAATGTTTCAAACCGACTTTTACAAACATCAGCGGCTAAGCAGAGATATATTATTAGAAAAAGATAAAAAACCTGTTGGAGGAAAATGGACATTTGATGATGAAAACCGTTTAAAATACCCCAAAGGAAAAAGAGCCCCTGTTATTAACTTTTTTAAGCCCAACGCTTTTACTACTGAAGCGATTGTCTACACCGAAAAATATTTTCCGGATAATTATGGTAAACTGAATACTGATTTTATTTATCCAATCAATTTTGCAGAGAGTAAAAACTGGTTGCAAACTTTTTTTAAATCAAGATTTGATGAATTTGGAGCCTACGAAGATGCCATCCTTTCAAATGAAAACTTTTTACACCATAGTGTACTGACACCCATGTTGAATGCGGGCTTGCTTACCCCACAATTCATAATCGATGAAGCTTTGCTGTATGCAGGCAAACACTACATTCCATTAAACTCTTTAGAAGGTTTCATACGGCAAATCATAGGCTGGAGAGAATTTATAAGAGCAGTATATGAATTGAAAGGTGCAGAAGAACGTACAAAGAATTATTGGGGTTTCACCCGGAAAATTCCTGCTTCTTTTTGGAACGGCACCACGGGAATAGAGCCGGTAGATAGCACTATCAAAAAAGTGTTAGAAACCGGCTATTGTAACCACATAGAACGGTTGATGGTATTGGGAAACTTTATGTTGCTGTGTGAATTTGACCCTGATGAAGTGCACCGTTGGTTTATGGAACTGTTTATAGATGCCTATGATTGGGTGATGGTGCCCAATGTGTATGGCATGAGCCAGTTTGCTGATGGAGGATTGATGGCTACGAAACCCTACATAAGCGGAAGTAATTATCTAATGAAAATGATGATTATAAAAAAGGTGAATGGCAAAAAGTATGGGACGGATTATTTTGGAGGTTTATGCATACTCACCGGTCATTCTTTATGCAAAATCCCAGGTTAGGAATGTTGGTAAGGAGTTTTGATAAAATGCCCGATAGCAAACAGAAGGCTCATTTAAATACTGCTGAACAATTTCTTAATTCATTGTAAGCTTTTTAAAAGCCCTTTACGCTCCGGCCTCTAAATAGTGTGGTACTCGCCAGAAAGTAAATTTCCACTATCAATTTGTTAAATAATTTACCAATCCTGTTTTTTTAAACCTTTTACTTTATCCTATGTTAACTAAAAAAACAAAATCATGAAATCAATTAAAAATTTTGCAATACTGGTTGCTGCCAGTGTTTTTTCCATGAGTGCTTTTGCACAAACTGAATCTGATATTGTAGATATTGCAGCTGGCTCAACGGCTCATACTACTTTGGTTGCTGCAGTTAAAGCTGCAGGTTTGGCAGAGACTTTGAAAACTGGCGGGCCATTTACAGTATTTGCCCCTACCAATGAATCCTTTGACAAATTGCCCAAAGGAACTGTTGAAACCCTGAAGCCGGAGAATAAAAGCATGCTGGCTGGTATTCTTACCTATCATGTGGTAGCAGGAAACCTGGACGCTGTAACTGTATTGAGTGCTATTAAAAAGGGGAAAGGAAAAGTTGTTCTTACAACTGTTGCAGGTAAATTAACAGCCACCATCGTAGAAGGAAAAGTTATTTTAACAGACGAAAAAGGCGGTAAAGCAACTGTTACAGCCACTGATTTAAAAGGAACTAATGGCGTTATTCATGTAGTTGATAATGTATTATTGCCGAAGTAATTGAACATATTTACTAAAAAGAATACCCTGTTATCCGGGGTATTCTTTTTTTTTGGCAAACTAAATATTTTATGCTTATAATTTGTACTGTTAAAAAAATATTGTGTAACAAATAATGTAAGTCACTGCCCAACATTTCGTTTTGGTAGTTCGGCGCCACAAAAAGAGTAAAGCGCCAGTTCATCATTAAGTCATTGGAAAAACAATAATCTTATAATAACTTAAAATCAAAATAAATGAAACCTGTAATTTGTTCAATTTCTGTTTTATTCCTCACATTTTGTTTTACAATATCAGTAAAAGCACAGGCAACCATTGATTTTGAAACCGGCATTTTTTTTACAGGTTATAATGATGTTCGCATTCCGGGCGACAAGGGTACACGTTTTTCTTTTAATGATGATTTAAACGCTAAAACAAACATATTTTACCGTTTAAGAGCGGGTTACACCATAAGATCCCGTCATACTATTTCATTATTATATGCCCCGCTCCAAACTAAATCAGAAGGCAATGCAGCAAAGAACATATTGTTTGAAGGGGTTGTTTTTCCTGCTAATATCCAGCTTAAAGGCTTCTATAAATTTAATTCATACAGGTTAACATACCGATACGATATAGTTAATAAAACAAAGATTGTTTTTAGTTTAGGATTAACTGCAAAAGTAAGAGATGCCAGCATTAGCCTTTCTTCTCCTGGCCTTTCTGCTACAAAAAATAATGTAGGATTTGTACCACTTATTAACTTCAGGCTTTTGTGGAAGATTGATAATAAATTGGGCATTCTTCTGAATGGAGATGCCCTTGCGGCACCGCAAGGCAGAGCCGAAGATGTTTAAATAGCTGCAACTTATAAATTCTCCGACAATATTGGGATTCGTGCAGGGTACCGTATTCTTGAAGGAGGTGCAGATAATGATGAGGTTTATAATTTTGCCTTATTCCACTATGCCTCTGTCGGCATTTTGTATACTTTAAAAAATAAAAAAAAGTAACCTTGATTTTATAAGAACAGTTTATGAACTGTTTATGAATGACTATAATTGGGTGATTGCGCCTGATGATTACGGCATATGCCAGTTTCCAGATGAATGTTTAAAGGTAACCAAGCCTTAGATAAGTGGTAGCAATTATTTAATGAAAGTGAGTGATTATAAAAAAGGAGAATGGCAAAAAGCTCGAAGTATCGCAACGCAGGCGGAAAGATTTTTTTAATGCCATACAGAATATTGTGGTGTGACAAATTATGCTGTCATTACGAACGGAGTGAGGAATCTGCCAGGCTTTAGTACTACAGCCCAACAGATCCCTCGTACCTCGGGATGACAACACGAATTATTGTTTTGGCACTTCCTTAATATGATACTCCTGTATCAATGCCGGGTTTTCGGGAGATAAGGTAAAATACACTTCTATATTTATCTTCTCCCCTTCAATGATAAAAGAACCCCGTAACTGATTCTCGGGTTTCATTTCTTTTACCGCAATTATTTTTCCGGCTTTTGCATACAGGTTGCCTGCCTCTTTTTTCAAACTGTCAATAGGGTAATCCGGGAAAAAGTTTTCGGCAAAGATCCCGGTTTGTTCTGCCTTGTCCCATCCGGGCAAAATTTTCAGCAATTCATTTTTGCGTTGTTCCAGAATTTTTGACGGCGGAAGTTGTCTTGGTTGTAACCCAGCTATTTTAATAATGGTATCCAGCACTTTTAAATTCACAAAACCCATGGGCGAATAAGTGCGGTTGGCAAAAGAAACAATTCCAATTCCGTAATCGGGCATGATGCGCCACTGGCTGCCAAAGCCGGGCAAACCACCACTATGGGCAATATAAGTTTTCCCATCACAATCCTTCAGCCAACCTAATCCATAACAATAGGCTGTGGTAACGGCACATGTTCTTCCATTGGGAAATTTATAATTGGGATTAAAGCCATTCCACCGCCAGGGGTGATGCATTTCTCTTACAGAACTTCTTTTTATGGGTCCGTCATCTTTTGCATTATTGGGTGGCCAGGCCGAAAGATGAAATGCCATATAATTTGCAAATTCATCAATGGAACTGATCATGGCGCCCATGGCACCCCAGCTTCCATCTTTGGTATCATGCAATAATGTTTCTTCATTCCATTTTTCATTCAGCCAGCGGTAACCATGCGCCAGTTTATCGGGAGCCACGTCTCCATATTCATAGGTTGTTGTTTTCATGCCCAGTGGCTCCAGTATATTTTTTTTGA
This sequence comes from Ferruginibacter sp., assembly GCA_044222465.1. Taxonomy (GTDB): domain Bacteria; phylum Bacteroidota; class Bacteroidia; order Chitinophagales; family Chitinophagaceae; genus Ferruginibacter. The sequence goes on from JBGANE010000005.1 coordinate 66,246, forward strand.
TATAGTCCTGGTATTGCATGCCCGAAACCTTTGTAATTATTCTTCCTTGTAATGCAAACCCAAGGTTGCTATATTCATAAGCAATGCCCGGTGGATTGGAAAAAGAAATTTGTTTATTGATAAACTCCACCAGGTCTTTATCATTGTCGGCAAGTTGCCTGTCGCCCCAGGGGTTGTCTTCAGGAAAGCCTGCGCCATGTGTCATCAGGTGACGGATCGTAATTGGCGGCGCATCTGCGGTTGGATATTTTAAATTTTTCAGTTCCGGGATATATAAATAAGCCGGGTCATCTAAATTCAGTTTTCCTTCATCACGGAGTTTTAAAATGGCCATAGCCGTAAAACTTTTACTCATGCTGGCAATGCGAAACAACGATGATGATGTCACCCGAATTTTCTTCTCAATATCTGTATAGCCAATATTTCCTTTATAGATCAGTTTACCATCTACTACCAATCCATAAGCAACCCCGGGTAAATGATTAGAGTCGGCATATTCTTTAAACAGTCGGTCAATCACCGGGAAAGCCTGTTTGATCTTTTCCAGTCTGTCTGGATTAGAAAACCCTGCAGGCATATATGAGCTGTCGTATAATGAACCACCCTCTGTTTGTTTATTCTCTTTTGTATTACAGGAAATGATTGTGGTAAAGACCGCAATGAACAAAAAATATTTTTGCATGACAATTGATTTTAGATTGATGGCTCCACGAAAATTACTACACATTAATAATTCACCAGTTTATTCACCGATTCATCCAGCCGGCTGTACGCCATAAAATTCTTCTCTAACTCTATATTGAATGGAATAGGCGTATCTAAACCTGCACAGCGCATTACCGGTGCGTCCAGTTTATCAAAACAATGCTCAGCGATCCAGGCCGCTATCTCGCCGCCGATACCGCCTGTCAATGTATCCTCATGCAGTAGTAAAACTTTTCCTGTTGCAGTAACGGCATCCCTGATAGCATCATAGTCTAATGGCTGCAGTGTCCTCAGGTCTAAAATATGAAGAGATATCTCCGGGTTATTCTTTGCATAATCCATCGCCCAATGCACTCCCGATCCATAGGTGATGATGCTAATGTCTTCGCCTTTTTGAACAAGCCTTGCTTTGCCAATCTCCACTTCATAATATTCTTCCGGAACGGAACCGCTTACTGAACGATACAGCGCCTTGTGCTCAAAATACATCACAGGGTTTGGGTCGTTAATGGCTGCGATCAATAAACCTTTTGCATCTGCAGGCGTGCTTGGGTAAACAACTTTTAGCCCGGGTGTATGCGTAAACCAGGCTTCATTGCTTTGCGAATGGAATGGCCCTGCACCCACGCCACCTCCGGTTGGCATACGAATCACTACATCGGCATTTTGCCCCCAGCGATAATGGATTTTTGCCAGGTTATTTACAATCTGGTTAAATCCAACGGTAACAAAGTCGGCAAACTGCATTTCCATAACCGCTTTGTATCCTTCTAAACTTAAACCCAGGGCTGCACCTACAACAGCACTTTCGCAAATAGGTGTATTGCGTACTCTTGCTTTACCAAATTCTCCTACAAAGCCTTCGGTGATCTTAAAAGCACCGCCATACTCTGCAATATCCTGCCCCATAATAACAAGGTTGGGATGCTTAACCATACTTTGATGAAGGGCCTCTTTAATACCGTCAATAAATCTTTTTTCGTGAGTCGTGAATTGTGAGTCGTGAAAAGAGCCAATACCATTGTACTGTTTTACTGACGATTCACGATTCACTCCTGCCGATGGAGCATATACATCCTCTAGTTCTTCTTCTGCATCGGGCGTTAGTGGTTTGGTGTTATAGGCAATGCTTAATTCGGTTTCAATATGTGCTTTTGTTTCTGCCTTTATTGCATCAAGTTTGGTTATTGTTATAATATTCTCATCCAGCAGGTATTGTTCATAATTTTTAACCGGGTCCTTCTTCTCCCATTGTTCAAACAAGGCCGGTGGTACATACTTGGTACCGCTGGCTTCTTCGTGCCCACGCATCCTGAATGTCATACATTCTATCAAATATGGTTTTTGATTCTTTATACAGTATTCTCTCACTCCTTTTATAGTATCAAAAACAGATAAAATGTTATTGCCATCAATTTGAATTCCTTCCATACCATAACCTGCAGCTTTGTCTACAAGGTTCTTGCAACGGTATTGCTCATTCACCGGAGTGCTTAAACCATACCCGTTGTTTTCTATAAGAAAGATTACGGGCAGGTCCCATACCGCCGCAATATTCAATGCTTCATGAAAATCTCCTTCACTGGTGCCCCCGTCTCCGGTAAAAGCAACGGAAACTTTTTTTTCTTTTTTTAATTTATAGGCTAGCGCTACGCCATCGGCAATGGCCAGCTGAGGGCCAAGGTGAGAGATCATTCCACAGATATGATGTTCCTTTGTTCCAAAGTGAAAACTTCTCTCCCTGCCCTTGCTGTATCCTTCTTTATTGCCCTGCCACTGCATAAATAATTTACTCAGCGGCATATCACGGCAGGTAAATACGCCAAGGTTACGGTGGAGGGGCATGATCCATTCATCTTTTTGTATGGCCATGGTAACGCCAACTGCAATAGCTTCCTGTCCTATACCGCTGAACCATTTGCTGATCTTACCCTGTCTTAACAAGACCAGCATTTTTTCCTCTATCATCCTGGGCAGCAAGAGCCTTTTGTATATGGAAACCAATTCTTCGTTACTTAAATTCTTCCTGTCGAACTGCATAGCGTATTGTTGGGTAAATTATTGGTAAAGTTAGCAGATGTTGGGGGAGCTTACCAAATTGCTTTATGGTCTGGTTATATGTTAAAACAAATATAAAGAAGACTCCTTTTTTAAAAATGTATATGCAATTATTGAAAGGCCTGCATCTACCTGGAAACTATCATTATGAAATTTCTCCTTAAAACAGCAGCCATCAGTTTTTTTATATTATCGATAATTACCGCTTTCTCATTCACCAGTTTTACCAGCCACAATAACAGGCCGGTTGTCCCAAAAAGCAAAAGCCCAAAAATACAGGTAGCCATTTTGTTGGATGTGAGCGGTAGTATGGAAGGCCTTATTGAACAAGCTAAGGCTCAGTTATGGAATATGGTAAGTGTGATGGGTAAAGCCCAGTGTAATAATAATACCAGCCCGCAAATTGAGATAGCCCTGTATGAATATGGAAGAAGTACCAACAGCAAGACTGAAGGATATGTAAAACAGATCTCCGGCTTTACCGGCGACCTGGACCTTTTGTCAAAGAATCTTTTCAGCCTCACTACCAATGGCGGTGATGAGTATTGCGGGCATGTGATCTATACTTCTTTAAAGGATCTGCAATGGGATGCATCAACGGAGAATTATAAGGTCATCTTTATTGCAGGCAATGAAGATTTTTTACAAGGCGATGTTTTATACACCAAGGCCTGTGGCGAAGCAAAACAAAAGGGGGTGATCGTAAATACTATTTATTGCGGCGACAGTTTACAAGGTGTAAGGGAACACTGGAACCTGAGCAGCGAATGCGGTAGTGGAAGTTTTACTGTGATCAATCAAAACGAAAAGATCGATGACATTCCGACCCCGTATGACAGCATCATATTTTCTCTCAATGAAAAACTAAACGGTACTTATATAGCTTATGGTAATGCGGGTGCTGGTATGATGGCTATGCAGTCGAGTGTTGATAAGATGAATTACAGCATGAATAAAAGCGTTGCTGTAAAAAGGGCCACAGTTAAAAGCAATGGTAAACTTTATAAAAATGAGAGCTGGGATATGGTTGATGCTGACGGTCTTGATGAGAAGTTTATTGAAAAACTGGACAAGAAGACATTACCAGATAGTTTGAAGAACAAATCGAACGAGGAGTTGAAAAAGATTGTAAAATTAAAAAGCGAGCAAAGGGCGGCTATTCAAAAACAAATTACAGATGCAAGTGCAGAGCGTGAGGCTTATATCACCAAAGAAAAAGTAAAGAATGCTGCTCATAAAAACAAGACTGCTACTTTAGAAACAGAGATTGAAAAAATTATTAAAAACCAGGCAAAACGGTATAATATGGTTATTCAGTAGTAAGTTAAGTTGCCTTAATCCGTACCCGGCGTTTTCTTTTCAGGAAACGCCTTTTTATGTACAAAAGAGTTGAAGAAAGACAACAATACGCTGAATAATAATGCATGCCAGAAACTCCTCACTTCAAAGCCATGCACAAAGTAGGCATCAATTAAAATAACACAGGCGTTGATGACAAATAAAAATAAACCCAGGGTAAGTATGGTTGCCGGAAGCGTCAATAAAACCAGTAGGGGTTTTACAATGGCATCTAAAAAAGACAACAGCACAGCCACTACCAGGGCTGTAAACATGTCCCTGATCTCAATGCCTGGTAAAATATAAGCCAATACAAAAACATTTACCGCACAAACCAATATTTTAAGCAACCATTTTTGCATATCCTAAATTACAATTAGTTCGTAAAAATCTTCTGGTATTAAGTATTTTTTTGCCAGTTCCCTTAACTCTTCTGCTGAAATTGTTTTTATTGTTTCAATTGACCGGTAAAAATAATCATCCGTAAGGTTATTCAGCACCAGGTTCTTCCATCGCCCCATAATTTGAAATGGCCCGTCCAGGTCGCCAAGTATGGTTCCTATTAAATAATTCCTTACCAGCATCAGTTCCTCTTTATCTACCAGGTCTTCTCTCAGTGACTTCATTTCTTTATACACTTCTTTGATCGTTGCTTCACAAACATCTTTCCCTGCTTCTGTACTTATCACCCATGCCGATTGTTGAATATGGTTTTGCACATAACTATGTATGCCGTAAGTATATCCTTTATCTTCCCTGATATTACTCATGAGCCTGGAACCAAAAAAACCGCCGAACAAAGTATTAAGCACCATCACCTTCATAAAATCGGGGTGATGCCTGTTGGGGAATGGCCTTGCTATGCGGATAGCTCCCTGCACGCCATTAGGATCATTTTGTATCCTGTATTTCTTTTCTGCAGCAGGCGTTGGGTTAATAACCTCAAGTTGCTGATCAAATGCTTTTAATGATAATGTTCCGAAATTTTCGTTCAGCTGCTTTTGTATATCACCAGGCAGTTTTCCGCTTGCAAATATCACACACTGCCCGTTAAGGTAGTATTGTTTAAAAAAATCTTTAAGCAGATCTGTATTCAATGCATTAATATCTGCCGGGTTGGTGTAGCAGCCATAAGGATGGTTCTCTCCATATAAATAGGCATCGGATAAACGGGCAGCAACAAAATCATTTTTCTTCAGGTTTACACTTAACCGCTGCCTGGTATTTTGTTTATAGATATCCAGTTCTTCACTGCTGAAAACCGCATCGGTGATCATTTCCTTTACCACCGGTAACAGCGATGGTAAATATCTATTCAGTATGGACAGGGAAATAACCGCTGTTTCATTGTAGCAGGATCTGTTGCAATAAGCGCCATAGTATTCAAACTCTTCATTTACCTGGAATGCAGTTTTTTTAGTGGTGCCGTTCTTTAATAAATAATTTGTTGCCGCTGCTACGGCTTTTTGTTTTTCGAACCAGTTACCGGCATAAAACACCAGTTCAACCTGTAATACTTCCTGGGCGCCGGCATCAATAGTATAGACTGGAACCCCGTTATCTAATATAAACTTTTCACAAGGCTTAAGTTGCAGGTTAAACTCTACTGCATCTTTTATCTGGGGTGCAACAAGGCGGTCAATCATTTGTTCTTGAATTTTTTACTGTAAATAGCACTCACCAAAGGGCCTACCGCAAGAAAAGAATAACCAAGAGGATGCCATTGCAAGGGCATAATAATTACCCAAAGGATGGCCAGCGTGAATGAGATAACCATCGCCCCCTGTCCAAATACAGCTTTACGGAAATTTGTATCTGCTGCTCCTTTCAGGTGCTTTTTATTAACCGTTTTATACATCCGGTATAAAACTAAATTGGAAGCAAGCGGAACACCCAGGTAAAAATATACCTGCAGTTTGGTTACAGCGCCGTAAAAAATGGAATTGAATAAAAAGGCCGTGCTGAAAGGATACAGGATAATGGTGAAAAGCAGCCACAGGTTAATGGCCATAAAGCCAAGATCAAAATTGTTTACATACTTAAAAAGCTGGTGATGCCTCAACCATGCGCTTCCAATCAGCCAAAAGCTTACAAGCAGGCCTAAAAACTGGGGAAGCAATTCTTTGAATTTTTCCCACACCATGTTTTCTGTATCGCCTTTGTTTACATGCGGGGGATGTATTTCTATAGCCATTAGTGTAATGGCAATGGCAAATACCGCATCGCTGAAAAAAGCAATGCGTTCAATCAGAAATTCATGTTTGGGGTGTTTGTCCTCTGCCATGTCAGTTAATTTTTTGCATAATAATACAAGGTATTACAATTATTTTCATCAAAGATGATCGCACATTCAGCCTGTATCTGTTCTGCAGTAACGGTCCGGTACCTGTCCAGTTCTTTATTAATGAGATCAGCATCTCCCAGCAATTCATACATAGCCAGGCTTGCTGCCCGGTTGGTAATGGTCATGTCCTCGAAAGCGATCATACTTTCTGTTTTATTTTTCACTTTATCAAGTTCCCGCTGGCTGATGCCGCCTTGTTGTAACTTCAGCAACTCTTCATTAATCGCTGTTTCTGCTGCTTCCATAGATACTCCCTTTACCAGTTTTCCTTCAATGGTCAACAGGCCGGCATCTGTGCTTCCCAAATGATAACATTCAATATTACTGAATAACTGTTTTTCTTTTACCAGTGACTGAAACAACCTGGAGGAACCTCCTCCGCTTAATATCTCTGTAATAAGATCTGCTGTGTAATACCGCATGTCTGTACGTGGATAAATATGCCAGCATTTATACAGGGCATCCAGTGGCACATTGGCGTGAACTATTTTGTTCCTGGCGGCACTTTGTTTTGGTTCAGCCGGAAGCCTTCTTATATATTTTTCACCTGCGGGAATTGGGGCAAACCATTTTTCTGTAAGCCTTATTACTTCTGCAACAGTAACATTGCCGGCAACAACCAAAATGGCATTTGATGGATTGTAGTGTTTGGTAAAAAATGCTTTCACATCATTAAGTGTTGCATTTTCAATATGGCTCAGTTCTGCCCCGATCGTCATCCAGCGGTATGGATGAACTGTATATGACAATTCTCTCATCTTATGCCACACATCGCCATAAGGTTTATTAATATAATGCTCTTTGAATTCTTCGCAAACCACTTTACGTTGTACATCCAGGCTTTTTTTACTGAAAGCAAGCGAAAGCATCCGGTCACTCTCCAGCCAAAAAGCGGTTTCTAAATTTTCGGCCGGCAACTGGCAATAGTAATTTGTAAGGTCATTAGTGGTAAAGGCATTGTTTTCGCCACCTGCCAGTTGAAGTGGCTCGTCATATACAGGCACATTAATACTGCCACCGAACATCAGGTGTTCAAACAAATGGGCAAAGCCGGTTTTAGCCGGGTCTTCATCCCTGGCGCCCACATCATATAAAACATTTACTACGGCCATGGGCGTACTGTGGTCTTCATGAACCAAAACCCTTAGCCCATTAGCTATCTGAAATTTTTCAAAATGGATCATGTGCAAATGTACGCAGCAGAATAAATCCGGGGTTATTGTTTAATGAATACTTTTTGTATTAATAGTAAGCTCTTTGAGTACGCTATTTCTCCTGACTATAACTTTTAATGATACATTGGGTGTTTGCAGGATATTCTTGTACACTTGTATGTTAAGTGAAAAGTTTTTATCAACCGCCACCACTTCGTCGCCCACTTTAAAACGGGCTTTATCAGCAGGCGACCCCTGGATAACATCTTCAACAACTATCTTACCGTCTTCATAATAAATACCCAGGCCGGTGTAGGCATAATCAAAGTTGTCATTAAAATGACTGTTAGGCGACAGGTAGATTTCACGATTGGGGTAATTGTATACAATATTGAACCGGCGCAACAGGTCATTACCCAGCAGCCCTCCCGTAAAGGGATAAGAGGTCACATTGTAGTCATCTTTATATAAATACGTGGGTACTGACTGAAACTTGTATGGGCCTATCCTAACTTCTTTGATCACTGTAAGCCTCATCTGAAGTTTTCCTCCCATTCCTTCTGCCTGAGTTAAAACCGGTTTACGCCGGGAGAGCAGAACATTGCTGTCTTTTACAAATTTTTCATTGAGTAATAAACAAAGACCTGCACCGGTATCTATATAAAAATTAAATCCAAGTCTTTTCCTGTCGCGGATATTGAGCCATTGAATCGGTAAATTTGTAAAGGCCGGGTTAAGCATGGTTCCCTGTGAGGGGTAATCTATCTTTCCCGGGGTATAAATTTCCAATGTACTGCTGTCGAAATTAACCTTAACTATATACCTGCTGAAAAAACTGTACCCGATAATGCCATCCACTTTTTCACCATATACACTGCTTAACACATCATAATCGTTCACATGAAAATTTAAATGCTCAACCTTTAACCCTGGTAAACTGAGTGATTGATCAAAGGCAAAAGAAACCTTGCGTTTACCACCAATACCAATGATCGTGGTATCTGATGGCCTCACCGGAATATTGAATTCACTGCAGGTGCTGGAATCAAGGGAGATACCCCCGCTACCTGTATCCAGGATAAAGTTCAGCGTATCTGGTACATTACCAAAATTTGCCTGTATCACTATTACTCCCCCGCTGAATTGTTTAAAAGGAAACCGGGTAAGGAACTGAGCCTGCTTCTCAGGCAATATCTCCTGCGCAGCCGCTTCAAAGACGAATAAAGATAATATGACACATAAAGCAATTCTCATGTTATACTAGTTCGAATTTACAACCTATTGGATGTACTTTTGCTGATTATTACACAACCGGAATTTATGCATGTAAATGATTTGTATCAAAAAGCGCTTCGCTCTGAGTTTCTTACGATAGAAGAAGGCATGTACCTGTTTGAAAATGCTGCTTTAACAGAATTGATGTTTGTGGCTGATGCGCTGAGAAAAAAACAAGTGCCGCATGGAAAAGTTACCTGGCAAATAGACCGGAATGTAAATACAACCAATGTATGTATTGCCAATTGCAAGTTCTGTAATTTTTACCGCATACCCGGACATGCAGATGCTTATATTACCGACATTGAAACATATAAGAAAAAGATCGAAGAAACCATTAAATATGGTGGTGACCAGCTTTTATTACAAGGAGGTCATCATCCCGAACTTGGGTTAAGCTTTTATGTAAATCTTTTTAAGCAACTCAAACAGTTATATCCAAATATTAAACTACATACACTTGGCCCCCCCGAAGTGGCGCACATCACAAAACTGGAAAAAAGTACACACAAGGAAGTTCTAACAGCATTAAAAGAAGCCGGTATGGATAGTTTACCTGGTGCCGGTGCCGAGATACTGACCGACAGGGTAAGGCGTTTGATCAGTAAAGGGAAATGTGGTGCCCAGGAATGGCTGGATATTATGCATGAAGCGCATAAATTAAATATCACCACCTCTGCCACGATGATGTTTGGCCACGTGGAAACCATACAGGAACGTTTTGAACACCTGCTAAAACTCAGGGAGGTGCAAAGTAAAAAACCTGCTTCGGCTAAAGGTTTTCTCGCCTTCATACCATGGACCTTCCAGGATGTGGATACCTTACTGGCTAAAATAAGAGGAGTACACAATCTTACCACTGCCGATGAGTACATCCGTATGATCGCCATCAGCAGGATCATGTTGCCCAATATTATTAACATACAGGCAAGCTGGTTAACTGTTGGTAAACAAGTTGCACAAATTTGTTTAAATGGAGGCGCTAATGATTTTGGCAGTATCATGATCGAAGAGAATGTAGTGAGCGCTGCCGGTGCGCCGCACAGGTTCACTTATAAAACCATTCAGCAGTCAATAAAAGAAGCAGGGTTTGAACCACAGTTGCGTAACCAGCAGTATGAATGGCGAAATATTCCGGAAACAATTATTGAACAGGTTGTTGATTATTAACAGGCATGGAAAAAGAAAATGTACAAAAACTGGTAAACCGTTTCAGGATGGTGGGTATTGCAGAAGGCATTTCCTTCCTCATTTTGTTACTGATAGCCATGCCATTGAAATATATGTTTAATATTCCTGAAGCGGTAAAAATTTTTGGGTGGATGCATGGCGCCCTGTTTATCGGTTTTACCTATTTAGCCTTTGAAGTGATGGGCGCACTCAGAAAAAATATTGGCTGGTTTGCCAAAGCCTTTGCTGCAGCTATTATTCCATGTGGCACTTTCATTTTCGACCGGCAATTAAAGAAAGAGGAAGAGGGCCTGTTGTGATAGCTAGCCTTTGTATCTATCGTTGTTTTATTAATCAGAAACTCCGGTATTTTTATTTAAATTTGATGAGGTATAAATTTTAATTCTATATAAGATGAACCAGCTCGTACAGGTTAAAAATCTATTATTATTAATTGCTTTCTTTAGTGTTTTTAATTTCTCTGCTGCTAATGCACAAAACAAAGAAAAAACATTACATGGACTCAATACTTTATTGATAAATACGGTAATGACCGACAATTTTTCGCCTGTTGTATCCAGCCGCATTTATGTGTATCCCAATATTGCATTTTACGAATGCATCCGGATTGACGACCCATCATTACCTTCACTCTCGGGTAAATTAAACGGGCTTGGTAAACTACCGGCTCCGCCGGCCAATGGCAAGGTTGATAATTTTATTGCAGCTTGCATTTCTTTTTCACATGTAGCACAAACCCTGGTTGGTTCCGAATATAAATTCAGTGACTGGCGTAAGAGTTTTGCCGACTCGCTTTTTTTGCATGCCGATTCGGTACTTACACAAAATTCAATCCTGTATGGCCGTACCATTGCAGATAGTATCATTAACTGGACAAAAAAAGATAATTATCTCAAATCAAGAGGAATGACACGCTACGTGTATTCTACTGCACCGGGTGCATGGCAGCCAACCCCATTGGATTATGCCCAGGCGCTGGAGCCTTACTGGAATACCATCAGGCCACTGACCATGACATCGGCTTCGCAATTTTCTCCAAAGGAAAAATTGCTTTACAGCAAAGCAAAAAATTCGGTATTCTATAAAAATGTGATGGAAGTTTATACTATCGGCAAAAACCTTGATACACTTCAAAAGGCAACTGCACTGTACTGGGATGATAACCCCAATGTATCTGTCAACATTGGCCACCTCAATTATTTCATCCACAAAGTTTCTCCGGGCGGTCACTGGGTATTGATTGGCCAGCAGGCCTGCATCAAAAAAAATTTCCCTGTGGCAAAGGCCGCACAAGTGTATGCACTTACCTCCACTGCCATCTTCGATGCTTTCATCAGTTGTTGGGATGAAAAATATCGTGGTAACCTGATCAGGCCCATAACCATCATCAACCGCATCATTGACAAAAACTGGGTTCCTTATATTCAAACGCCTCCCTTTCCTGAATTTACGAGTGGCCACTCGGTTGTATCCGATGCAGCAGCTGTTGTACTTACCGGTTTACTGGGTGATAATTTTGAATTTACTGATGAGATAGAAATTCAGTTTGGGAATAAGGCCCGCACTTTCAAGTCATTTTTAGAAGCGGCATATGAATCCACCTGGAGCCGGGTATATGGCGGTATTCATTATCCCGAAACAGCACGTATCAGTATTGTACAAGGCAAGGAGATTGGTAATCATGTATTGAAAACCTTATATCCTGCTGCACTTACTAAATAATATTTTGCCATGACAACTTCTTACAACCGTTTTATTGCATGCTGCTTTTTTGTCTTTTTTAGCATGGCAACCACAGCACAGCAATCAGGCGGAAAAAAGCTCCTTACACTGCTACCCGAAAGCAGTACCGGCGTTAATTTCAGAAATGATGTAATAGAAACATCAAACATGTTCATGTACATGTACGAAAATCTTTATGCAGGAGCTGGTGTGTGTATTGGCGATATTAATAATGATGGTTTGCAGGATATTTATTTTGCATCAACCCTCGGCAGTAATAAACTGTATCTTAACACAGGCAATTTTCGGTTTAAAGATATTACCGAAACCGGCGGCGTTAACGGTGGTGAAGGTATCAAGACAGGTGTATGCATGATCGATATCAACAACGACGGCTGGCTCGATATTTTCGTTTGCAAGTCGGGTTTCAAAGACCCGAATCTGAGGAAAAAAATATTATACATCAATAACCACAACGGGACATTTACCGATGAAGCTGCAGAATATGGTCTGGATGAATCGAGCTTCACTATACAAGCTTATTTTTTTGACTATGATAATGATGGAGACAAAGATGTATATTTTGTTAACCACCCTCATGATTTCAGCAGGTCTATGACCATCCCCACCACTATGGTGAACGGGAAAATGGTTTATGTTGAAGACACTACTACAGTTTACGTAAGCGACAGGTTATTTGAAAACCGAAACGGCAAATTTTTCGATGTTACAAAAAAAGCAGGGTTAATAGATCATGCTTTTGGCTTGAGCGCTTCCATTGCAGATGTAAATGGAGATGGCTGGCCTGATATTTATACCGCCAATGATTTTAATAAACCCGATTTCTTATATATCAATAACCGTAATGGAACTTTTACCAACAGGCTTGCAGAGTCAATACGGCATACCAGTTTTTCTGCAATGGGTTCCGACATCAGCGATATCAACAACGATGGGCATGAGGATATTTATGTAGTGGATATGGCTGTGGAGAACCCGGTACGGCAGAAACAACTCTTTGCGGTAAACCAAAACTATGATAAGTTTCACCTGATGGTCAAATACGGTTTGTACTATCAATACCCAAGAAATACCTTGCAGTTAAATAATGCAGATGGTACTTATAGCGATATAGCAAATTATGCCGGAGTGGCAGAAACAGAATGGAGCTGGGCTCCGCTCATTGCAGATTTTGATAATGACGGATGGAAAGACATTTATGTAACCAATGGATTAAAACGTGATATCACCGACTGGGACTATAAAGTCTTTATCCTTGATTCCGTAATAAGGACAATGAACAGTGGAAAAGCTGTTGATCTGAATGCATGGTTACAAAGCATCCCGTCTGTTCCTACCAAAAACTATTTTTACCACAACAACGGGAGTTTAAAATTTGATGATTATTCTGATACCTGGACCGATGCCCCACCTTCTTTTTCAAATGGCGCAGCATATGCAGACCTGGACAATGATGGCGATCTTGACCTTGTGGTGAGCAATATAGATGGCCCGGCATTTATTTTTAAGAATAATGCCCGGGAACTTTTCCCTTCTTCTCATTTTTTAAGGTTTCGCTTTTATAAAAAACCTGGTTCTTTTGATGAAGTATATGGCGCCAAAGTAAAACTTACCAATGCCGGTGGGGGTATACAGTTTCAGCATTATCATCCTCACAGGGGTTTCTTGTCAACTGTAGAACATGTTCTTCACTTTGGTACAGGCACCGAAACGGTGATACCGAAAGTGGAAATAACATTTCCTTCTTTGAAAAAAATTGTATTGGAGAATGTGAAAGCTGACCAGGAATTAACTATTTATGAATCGAATGCGATTGTTGCAAGTGCAACTATTGCAACTGAACAACCTGTCTTTTTTAAAGATATCAGTAAGGCCGGGAAAATGAATTTTGTGCAACGAGAGAATGATTTTATTGATTTTAAAAGAGAGCCGCTGATCCCGTATAAGTGCAGCCGCAAAGGGCCCTATTTTGCCAAAGCAGATGTAAATGGAGATGGGTTGGAAGACCTTTTCATTGGAGGTGCTGCTGGTTTTGAAGGAAAGCTGATGATACAAGCTGTAAGCGGTTCGTTTTCGGAAAAAAAACAAGCTGCTTTTGCTACTGACAAAGATTTTGAAGATATGAGTGCCTTGTTCTTTGACGCAGATGGCGATAACGACATGGACCTGTATGTGGTAAGCGGTGGCGCTGAATTTGCAGCGAGCAGTGATCTTTACCAGGACAGGTTATACTTAAATGATTCCAAAGGAAATTTTACAAGGGCAGCGAATGCCTTACCGGCAGAAGGTTTTAACGGGTCGTGTGTGATAGCGCTCGATTTTGATGCAGATGGGGACCAGGACCTCTTTGTTGGCGGACATGTATTGCCCGGCAATTTTCCAAAGCCCGATAAAAGCATGTTGTTACAAAATAACAAAGGAGTTTTTACAAACGTAACAAACCAGTACGCAAAAGAGTTGTTTAATCCCGGTATTGTAAACCAGGCTGTGTGGGCCGATACGGATGGTGATGGAAAAAAAGAATTGTCAATAAGCGGCGAATGGATGTCATTGGAAATATTCAGTTACCAGGACGGGCAATTTAAAAAAACAAAAAACACGGTACATGTGATATTGCCTTCAAGGAAAGATACCATTGTGAACATGGATGACCTAAGCGGCTGGTGGTACAATATGAAAGCTGCCGATATGGATAATGATGGCGACCTGGATTTTGTTTTAGGCAACCGGGGATTAAACTCTACCATTAAAGGAAATATTAACCAGCCATGTACCATTTATGCAAAGGATTTTGATAACAATGGAAGTTATGATGCCGTTCTGGGTTATTATATACATGGTAAGTGTTACCCCCTGTACAGCCGGGATCAATTGATAGACCAGATGCCTGGCATGCGTAAAAAATTCGTTCGCTACAGAGATTATTCAGGAAAAACACTTGATGGGATCTTTACCGAACAGGAAAAAAAGGGTATGGATATATATAAGACCAATTTCTTTGAATCGGGAGTAATGATCAACGAAGGCAATTCTAATTACCGGTTTATTCCGTTTCCTGAAATGGCACAACTTTCAACCATTAACGACCTGGTCATTGATGACCTGGATAACGATGGTATCAAGGATATACTCGTTTGTGGCAACTCCGACGACCCTGCAGTGATGGTGGGAAACTATGATGCGACTTCAGCCTTGCTATTAAAAGGAACGGGCAAAGGTACTTTTATTACAGTGTCGCCTGCAGATAATGGGTTAACAGTAAATGGAGAATCCAGGAAAATGGTTTACCTGAAAGACAAGAACGGCACATCATTGATTTTTTTAAAGAATAATGATGCGGTGCAGGTGTTCTCAAAAAAATAAGAGATCATTCTGTAACAAACCGGTAGCCGATGCCTTTGATAGTAAGTATCTCCAGTTGGGTATCGCTTTTTAAGTAACTCCTCAGCTTGGTAATATATACATCCAGGTTGCGGGAGTTAAAGAAATTATCATTGCCCCAGAGCAGGTTTAGTATATCACGCCTGTCAACTATTTTATCCCGGTTCTCGTACAGCACTTTAAGCAATTCACTTTCCCGGAATGAGAGTTTTCTTTCATCACCATTATTTTTTAATACCTGGTGGTTCATGTGGAATGTATATTTCCCGATCTTCACAATATCTTTTTTATCATTCGGCCCTTTCTCCCCGTTTCTGAAACGCAATGCATTTTCAATGCGAACGATCAGCTCCTCCATACTGAAAGGTTTACGTATATAATCATTACCACCCGTCTTAAACCCTTTTACCAGGTCGGCTGTTTGTGTTTTGGCAGTAAGGAATATGATAGGAACTGCTTTGTCAACTTCTCTTATTTCTTCAGCAATGGTAAAACCATCTTTATTAGGAAGCATTACATCCAACACACAAACATCGGGGCGATGTTGCACGAATAAAGGAAGTGCTTTATCTCCGTCAGGTTCCATGATCACATTATACGAACGGTTTTCCAGGCTTTCTTTTACGATCTTCCCAAGAAAGAGTTCGTCCTCCACATATAATATCTTAGCTCCTGCCATTTTCTTTAGGTAATTTAATGATGAATGTGGTTCCGTTTCCTTCTTCGCTTTCAACCTGCACCTGCCCCTTGTGTTCGGCAATGATGTGTGCCACATAGCTAAGGCCAAGCCCGTATCCTTTTACATTATGCTTATCTCCATGCGGCACCCGGAAAAATTTGTCGAATATTTTTTCTCTATAGGAAGCTGGAATTCCGATGCCATTGTCTTTTACCTGTAATTGTATCTCATTACCTGTTGAGCTGATGTTTATTTCAATCTCCGGTTTTCCTTTACTGTATTTAAGTGCATTATCAAGCAGGTTATATACTACGCTGGAAATATGCATGCGGTCGGCCATTATTGAAAAATCTTCTCCTGTTACATTTAATTTTACCAATGCTCCGGCTTTTTCGAACTGTAATTGCATGGATCCAATCACTTCTTTCAGCAGGTCTTTTATATCGAACCATTCATATTTCAGTTCCACCTGTTGTTTTTCAAACATGGAAAGCCGCAATACCTTATCCACTAAGAGCGACAACCTGTTCAATTCGTTTCCGGCAATGCCAAGGTATTCCTTTGTACGTTCAGGACTTTGCAATGCATCAAAGTTCTTCATTGCTTCAATAGCAACGCTTACGGTAGAGATAGGTGTTTTTAATTCGTGGGTGATGTTGCCAATGAATTCATTCTTTATCTCTGTAAGCCTTTGTTGTGCACGAAGGTTGCGGTAAATGAATATGAACGAGGCGGTGGTTAAAGCGAGCAATAGAACAGATAGCAGTAACTGAAGACTTATTTTCTTCAGGATATACATAGTAGCATCTTTGAACTCCGCTTTATAAAAAACAGGACTTAAAAACCCGACAGGCACTTTCCGTGTGGTAAAGGAATTTGATTGTGAATCGAGATTTACTGTGAATTTTATGGTCGTTCCGGAAGAATCGCCCTTTTTGTGCATCTTCACTTTAATTATATTAAATCCCACATCAATGCCCTCCTTTGCCAGCATGGCCGAGTAGGTGGAGTCAATACGTTTAATGGGTATACTATCATTAAGTGTTTTATTATGTTCCAGTAATTTTTCAATTTGCGGTGGTGGCGTCCCCCCTTCTTTGGTATTTACATATACTACAGTATCCTTGTCAATTTTTTTTTCCGTTGATATCTCTGTGTTTGAACTCATTGATATCACCATCTTTTGTTTTATCGAATCTTTGTTATTTCCTCTTTGAATACTACTGATAATATCGGCCATGAAAAGGTTGTCTTCTGGCATCCCTTTAAATATCAGGGTGTCGCCGGTAAACCTTTCAGCCTGCAGCCTGTACATGGCATCCCTGAAAATAACGTCTGCTGTTTTTTTAAAATTATTCTGTTCTTCCCGGTACAGTTTTTTTATCCAGTACGCCTGGAATGCAGCTATGAGGAGGATAGTTGCTGCCATTAAAACCCTTGCCGTACGTAATTTATTCATCAGGGCAAAGCTACTTGTAAAATCCCCATGTTTTACCGTTCATTAACCTTAATTAACCTTAATGCAAGGCTGGTTAACCTGTTTTGAATAAGCCACCAGGTAGCTTTGTATCCACATCAAATCATTAAATCAAAAAGCATACATCATGAAAAAAGTATTATCAGTATTAACAGCATTCCTGGTTCTGCAGAACCTTGTTGCACAGGTGAAGGAAGGAAAGATCGTTTACGAACAAAAAGTGGATATGTACCGCCGCATACCTGAGGATAACCAGCAACTGAGGTCAATGATCGCCCAGTTCCGCACTTCTAAATTTGAATTGTTCTTTGGCAATAACCAAAGTCTTTTTAAAGCTATGGAAGAAGAACCTGACATGACCGAGCAGAATAATGGGGGTGTTGTGATAAGGATCGGCGGAAGTCCGGACAATGAATATTACAGGAATTTCAGTACAGAAAAATCTGTGGAAGTAAGAGAATTGATGGAAGAGCTTTACCTCGTTGAGGATTCCATTCGTAAACTTGCCTGGAAACTGGAGGAAGGAGATACAAAAACTATCCTGGGTTATGCTTGCAAAAAAGCAAGCGCCAAAACCTCAAGAGGCACCGATGTTGTTGCATGGTACAGCGAGGATATCCCGGTAGCTTCCGGGCCAGACCAGTTCATTGGTTTACCTGGAATGATACTGGGTATTGATGCCAATAAAGGAGAAATTATTTTTACTGCCGTTTCATTAGATAAGAATTCATTTAGCAAAAACCTGAAAGTACCGACAAAAGGAAAGAAGATCACCAATGCCGAATACATGGCCAAACAGAAAGAAGCGTTCGGTAATCAACCTGGAGGCGTTAGAATAGTGACCAACTAAAGTATTTAAAGTAGTCGTAAACATGAAGAGTCCCGCCCGAAGCGGGATTTTTTATTAGGTACTGCTTAGTTACCAGTAAAAAGACATGCCTGCCTTTTATCAAAAAAACAACCTGTATACAGCAGGAGACAGTTATCTTACTCCCTTAAAGTAAACAGTCATGAAAAAAATTATTTTATTTGCTATCATTGCATTTGCATTTGCCTCTGCACAGTCTCAAGGCCTTTATATGCCACGTGATATTAAAGTTGCATATAAAAATGGAACCCGGTCTATGGATGGAAAACCGGGTAAGAATTACTGGCAAAACCGGGGTATATATAATATAACCATTACCGCTACGCCGCCCGACCGGACCATCAGGGGAAAAGAAACCATAACTTATTTTAATAATAGTCCGGATACATTAAGAAATCCGGTCATTAAATTATTCCTCAACATACATAAGCCCGGAGCTCCACGTAATGGAGGAGTAAGCGCCGATTATCTTAATTCCGGTGTTCACATTGATGCAGTTACTGCTGATGGGAAAAAAGTAAACTGGCCCAACAATCCATTTACTTTTACTGCTCAACAGTTCCGTTTACCGGCTCCTTTGCCGCCACATGGATCAGTGCAACTGACCTTTGACTGGCACTATGAAATATCGTTGGAAAGTAACCGGGAAGGTATGATCGACTCAACAACTTATTTCCTCGCTTACTTCTATCCCCGTGTAGCTGTATTTGATGATTACAACGGGTGGGACAGGATGCCCTTTATGGATGATCATGAATTTTACAGCGACTTCAATGATTATGATGTTACCATCAACGTGCCTAAAAACTATATCGTTTGGGGAACCGGAACTTTACAGAGTCCTGGAAGCCTTTTGCAGCCAGCTATACTGCAACGATACAACCAGTCATTTACATCCGATGCAACTATTCAAATTGCTACCAGGGATGATGTAATGAACAAAAGGGTTACCACACAGAATGCGATGAACAGCTGGCAGTTCAAGGCAACAGATATTCCTGATATGGCTTTTGGGTTAAGCGATCATTTTGTATGGGATGGAAGCAGTGTTGTAGTGGATGATGCCACCGGCAGGAGGGCAAGTGCTCAGGCAGCTTATAATGACACAGCTAAAGATTATCATCATGTGGCAAGGTTTGCCAGGCATTCGCTCAACTGGTTATCACATAACTGGCCCGGCATTCCTTATCCTTATGAGAAGACAACCGTGTTCCAGGGTTATGCCGGAATGGAGTATCCCATGATGGCTAATGATGAAACCTACGAGGATACACTTTTTTCAAGGTTTGTTGCGGAGCATGAGATTGCTCATACCTATATGCCGTTTTATATGGGTATTAATGAGACGAGGTATGGTAGCATGGATGAGGGTTGGGCTACGGCCTTCGAATTTTTGATCGGTTCGGCCGATATGGGCGCTGCTAAAGCAGAAGAATTCTTCAAACAGTTTCGGGTGCAGGGATGGATAAATAATCCTTCTGCTGATCAGGATATTGCTATTATTACTCCTGCCGATGTATTAAGAGGAGGAGGTTTTGGAAATAATATGTATGGAAAAGCAGCACTTGGTTACCTGGCCATGAAAGATCTGTTGGGTGATGATCTTTTTAAAAAATGTTTGCATGAGTATATGGATCGCTGGCATGGCAAACATCCTATACCCTGGGATTTCTTTTATACATTCAATGATGCTGCTAAAAAGAACATGGACTGGTTTTGGAATAACTGGTTCTTCAGCAACAATTACATTGACTATGCAGTAAAAACTGTTGTGAAAAAAGGAAATGGCTATTCAGTAGCTATTGACAATATCGGGGGTATGGCGGCGCCGGTGAATATTGTTGCAACTTATGATGATGGCAGTAATGAATACTTTCATCAAACGCCGTCTATTTGGGAAAAAGATCAAAAGCTGGCGACAGTGAACATCAATGCAAAAAAGAAAGTCACTTCGGTAAGACTGAACGGTGGTATTTTTATGGATGCTGATGAAAGCAACAATAGTTTTAAGGTCAACTAAGTTTCTTATTTCAACAATAATTTCCTGAATTTTTCTATCTCTGCAATTTCGGTTGCAGAGATATTTTCATTGTTGTCGTACTTTGATTGAAGGAATAATAATCTTTTATGCTGCGGAAATTTTGCAAGTATAGAAGAGATCGTCTTGCCTAGCTCTTCATTTTTTGTATGCAGGGTGGCTTTTAATGTTGCCGCCGCCTTTTCCCTTGTGGGTTTCTTTTTAATGATAGCTTCCAGTGTAGCAAGTTTATTTGGAGAGATTGATGCGATTTTAGAAGCCCTGGCAAAAAGCCCTTCCAATTGCTTTTTACTTAAGCCGCCCCGGTTACAGTATTGCTGGTATAAGCTGTTCACAAATTCTGATTGCGGTTGAGCCTTCAACATTTCCTTTAGTAAATCCATTAAAACATCCAGGTTATTCACCTGGTGAAAGTAGGAAATGTAAGTCACTAATAAAAAAGCCCCCGCATACGCAGGAGCTATTCTAAACTTAAACTGTAGATATCAGGTTAATCATACCCCCCTCCCTTGTGACGGCCATGTCCCCTGCCACGCCATTTCTCTTTTTTATATTGCCCGTAATGGTTACCATTATCATGCTTATTCACAATGATCACCTGCCTGTTACGATAATTTTTATAACGGGCATAACGGTACCGGTGGTCATTAAAATAATTATAGGCATGGTGGGAATTACAAACCACTTTATATCCTGAGTATAAATCATACCCTGCATATATGGGCGGCAGGCTTGCCGAGAATATCCACCTGTTGCCTGACAGGTAAATGAATTGGTGTCCCGGAACATAGTAATATGTCTCTATATCGGGCAGATAATAATATTCGGCATAATCATAACCCACCGGTCCCCATTCCGGCTGATCACCAATATTGATATTTACGCCGATTTTTACCTGTGCCTGAGATGTATTTGTACATGCAAGAGTTGCAAAAACAAATAACAGGCTCAATAATTTTAGCTTCATAGTACTGTTTTTTGATACCCCTTAATTTTTTCAAATACGGTGCCAGAAGATTTTAGCATGAAATTGTTTTGTTAAGAGCATGTGAAACTACAAGGAGATCTTTCTTCCTGTTATTCTTACCTCATCACCGGCCTCTATCCATTTACCCAATTCCGAAGGAGGTATATAACAATTGACTGTTAAATAATAGGAGTGATCATAGTCTTCAAGGGTAGACCAAGGCGGAATTGCAGCAGCCCTGCTTCTTGCAAATATTTTTGGGAAAGCGTGAATGATCTCACCTGTTTCAGGGTGCCGGGTTGGAACCACACATCTTGCTCTTGGGCTGATACCGAGTATAGTTACATTACCAATTTTAAATTCAACAGCTGTTCTTTCTTCAATAAAAAGCCGGTCTTCCCAAAATGCAGGCACACCAGTGATCTCTATAGTCGCCCTGAAACGCCTTCTCGTTTCTTCCATATCCATTCCTTCAAACCAGCCAGCAACAGATTTGAGGCTTGCAGTTGACACTACGGTTAATCCTGCAATACCTGGTATATCCATGAAGCGGCCTTCTTTGTTTTGAGCAAGGGAGGCTGGTTCATTAAAAAAAGCAGAGAGGTGATCATTAATAGCAAGTTTTTCTTTTTGCAGGTGAAAGGTTTTCCATATTTGTTCTGAATCATGCCTGAAAGAGATGGTCTCTTTTTCAAAATCAACTTTTGATCGCAGCGAATGCACCAATGCATTTGATTTACCATTGATGAACCTGTTATTATTATCCAGTATTGCGTATTCCCTGTCATGCAGCAGGCATACTCCATTTCCTATCTCTGCCCGGTTTAAAGAAACTCCATCCAGAGATTTTACGGGATAAATAGTGATTCTGCTTACTGTAGGTTTTGCTTCCATTTTTTCCGGTTATCGCAAAACTAAAACAACCACCCCACATTAGCAGGATGGCTGAGATGCCAATATCATAGCGGCGGGCTTAAAAGGTTTTTATAACTGCCTTTGGACCGCCGCTACTTGCTTTTTGCAAACTATACGTAAAGCCAAGCGTAAAGAAGCGTTGCAGTGTTTTATACCGGATATCCTCCACATAAACGGTATTGCCATTTCGGTCAATTCCTGTATTTTGGTTAAGAAGATCGAATGCACTGAGTTTGATCTCCCCTTTTTTGCTTTTAAATACTTGTTTACTTACAGATGCATTCCACAAAGCGATCCTTGGGTTGTATCCGTTACTGCGACCGGTATATGCACTGTAGGAGAATTCATTGCTGATGTTAAAGCCGGCAGGCAGGTTAAGGATCACATTTAACTCATATACCTGGCGCCAGTATTCATTATTGAATGAAGATTGCAATGAATAGCGGGCATCATTGAAGCTGAATCTTGCCACTGCTTCAATGTCTAGCAGTTCTTTATAACTATAGTTAGCCGAGATCCTGGGCATAACAGAAAATACCCCTGTCTTGTTTTTTTCGTTATTAATAAAATTAACAGAGCGGTTAAAGTTCATACTGATCCCTGCATCAAAACGTGTCTTTAATTTTTTAACCCTGAATCCGTGTTCAACATTAGCCAGCAGGTTGTATACCCCGTTTGCATTTACAGGCATGCTTGTTCTTGTACCGGATGAACTGATCAGATCGCTGCCTACGATCGCATTTCTTGTACCGGCATAGTTAAGGAAAATGAAAAGATTTTTTTGCCTGGCCTGGCTTGCATTAAAAAATTGCAGGCTTGCATTATGTGTGTAAGATTGTTTTAATACAGGATTTCCAACGCTGATGTTCAGGGGGTCGCTGAGATCCTTCACCGGTTGCAACTGTCTAACCGAAGGTTGTGATGTGGAGGTTGAATAGTCTAGCCTGATTGATTTGGCCTTTGTAAAATTATAGCTGAAATTAGCAATGGGTAGCAGGTTTGTAAAATATTGCTGAACATTAAAAACACTATCCTTTAACTGGCTGTTCAGTTGTGCGTACTGAAGGTTTGCCCCCAGGCTGTATCCATATTTCTTTTGCTGGGTACGCATGCTTATGCCTCCGCCTGTATATGCATATGTATTTTCAAATGCATTACTTAAAACAGTGTTCACCCTGTCATACTTGCCACTTGTTTTATTATAATCAAATGTTTTACGGTCAAGCTCTCCCTGGTTGATATTATAAAATCCCCTGAACTCAAGAAGAGAGCGTTTGCTTAAAGGCTCGGTATAATTTGCATTTACGCTATAGCTTTGGGTAATACTATTGAGCCTTGTATTCTGATCAAGTGTATCACGGAGGCTGATGCTTCCATTGCTGAAAAAATTATTGATTGCATTCTGTACCCCCTTCGCCCGGCTGTCATTATATTGCATAGCGCCAGTTACCGAAAAGGTTCTTCCTTTCTTTTTGAATTTGTGGCGGTATAACAATTCATTGTTGATGATATATCCTTCTGTTGAATGGCCGGTATTTGAAAATCCGTTGTTCAGTATTTTATCGCCCGGTATGAAAGATTCATAATCATTATGTTTTTTAGCCTTGCCCTGCTGGTAACCAATTACAGAGCTTAGCTTAATGGAATTGAAAGAATCGATCTTATGGTCAACACTGAAATTTAAACGGTTGCTGTTCGACCTGTTTTCACTGCTGCTATTCTGCAGGTAGGTAAACTCATTACCGGGAACAATGTTGCTGCGATTGGTGTTCCTTGTATTATCCAGCGTAAGGTTATTATAAAAATAGCTTGCATTTAATTCTGTCTTCTTATTCCAGGTATTGTTATAGTTCAATCCACCGGCAATAGTTTGAGTAATGCCCTGGCTATTGTTTATGCCGGATACGGGCAAACCAAAACCATTATCGTCGCCATCACCATTATTAACAACAATCCTCACTCCACCCCCTCCCATCATCTTCCTTATTTGCCCGCTGAAGTTTAGCATATCCATGAGAGAGAAGCCCTGCCTGTTTGTATTGTTTGCCATACCAATGGCAGAAAGTTGTCTTTCACTGTCAAACTTATTAATGTTGAACTGGCCATCGTACCGTTCTTTTGTTCCTGCTGCCATGCTTGCTTTACCAAAGGCTGCATTTTTTTTATCTTTTTTCAGCTTCAGGTTTATCGTTGGTGTTTTGTTACCGTCATCAATGCCTGTAAATTCTGATTGGTCTGATTGTTTTTCAAACACCTGTACCTTATCAATAGCGTCTGCAGCAAGATTTCTTGTTGCCATCTTGGGGTCACCATTAAAGAAGTCCTTGCCATTTACCAGCACCCGGCTGATGCGTTTGCCATTCACCCGTATAGTGCCATCTTTATCTACTTCCACGCCGGGCATTTTTTTCAACATATCTTCTACTACAGCGTTAGGTTTTGTCTTGAATGCTTCGGCATTGAACTCCAGCGTATCGCCATTTACCACAACAGGAGGACGCTGTGCGGTAACGGTTACTTCTTCCATAATGGATCTGTCCTTCATATATATGTCACCAAGATCAATATCAGTTGCCAGTTCAAAATTTTTCCACCGGGGATGAAAATTTACCTGTGACGCCGATAAGCGATACTTTCCTGGCTTTAGTTGATGAAAGGAAAAATGGCCTGCCGAATCTGTCCGGGCGAATGCAACGAGAGCAGAGTCTTTTGCATTAACAAGGGAAACAGTGGCATCACTAACCTGTTGCTTATGTACACTATCGGCCAACTGCCCTTTTACAGAAAACCCTTTTTTCTGGGCGTTTATTACCGTTACAGTTAACAGGAGTGTTACTAATAAAATAAAATATTTCATGGCTATCCTTTTAATGAACACAAAAGTATAGGTCGTGTTTTGGAAAGAGGGTTAACCAATATGTGTATAAGGTTAATTAAGGTTAACGGGTTATTTATGCAAAGGAATGTTCATTCATATACAATAATAATTCATATATACCGTTACTCTAAGATTAAAGAAATATTCTATGAACAAACCCAGGTATCAGACTCAATCCACCCATATCGTGTTGCAGGTTATTAAAAATTTTATAGGTAAGATCAGGCAGAACCCGGACATTTACCCAATCCGTTACTATAAAAAGAACAGGAGATTCCGGAGAGATATTGACGGGCCTGCCGTAAAATAGGCAAAACCTTTCGGAAATTACTTCAATTAAAAATCAGCAAAAATCCGCTTGAACCCAATATGGAAACTTTGTAGTTTTAGCTTTCAAAATCCAGTATATGAAGAACCAATCCGCCCCTCATGGTATCAGCTTTAGTACCGTGTTGAAATTTGTAGGAGATGCTTTCAAAAGCCTCTTTCGGTCTAATCACAACAAAGAATTCAGGAGGCTTAAAGATTTTATCACGTCATAACAGACGGGAATCTGAATTTTAAATCCTGTCCGGGCATGCCAGGCAGCTTCGACAGGATTCTGTATTTAACTGAATAAATACTCTACATCCGATTTGGACAATGCTTTTACAAAGCTGGCATCATCAGCTATTAGTTCGCTCGCCAATTTTCGTTTACGTTCCTGCAACTGCAATATTTTGTCTTCAATTGTATCAATACAGATCATGCGATAAGCAAAAATATTTTTTGTCTGCCCGATACGATGTGTTCTGTCAATAGCTTGTTGTTCCACCGCCGGGTTCCACCAGGGATCAACAATATAAACATAATCTGCTGCTGTTAGGTTTAAACCCACCCCTCCCGCTTTTAATGAAATAAGAAATACCCTGCAATCATCATTGTTCTGAAAGTTCTGAATGGCTTTTTCCCTGTCCGGCGCCGAAGTGCTTCCGTCGAAATACTCAAACTGGATATTATCTTCAACCAGTTTCTTTTTTATTAAAGCCAGCATACCTAAAAATTGAGAAAAGATAAGTGCTTTATGATCGCCAATATTTTCTTCAATTTCTCTTGCCAGTTCATCCAGTTTTATGGAATGGTTCGGGTATTTTTCTTCTTCATTCAATATGGCCGGGCTATCACATATCTGCCGGAGTTTCATCAGGCCCTGTAAGATGGTCAATTGCGATTTAGCTATCCCCTGTTCATCAATAGTACCTAATATTTTTTCCCGGTAACTGTTGCGGTAAGCATCATATATTTTACGTTGTTCTTTTTCCATTTCACAAAACAGGATGGTCTCTGTCTTATCCGGGAGGTCTTTGGCCACCTGTTCTTTTGTTCTGCGTAGAATAAAGGGGAATAACAATTTTCGCAGGTGTTCTTTTTGATCCTGCTCACCAAATTTGTCTATCGGTGTGGCAAATTCATTCCTGAAAAACTCCATATTACCTAACAGGCCGGGGTTCAGGAAATTCATTTGTGCAAAAATGTCAAATGTGTTGTTCTGCAATGGGGTTCCGCTCATGCACAGTTTGTTCTTTGCATTAAGTAAACAGGCGGCCCTGGTTACTTTTGATGACGGGTTTTTTATAGCCTGGCTTTCGTCCAGTATCAGGTAATCAAAATTGATCTTCATCAGCAGTTGTATATCGCTTCTTAAGGTTCCATACGTGGTAATAACGATATTGTGCTTTTGCAGGTCTTCGGCATTTCGGCCACGGATACTTCCATGATGAATATGCCAGGAGAGTGATGGGGTGAATTTTTCTACTTCGTTTTTCCAGTTATAGATAAGGGTAGTAGGACAAACCACTAAAGCCTTTACTCCCCCATTGGTTTCTTTGTAATGATGCAGCATGGTCAAGGCCTGTATGGTTTTTCCCAAACCCATATCATCGGCCAGAATACCTCCCCAGCCTACGTCATTTAAATAACTTAACCATTGGTACCCGGAGGTTTGATAAGGTCGAAGTATTTTTTGTAAGTGTTCCGGTGGTTTTATGTCCGGGATATTTTTAAATTCTTTGAGGCGTTCATACTTTTCATCCAGCTCAAAACTTAATTCTTTTTCATCCCGGTTCTCATACAATTCATCTATCACACTCATGTGATATTTCGACAAGCGAAGCTGGTTATCCCTTCCATCTCCCACTTTGAACAATAATGAATATCTCTTCAGCCATTCATCGGGCAGTATTCCCAACGTACCATCGGTTAACTGTACAAATGATTGTTTATTGACCAATGCCTTTTTTATATCATCGATACCAACACGCTGTTCGCCAAATTCAATTTCCACTTTAGCATCAAACCAATCCAGGCCACTGCTTACATGTATATGTGTGTTGGGGCGGGCCGTGTTGAAACGGAAATTACGCAGCGCCTCAAAACCGAAAACAGGAATTTTCATTTCTCTCATGGCATCCACAAACAGGAAGAACCAGTTGTTACGCAAAACATCCACACCTTTTAAGACCAGGTTATTATTATTCTCGGGCCTTACAAACATGGAGTGCAGGCCCTCCAGTTTTTTGATAAAATTTTCTTCTGCCTCTTTATTACGTTCTATGATAAGTATTTTGTCTCCTTCCGGAATAATGATACTTTCTTTATCTGTTGCTCTTGTTTCAAAACCCTTATAACTGAAAACAGGCTGAAACACCAGGTAGTCGCCCTTTTCCTGCAACTGTAGTTTCACCTCAGGTTCACCGCTTTTAACTTCTTTAATCATACTTTTATCAAACTCCACTTTATAATCCCTCGTCAATGGCAGCACAACCTTTTGCATTTTTTCTGCCCAGTTTTCTTTGCTGAGTTGTATGTTCCCTTCTTTCAGAAATTTTTCTGCCTGTAGAACATCTTCGGGTTTTTGCCAGAGGTACAGTACATCATCATTCAGGAAAACAAGGCTGCTATTACATTCATTATCTGTAAAAGGAATTGCGTCTCCCTGTATCTTAACTGAGCAGGCGATCTCGAAATGATTGTTCTTAGCCAGCACCTTGAAGACTGGTGAAATAAAATGATCGCTCAGTTCAATGCCCCTGAGATTGGTTGTGGTAAAATTTTTTGTCTCCGGCAGGTAAAAAATAAAGTTATTGGAGGCATGCTCTTCAAATATCTTTTTAAGCTTGGGTTGCAGGTATTCTGCTATCAGTGCTTTTGTTTCTTCCGGAAGGTCTTCTCCGTCTGTATGAATTATATTCTCCCATATTCCGCTGAATGGAGAGTTTCGGTCGAGGTATTTATTTATTTCAGGGCTTTGTAATTTTCGTACCTGCTGTAACAACTGTTTATCTTCTTCGCTGAACACTTCGGTATTGACAAATTTGCTAAGGTCGAGTTTCTCCACCTTGCCAACATATTTTACATTGTTTTCATCGGCATCGCCTTGTACGGCATCTACGCTGAAATTGGGATACCCCTTTGCATTGAAATTAAAAACAACGCCCAGTTTTTTTGCCGGTTGTTCTGCTACATCCACTTCCGGTTTGGGAATATCTGGTACAATAAAGGTTTCTGATGGTCTTGAAACCGGTGTTCCTGTCGCCACCCTTTTTATGGAGCTGTCTAATACTTTTAAAAATGGTTTGCCTTCTTTATAACTGAATTCAAATTTGTTGGTCAGGTCATCATCCAGGCTATAGCCATATATCTGCAGCAGTTTATTTTTTTCTTTATCCCAGTTGCGGATGCTGTCAAAATAATATGGACCATAAGCATCCAGCAACTGCAGGAACAAAACCGTCTTGTGTTCACAAAGCGGATGTTCGGTCTCATTGCATTTGCAGGAAGTATCAAAATTTCTTTCGTCGTTCTTCTGTATTACTAATGGGTATGTTTCGCCTTCGTAATTCAATTCTGCTTCCACACGTTCATCAGCAGCTTTCAAAATATTAGCCCTGGTGCTGCGTAAAATATTTTCGGCTATCGCATAAATTCCGGGAGAAGAAAGCAGCTTGATTATTTTCAGATCAATGTGCTTCATTTTAGCCACCGTATGCCGTTGGTTATATTGTATAGTGGTATTGCCCAGCATATTCTTGTCCACCATATCCTGCAAACGCAACAGGGCCGCTGCTTCGTGACGGCAGATATCTCCTAAATTGTAAGGGCATGAGCACCGGATGGTCATTGATTTGGCATCCGTATACTTTTGAATATAAACTTTGTAAAAAGTGCTGTAGTTATCGTCCTTCACCCTGAATACGATACCAGCCATCAGCTGGTCGTGTTCAACCAGCTCCACAAATCCCATGGAGTGAATCTTTTTTCCACGGCGGATCACTTCATCGGAGCCGTTGTTGTACACATACTTAATAAGGTGCGGTAATGCCAATTTGTTAATGGGTTTTTATTATCAAAACTTCATTGGCCGGTGCGAAAAAGCCAATTTGCAAAAGTAACGAAAAAAAGGTGAGCTATCCGTTGTTAAAGAAAAGTTTTGAGAAAAAAATAATGTTAAAGGAAGGTTTAAGATAAAAACGGATGCTGATTTTTGAAAAACCCTTCTTTTATTCATTGTTGCCAACAACCAGTTTCCCTTCTTCATAAACAACCAGCACATTGGCCATGTCTTCTGTAAGGCAATAGCGGATGTCTTTCTCCAGTCCAAAACCTGATAGGCGTTGGTAATGCGATGCTTTTTTCTTCTTCATGAATTCATACATATCTTTTTTGGCATCGTTGTACATAGCGGTTGCTATTTGTGAGGAGTCGCAGTTGATAGAAAAATTTTTGCCGATGCGGTTGATGACGGCCCCGGCAAATAATGTGTCTTCCACGTTTACCCGGTTCTTCCAGGCGGCGCAACCCAGTATTACATTCTGGTTCTGGGCAACAAGGTAATCGCAAACAGCGGAAATGTTTGGAAAGGAGCCCGTGATTATTCCTTTGGCATTTTTATCAAGCGCCATGTGAAGCAGCTTGGTTCCATTGGTGGTAGTAAGCACCAGTGTTTTTCCTTCAATAAATTCACGTGGGTATTCAAAGGGTGAATTACCGTTCTCCAGGCCTTCTGCTATCTTACCATCACGTTCGCCGGCTGTAATGCTTTCGATCTGTTTTCCAATGCGTATACATTCAGCAACGCTGTCCACTGGTATGATGGATTTTGCACCGTTCGATAATGCCGTGGCAATGGTGGATGTGGCCCTTAGTACATCAATGATAACCACAGTGCTTTTATCTACATCATATAAATTCAAAAGGGACGGGGAAAGGCAGGTATATAATTCTGGTTTGGCTGTTTGCATCTGTTCAAATTTACATCAATATTGCTTTCCACTTTTGTGACTCGGCATATTCCCTGATGGTTTCGTTTCTCTTTAACAAAAACCGTTCTACATATGCTCTCAGGAAAAGCCGGTTTGCAATTTTCCCTATAGTGCCATAGGGTGTTTCAAAATCTATCTTATCGATCATGATCGTTCCATTTTCGACAGGCTTAAAATGATGTTCGTGGCGGAAGCTTTTAAAATCCCCGGCTATCATTTCATCAATGAAGACATTTGGTCTTTCCATCTTTGTTATCTTAGACGTGAACGTCCTTTTTTTAAAAAGATGTTTTGCCTGCCAGGTTACCGTTTCGTTTTCTTTGATGAGCCCCGAGATAGTTCCGCCTATTGCCCTTTCATCCGTTGATTCCATGGAGATGTGGTGCAGGTTAATACTCCGGCCCAGGTCAAACACCCTTTCAACAGGGGCATTAATAAATGTAGTTAAATGAATTTTAGGCATCCTGATTAATGGATAATTTTTTGAGATTGAAAACACATTATCAATTCTCAAATTACCAATTAAACAAACGGCATTTTTACAACCTTTGCTTTTAATAAAGTATTACGGACACTGATATAGATCTCGCTGTCTGCAGTTGCATATTTCGTAGCTACATATCCCATGCCGATCGCTTTACCCAACGAAGGAGATTGTGTACCCGATGTTACTTTTCCAATAAGGTTGCCATCCGCATCTTTTATTTCATAATCGTGGCGGGCAATTCCTTTGTCTATCATTTCAAAACCAACCAGTTTTTTGGTAAGCCCATCTGCCTTTTGTTTTTCAAAGTATTTACTGTTGGTAAATTCCTTGCTGAACTTTGTTATCCATCCCAGTCCTGCCTCTAATGGCGAAGTGGTATCATCAATGTCATTACCATACAGGCAGTAGCCCATTTCCAAACGCAAAGTATCCCTTGCGCCAAGGCCAATCGGCTTGATACCTGCTGTTTTTCCGGCATCGAAAATGGCGTTCCATATTTTTTCTGCATTACCATCTTTGTCTTCAAAATATATCTCCACACCCCCGGCACCGGTATAACCTGTTGCACTTACCAGCACATTCTCCACGCCTGCAAATGTTCCTTTAGCAAAAGTGTAGTACTTCAGATTCATAATATCCATCCCGGTAAGCGGCTGTAATATCTTTGTTGCATTGGGGCCCTGTATGGCAAGCAGGCAGGTCTTGTCGGATATATTATGCATCTCCACCTTCTTATCATTGAACTGCTGTATCCAGTTCCAGTCTTTTTCAATATTGCTGGCATTAACCACCAGCATATAGGCTTTATTTTCTTCCAGGCAATAGACAATCAGGTCATCAACAATACCTCCGTTCTTGTTGGGCAAGCAACTGTATTGTGCCTTGCCCTCTGTCAGCTTCGATGCATCATTGGATGTTGTTCGCTGGATGAGGTCAAGCGCATTCTCTCCTTTCAAAATAAATTCACCCATATGGCTTACATCAAATACACCGGCATTATTACGAACCGCGGCATGTTCATCATTTATGCCCGAGTAACTGATAGGCATATTATACCCGGCAAACTCAGCCATCTTTGCTCCCAGGTCAATATGCTTTTGCGTGAAAGGGGTGTTCTTCATTTAAAAGAATTTAGAAGTGATCGTTAATGGGTGCAAAAGTAACTTATAAAAACTATTTAACCGTCCCTAGCCTCATGTAAACCGGGAAGTATATGTTTCTTCTCTCTGCATCACCCCATTGTTTTTTTATTTCATTCACCAGGTCCCCTACCGGGTTATAAGAGTGGGCGGTAATAAATTTTTGCAGGGCACTCCAGGTATTGAGGTAACCTTCCAGGTCGGCAAGCGACCAGTTCACTTCTATCCTGAATTCAGGCGTTTTTATTTCCCTGAATGGAAAGGGGATCGTGGCATAGCTTTCATCCACATATTTTCTTTCGGGGTCCCAGTAATCTCCCAGCGTTTTAAAATGATGATCATAGATGATACTGTCGATCTCTTTTGAAATTTTCAGCAGGTTATATGCCCAAACAGCGATAACAGCACCGGGCTTTGCTACCCTTCTCACCTCTGCATAAAATTCGTTGAACCTAAACCAATGAATGGCTTGTGCAACGGTAACCAGGTCAACAGACCCTTCAGCCAGGCTGGTTTTCTCGGCTGGTTCAAGGGCATAGATAATATTTTCTTTTTGTGGTGCATTGTCTAATTGTTTCACGCTGATGTCTGTGGCAAATACTTTTTTGAAGTGCACACTTAATGGTATCGCCGACTGGCCATTTCCCGTTCCGCAGTCCCAGGCCAGCTTATTTTCCTTTACATGACTAAATATATGATCAAAAAGTTCCTGTGGATAATGGGGCCGGTATTGTACATACAGTTCGGCACGGGCGGAGAAATTGTCTTTCATGTATCAAATATAATTACAAGGAAGATACTTCTACATCATGGTTCAGGTCGCTTAAAGCGTCCCGACCCAAAAAAAGTCCCGCCGTAGCGGGACCTTGTTGGTTTCAACTTCAACTCAACTATTGAAACGTTCTTTAAAATTTTAATTCAGCTTAGCAGGGTCACGATGATCATAGCTTAATACCCTTTTCAGTTTCCAGTTACCGTTCTCCAGCATCCATACATGGGTAAATACAGCTGTGCTTGTAAGGCGTTCGGGTTTGTCCGTTTCTTTTGCATAAAAATTATGCCTCCCCGTTTGCACAGCCCCGTATAAAACACCATCCTTCCTCATCGGGAACACTTCCAGGCTCTCTTCAACCAGTTCTCTCCTTGCTTTGTAGTTCAGTTTGCAAAGGCCGTTCTTTGTTTTTTCAATAAACTCCGCTTTAGTACCCATCACCCCGCCTTTATCATGATAGAACTCAAAATCATCACTCACTAATTTTTCAAGTTCGGCCATATCGCAGGTATTGAAACTGGCATTGAACAAGAGGCTGTCGTTTTTCCTAAGTGTTTTATATAATTCTGTTGACCGGTCTATCTGCCCAAATACAATTGCCGTAACCATGCTGAACAGGCCGGAAAAAAAATACCTTTTCATTTGCTATACTTTATGGTATTTACCGATCGTCTTCTCTTTCCAATACTATTTTTATCTCTTCACACATTTCTCTCAGCTCTTCGCAGGCTTCTTCTGTATTCTCGTCTTTGTCGATCTTTATTTTCAATCTCCCCGGCCCTGTCTTGATATAGAAACTGGTTCCGTCGTCGAGCCTTATTTCTTTGTCGGTGAATACATTTACCGCTTTAGTATAGTGGTGCCGGTTCAGGTGCTGGTTTATCACTCTTTGTACATCACCGGTCAGGTCTTCATCAAACGAGGCTCTCAAACGGTAAACATCTTCATCGTCGTTCACATGTATAGCAATGTCGTGATCATGAAAGCAGGAACTTAACACAACAGTTATCGCCAGGATAAGTGCTGCATACAGAAGGTTTCTTTTTTGCATGGCTTTGGTTTGTTTAGTGAATACTCATCATCGGGTCGTAAAACTGCATGTTCAGCTTGCTGGAAGGCAATTCATCATCGTTACCACCAATCTTTTCCAGTTGCTTCTCAATATTGTCTTTTACCTTTTGCAAAGAATCTTTCACCCGTAGCTGCTCTTTTTCCAGTTTCATTTTCATGGAGTCTATCTTGTTCATGGGCTCGCTGTTATTGTAACGGTAATTATCATCGCTTTCAATATCAATAGTAGCGCCATTGGTTCCCACCCGGGTCTTTACTTTGACTTTCTTCTTATCATTCCATCCGTCTGCTTTTCTTCCATCCAATGTGTATAATCCGTCTTTTTGCATGATGTAATCCACATCGCTTTGCCACCTGATGTTTTCTTCCCAATCGTAGTAATCGTTGTTCCAGTTATCATCCCATGATCCGTTTCCGCCTATATGCACGGGCCATCCAATTCCTTTATTCACCCTTATCTGTTTTCCTTCGGGAACATACACGGTGATGATGACCATCTGGTTACGGAATTTATCGGTCTTGTTGATGGCGATGCCTTTTTCAAGTAACAGTATAGAATCTTTTTGCTCCACGTTGAACCTGATCAGGCTGGCCAGGTTGTTGGCGTCTGATTTTTTATTTCCTCTTGCAGTTCTTTTAATAGTTACCTGAAAGCTGTCGGTAGTTGACTTGGCGATCTCCACAAATACATTCCGCACAAAGGCTGTATCATCATCAACCAGGTTTTCAAAAGGTTCAAAACGTATCCAGTTGCGGCCATAATATTTTTTAGTGAATGGCAATGATGAACTAACCACCATTTTATTGAGGCCTGGGTTGGTAAGTACAACTTGTTGTTCTTCCAGGTTGCTTGAAGATTTAAAATCACGAACAACAGAGCTGATCAGTAATATCAAACAAACCCAACCTATTGCCCAAAGGCTGCCAAAGGTCCAGCCCAGTATCCTGCTGTTGCCTTTTGCACGGGCAATCTTACGGATAAGCCAGGTGATGATGGCAATGATGGGCACAGCAATGAAAAGTAATAATGTACCCCATGCATAGAAATTCTGCCATCCGCCACGGAGTATATAATCTTTAAGCGGGAAAACACCAATGGAGAAAATACCCATCCCTATCAGCGCCATTACAAAGGCAAATATTACGCAACCAATAATAAAGTAGGCGAATATCTTAGCTATAAGAGCAATTACTCCACCAAGTCCGCCGCGGCTTCGCCTCGAAAAATTCTTTGCATCTGTTGCCATAGCTCCTGCTTTCTCAGTTACGGTTCCTGCAGCTTCCTTAGCAAATTTTTCAGCACGCTTGCCTACATTCTTCATTTCCTCGGTCACCGATGCCTTGATGGAGTTCATATCAACCTTCTCGCCTTTCATCTCCAGTTTTTCTGAAGTGGTTATGGCTTCGGGTATCACCAACCACAGGATGATATATACTATTAATGAAGTAGGGCTGAAAGTAAAGCGGATCACATCACCAAAATCCCAGAAACCGCCCCAATGCCCCCAGCGTGAGAGGAAAGAAAGGAATGGCAGCAGGAACAATACTCTTGGTATCCATGGGTTGATACCAAAATAATTTCCTATACCGCTGCACACACCGGCGATCATTTTATCATCGGTATCCCTGAACAGTTTTTTACGGGTACCGCCAATCTGCACCGTAGCGCTGCTGGGTACGGCTATCCACATAATGATATAGGTTAAGAAACCAATACCCGAGAACAACAGTATCACAAAAATTATTCTTGCAACTACGGTATCTATATTAAAATAGTTGGCCAAACCGCTGCACACACCACCAAGTATCTTATCATTTTCATTCCTGAACAGTTTTTTATGGCCTGTGGCGCTGGTAGCGCCTGGCTGTTGCTGGTAAGAAGAAGAGGATGATGACGAAGATTGTGTATCATCCATGGTTTCAAAATCCTCGGGGTTGCCCATGCTTTTAATAACTGCTTTCACATCGTCATCAGTTATGCAGGTGGCGCCCTTGGTCAACCTTTCCTGGAACAGTTCACCAATACGGCTTTCAATGTCGTTGATGATCTCTTCCTTGCCTTCTTCGTTGGCGAAGTGCCGGTTAAGGCTTTCGGTATAACTTTTCAGCAGGTCGTATGCTGATACTTCTATCGGAACAACTCGTCCCTGGAAGTTTATATTTATTACTTGTTTCATGGCTTTAGTTTTTTGTTTCGTTAGTTGGCGCCAATAAAAAAGAGATCATGGCTATACTTTTTTTTATTGCTGGTTGTTGAAGTTGTTGTTATCAGATTGTACCTGTTCCGCCTCGGTCAGCGCTTTTACGGCATTGGCCAGTTCAAACCAGGTGCTTTCAAGTTCCTTGTAAAACTCTGCACCCTTTGGAGTAAGTGAAAAGTATTTACGTGGCGGACCACTGGTACTTTCTTCCCAGCGGTACGATAATAATTCGGCGTTTTTAAGCCTGGTCAGCAGCGGGTATAATGTTCCCTCAAGTATGTTCAGGTTGGCTGCCTTCATCTTATCAATGATATCCGAAGGGTAGGCCTCACCCTGTTTAATGACCGAAAGGATACAGAATTCCAAAACCCCTTTACGCATCTGGCTGGCTGTGTTCTCTATGTTCATGGCTTCGTTTTTTAACCCTGAGCGAAGTCGAAGGGACCGGGCAAGCCCGAGTCTCGAGCGAAGCCGAGAGACGGCCTCATTCAGGATTTTCTTTTAAAATAATTTTTTCATGGCTATACCTCACCCCCTGACCCCCTCTCCTGGGGAGAGGGGGAAGAAAGATTGGTGTATTTGATCTCATCCCCGTGGGCCAGTAAGCAGATCGTTTTTTCATGGCTTTTAACCTGCGGCCTGGCTTAACGGGGGTGGATCGTTTAGGCTATACTTTTTAAGAACTCTGTGATTGGATATCTACCGGTTTATTCCTTTCACAACACAAACATAGGGCATAATTTGGTACTATGCAACACATAATACCATTTATTTTTTAGTAGCTGGCAGTGAAAATTAGCTGATTTTTACAATAAGCCTTGCTGGTATTGGGTTTGGTGGAATTAAAAAAAATTTGAGAGCCCCGGTGGATTTGATGAGTGGTTATATAGTGGTGATGAATGGCTGGTTTTTACAGCTCATTTTTGCCTGAATTACTCCTTTTATCAAAAGATGGAGAAGCAATAGTGGTTTGAAAAACCACTTCGCCGCTGTATGGTTTCTCGACCAACAGTTGGCTTTAATGCCGCTTCAAAACCGTTCCAGCTCTTCGCTGGTCAAAGACCAAGCGGAGGCAAAAAGGACATAGCGGATATAATTTTCTATTTAAATGTTATCAACCTTCTCTACACTTCTAACTCATATTTTACAAGTTCATACATTATTACACCGGTGTTGTCACCTAGGCCTGTCATTGCTTTATAAAAGCACTTTTCTTTACATTTTTCAGTAGCTTCCTTTTCAAAATCTCTTGTTGTAAAATGATAAAACTGCTGTTGTGTTTTAGCCAAATATTCTGGAAGAACAATAAGTGATAATAATTGTAATATTTCTAAAGAAGCTAAATTCATGCTGAAAGCAAATACATTTTCATTTGATACCAAACGTCTGATACTTTCATCTGCCCCCTCCATGTATTTACTATCATCCAATTTTCCCTCTTTATCTAAATTAGCTAATGATGCAGTAAACTGATCTAGACATTCCAGGCATGGGCGATCGTATCCAACTGTATGAGTCTTCCAATCTGCTCCAATTAATTTTGTGTTTGTTTTATTTGTTCTTACCAGAATACCTCCGTCTATCACAGGGATCATGTTAGCATAAGCAATAAGATTAAGAATCTGGCGTGGATGCGGTCTATCGACACAGCTGAATATTACATCAGAATCCAAGGCGGCCTTATATGCTTCTTCTTTATATATACTTTTCGGATATTTTTTAACCGTAATCCGCTGTGCTGTGCCATTTTCTTTTATTGCTTGTGCAATGACATCCACTTTTCTTTTTCCAACATGTTTCCGTTTTACATTCATGCTCCTATCTATCTCTATTTTTTTCTTCAAAATAATCGAAGTCGATCAATATGAAATCAGCAAAGCCAGTTCTCGCCAGACACTCTGCTACCATACTACCAACACTACCTAATCCTACAATACAAATTCTTATACGGGAAATATCTTCTTGAGTTTTTTTACCCCATGCAGAGATAGTACGGAAAGTAATGCCTCCTCATTGATGTTTGGTTTGCGAAGATCATCATTGAAATGGATAGTTAATTTGTTACCTAATATCCTTACAGATTCACACCATTGTATTTTGTATTTCTTCTTTTGTTTTAGCCCTAAACCAGAATCTGGCGGACCAAGTTCCATCAGTACCAGCTGTTAATCAAGAAAAGGCATTCCAGTGAGAGATTTTACGGCCCCGGCCATTTGTGTTTCGGCTTTTATATCATCTCTACTCATTTTTTGAAAGCCTGGGGAAGGGTGTATATGAAGTAATGCAAGCCCTTTTCGTTTCTGTTGCGCTAACTGTAATGCTCTTTCGTAATACTCTGGATTAAAACTCACATTGCCATGTACCTGTCGGTCTCCTTCCTCAGGTAGTATTACCTCATCAATAATTGCTGTAACCCTTGATGTGCCAGTACTTGGGTTATATAAACCAAAGCATACTTCCTCATCTCCGTCATCCCTTTTGAGATGCGCTAACAGTTGTTGATTTGTGTGAGCTGAAATCACAACACTATAATTGTATTTCATACTGTCATCATTAATTTTTTAAGATGTGCTAAATAAAATTTGGCGGTCTTTTCTTCTGCACTTGACCATTCATCGAATTTTCTACTCCAGTAGTGCCAGTCTGTTTGATAAAAGTTGGGAATATTGCTTTCAGGGTAAGATTCCCATGACTGTCCAAAGTTAGACACAGAAACAGCGTTGGGATGATTTTTCCATTCTTTCCCTATTGGTTTGAAATGTGGGGCTGAAGGAGGTGCTGCTGGGTAAGCATCTGTAATAGTAACACCTACTAATACCTTTTTGCCTTCATTGCCTCCAACTGGAACTCGCCATTCGAAATAAACTTTATCAGCAGCAGGCTCCTGGGGCCGAAGCCCCAGAGCCTGCAACTGATTAATAAAATCAGCTTTCATAATGTTGGTTTTAAATGTTACAAAATGAAAGCGGGGTAGGTCCATCATGTACAGAAAAGAACTTCATCCGTGGACAACGCATTTTTATTGGCTCATCGGATCTGTCCTTGTACTTT
>JBGANE010000061.1:0-15846 GCA_044222465.1 Ferruginibacter sp.
CCAACACCAACAACGGCGGAAGCACAGATAGAAGTCCAATGAAAATTGAACTGAGACTTACTAAATATAAAGGGGTGTCACTCATTTATATCCAAATTTCTTACAACAATTAAATATATAGCACTCTACTCACAATTTGAAATAAAGGCTACTATTACTTCCTCTCTAAAAAAACTTCCGCCATCATACACCTGGCGCTGCCGCCACCAGCCGTTTCAATTATGTTCAAAGAAGAATGAATAATGCGATTGTGTTTTTCCAAAGCCTTTACCTGGATTTTATTGAGTGATTGATAAGCCCGGGAGGACATCACCAATAACGGCTGACTATCAGCATCACATACCTGCAGCATATTACCGGCAAAATGAGCCAGCTGCCCGATAGAAATATCAATGATCTCTTTGTTCGTCCCTTTCAGCGAATCAATGATCTGTTTTCTTTCCTGTACATCGGGTATTGAACTGAGGCAAATGACCACATAAGAAGAAGCTATGCACATCATTACGTTGGTGTGGTAGATATCAACTCCTGAACCGTCTTTTGAGCGAAAGCTAATTGCTGTGTATCCGGTCAGCCTGCAGAATTCATCCAGTATCTTTTTATCGGTCCTGGGAGATATACAGGCATAGGCAATTTTATTCTCCCTGTCTAAAACCATGCTGCCCGTTCCTTCTAAAAAAAGTTGCTGGTCTTCATATTTACTCAGGTCAATGATCTCCGAAACAGCAAATTTATTCTTAACCGCATCCAGCACCGATGCTTTTCTCTCCATCCGCCTGTTTACTGCAAACATGGGATAAAGAAAAACACGGCCGTCTTCATGAAAAGAAATCCAGTTATTAGGAAAAATTGAATCAGGGGTTGAAGGTTCAGAGGTATCCTGAACAACAGTTACATCCACTTTGTTCTTACGTAACACAGTAACAAAATCAGTGAACTCCTCCAAAGCCTTTTGCTGAATATTGCCTCCGGGGTCTTTCTGGAAAGTATTATTAACGGCAGTTTGGGCATTAAACCCAAAATTTACCGGCTGTATCATTAACAGGTGCGATGTGTTTTGCATGATCAGTGTCCTTTTGCAAAATTCTTTTCTCCTGCTTTAATAGCAAGAGTTAAATTATTTTCCCGTGGCGGTATGGGGCATTTATAACCGGCAGCATAAGCACAATAAGGGTTATAAGCTTTATTGAAATCAAGCTGCAGGGTATTGTTTTGTATATCTGCAATATAAAACTCCAGGTAACGGCCACTGCCGTAGCTTTCATCGCCTGTGGTTGCATCGGTAAAGGGTACAAACAAATAGTTACTGTACTTTTCTGTTTGCATCAGGTCCTTGCTTTGATAAACATACAAGTGGCAGTCGGTACCGGATATTTTAAAACTCAGCCTGCCGTATTTGAAGTAATGCTTTACTGTATTTGCCGATGTTTTCATAGTAAACCCAACAGTATCGTTGATCTTCTCAAAACTGCAGGCAACACGGTAAACTTTGTTGATGGGAAAGAACCGGAAATACTTTTTATCTTCTTTATTTACCACTTCATGCTCCGCCACGTATTTCTTTTGGTAAGCTAATATGGACCTGGTATAAAAATCATCTTTCTGAACAAAAGCAAAATTGCATAAAGAGAAAGTTGACAGCAATAACAGAACTCTTTTCATAAAATCAGTGAAATCCGTGAAATCATTTAAATCTGTGATCTAGTTCATCATCAGCACATTCACACTTCGCTGCAAAATATTAAAGGCGATCTCCGCCATCAGGTTCTCTTTATCGAGGGTGGGGTTCACTTCGGTAATTTCAAAGCAACATATTTTGCGGTTCTGCATGAATTTGCTGATCAGGTCTTCCACCTCTCTTTCCCTTAATCCATTGCTCACCGGGGTTCCGGTTCCTCTCGAAATAGAAGCATCCAGGCTGTCCACATCAAAGCTTACATAGATGTCGGTGCAATCGCTTAAATACCGCAACACTTTGCGGCAAACATTTTCTGCACCGGTACGCCTTACCTCCGAAGTGGTGATCACTTTCATGCCATGCTTTTCTATCAGGTGCTTTTCTTCTTTCTCATAATCACGCAGGGAAATAAAAACCACATCTTCGGGTAAAATCTTTTGATGGATCTTTCCAATGCTTTTCAGTTGTTCCCATTGTTTGGCAGTCTTTTCATCCAGGTCATGTACTTTTGATTCCTTATTATCTTCTGCAATAGATGCTGCCAGGGGCATGCCGTGCATGTTGCCCGATGGGGTAGTGTATGGTGTATGCAGATCGGCGTGTGCATCAATCCATATTACACCTAATTTACTTTTTGGCTTTGCCATTTTAATTCCGGCAATGGTTCCCCCGGCCGTGGCATGGTCACCGCTGATAACAACCGGGAAGAAATGGCCCTTGATCGATTCGCATACTGCTTTACTTACCCTGTCATACATAGTCAGTACGCCTTGTACCCTTTTTGCATAAGGAGATTGAATGGGTTCAAACAGAATTTTGTTCTCCACTTCAATTTTTTCGGAGGGAAAATGCACAAAGAAATTGCTCATAAAATCAAGTGCGGCAATTTTTATAGCATCTACACCCAGGCTGGCGCCACGGGTGCCTGCACCAATTTCAGAAGGTACTTCTATCAGTTTTATATTTTTCATATAGTAAGACGGTATTTCAGCAGTTTAGCTTTATCGTTAAGGATACCCAAATCTACAACTTTCCTTTTAAGGGATTATTGCCTGGGGCAATACTTTAC
Source organism: Ferruginibacter sp. (assembly GCA_044222465.1). Taxonomy (GTDB): domain Bacteria; phylum Bacteroidota; class Bacteroidia; order Chitinophagales; family Chitinophagaceae; genus Ferruginibacter. Next base: position 2,748 of record JBGANE010000061.1, read on the forward strand.
CCGGTGACTATATTCTTATCAAATTACAATAAATGATTTGCTGTAGCGTTGTATTTATGCTTTCATAGCAACCCCCTAACTGTTATATTCTTGCACTGATACGAACCTAAACCATGTTTGTTTGTGCTTGATTAAAAAATGCCCTCCGAATCATCGGGGGGCATCGTATTTTTAAGGGTGTAGTTCGCTTATTTAAAATTGCTCCAGCTTGCTGAAAAAGAAATCACTTTCAATTTGCGCATTTTCATTACTATCGCTGCCATGTACTGCATTTTCGCCAATAGAAGCTGCATATAATTTGCGGATAGTGCCTTCAGCAGCTTCTGCCGGGTTGGTAGCGCCTATCAGTTTACGAAAATCATCTACAGCATTTTCTTTTTCCAGTATGGCTGCTGTAATAGGGCCACTGCTCATGAAATTCACCAGTTCACCGTAAAAAGGCCTTTCAGCATGAACAGCATAAAATTCTCCTGCTTTTTCTTTACTCAGTTTTGTCATTTTTATTGCTACAATACGAAACCCGGCCTTATTGATCATTGCTAGAATAGCCCCGGTATTTCCCTTACCTGTTGCATCAGGCTTGATCATTGTAAAAGTTCTGTTAGTCATTATGTTCTTTTTTTGAGCCGCAAAGATAATGGGTTTGAGGTTTGGAGTTTATAGTTTGAGAAGGAATTTTAGTTAAAGGCGCTATAATACGCAAAACTACAAACCACAAACTCAAAACTTTCATTTACATTTGCGCCTCTTTATGCAGGCTATACAAGATTTATATCCATTATTGAACCAACCAAAGAACGTGGTGGTTACGATGCACCAGAAACCAGATGCAGATGCCATGGGTTCAACGCTGGGGCTGTATCATTTTTTAATTCAGTTTGGACATACTGTTACGGTGATATCACCAACAAACTGGGCTTCTTTTTTAAACTGGATGCCTGGCTGCGATAAAGTGATAGATTATGAAGCTCAACCAACTAAAGCCGATCTAGTGATTGCTGCTGCCGACTGGATCTTTTGCCTTGACTTTAATGTACTGAGCCGCACCAAGAGAATGGAAGAAAAAATAAAGACCTCAAAAGCAGAAAGGATACTGATAGATCATCACCAGGAACCACAGACTGAAGTTTTTGCCTATGGCAGCAGTGATGTTGCAAAAAGTTCTACTGCAGAAATGGTATTTGACCTCATTCTTGCTTCGGGTTATGGAGATAAAATAAATGAGCCTATCGCAGAGTGTTTGTATGCCGGTGTGATGACAGATACAGGGTCTTTTCGTTTTCCATCTACGGGGGCAAGCGTACATAAAATGGTAGCTTACTTAAAAGAAAAGGGATTAGAGCACAGCCACGTGCATGAAGAACTTTTCGACAATTTTTTAGAGAACAGGTTTCGCTTTATCGGCCACGTTTTATTGAACAGGATGGAAGTGTTTTATGAATATAATACAGCGCTGATATCCGTACCACAGGCCGACCTGATCAAATTCAATATTAAAACAGGCGATACGGAAGGGCTGGTGAATTATCCATTGAGTATACAAGGGATAAAACTTGCGGCTATTATTATTGACAGGGGAGAAGAACGCAAAAGTTCGTTCCGTAGCAAAGGTGGTTTTGATGTGAATACATTTGCCCGTAAGTATTTTAATGGAGGCGGGCATGTTAATGCTGCCGGAGGATTCAATAAAGAACCATTGGAAGAAGTGGTCAGGAAATTCAAAGCTGCCATTAAGGACAACGCAGCACAATTAAGCAGTTATCAATTTTAAAAACAATAACACAATGAAACAATTTTTTTATCTATCAGTTTTTTGCGCATTGGTTCTGGGAGCCTGTACAGGTTCATTTAAAAAAGGCGATAAGGGGCTTGAATATAAGGTCATATCCACGGGCAGCGGAAAACCCATTCCCTATGGTAATTTTATACAAATCCACATTAAGCAGGTATATGGTGGCAATAAGGACACTGTACTAAGCGACAGTAGGGATATGGTAGCACCTATTCAACTCTTTGATTCAGTTAATACGCCAATGGCTTATTATAAAATTTTAAAACAGTTAAGAAAAGGCGACAGCCTTATCATACGCCAGCTTACCGATACAGCATTCAGGGATTCTCAGCAGGGAATGCCTCCTTTCATGAAAAAAGGGAAGTATATCTATACCCATGTTAAGCTGGTTAATATTTTTGCGACCCAACTGGAAGCTGACAGTGCTAACAAGGCCGAAAGAGCGATTGCAAAACCAAGAGTTTTTAAAAAGCAGATGGAGGAAGTAGAAAAGGAAATTATAAAATATAACGACCAGCGTAAAATTGATGATAAGATCATTGCTGATTATCTCGCAAAGAACAATATTAAGGCCGAAAAAGCAAAATGGGGAACATATGTTTCGGTTACAACAGAAGGAACCGGGGAAAAAATGAATTATGATCATATAGCTATGGTAAATTATACAGGAAGAACATTAGACAGCGGCAGGGTATTCGATTCAAACCTGGATCCTAAGTTTAAACATACTGAACCTCTCCAGTTTACAATGATGAACCTGGGGGCTGTTATCTTTGGCTTTACCGATGCATTTCAACTCCTTAAAAAAGGAACTAAGGCAACTATTTATGTTCCCTCTTCCCTGGGTTATGGAGAACGGGGAAGTCAGGTACTAAAACCAAATGAGAATTTGATCTTTGACGTGGAAATAACAGATGTTATGACTGCAGCAGAATTTGCTGACAAGCAAATGGAAATACAGAAAAAAATGATGGAGGCACAAAAATCACAGGCAGACAGTATTCAGAAGGCAACTAAAAAGTAGGATTGAAAAATTATTCATGAAAGCGCCCTGGAAAAATTCAGGGCGCTTTTTTATACAAATTATAAAGCGCTACGGCCTCCTTAGCTTCTTTTACATCATGTACTCTCAGGATGGAGGCTCCATTCATCAGGGCCATAGTATTTAAAACTGTTGTACCATTCAATGCATCTGCTACAGGTATACCTAAAGTTTTATAGATCATACTTTTTCTGGACAGTCCAACTAATATTGCCCGGCCGGTTATGGATAGTGCAGGTAATTTTTTTAAGACCTGAAAATTATGTTCAATGGTCTTGCCAAAACCAAAACCGGGATCAATGATAACATCCTTTATTCCAGCCTTGGAACATTCATCAACCTTGCTTATAAAATAATCAAGCACTTCTTTAACCACATCTGTATAAGTGGGAGCTTTTTGCATGGTAGCCGGGGTACCCTGCATATGCATACATACATAAGGAACCTTTAGATCTGCTACAGTTGCAATCATTGCTTTATCCATATTACCCCCGCTTACATCATTCACTATGGTAGCGCCGGCGGCTACAGCAGTTTTAGCTACTTCGCTATTGTATGTATCAATTGAAATAATGATGTTGGGGTGTTTTTCATGTATCGATGCTAACAGGGGTATAACCCTTCCCAATTCTTCTTCAGTAGTAATTGGCTGACTGCCTGGCCGGGTACTTTGTCCGCCAATATCTAAAATGGCTGCCCCATCCTCAATCATTTTACCAGCCATCTTTAGAATATTCTCTTTGCTGTATTTCAGATGGCCTTCATAAAAGGAGTCAGGCGTTGCATTGATGATGCCCATGATCACCGGCTCCGTCAGGTTCAGTATCTTTCCTTTACAGTTTATGCTGTTCATCAAACGATTTTCAAGTATTTTTGAGCCTGCCTGCCGGTCTGATGACTCTGACGAGTATCAGACTCCGTCAGAGCAGGAAGGTTATTATAGCACTAAGTTACAAACGGGCATTGATAAATGAATACGAACCAGCAATACGATACTGCAGTTAATTCCTGTAGAGATATCTTTTTACAAAAAACAAAGGATTACGGAACATCCTGGCGGATGTACAGGACCATATCCGTAGCCGACCAGATCTATATTAAAGCAAAACGGGTACGCACCATACAGGAAATGGGTGTGCAAAAGATCGGGGATGATATTATCAGTGAATTCAAAGGAATTTTGAATTACGGCGTAATTGGCCTTATACAATTGGATATACAGGATGATGAACTGGAAGAATTGCCAGTTGAAACCGTACAAAGGCTTTATAATGAAAAGATAGCCATCGCAAAGAAACTCATGCAGGATAAAAACCATGATTATGGCGAAGCCTGGCGGGAGATGAGCCAGGAAAGTTTTATTGACCTGATACTGGCAAAGATCCTGCGCATAAAACAAATTATTGCCAATAAAGGAAAAACCATCATCAGTGAAGGTATTGACGCTAATTTTTATGACATCATCAATTACGCAGTATTTGCACTGATACTGATCGAGGAGGAGGTTCACGGTTCATGATCAAAACAGAAAACATATTTACCCAATGAAAGCAACAGTAAATATTTCCCGGGTCATAGTTGGAAGTATATTCATCTTCTCCGGTTTGGTAAAAGCAATTGATCCGCTGGGGCTGGCTTATAAAATGCAGGAGTTTTTTGAGGTATGGGCAGCCGAAGGAATACTAAAAGACATGATGATGTGGCTTACTGGTAATGCAGCCTTGTTTTCGGTGGTGATGATAACGCTTGAAGTTGTTTTAGGTGTTGCCCTGTTGTTGGGATGGAGAACAAAATTGGTTTCATGGCTTTTATTATTGCTGATGTTGTTCTTTACTTTTCTTACCAGTTATGTTTTGTTCAGTGGAAAGATAAGGGCATGTGGTTGTTTCGGCGATTGTATTCCGTTAACCCCAATCCAAACTTTTACCAAGGATATTGTTTTGTTATTGCTGGTATTATTGATCCTGGTGAAGAGAAAATATATCAGCCCGTTATTTTCAGGAACTATCAATCTTTCTCTTGTCTTGTTTGTCTTGCTGGCAGTAGTTGTATTGCAACTATATGTATTCAGGCACCTGCCCATAAAAGATTGTTTACCATTCAGGGTGGGTAATAATATCCTGGAGCTTCGGAAAATGCCCAAAGATGCAATTCCCGATAAGTTCGATTATATTTTTGAGTATAAGAAGAACAACGAAAACAAAGAGTTTAAAGTGAATGCATTGCCCGACAGTACCTGGGAATTTGTGGAAAGAAGACAAATTCTGATTGAGAAGGGTAAAAATAATGAGCCCCTTATCAACGATTTTACATTGATGACAGCATCGGGTACAGATAGTACAGAAGCTGTATTATCTACACCGGGAGAATACTATTTATTGTTTGTGAAAGATGTGAGTATGCTGCCAAAAGGCTGGTTGGAAGACCAGCGCCTGGCAGTTGTAAAAAGCGAAAGCGGAAAAAAGGTATTTGTTGTTTCTTCGCAAAGAAAAATTACGGAAGAACGTTATGGCATATTGTCTATTGCCGGGAAAAAGCTGAATATTCCTGTATTGACCTGCGATGCTACGGCATTAAAGACAGCTGCCCGTAATAATATCACACTTTATCTTATGAATGGCCCCGTAGTAAAAAGTAAATGGGGTGGAAATGATATTGAAAAAGCTATTGATAAATAAAAATTGTTTTTAGCTTAGTGCTTCGGATACTGGTTATCAACATTCTTTTAAGTGAAATATATTCTGAAGAAATTATTTTATTCCCTGCTGGTGCTCCTGGGTGTGGTAGCATTGGTATTTGTCATGTTCCAGGGTTTTGGCGACCCCGCAAGAATGGTCATTGGGCAAACAGGAGATAAAAAAACAATGGATAATATCCGTAAAGACCTCTATCTCGATCAGCCAAAATGGAAGCAGTTTGTGCTGTATTTGAATGATGTGTCGCCTTTTTGCGTACATAGCCGGGCCGATATTGAAAAGAAACAACTGAATGGATTTTTTTTCGGGGGCGATAATAAATTTGGTATCAAAGTTCCTTACCTGCGCAAAAGTTATCAAACTAAAAAAGAAGTGGGGCAGGTTTTACTGGAAGCATTACCGGGTACTTTGATACTTGCTTTTGCTGCCATGCTTTTTGCTACCATCATTGGCATATTATTGGGTGTGCTCGCCGCTGTAAAAAAAGGAACATGGCTGGATACCACCGCTGTATTTTCCAGCATTGCCGGTATTTCGGCACCGTCATTTTTTATGGCCATTATCATTGCTTACCTGTTTGGCGTGGTCTTTCGTTCTTATACCGGTTTAAATTTAACCGGCAGCTGGTTAGAAATCGATGAAGTAACCGGTGAAAAATACCTGGCGCTTAAAAATCTTATACTGCCTGCATTTACTTTGGGCATTCGGCCTTTGGCTATTATCACACAACTCACCAGGAGTTCTATGCTGGATGTTTTAAGCCAGGATTATATAAGGACAGCCCGTGCCAAGGGTTTAGGTAATAAAGCCATCATCTTTAAGCATGCATTACGTAACGCACTTAACCCGGTTATAACTGCCATTACAGGTTGGTTTGCCGAATTGTTAGCCGGCGCTTTTTTTGTTGAGTATATTTTTGGATGGAATGGTATTGGAAAAGTAACAGTAAGCGCATTGGAGAAATTAGATTACCCCGTTGTGATGGGATCGGTTTTACTTAGTGCCTGTATTTTCATCATCATTAACCTGTTGGCTGATGTATTGTACAGGGTTATTGACCCGAGGATAAAAGCATTATAAAAATCCCCGGATGCAGGCACCCGGGGACAATAATAAATAGTTGAATTATTTTTCTACGGCTCCGTCGCTTACCCATTTTTTAAACACTGCAATTTCTTCAGCAGATAATTTAGATTGCTTGAAAGGCATAAAGCCTCTGTCCCCCGGGTTTTTCTCAATCCTGATAATCATGTTAGCAGCAGATTTCTGGGCGTCTGCATAAGTTTCAAAACTTGCTTTATTTCCGCCTTTTGAAGGAAGGTGGCAAGGTGAACATTTAGCCTGTATCAAAGGCTGCACATCTGTAACAAAACTGGTAGCCTTAGGCTTTGGCGGCTCTGCTGCAGTTTGGGTTGGGGTTGATTTTTTTGCACAAGCGGCAAAAATTAAAACAATGAACAAAGTTGCGATGACGAAGATATTTTTCATACTGTAGTTTTTAGTAATGCCAATATAAAAACATTTGGCCATAAAAAATCAGGTATTTGATGAAAGGCTATGTTTGAGGCCAAACCGGTTAACATCTTATTTGTAAACCCTAACATTTCATTTGTAAACACAGGGGATAATGCAAGGTCTTATAATCATTAATCACTTTAAAATTCACGATTATGAAAAAGATCATTACACTTTTATTTGCATCTGCAATGTTCACTTCGGTTTTTGCACAGTATGGTTCCAATAAAGATTGGGACAAAAACAATAATGATGAATCGTATGCAAAAGATGGTAAGTACAAACACGATGATGACCGGTACAGGGGCGGGTATTACTTCACACCCAGGGAAAGGGATATGGAGATCGCAAAGATAAACCGGGAGTATGATTACAAAATCCAGTCAGTAAGGAATAAATTCTTTATGAGCTGGTATCAGAAAAAACGCCAGATCGAATTTTTAAAAGATCAGCGTGACAGGGAAATACACCAGGTGTATGTCAAATTTAATGACAGAAGGAATAAATATCATAAGCATGACCGCCGGGATAAAAGGGATTGGTAAATAATTGATGGTTTACTTGTTGGTTTTTTTGGATGGTGCACAGGCACACAGGCAGAACTGGTTTCTGCCTGTTTTATTTTAGCGTTCGATTAAAAAGTAATAATTTAACAGCAATCATGACCAATAAATTCATAAGAAATTATGCTGTTGTTTTAACACTGGGCATTGCCGTTGGCGCCGTTATATTGTATAAACTTTTACCCGACCCGGTAAAACCGGTTATTGAAAAGGAAGACCCACTGGCCTGGTATCCGCCCAGTATCTACTCTTTGGTAAATTCTCCGGAATCAGATCTTGTACTGTATGGCAGGGAACTGATCCTTCACACAGCAAAATATTTTGGACCCAGGGGTAACCTGTCAAAGATCTCTAATGGTATGAATTGTGGCAACTGCCACCTCGATGCTGGTTCCCGCCCTTATGGAAATTCTTTTGCTGCTGTGGCAGCCAATTATCCAAAATTCAGGAACAGGAGTGGGAAAGTAGAATCGGTTGAGTTCAGGATCAATGATTGTTTTGAAAGGAGTCTTAACGGGAAAATGATTGATACTTCCGGCAGGGAAATGCGAGCTATGGTTGCTTATATAAAATGGATTGGAAAGGATGTTCAAAAAAAGATTGTCCCCAAAAGTTCAGGTGTTCCTAAAATTGAAATATTGAACAGGGCTGCTGATCCGGTAAATGGCAGGCAGGTTTATGTAAGTAAATGCCTGAGATGTCATGGAGCCGGTGGGGAGGGTATGTTAAGTCCTGATTCAACAGAATATTCCTATCCGCCTTTATGGGGGAAAAACAGTTATAATGTAAGTGCAGGCCTTTACCGGATATCGTCACTTGCCGGGTTTGTAAAATACAATATGCCTTATACCCTTACTCAAACAGAACCTCAATTGTCCGATGAAGATGTTTGGGATGTGTCTGCTTATATATGTGCTCAACAGCGTCCTGAAAAATTCTTTACTCAGGATTGGCCTAAGATCGAAACCAAACCTTTTGATCATCCATTTGGCCCTTTTGCCGACACTTTTTCGGAAGCCAGGCATAAATTCGGCCCTTTCAATTTTGCTAAAAATAAAAAACAAGGCAAATGATTTACTTGCCTTGTTCGTTTTTCTATTGATACAGCTTATCAGCCTCCGGCAAAAATATAGCCGCACTTATGTTCCTGTGCCCGACCAACTGCCCATACACCCGAAGGAACAACCTGTATTCCCGGCAAGATACCAGACATCCAGTCTTTAAGAACGTCATCTTTGTTCAGGCCCATAGTTTGAGCGAATATGGCACTGTAGACAGTTAGCGCCACATTGCATACACAGAACATGGCACCGCTTTCCTGGAGATCATTAATGCCGATTGGAACAGGACCAACTCCAGGCACAGAATAACCAGGATTGGGTTTCCAGAAACGGTTCCTTATAGAAGGTTTGCCTGTAGTGTCGTCATTGATCTTAAAAAATTCTCCGAATTTATATTTTTCCCAAAGCCTGTCTTCCATGGCAAAAGGAATACCGCTATGCCTGTATACGGTTACCACAGTGTTTTCTTTTTCAGGCGTACCTGTGGCAGCATTGGTCAGTAAAAAAACCTTTGCCCATGCAAATGGCATCATCAGTTCGCCCCCTTCATGCGGACTTGTTACGTCATAAACGATCCTGTGCTTGCCATTTATTTTGTTGAACCAATCATCGGCATCCGACCAGTCACCAGTAGGAACATGAAGTTCATTTAACGCTCCTGCTTTGGCAAATGAAGAGCCGAGGGTGGAGAGGCCCAGTGCTGCTGCACCTGTTGCAATTGTGCCCAGGAATTTCCGGCGGGGAGAAGCTCCTGTGTTGTTTTTTTCCATGTTAATGAATTTAATTTTTTAAAAAATAGAACCCCAAAAAAATTGAAGACTGTTAATCTACAAACAACTGTTGTTATTTGCAAGCTATACCAACGCTCTTTTCGTAATGGTGGATAACTGCAGTAAAAAAATGTAATTTCTATAAATAAAATAAACACTATTTACCGAACGGCGGGCCTGGTGATCCCAACGGCACCAAGATGACTTAGTTCATTCTTCTTACCTTTGCATTCCTAAACGACATTGTCTATATGAAAGAAGTATACATCATTTCAGCTGTCCGAACACCGATCGGCAGTTTTGGAGGTTCATTAAAAGGTTTTAGTGCAACCCAGTTAGGGGCAATTGCCATTAAGGGAGCTTTGGCAAAGGCCGGTGTAGCTCCTGAACTGGTAAATGAAGTTCTGATGGGATCAGTTATCCAGGCAAATTTGGGGCAAGCCCCGGCTCACCAGGCAGCTCGTTACGCAGGGCTACCCAATGAAGTTTGCAGCACCACTATTAATAAAGTTTGTGCAAGTGCTATGAAAGCCATTGCCCAGGGTGCTCAAAGTATTTTGCTGGGGGATTCCGATATTGTTGTTGCAGGTGGCATGGAGAGCATGAGCAATGCCCCGTTTTATGTGGACAGTGTAAGGTGGGGGCATAAATATGGAAACACCGAATTTATTGATGGCTTGGCAAAAGACGGCCTTATAGATGCCTATGATGGTAAGGCCATGGGTAATGCTGCAGAATTGTGTGCCAGTACCTGTGGAGTTACACGTGAAGACCAGGATAAGTTTGCTATAGAAAGTTATAAACGCAGCCAGGCAGCTGTAAATGATGGAAGATTTGAAAACGAGATCGTACCAGTTGAAATTCCGCAACGACAAGGCGACCCTGTGTTGTTCAGTAAAGATGAAGAACCATTTAAAGTAAAGTTTGATAAAGTTGCAGGCCTAAAAGGAGCGTTTGTAAAGGATGGAACAGTTACAGCTGCAAATGCATCTACTATTAATGATGGCGCTGCCGCCCTGGTTTTAATGAGTAAGAAGAAAGTTGACGAACTGGGTGTAAAGCCTATTGCAAAAATATTAGCAAGCGCTGATGCAAGCCAGTCTCCTGAGTGGTTTACAACGGCCCCGGCTTTAGCTGTTCCCAAAGCTGTTGCCAAAGCCGGTTTAAAAATGGAAGACATTGAATATTGGGAATTAAATGAGGCATTTTCGGTAGTGGGCATTGAAAACAGCAGGCGCCTGAAATTAGACCCGGCTAAAGTAAACGTAAATGGCGGTGCAGTTGCGCTGGGGCATCCATTAGGCTGTAGCGGCGCAAGGATAATTGTTACACTCATCAATGTATTGAAACAAAATAAAGCAAGGTATGGCGCTGCGGGTATTTGCCACGGTGGGGGTGGGGCCAGTGCAATGGTTATTGAAAATTTGCAGGTTTAATAATCAATTGTTTCCATAGGTGAACCGAATATAATAGCCAGGGGCAGTAGGATTTGTCAATAATAATTTGTAAGATTGACCTCCCTAAAATAAAATTCCCTATGGAGCAGGAGTATGTAATCAGGAAAGCTACGCTACAAGATGTAGACTTTTTAGCTGATGTGATCATCGGCGCTGAAAAAAGCTTCACTCAAAACCTTGGACTTGCTAACTTTTTCGAGATATCCGAAGAAAGGGCTAAGGAACTTCTTATTGCCATGCTGGAAGAAGAAGTTGACGGATGTGAGTTTTCGGTAAGCAGTTTTTTTATTGCCTGGTATGGCGACAAGCCAATAGGCGCTGTAGGTGGCTGGCTGGAAGGCTATTTTGACGGGGCCCCATCGAACCTGATCAAATCGAACCTCATCAATTTTGTTTTTCCAAAAGAGAATGTTGCCAAAGCACAAAGCAAGATGGAATTGATAAGGGAAATGCTGCAGATAGAACGCCCACTGGGAACATACCAGATAGAATATGGTTTTGTTGACAATGATCATCGGGGCAAGCGGATAACTGACAGGTTGATGGATGCTCATATGGCTTATGCAAAACAGCTGGACCCCAATGTGACACAAGTGCAGGTATCATGTTTTGAGACCAACCAGACAAGCATAAGAATGCATGAAAAGAACGGGTTCAAACAAATTAAAAGGTTTGTGTGCGACAATGAAAAAATTCTTGAGTACCTGCCTTTTAATGTAAAGATCTTATTGGAAAGAATAATTTAAATATATTGACGCTTTACACCTAAATTAAATTCCCTATGGATCAGGAATATGTAATAAAAAAAGCAACCATTAAGGATGTGGATTTTTTAGCCGATGTGATCATTGGTGCCGAAAAAAGCTTTACCGAAAACCTTGGCCTTGCCAAATTCTTTGAACTATCGGAAGAAAAAGTAAAAGAACTCATCATTGCCATGCTTGAAGAAGAAGTTGATGGTTGTGATTTTTCTATTAGCAGTTTTTTCATTGCCTGGTATGGCGACAAACCGGTTGGAGCCCTGGGTGGGTGGATTGAGGGCTATTATGATGGCATGTCATCCAATTTGCTTAAATCTAACCTCATCTCTCATGTATTTCCACGGGAAAGTGTGATCAAAGCTCATGAAAAAATGGAGATCATAAAAGAAATGCTCCACATTGAACGGCCGATGGGCACGTACCAGTTGGAATATGTTTATGTGGATGCTGACCACAGGGGAAAAAGAATAACCCAGCAATTGATGGATGTACATCTTGCTTATGCAAAAGAACTTGATCCAAATGTAAACAAAGCGCAATTATCGTGTTTTGAAAATAATGAATCTATCATTAAAGCCCATGAAAGAAACGGGTATGTAAGGATGAAAAGATATGTCTGTGACAATGACGAGATACTGAAATATCTGCCCTTTAATGTAAAAGTGTTATTAGAAAAACAATTTTGAGTTAATAGTTTCATTAAATTGAACCGGTTTTAAACGAGCCGGTTTTTTTATGTCCTGCAAAATAAAAATATGTTGCATAAGCTCACATGAAGAGGCAAGGCTTGCCATCAGGCATGGTGCCGATGCATTAGGCCTGGTTGGTAAGATGCCCAGCGGGCCAGGACCAATTACAGACGAATTGATCAACTCTATTGCAAAAACTATTCATCCGCCTATTGCTTCTTTTTTACTGACCAGTGAACAAAGTGCTACCGATATTATTGCACATGTTAACCGTGTACACACAAATACTGTTCAAATAGTTGATGAATTGGTGGAGGGAACTTACCAGGAGATAAGAAATGCATTACCACATCTGAGAATAGTACAGGTAATCCATGTAACCGGCGAAGAAAGCATCGGTCAGGCATTGAGGGTTCATCAGCAGGTTGATGCCATATTGCTGGATAGTGGTAATCCTAAAGCAACCATCAAAACATTGGGCGGAACAGGCAATACACATGATTGGTCCTTAAGCCATGAATTGGTAAAAGAGGTAAGTGTCCCGGTATTTTTGGCTGGTGGACTTCATGCAGGTAATGTACAGGAAGCTATTGACAGGGTGAAGCCCTTTGGAGTAGATGTATGCAGCGGGGTACGTTCCAATGGGAAACTTGACCTGCAAAAGCTTAGCACCTTTATCAATGCTGTAAAAGCTGTTTGAACCTGATTTGCTCATCTGCCCCTGATAAGATAAATTTGCAACCTCACAAATAA
>JBGANE010000006.1:0-100976 GCA_044222465.1 Ferruginibacter sp.
GGTTTTCTGCTTACCAAAAAAGGTATTGTGGTCATAGATGCACAGTTCCCGGATACCGCCCCACATCTAATTGAAGAGTTGAAAAAGAAAAGTGAAAAACCTTTCCGCTATCTCATCAACACCCACCATCATGGCGATCATACAGCAGGCAATATGGCTTTTAAAGGGTTGGTGGAACATGTAGTGGCACATGAAAATTCAAAAGCTAACCAGTTAAGAGTAGCTACTGAACAAAAAATGGAAGCTGATAAATTTGTAGCGCCTGATATGACCTATGGCAATGATGGCTGGAAACTGAAAATGGGTAAAGAAAGAATTCAAACTTACTATTTCGGGGCTGCACATACCAATGGAGATTCATTGATCCATTTTCAGCATGCTAATATTGTACACATGGGCGACCTGGTGTTTAACCGGCGCCATCCTTTTATTGATAAATCTTCGGGAGCAAGTATTGCCAACTGGATCGTATTACTGGATAAAGCCATTGCAACTTTTAATAAAGACACCCAATTCATCTGCGGGCATGCTGCGCCAGGCTATGAATTTGTAGCAAAACCTGATGACCTGAAAGCCTTTGGCGATTACCTCGGTAATCTCTTAAAATTTACTGAAGGGGAAATAAAAGCCGGTAAATCAAAAGAAGAAATTATTAAAGCCAAAGAAATACCAGGATCTCCGGAATGGAAGGATGGGCAGATAGAAAGACCACTGACCGCTGCTTATACCGAATTATCGGTAAAATAGAGCCTTAGAAGTGCTGGTTTATAATCTTATTTCGTTTCCAGCAGTTTTTCCAGCACAAAATAAACAATGGGGCAAAAGCCTGAATTCTTTATAGTAAGCTGTTGCCTTTTCAGAAGCACGTCTTCATCTGTATAGGGAAACCGGTGACAGTCGGATGGCCGCACTTCATAAATGCTGCAGTAATTACCTGTGCCTAAAAACGGGCAGGGTTTCTGTTTCAACACATAATCACCTTCATTGTCAATATACAAATAGGTATCAATGAAGTCGCCTTCTTTCATCTTCAGGTGCCTGGCTATCCTTTTTATATCGGGTGTTTTAAACCGGGGAGAATAATTCTTGCAGCAATTGGCGCATTCAAGGCAATCAATTTTTTCAAAAGCAGCTGAATGCAGGTCAGGCAGGGCTTTCAATACGGTATTCTTATTGGCCCGGTTCAAAAACTGCTTATACTGCTTTTGATGGTCGGCCGATTTCTTCTCCCAGTTATGTAAAAGTTCTTCAGCCATTTGTATCAGTTATTGCTATCATATATCCCCTAATTTTCCACAAGGTAAAAACAGAAAATTTAATAGCTTCGAATCTTGTAGTGTTATCGTAAATTTGCGCCACTTTAGTTCATAAAAGAAAGTTGTTCTGATTCTTAAACGAAAACCACTTCCTTAAAACAGGTTCTGTCATGCTGAGGTACGAAGCATCTCATCCCCGGTTAGCAGATCGATATTTTACAGGGATGCTTCGTACCTCAGCATGACAATGCAAAGAGTATAATGAATAACAACCGCTATGAAACTTTAGTAAAAGTTAAACATAAACTTCTCAAACAGAAATATGAATCTTTTCGAACAACAACAGTACGAATTTTCCGGACGCCATATTGGCCCTGATGAACATGATACCCGGTCAATGCTTAAAACCATTGGTGTAGAATCACTGGACGAGCTGATCAGCAATACTGTCCCTGCTTCTATCCGTTTAAAAAAGCCATTGAAACTGCCGGCGGCTCAAACAGAATTTGAATACCTGCATGAACTGAAAAAAATAGCAGCAAAGAATAAAGTTTTTAAAACCTATATCGGGCAGGGATATTATAACACCATTACCCCCAGTGTGATCTTAAGAAATATTTTTGAAAACCCGGGATGGTACACCCAATATACCCCCTACCAGGCAGAGATATCGCAGGGACGTTTGGAGAGTTTGCTAAATTTTCAAACTATGGTCTGCGACCTCACGGGGCTGGAACTGGCCAATGCAAGTTTACTGGATGAAGCAACGGCTGCAGCAGAAGCCATGGCCATGTTATTTCACCATAAGAACAAAACTGATGAAATAACTTCTCCCAAATTCTTTGTTGATACAAATGTTTTCGCCCAAACCAAAGAAGTATTGCTAACCAGGGCAACACCCATAGGCATTCAGCTGGTACATGGGGATTATAAAACCGCATCACTTGATGAAAGTTATTTTGGCGCCATTGTTCAATATCCAAACAGCATAGGATCTGTTGAAGATCACCGTGATTTCATAAATAAGGTCCATTCGGTGAATGGTTATGTAGTTATGGCAACAGACTTATTGGCTCTTACTTTATTAACTTCTCCCGGAGAACTGGGTGCCGATGTTGCTATTGGCTCTGCACAACGTTTTGGTGTTCCATTAGGTTATGGAGGACCTCATGCGGCTTTCTTTGCTACAAAAGACGAATTCAAACGTGGTATCCCGGGCCGTATCATTGGCGTAAGCATTGATGCACAAAATAACCGTGCCTTACGCATGGCATTGCAAACAAGAGAGCAGCATATTAAAAGAGAAAAAGCAACTTCCAATATCTGCACTGCACAGGCATTACTGGCCAATATGGCCGCCATGTACGCTGTTTATCACGGGCCCGAAGGATTGAAAAAAATTGCACAACGCATTCATGTAGTTACAGCAGCTGTTGCAAAAGCCATGGAATCAGCGGGAATAAAATTGCTGAACAGGAATTTCTTTGATACCATCAGTTTTGAAGTGAGTGATGTTGCCTCTTTTAAAAGTGCAGCCATTGCCAATGAAGCCAATTTTCATTACAACCAAAACGGGACTATTACTTTATCAATTGATGAAGTTTCTTCAAACTATATTGGCGAAACAGAAAAAAACCTGGTTGCCATTTTCAAAAAAGGAACCGGTAAGGAGATCAGTATCCGCTATGATGAACCAGGTACATCTTATGAATGGCCTCAATCGCTAAAAAGAAATTCGGCATATTTAACTCACCCGGTATTCAACACACATCACAGCGAAAGCGAGATGATGCGTTATATAAAATTATTGGAGAATAAGGACCTGAGTTTAAATACGTCAATGATCTCTTTAGGAAGCTGTACCATGAAACTGAATGCGGCTACGGAACTGATCCCTGTCAGCTGGTCTGAGTTCAGCAGCATACATCCCTTCGCCCCTGCTTCTCAAACAAAGGGATATCAATACATCATCGCAAAATTAGAAGATTACTTAAGTAAGATAACCGGCTTCAATGCCTGCTCGTTACAACCCAATAGTGGCGCCCAGGGCGAATATGCAGGCCTGCTCACCATTCGTGCCTATCATGCTGACAGAAAAGAGAACCACAGGAATGTTGTGCTTATACCTATTTCAGCCCATGGCACAAATCCTGCCAGTGCAATTATGGCGGGTATGAAAGTGGTGGTTGTAAAAAGTGACGCAGATGGACATATTGATGTAGCCGACCTGAAATTAAAGGCCGCGGAACATAAAGACAACCTTGCAGCACTGATGGTTACTTATCCAAGTACACATGGTGTGTTTGAAGAAAGCATCAAGAAGATCTGCAAAATAATTCATGATAATGGCGGATTGGTCTATATGGATGGTGCCAATATGAATGCCCAGGTTGGATTGACCAGCCCCGGTATGATCGGCGCTGATGTTTGTCATTTGAACCTGCATAAAACATTTGCAATACCGCATGGCGGTGGAGGACCGGGTGTTGGGCCAATTTGTGTAAACAATAAACTGAAACCTTATTTGCCTGGACATAATGTAAAAGACACATTACAATCAACGAACAGTTCGATACATGCAGTGAGTGCTGCCCCTTACGGGAGTGCAAGCATTTTGCTGATCAGCTATGCCTATATTAAAATGCTGGGACAGGAAGGAGTTAAAAAAGCTACAGAATATGCCATACTGAATGCTAACTACATGAGGGCTAAGCTGGAGAAATATTATACGATCCTGTATACGGGTACAAATGGTTTCTGTGCACATGAATTCATCGTGGAGCTGCGCCCTTTTAAAACAACTGCAGGCATTGAAGCCGAAGATGTGGCCAAACGTTTGATGGATTATGGCTTTCATGCACCTACCCTTAGCTTCCCGGTACCAGGCACCATTATGATAGAGCCAACCGAAAGTGAAGACAAGGGAGAACTTGACCGTTTCTGCGAAGCCCTCATCAGCATTTACCACGAAATAAAAGCTATTGAAGAAGGTAAAGCAGACAAAACGGATAATGCTTTAAAGAATGCCCCACACACACAACAGGTTATTTGTGCCGATGAATGGAATCATGCCTATTCAAGGCAGGATGCTGCATTCCCGTTAGCTTATACAATGAAAAATAAATTCTGGCCTTCCATAGCCCGTATCAATAATACTTTCGGCGACAGGAACCTGGTTTGCACCTGCGAACCCATGGAAAGTTACCTGGAGGAACCCGTTTCGAACTAACCATTGAATTCTGTTTTTAAACCCGGCCCAGCGCCGGGTTTTTATTTGCCTGCCGTCAAAATTTGATTGCCGGGTAATTTTTAAAACAGTAAATTACCAGTTCAACTTAAAACTAATCATCATGAGGAAGCAAATTATTGCAACAGTTTTTGGTTTGTGGGCGGGTTTTTCTTTTGCACAAACCGATGCCACCGACAAAATAAAGAACGAAGGCCTGGGTAATTCAAAAGTAATGGACATAGCCTTTCATTTAACTGATGTAAGCGGACCAAGGCTTACCAACTCCCCTGGGTTTTTCAGGGCAGCTAACTGGGCAAAAGACGAATTGACAAAAATGGGTTTGGTAAATGTAGCTTTAGAGCCTTGGGGCGATTTTGGAAAAGGGTGGGAACAAAATAAATGTTACTTAGCCGTTACATCACCTTATTATTTTCCAGTGATTGCTATCCCCCGGGCATGGACGGGAGGTACGCCAGGTAAAAAAGTAGTCAGCTCAGAGGTTATTATCATCACTGCAAAAGATTCTGCAGAACTATACCAGAATTATTCGGGCAAAATAAAAGGCAAGATCGTAATGTTACCTTCAACAGATACATTGAAGCCTTCATTTACAGCCGACGGAGGAAGGTTTACAGATGAAGAGTTAACTAAAATGGCTAATGCAAAACCAGATACTGCCCGCAGGCAGGGAAATAATCCTAACAACAATAATAATCCGCAGTTCAATGCTGCCCGTCAACGGCAGGCACTGTTGCGACAAATGAATGCTTTTTATAACCAGGAAAAGCCTGCGGCTGTACTTAGTATGAGCCGTGCCGGCAATGACGGAACCTTGTTTGTACAAAACGGGGGAAGCTATGCCAAAGACGGAGAAAATAATTATGCATACCTGATGTTGTCAAGCGATGATTATTTAAGGATACAGAGATTGGTTATGTCAGGACAAAAGGTAGAGATGGAAACTGATGTAAAAACAACATTTTATGATAATGACCTGAAAGGATATAATGTTGTTGGAGAAATCCCGGGTACTGATCCTGTTTTAAAAGATGAGATCGTTATGCTTGGCGGACACCTTGATAGCTGGCAGGGTGCAACAGGCGCCACAGATAATGCAGCAGGTTGTGCAGTGATGATGGAAGTGATCCGGATCATTAAAGCAACAGGGTTACAACCCAGGCGTACGATACGCATTGCACTTTGGAGTGGTGAAGAACAGGGACTGTTGGGCTCCAGGGCCTATGTAAAAACGCATTTTGCCGATCCTGCAGATATGGTATTGAAACCCGAACATGGAAAAGTGTCAGCGTATTATAACTTAGATAATGGTACGGGAAAGATTCGTGGAATTTATTTACAGGGCAACAAAGATGCAGGCCCCATATTTGCAAAATGGCTTGAACCTTTTAATGACCTGGGCGCAAAAACCGTTACTATCAACAATACCGGCGGCACCGATCACCAGGCATTTGACGGCGTAGGTATACCTGGTTTTCAATTTATACAGGATGAGATAGAATATGATACCCGTACACATCACACCAATATGGATACGTATGATCATTTGGTACCTGATGACCTGAAACAGGCAGCAACCATTATTGCATCATTTGTATACAATACTGCACAACGTGATGAAAAGATACCAAGAAAAGAATTACCTAAACCAAGAGGTACAGGAGGCAGGGGTTTTTAAACCAATAGATATCTTACTATCAAAAAGGACACATTCAAAATGTGTCCTTTTTATTTATAAAAAAATTTCTTTTATTTCTCTTTAGCTACAGTCAGCCTTGTAAATTCCGATCCACTGTAGATCCTCGCCAGCTTATTGTCGCTTGTCTTTTTCCATTCAGGGATATGTGCTTCGGAAACAATACGCCAGAAATTCTTTGCCTTCAGGTCTTCATAATCCGGCGAGTTTACAAATATGCCTACTATCGTGTTCCTTTTCTTAAACTCAATCTTAACCTCTGTCTTGGCAAGATGTGCAGGCTCTAAAAATTTTGAGATCAGTTCGTTTACCATATTACAACTTTTTGCAAAATTACGCTAATTCAGGCGTCCATCCGAATTTATTTACATCCTGTAGCAAACAGCATTGATATTCATACCGGCACCTACTGAAGAAAACATAACCACATCCCCTGCATTCAATTTGTGTTCAGGCATCAGTCCACGTTTCACCATGTCAAATAAGGTGGGAACGGTTGCCACAGAACTGTTGCCCAGGTTATGAATACTCATCGGCATAATATTTTCCGGCACTTTTGAAATGCCATACAGCTTATACATCTCTTTAATAATGCCCTCATCCATTTTTTCATTGGCCTGGTGGATGAAAACTTTTTTAAGTTCACTGATATTGACGCCGCTCTTGTCCAAACACATTTTCATGGCGACAGGCACATGCTTCATCGCATATTCATATACTTTGCGCCCTTTCATTTTTATATAACGAATCCTGGGGTCAGAGTCGGGATAGTTTGATTTCCCAAGGTGCAGATAATCTACTTCGCCCCCACAATGTGATTGAACACTTGTACCTAAAATACCTGATGTTGTTTCTGTGTTGTTTTTTGCTTCCAGTACACAAGCTCCTGCCCCGTCAGAAAATATCATGCTGTCCCTGTCATACACATCAAGCACCCTTGACAAAGTTTCTGTACCAATCACCAAACACTTTTTCGCAATGCCTGCTTTAAAGTAAGCGTCAGCCTGTATCACCCCCTGCACCCATCCGGGGCAACCGAATAAGATATCATAAGGCACGCAGGATGGGTTCTTGATTTTCAACGCATGCTTCACCCTTGATGCCAGAGCAGGTAATACATCGGTTTGGATAGTATGTTTGATCACATTTCCGAAATTATGAGCCACAATGATCTGGTCAATGGTTTCGGGATCGCATTTGGAATCCTCAATGGCAATTTGTGCAGCCTCTGCCGCCATATCTGATGATTCAATACCTGATGATGCGTAACGGCGCTCCTGTATACCGGTGATCTGCCTGAATTTTTCTACAATTAGATGAGGCTCGATATCGAGAAGAGAATTATCTTCTGCATAAAAATTGTGGCCGGCAAAGTCACGATTGGTCTTTACATACGCCGGGATATAACAGCCTGTACCGGTGATGACGGTTTTAATTATCTGTTGCATAAAAAAAGATAAAATTTTAAAAGCGCAGGCAATCGTGAAAAGTAAAGTTACCAAATAATCATGCAGAAAACATTTTTTACGGTAATCTCTTCCTTTGTACAAGCTATAGTGCTAAGTTTGACCATTAAAATGACCGTATGATGAGAGTTCAATATGCCTCAGTAATGCTATTCAGCCTGTTATTAACGTTTCGCCTGAATGCCCAGACCCAGGTTTCTGTTCCTGCCTATACAGCCTATGCATTGCCAGTAGAACAAAGCACAGAAGATGATGAAAGTAATATATTCTCTGTAAAAGACGGATTGCATAACTGGACAGATACCAGGCAGCAAATACAGTTTTATTTCAAACTCAGGAACAGGGGCAATCTTCAACTTGCCCTCTTGCTAAAAAATGACAAGCCGGGTAACATACTAGCGGCATCAATTGCTGGAAGAAGTTTTACTGTAAAAGTTCCGCAATCAAAAGAATTTAAACTCGTAAGTATTGGTGCTGTTGCCATTAACGACACCGGCTTTTATACCCTTATCCTTTCTTCATTCTCAAAAAAAGGCGACCACATTGCCGATATACGATCACTGGAATTGAGTGGCAATGCCGTAAAAGGCATTCATTTTAACCCAAAGCCCAGGCGAAATGCCGCATCAGTACATCTTTTATATCCTTTGCCCGACAGTGTAAAAGCGCTTTCATTTTATAATGAGATCACCATACCAAAAGATGCAGACGTTTTGCACAGTTATTATATGGCTTGTGGATTTGCAAGGGGATATTTTGGAATTCAGGTTAACAGTCCAACAGAAAGAAGGATTATTTTTTCTGTTTGGGATTCAGGAGATGAAGCCCTTGACAGGAATAAGGTAGCTGAGGAAAATAAAGTTCAATTGATTGCAAAAGGCGAAGATGTATTTGCAGATGGCTTTGGAAATGAAGGCACGGGTGGGCATAGTCATTGGGTATTTGACTGGAAAACGGAGGAGACCTATAAATTTTTAGTAACTGCAATTATTGATAGCGCCGCATCTACTACAACATACACCGGTTACTTTTTTATTCCTGAAATACAAAAATGGAAACTGATCGCTGCTTTTAAAGCGCCCAAAGATGGTAAGCCCTTAAGGAAATTATATTCCTTTGTTGAAAATTTCTGGGGAGTGAACGGACAGTCATACCGCAAAGCTTATTTCGGTAACCAATGGATAAGAAAAGAGAGTGGCGATTGGACCGAATTAACAAAGAGCACATTCAGTTACGATGCAACCGGCAAGGCCGGGGACAGGATTGACTATGGTGCCGGTGTTGAAAACAATAAGTTCTATTTATGGAATGGGGGTTTCAGATCGGCCAGTGCACAATTTAATGATACACTTAACAGGATATTAACCGGTGAAAGGCCCGTTATTGACCTGTATAAAAATGCCGACAGCCTGAAGGAAATTACTAAGGAGAATGAAATAATTCTTGCGGCAATAAAAGAAGGAAAGCTTGATACAACAGGAAGCATTAATTCGGTTTACTATAAAATATTAAAAGAAGGCACCGGAAAACAGGTTGCGCTTAATGATACATTGGTTGTACATTATAAAGGCAGTTTGTTAAACGGGTTTGTATTTGATCAGAGTAAAGACAAACCAGCTACTTTTCCTTTGAAAAGATTGATCAGGGGCTGGCAGATCGGTCTCACCTTTTGTAAACAGGGCGGAAAAATAAGGTTGATTATACCTTCACCCTTAGCATATTCCATCAGGAATTTGGGTGTAATTCCTCCTAATAGTGTGCTCATCTTTGATATTGAAGTACTTGAAATAAAGAACGCTCATTGATGATTGTTTAATTAAAATCTGCTCGGTTATCAATAAAACACTATATTTGCGCATTATTTAATACAATACAATTTTAAAATGGACACACAAAAAGGTACCGTAAAGTTTTTCAATTCTGAAAAAGGATTCGGTTTTATTAAGCATGACGACTCAAACAAAGAAACTTTTGTACACGTTAGCGGACTGGTTAGCGATATCAAAGAAGGTGACAGTGTTGAGTTCAACTTGCAGGAAGGCAAAAAAGGAATGAACGCAGTTAATGTGAAAGTAGTAGGATAAAACCTCAGGCTCAAAACCTTTTAGGGCTATTCATTTTTTGAATAGCCCTTATTTTTTGCTGTAACTCCTGTAAAATTTAAAATGTTTTGCAAATATTCCGAACAATCATACCCCGTATGTTGTTTGTTAATAAATTTACAGCGTCAATCAAAACAAAGACAATGAAAAGAACAGCTATCACCCTTCTGGGTATTTTTTCCACAACATTGATTTTTGCTCAACCTGGAATCACTAAGCCGGCTTCCGCCGGGAAAATAGTAATTGCTCCCGGCCAGAAGATAACCATTGCAAGCAGTATTTCTGTTGACGCTGATCTGAGCATGGGTATGCAGCTAAGCAGCACTTCAACCAGTGAAAACCTGTTGGAAGCAAAGAGCAGCACAGATAAAACCTATATCATCAGCAATACCCTTACTAAAGTAAAAGTGAATATGAATATGATGGGTCAGCCAACTAACTATGATTCAGAAAAGAAAGAAGGAAATAATCCTGATGTAGCCAAGGCATTTGACGACAAACTGAATAAGCCTGTAGATGTTACTATTGATAATGCAACAGGCGCTGTAGTAAAAGATGATAAAAAAGTAAAAGAGAAAACCAGTGATGATGAGAACACACTGAATGGCTTGTTGGATATGTTTGCTGAAAATTCTGATGACGCTGTGGTTTCAGGTGCATTTGAATTGGTTCCCCAGGGTAAAAATATTGGGGACAGCTGGGTAGATTCAACAGTCTCTAAAGATATGAAAGCAGTACGTACTTATACCTTAAAATCAATAACCGGTAATGAAGCGCTGATACAGTTAGATGTTGTAACCGCTGCTACAAACAAGTTGGATATACAGGGTATGGAAATGGAGTTTAAGAGCAATACAAAAACAACCGGTGAAGTTGTTACAGATATCAGTACGGGACAGGTAAAGAAAAAAGATACGAAATCAGATATTACCGGAAGCTTTCAGTTGATGGGGCAAGATGTACCCATTACTGCCAAGTCAAGCTCTACTACAACGTATAAATAACAGGAACGTGGTTATCGTTTTGACAGCAACCAGTTATACCCGACGGCTGTGAGCAAAGAACAAATTCCGGCTATCCACCACAAATTATTAAATCCTATTGCATAAGCTATTTGAGTACCGCTGGTGCTCCCGATCACCTGCGCAGCACTCCAGGCCATTATGTATAAAGCAGCATACTGGCCACGGTTCCCTTCTGTACTTCTTGAAATATACCAGGAATTCATGAAGGGCATAGTGGTCATCTCCGACAAAGTGATAAGTAAGGTGGATAGTATTGCTATGAAAAGGCCACTGGATACAGGAATATTCAAGATAAAAAAAGAACCAGCCATAATAATGGTGCCGTATGTCATCAATTTAAGATAAGGTAGTCTCCCTTCCAGTTTAAATACGATAACCATTTCGAACAAAGCAATGATAACCCCGTTCATCGCCATTACTAGTCCTATCCAGAATTCGTTAACGTGAAGCCCTTCTTTAAAATATAAAGGGATAGTGGTGAACAACTGGAAAAAACAGATAGCGAACAGAATTTTTAAGCCGATAAAATATAAAAATGTTTTATCAGCATGTGCAGGTGCAGGCTTTACAATATCCTTTTTTGCTTTGGTTAAATTCCGCTGCTGTGCCAGACTTACTTTTGGCAATAACCATATTAATAAAACTGCTGCGGTGATATTAGTCAATCCATCAACCCAAAATAATAAATGGTAATTGATAGATGCAAGGAAACCACCTAAAACTCCACCCAAACCCCAACCCAAATTAATGGCAAGACGAACCACTGAGAAAGATTGCGTACGATTTTGTGAAGTACTGTAATGGGCAATGGCAGTTGCATTAGCCGGTCTGAAAGATTCATTGACCATACTCAGAAAGAATGTACAAACACAAATTGAATAATAAGTGTTCATCTGGCCGAGCGTTATAAACAGCAACCCTCCAGAGAGCAAAGAAAAGAACTGTGTATAATAAAACCCGAACCGGTCACTGATCCTTCCTCCAAAGAATGCACCAATCATTGAACCAATACCATAAATAGCCACTACAAAGCCAGCCTGCTTTGTGCTGTACCCAATGTGCTTACAATAAAGTGTCATAAAAGGCAGCACCATAGTACCGCTTCGGTTGATCAGCATTACAACTGCTAGCAGCCACATCCGGCGGTTCAGACCCGTGTAGGCATTCCTGTACAAATTAATGGTGGCACTGAGCATAAAAAAGTGTTGCAAAGTTATTCGCAACACTCCATGTAAAGAAAATTTAATTACAGGTTTTCCAGGATTTCTTTTACCGAAACTCTTTTCCTGTAATCAGTATTAAAAAATACAAACTTTATTTTTCCATCTGTTCCTATAACATAAGTAGCCGGTACCGGCAGGTTTGCCCCATTACTGCCATTTTCCTTATCAAAATCTATCCCATAACCTTTGTACCTGGCAATCGTTTTTTCATCCACGGCAAAATTTACTTTATAAGATCGCATGATTTTCATTGCTCCGTCTTCTATAACCGGAAATACTGTCTTTGTCTTTTCCACAGTCTTTTTAATATTCTCCGCTGTCTCGGGAGTAATGGCCAAAAGCATAGCCCCTTTTGCAATTATGCCCTGTAACGAATCAGAGAAATGGCTTAGTTGTTTATTGCAGTAAGGACACCATTGTCCCCGGTAAAATAATATAACAACCGGGCCCTTTTTCAGTGCCTGCTTAAGGTTTATTGTTTTGCCATCCTGGTCTTTCGCTGTAAATTCAGGAGCAATATCGCCTGCTTTTAAACCTTCAGGATAAACTGTTTCGGTTTGCGCAAATACAAAAGAAACAACCAGTAATAACAAAGTTAACAGGCACGTTGATTTTTTCATAACCATAAAATATTTTTTCAAAGGTAGTTGGGCATGGCCTACAGACTTGTCGGCAATATGACATTGAAAGAATAAACGGTGAGATCAATTATTGATTAAAACTGTCTGTTTTCGGAATGACATCAAGCCCTTTTTTAAATGCTTCGGGCGGAGAAACTACTTTACGGAGATTTGTATCCATCCATGCGCCATCACAGGTGATTTGAGCTGCAAGCATATCATTGTTCAGCCATATTTCATGCACCATTGTCCATTTCCGGTGATCATCAGAAAGTTTATCAAGTTTAAGATTGATCCTGACTTCATCACCAAATTGTATTTCTCTTTTAAACAAACATTCTTCCCTGAAAATGATAGGATTAATATGATGTACTTTCATCAATTGCACGGTGATTCCGTTCTTTGTCAAAAAATACATCCTGCAATAGGCACCAAAATCAAAATATTTTGAATGCAGGACATGAAAATTTGGGTCCAGGTCACCCCAACGCACTTCTATATTTATTGAAAATTCCTGCATTGAATGAAGTTAAATATCTTGAAAAGACATCTGCAGTAACATACTCCTATCAAAATCACTTAGCTGTATAATACCTCGTAATATTCCTTTGCCATCCTGTTGCTGTCAAACTGCCATCTCACATCTCTCATGCCGTTTTTAATGATCTGTCGCCACACTTCATGGTTTTCATAATACAGCGGAAGCACCTGGTTTTCCAGTATATCGTACAATTTATTCAGGTCATATTCGTCCTGCTCCTGCACACTTATATTTTCATAATCAATGGGCGGAACAACAAAACCATTATTTCCATGATTGATAAATTCACAGATCCATCCGTCATGTGTACTGCAATTAACCGAGCCGTTCATGGCAGCCGTCATACCGCTGGTTCCGCTTGCTTCCCGGGGTACCCTGGGATTATTCAGCCAAAGATCTGCCGCCTGTTTTAATCTTTTACTTAATGCCAGCTCATACCCAACGCAAACTGCTACATTATCATACTTTTTACTTAAGTGAACCAGCATATTAAAATCACTGATTGCAGGATAATCAACCGGGTATGGTTTTCCTGCCCAAATGATCTGCACAGGATACTTGTGATTATTCAGTAATGCCTCAAATCTTTCTTCATCTCTTGTTATCAATTCAGCTCTTTTGTATCCTGCGAAGCGGCGGGCCCATACTATGGTAAAAACACCAGGCTTAAACAACTTCCCTGTTTGGTCAGCCACAATATCAAACGCCCTTTTCTTCAGATATTTTTTTCGGTCATCAAAACCATGATCGTTTTGCTCTTCCATAAAACGGTACAACTGCTTATCGGCCCAGTAATGCCAGTTTTGTGCATTGGTGATGGCTTTTATCTCACATATATCATCATATTTCTTCCACAACTTCCTGCTTACTTCGCCATGCAACTGGCTTACACCATTGGCCAATCTTGCAAAACGCAATGCAGCCAGGGAATGGTTGAATAAATTCCCTTCCATACCTGTCAGTCTCCGTACTTCGTCCAGTTTCATGCCGCAGAAATAACTCATTTTTTCACAGAGATGAATATCATGCTTTTCATTCCCGGCTTCTTCAGGCGTATGCGTGGTAAACACCAGTCGTTTCCTCACTTCATCTTTACTACCAAATTTTTTATACAGGTAAAATGCCGAACTGATGGCATGCGCTTCATTCAAATGATACAGGTCTGGATTAAAATTTATCTCATCCATTAACTTAGCTCCTCCCACACCCAACAAAATAAACTGGGCCACTTTAGTGGCCACATTGGCATCATACAAACGATGTGTGATGGTTTGAGATACATAATCATTCTCTGGCAAATCGGTACTCAATAAAAAGATAGGAGCCGATTTAAAAGTCTCCGGGTTCAGGTACCATGCTTTTACCCAAACCGGGTGTTCATGAATATCAATCTGGAACTTTATCCCCGTATCTTCGAGAAAATTGTAGATCTTTTCATTCCACTGCACTTGCAGGGTCTGGTCCTGGTTACGAGCCTGGTCATAATATCCGTATTTCCAGAGGATACCAATCCCCACCAGGTTCTGACGGAGTTCATAGGCGCTACGCATGTGTGAGCCGCTTAAAAAACCCAAACCACCGCTATAGATCTTGAGTGGTTGGTGTACTGCAAACTCCATTGAAAAATAAGCGACACGTTTGCCATACTGTTCATTTACATGATAGGGTACATTAAAAGAAGAAAAATCCATATTCGGTTAAGTTGGTTTCGGTAGCAATATTACTGGAAATTTCAGACAAGTGTGTATTAAATACATATTACTTGTTCTCCAATACAGCAGTTACTTCAATCTCTATTAGTAAGTCTTCATTAATAAGTTTTGATATTTCCACCATGGTGGCAACAGGTTTAATATTTTTAAATATCTCTCCGTGTGCTTTACCTGCCTCTTCCCACCTGGAAATATCCACAATAAACATTCTTGTACGAACTACATCCTTTAATGATGCGCCGGCTTCGATCAATGCTTTTTCAATCTTTTTAAAGATAAAAACCGTTTGAGCGTACACATCACCCTTTCCTATGAGTATATCTCCATCCATGGCCGTGGTGCCTGCAACTTCTATTATATTTCCTACACGAACAGCACGGGAATACCCCACCACATTTTCCCAGGGAGAGCCCGACCCGATATTTTGTCTCATGGGATAAGTTTAGGCCCTCAAATTACTGATTGGTTTTAACAGTGAAGCCAACCTATTGAGAAAATATTTTGTAAATGGAAATTAAATTTTTAGTTTTGTCTAAAATAAATTTTCAATATCATGAATTTTACAACCAGTGAAGAAAATTATATCAAAAGCATTTATCACCTGCAACAGGAAACGGGTACAGTAAATACTAATTCACTGGCAGCTGAAATGCACACCCGGCCTGCTTCTGTTACGGATATGCTGAAAAAGCTTAAAGCTAAAAAACTGCTTCAGTATGAAAGTTATAAAGACTTTAAACTAAGTGATACCGGGAAAAAAGCTGCCTTGGATGTGGTGCGAAAGCACAGGCTCTGGGAGTATTTCTTAGTGGAGAAATTAAATTTTGCCTGGGACAAGGTGCACCCCATTGCAGAGGAACTGGAACATATAAGCAGTACTGAACTGATACAACGCCTGGATAAATTCCTCGGCAATCCTTCCTTTGATCCGCACGGAGACCCCATCCCTGACAAGAATGGTAAGATACCGGTGCTAAGCCAGCAATGCCTTTCCAATCTACCCTTGAAAAAAACAGCAACAGTAAGTTCAGTGAGCAATCAAACTGCACAAATGCTGGAAATGCTGAAACATTATAACATAGCACTGGGCACTCAACTGATAGTTTTAAAGAGATTTGACTTTGATGGCTCATTAGAAATAAAAGTTTTAAAACAGGCACCCTGCGTTATTAGTGAACAGGTTGCGAAAAATGTTTTTGTACATTATGATCAATAGAAAAAACAATGATGCTTCATTAAGTGAGGTACACGGATCGGTGGATACTACCGTAAAGAAGACAGGCTGGAGAAGAATATTCTCATTTCTGGGCCCGGCTTATTTAGTGAGCGTAGGTTATATGGATCCCGGTAACTGGGCCACCGATCTTGCCGGTGGAAGTCATTTTGGCTATACCCTTATATGGGTTTTGTTGATGAGTAACCTGATGGCTTTATTGCTGCAGGGTCTTTCGGCAAGGTTAGGTATTGTAAGGGGAAGAGACCTGGCGCAAGCCAATAGAGAAACCTATCCCCGGGTAATAAATTTTTTCTTGTATATCCTTGCAGAAATTGCCATTGCTGCAACTGACCTGGCCGAGGTATTGGGCATGGCCATCGGTATCCAGTTACTTACGGGCCTGCCGTTGGTGTGGGGAGTGTCAATCACTGTTTTAGATACCTTCCTTCTTTTGTTTTTACAAAGGCTGGGCATACGCAAGATGGAAGCCTTTATCATCAGCCTGGTTGGGGTGATCGGAATTTCATTTTTGATACAGATCATCCTGGCAAAGCCACCGATGGGAGAATTGGTCACAGGTTTTATACCTGGCAAAATGAGTGAGGAGGCATTGTATATAGCTATAGGTATCATCGGGGCCACGGTTATGCCACACAACTTATACCTTCATTCTGCCCTTGTTCAAACAAGAAAAATAGACCGAAGTGATGCAGGTATCAGGCAGGCACTTAAATTCAACCGCATTGACACTACCATTGCATTGAACCTTGCTTTTTTTGTGAACGCAGCAATTTTAGTTGTAGCTGCTACCGTTTTTTTCAAAACCGGCAATTCGGATGTGGCCGAAATAAAAGTGGCGCATCAACTGTTACCACAGTTCCTTGGCAACCTCGCCCCTGTCCTTTTTGCAATTGCACTGATCGCTTCGGGGCAAAGCAGCACTATAACGGGGACACTGGCCGGCCAGATCATCATGGAAGGTTATTTAAGCCTCCGCATTAATCCCATGTTGAGGAGATTAATAACAAGGCTTGTTGCCATCATTCCTGCGCTGATAGTGATTGTTATTTACGGTGAAGACAATGTGGATGCCCTGCTCATTCTCAGCCAGGTAATCCTAAGTCTTCAACTTGGCTTTGCTATCATACCGCTGATTCATTTCGTAAGTGATAAAAAGACGATGAACAAATTTGCTATCAAACCCCTTACAAAAATTGCCGCATGGGCCATCGCCTCCGTACTCGTATTTCTGAATTTGAAAATGCTGTTCAATGAAATGAGTTCTGTGTTTGCAGACGGAACGCTCTGGCAGAAAGCATTAGTAGTATTGGGGGGATTGATCTGTCTTTCCTTGTTGGTTTATATCATCATTCATCCATTTATCACAAAGTCCCAAAAGCAAGCTTCCATTAAGATACATCCCGAAGCAAGTAGATTTAAAGACCTGAATATTCCGAGGTTCTATAAAATCGCCATAGCGCTTGATTTCTCTGAACATGATGAAAAGTTACTGGCTTATGCAATAGGACAGGGTAAAGAAGATACCCATTACCTGTTGGTACATGTTGTTGAAAGCGCCTCGGCAAAATTATTTGGCCATGAAAGTGATGATTATGAGTCGAGGAAAGATAAAGAACGCCTGGATTCTTATGTTGCCGAATTACAGGCACGTGGATTTACTGCTGAAGGTTTCCTTGGTTATAAGAACAGGGCAAAAGAAATTGTCCGGATCGCCAAGGGAGTTAATGCAGATATGCTGGTTATGGGGGCTCATGGCCATAGCGGTTTACAGGATTTCATTTACGGGGAAACAGTGAATACCGTAAGACACGAATTGAAGGTGCCTGTATTGATCGTTAATTTGTAATGAGTAAACTTAATTCCTTGTCAATTTTTTTATTCCAGGATAACTGTACCTTGGGCAATCTTCCATTCATGGTCTGCCCGTCATAGTCATCCTGCATTTTACCAAGCGCTTCATAGCATTCATCGTGGATTTGATCTACCAGGACTTCATAATTATTAGAAGTAAAATGGGCTGCCTTTAATTTCTGTATGAAGAGACAGGCGTTTATATAAGTAATGTCAAAATGATGCTGCTCGTGTACAAGCGCATAATCCGAATTCATGCCCGGCTTTACCCATGAGTTTCTTTTATTAAAATAACAAAGAACGGTAATGTTCACAGTGGTTTTACCATTAACCGATTTCATTGACATCCGGTATCCAAAACCCGATTCAGTTATTGCAGCGGCAGCGCTGTTGCTCACCGGGGTACCTCTAAAGTCCTCCCATTCCAACTTTCTATCTGGGCTATAATATATAGTGTCGCTGGCATTCCTTAACTTCTGCCATTCAACAGATACAATAAACTGGGCAGAGGCAGCGCTGCTGATCAATAATACTCCGATGGTTAAAAAATACCTTATCATGCTGAATACAAAATAACCCAAACCAAATGCAATTATTGTTTTTGCAGGCGAAGCTGAACCAGATTTATAATATCATTAACAGCAATTTGTTTCATACATTTAAAATGGCCCTTAGGACATTTCTTATACCCGATCTTGCTGCATGGCCGGCACCAGAGTTTGTTCACTTCCACCACATCGTAATGTTGTTTTGAAAACTTACCGTAATAAGGATACATCCCAAAAGCAGGAACAGTATTACCCCATACGGAGATAATTGGTTTTTGTAAAGCAGCTGCAATGTGCATCAGGCCCGTATCATGCGTAATCACCAGTTTTGAACGCCTCACCAGGTCTGCGGATTCATTCAGGTTAAATTTACCGCAGGCATTGTAAATCTTTACATCATCTATAGCTGCAATTGCCTTTCCGTCTTCATAATCTTCTTCTCCCCCCAGTAATATCAGCGGATGGTCGATTGAAGCACATAGTTCTTTCAGTTTATGTATGGGAAGTTTTTTTGTAGCCAGGGCAGCTCCTATCACCACAGCAATGTATCCGTGTAAATGAGCTGTGGGAAGATCCTTGTTATCTACAACATCCTTTTCGGCAATAAAGTAATCAAGGCCTTGCCCATCATCTGTTACTCCTAGTGATCTCACTGTTTCCAGGTTCCGGTCAACAATATGTTTTCTGGGAAGAAGGTTTACTTTGAGGTTAGTGTAAATATATTTTTCAATATTGAGCTTGTTAAATGAAAAGGCTTTTACGCCTTTTAAAAAACGCTTTATACGAAGTGTACGCAGGTTATGATGCAGGTCAATAATATAATCATATTCTTCTGTCAGCAATTCATGCAGCATCAGATCGAAACTATCACCCAGCGTATGTATCTTATCAATGTAAGGATTATCGGCAACAATCCCTCTGAATGCCTGCTTGGTAAGAAAGTGGATCCTCGCATCAGGAAGTTGTTTGCGCAAACAACGGATCACCGGTGTGGTCAATACAATATCTCCAATGGAAGAAAAACGTATAATTAAGAATTTTGCCACAGCAGTTTAATGTTAAGGCATCAGCTCTTCACTTTCGATATAATTAAGGTCTTTATGAAAAGTTTCCTGTGTAAAGTAAAATGCAATTAATGTTATCACCATTACAATAATACCGGTAACAATACCGCTTTTTATTAGTGGCCACCCCCAACTTTTTTGAAACAGGTCTAAAAAGATCATATTGATCAGGGGCAATGCGCCTCTAACCATGTTAGGGATCGTGGTTGCTGCAGTTGCTCTAAGGTTGGTGCCGAACTGCTCTGCCCCCATTGTTACAAAGATGGCCCAAAAGCCGGTGCTGAAACCCAGTGCAGCACAAATTATATACATACTTGTCTCGCTATTATTATAGCTGCTGAAGAAAAACAATAATGAAATCATACAAAGTATATAAAACAACAGCAGGGCTTTCTTCCGACTCCTGAAATACTGGCTCACCAGGCCAATTAAAATATCGCCGATAGCAATAGCAGCATAAGCAAACATGATGGAACGGCCCGAGTCAATAGTTGTACTTCCAAACATAGCCTTCCCAAACCTGTCGCTTTGATTTATCAAGATGCCCACCACATACCAGGTAGGTAATCCTATTAAGATGGCCAGCATATATTTTTTAAATCGCTGTGCATTTTTAAAGAACATGAGGAAATTTCCTCGTTGTACAGTGGTTTCTCTTACCTGTTTAAACATTCCTGATTCAGCAACACTTACCCTCAGAAATAATAGCAATATACCCAGCCCTCCCCCGATCTTATAACAAAGCCTCCAGTCGTCCGTCCATTGGTAAGTAAAGTAGGCTGCTACTGCACCAAATAACCCGATACCTGCTACTAAAGAAGTACCTACTCCTCTTTTATTTTTTGGCAACAATTCACTTACCAATGTTATTCCTGCGCCCAATTCGCCTGCCAGTCCCAACCCGGCAACAAAGCGGCACATGGCATATTGATCAACCGATTGAATGAAGCCAGTAACAAAATTTGCTGCAGAATATAAAATAATTGAGCCAAATAAGACAGAGAGCCTTCCCTTTTTATCTCCCAAAACACCCCAAATTATCCCTCCCAATAATAAACCTCCCATTTGCCAGTTGATTATTTTCGTGCTGTCGGCCAATAAGGTTGCATCGGTAGCTCCAACAGCCAATACACTGGATTTTTTTACGATGGTGAACAGCAACAGGTCATAGATGTCTACAAAATACCCAAGGGCGGCCACGATAACTGCAATGTTAAAAACAGATGCAGGTTTATTTTGTGATTGTATCATCAGCCTTTTTCTTTTTTCCGAAAAATAATTTTATTAACACGGGTGCGGTTGTTACCAAAACAATTCCTATAACAATTATCTCGAGATGTTTTTCCAGGTCTATTCCAAATTGTTTCTTTACAAATGAATTTAAGTAATGCCCTATGAATAACATGGAAACAACCCAGGCAATGCAGCCGATAATATTATAGAATGAAAATTTCTTTTTATCCATACCAACGATTCCTGCCACAATGGGTGCAAATGTGCGGATGAATGGAAGAAATCTTGCAAATACAATGGCGCCGCCCCCATGCTTATCGTAAAAATCTTTTGCCTGGTGTAGATATTTTTGTTTGAATAAAAGCCTGTCTTTCCAGTTATACATAGCAGGCCCCACACGCTTTCCGAAAATATATCCTACCGTATTTCCCAAAATACCGGCGCCAATGCACAGGGCGCTGATCATTAGCAGGTTTAAAAAATCGCTTCCTGTATCGTATAAAGAAGCCGCCAGTTTATTACTGAATATGCCCGCAACAAATAATAAAGAATCTCCCGGGAAAAAGAACCCGATAAACAAACCGGTTTCTGCAAAAATAATAAGTAACAGCAACCACAGCCCCCCATTATCAATATACCACTGCGGTTGCAGCAATTGCGTCCACGTAAACTCAAGGAGAAAAAAATCTGGCATTTGTATTACTTTAATAGTTACGGATTATCTAACTGGCCTTCCCATTTACTCACGGCAGCAGTTGCCAAAGCGTTTCCTAACACATTGGTCATGGTTCGGCCCATATCGCAAAATACATCAATGGCCAGTATCAGCCCCACTCCTTCGGGCGGCAAACCAAACATAGCGCCGGTAGCCAATACTACCACCAACGATGCTCTCGGCACCCCGGCTATTCCCTTACTGGTTACCAAAAATACCAATAGCATTACTATTTGCTGAGATACATCGCCGGTTATGGAAGTAATATTGAAGGCCTGGGCAATGAACATGCTGGCAAATGTCATGTACATCATACTGCCATCTAAATTGAATGAATAGCCCAAAGGCAAAACAAAACTTACTATTTTATTATTGCAGCCAAACCGTTCCATCTCTTCTACGAGTTTGGGATAAACAGCTTCACTGCTGGCAGTGCTGAAAGCAATTGACATGGGTGAAGCTATTCTTCTCAACAAAGTAGGCAGGCGTTTTTTTAAGAAGAGATACCCTATGAAAAGAAGTAACAACCAAAGTATAGCCAATCCTAAATAAAACTCACCCACATATTTTCCGAAAGTCACCAAAATACCCAATCCATTCTTTGCTATAGCAGCTGCCATGGCACCGAATACTCCCAAAGGCGCCATATACATGACGTAAGTAACCATTTTTAGCACTACATGAGCAATAGAGTCCAGTGCATTGATCACAGGTTCTCCTTTTTTGCCGATGGCGGTTAATGCTATTCCAAAAAAAACTGAAAAGACAACCAACTGCAGTATTTCGTTAGTTGCCATTGCCTCTATCACACTTTTTGGTACTACATGCTCAACAAATTTTTGTAAGGAAAATCCTTTTGATTTTTCCAACAGGTCATTTACAGCAGCCATATCCGTATTGGTAATATCCACACCAACACCTGGTTTAAAAATATTTACCAATATCAAACCTAATGATAAGGAAACCAGGGAAGCTGAAATAAACCAGATCATCGCTTTACCCCCAACCCTTCCAACGGTTTTCATATCGCCCAGTTTGGCAATACCCACAACCAGGGTGGCAAAAACAATTGGTGCAATGATCATTTGCACCATGCGAAGGAATATAGTGGTCAACAGCTTTACGTTTTCAGAAAATGTTTTCACGGTATCTGCAGCATAGTTCTCATGCACATAATAACCTACCAGTATACCCACTACCATTGCAATAAGAATATAAAGCGTAAGCCTGCTTTTTTTGGGGGGTTGATGCGTTATTTCCATTGCAAAACATTTAGTAACGCAATATAATATTAAAAGCCGTTAAACAGCTTAGGCCTGTAAAAAAGTACAAGTGGTTGCTTTTTTAAAGATTAATTGCTTATTTTTCCAATTCATTGTTCATCAAAACCAACCAACTATATGAGTTTATTTGTAAAGAAACCATTGAGCCAGATGCTGGCCCAGGCCGAGACGGGTGAGCACAGCCTTAAGCGTACGTTAGGCGCTGCTAACCTGATAGCACTTGGTATTGGAGCTATCATAGGAGCCGGGCTTTTCGTAAGAACTGCCGCAGCTGCCGGACAAGCTGCAGGACCGGGTGTAACATTATCATTTGTTGTAGCAGCCATTGGCTGTGCTTTTGCTGGATTATGCTATGCTGAATTTGCAGCTATGATCCCTATAGCCGGTAGCGCTTATGCCTATAGCTATACAACCATGGGTGAACTGGTGGCCTGGATAATTGGCTGGGCACTGATCATGGAATATGCTTTGGGTGCCGCAACCGTTTCTATTGCATGGAGCGAATACCTGAATAAACTCTTTGGCGGGCAAATACCTTATGAATGGTGCCATTCGCCGTTTGAAAGTTTTACCGATTCTGCCGGCGTTCATCATTCCGGAATCATGAATGCACCAGCGCTTATCATTCTTCTTTTACTCACATTACTACTGATCAAAGGAACACAGGAATCTGCTATAGTGAACATGATCATTGTATTCATTAAAGTTGCAATTGTTTTAATATTCATTGTTATCGGATGGCAGTTCATTAATGGCGCAAATCATACTCCTTATTTAATTCCTGAAAACACACCGGCAGTTACCGACAGCGCCGGAAAAGTGATAGCTGATTACAGCGGATGGAATAAACATGGTTGGGGTGGTGTACTCGGCGGAGCTGCTATTGTATTTTTCGCCTTCATCGGCTTTGATGCAGTAAGTACGGCCGCACAGGAAGCAAAGAATCCTAAGAGAGATATGCCAATCGGTATCCTGGGCTCACTTGTCATCTGTACTATTCTTTATATACTGTTTGGTCACGTACTCACAGGTGTTGCAAACTGGAAAGATTTTGTCGACCCTGAAAAGGGACGTGAAGCATCTGTG
This sequence comes from Ferruginibacter sp., assembly GCA_044222465.1. Classification (GTDB taxonomy): domain Bacteria; phylum Bacteroidota; class Bacteroidia; order Chitinophagales; family Chitinophagaceae; genus Ferruginibacter. The sequence goes on from JBGANE010000006.1 coordinate 23,906, forward strand.
GCCTATGCCATCTCTACTTATATGACAGGGTATGGCTGGCTGGCAACTGCCGTTACTGTTGCGATACTTGCCGGCTTTTCTTCTGTTATCCTAGTGATGTTGATGGGACAAAGCCGTATATTCTATACCATGAGTAACGATGGGCTTATCCCTAAAGCATTTGGTGAACTTCATCCGAAATTCAGAACACCATATAAAGCCAATTGGATATTATTTGTTTTTGTAGGATTATTTGCTGCATTTGTACCCGGCCATGTTGCCGGCGACCTTACATCATTCGGAACATTGTTCGCTTTTGTATTGGTGAGTGCCGGCGTCTGGGTACTGAGGGTGAAAGAACCAAATATCGCAAGGCCATTTAAAGCACCAGTATACCCGGTTGTATCTGCATTGGGTGTTATTATTTGTACTGCGATGATCGTTGGGTTGGATGCACAAACATTAAAAGTTGCGTTTGGCTGGATGGCAGTTGGATTGATCGTTTACTTCCTTTACAGCAAGAACCATAGTAAGTTGAGAAATCCTTCTGATTTAATGCCTAAGGCATCTGATTTTGAAAAACATTAATTCAAAATATTGCATAAAAAAAGCCCGTTTCTTTGAACGGGCTTTTTTGTGATATTACTTTACTTCAATTTCATCAATAAACAAATGTGTATCCCCTCCTGCCCCATCATGCCAGGCAGGAAGCTTACCATATTGAATAGCTTTAATCCTTACATATCTTGTTGTAACAGGAGTAAAACTTGCTTCTACCTGTTTAACCTGTACTTTCCTGTCTTCTATTGGTAAAAAATTTTGCCCGCTGAACACTTTTGTAAATTGTTTTCCATCATCAGAAACTTCAATAACAAATTCTTTTGGCGCTACGATCCATGCACCTACATCCTGCAGGAACCCTGCGGTGACTTTTGAAATCGTTCTTACTTCCTGCATATCAATCACGGCATCCATATCGGTTTTTTGATAACCCTGCCAGTTCCCTTTGCGCCAGTTGGCACTTCCATTGAGTCCATCTATCAAACCAAATGCTCCACCCCCATCATATTGTTGTTCGAAATTTGTGTTCAGGTTAATGGTCCAGTTATTGGGGCGTTTCATAAATCTAGCGGTAGTGATATAACTGGTTTCTCCGCTCTTATTATGAATGGCAATAGCCTTAATCGTCACAGAGTTGTCAATACTAAATTCTCCGGAATATTTTTTTGAAGAAGCATCAGGCGTTGAACCATCTGTAGTATAAAAATAACTTACGTTGGCCTGGTTGCTGTTGATGGTTACATTTTTAGTTCCGGTAAAGGACATAGGCCCGGCATCAATAATTGGATTAAGTATGATCAGGTTGTCGGTAATAGCTGTAACAGGCATCCCCATCTTACCAAATGCAGACGGTTTATCTCCCATTACAAAATTCATTGAACCTCCTTTATTAATATCGAAATAAGAAAGATAAGATTTATTATGAGCTACATTGTTCAGTGTTGCAGACTGTATATAATAATTCTCATCACTTACATTCTGTGCCTTTATATTAAATGATCGCCCATTCTCCAACCGGATGGTTGCAGAAGAAAACAAAGGAGTGCCGATAATAAAATCAGTTGTTCCGGGAGTGACAGGATAAAAGCCCAGTGCACTCAATATATACCAGGCGCTCATCTGCCCGCAGTCTTCATTACCTGATAGACCATCGGGTGCATCATGGTACATTTCCTTCATGATACGGTGAATCATCGTCTGCGTTTTATGAGCAGCACCGGTAAAGTTGTACAGGTAAGCGATATGATGGCTGGGTTCATTGCCGTGTGCATACTGGCCAATAAGCCCGGTGATATCACTTTGCTGGCGACCCGTAGTTTGAGAACTCTCTGTAAATAATTCGTCCAGTTTTTCTTCCATGTATTTTCTTCCGCCAATAAGGTCCAGGTAACCCATCACATCATGTGGCATATAAAAAGAATACTGCCAGCTATTTGCTTCGGTAAAATTATTATTCACCTCTCTTGGGTCAAATGGCGAAACCCAGTTACCATTCTTGCGTGGCCGCATGAACCCTGTTTGCAGGTTGAAGAGATTCTTATATGATTGTGCTCTTTTGATGTAGTTGATATAATCAATATCGTATCCTAGTTTTTTTGCAAACTGTGCAATACACCAGTCGTCATAAGCATATTCCAATGTCTTGCTTACACTTTCATGTTCATCATCCATTTCCAGGAAACCATGATCCATTAATGCAGGCAATCCTAAATGATCCCAGGTAGCGCTTTTTTTCATGGCTTCCATTGCCAGTTTCGTATCAAACTGGTTGATCCCTTTAATATACGCATCCACAATCACAGGCACACTATGGTACCCGATCATACAATCCGTTTCGCAACCGCTGAGTTCCCATACCGGTAAACGTCCGCCTTCTTTATACTGTGCCAGGAATGATTTGATATAATCGAGTGTTCTTTTTTGATCAATGATCGTATACAAAGGATGGGCGCCACGATACGTATCCCAGAGAGAAAAAACAGAATAGTTCGTAAAATCTTTTGCCACATGAATTTGATTATCTCTTCCCCTATATTGCCTGTCAACATCCATATTGATGTTGGGAACGATCATAGTATGATATAATGCCGTATAAAATGTACGCAGTTGCTTATTGTTATTACTGCTCACATCTATTTTGCTTAATTCAGCATTCCACACATTTTTTGCATCGGTTTTTACTTTTTCGAAATCCCAACCCGGTAATTCTTTGGCAAGATTTCTCTGAGCTCCTTCAATACTAACACCAGACAATGCAACCTTTGCCATAACTGAATTGCCAACAAACGAAAAAGATGCTTTAATATCTTTTGAATTTGCAGACGGGGGCATTTTATCCGCTCCTGTCTTACCATCTGTCCATATACTTGCTTTGAATGGCTTCGAGAATTCGATCACGAAATAAACATACTGATCGTTGGCCCAGGCCTTGCTCCTGCGTAGTCCTCCAATAGTATGATCGTTGATGATCTTTAGCGAAGATTCAATCACTTCATCTCTATGTTTAAGATCAAGAATTACATAAGCCGGAGATGAAGAATTGAATGTGTACCTGTGGAAGCCTACCCTTGTTGTTGTAGTCAGTTCAGCAAGGATATTATCGTCATCCAGCTTAACAGAATAATAGCCTGGTGTTGCTTTTTCATTGGCATGAGAAAATTTTGATCCATAGACCTTATTATCCGGAGAAGGGATTCCGCTCATCGGCATTAGCAGGATGTCACCATAATCACTGCATCCTGTACCGCTCAGGTGTGTGTGGGTAAAGCCATAAATAAAATCATCAGAATAATGATAACCACTGCATCCATCCCACCCCTCCAGCCTTGTATCCGGGCTCAGTTGCACCATTCCATGCGGTAACACAGCACCCGGGTAGGTGTGACCGTGTCCGCCGGTACCAATCATCGGATCTACATATTGGGTGTAGTTTTTTTGGGCTTTAATATTAACTGAAAGAAGAAGAAGGAGGCAGATGAATTTTATTTTATTTTTCACATTAGTCGTTTTGTGCAAGATAAAACTTTATAGAGGCAGGCAAAATAAAAAAGCCCCGTAAAGGGGCTCATCTTTTTAACTAAATAAAGTTTAGAATGGTAAATCGTCAACAGGTGCAGGAGCATTGGCTGTTTCTGTTTTAACTACCGGCGGAGTAGTGATTCCTGTATTGGTTACATTCCCCTGGTTTGCACCCTGGTTATCCCGGTTTCCACCACCAAGTAATTGAATGTTTTGAACCCTCATCCTCAAAGTGGCAGCAGCCTGCCCTTCTTTGTTCATATATGGGTCAGCCTCAGGTGAACCTTCTGCATAAACCGAGGTACCCTTTACCAGGTAAGGGGCAATAGCTGTCCTGTCCGTCCAGTAAGCACATTCTACCCAGGTGGTTCTTTCCTTCTGGTTGCCCTGTGCATCTTTAAAACGCTCTGTGTGTGCAACGCTGAAGTTGATCACATTCTTACCATTGATCTCTTTTACGATACAATCTTTGCCAAGATTGCCGATGATCTGAAGTTTAATCATAACTGTGTTTTTTAATTATTAATCGATGTATCTGGTTTTGCTAAAGTTATATTTCGCTAAAGATAAAAGTTAATCCCATACATTGGCCCTTGGTGCTTTTAATGTGCGTAAATAATCAAGTAATTGACCGGTATGCACAGCCTCATGGTAAGCTACCCGTAGTAAGTAATCTCCCAACTTACGATGCTGGTTCTTCTCTTTACGGGTGATATAGACTTCGTCAAGCTCCTTTAAAGAAAAAGAATGGACCATTTTTAAAAATTTCTCCCGGTAAGGCTGTGCATGTTTAAGTTCATCATCAACCGTGGTATAGGGGTTGCTCGTCAAAGGACTTTCATAATCACCGAGGCCTCCCCTGTTGAGGATGATATGATGGTAAATATTTTCTGATTCCAGCACATGCCTTATCATCTCGAAACAACTCATGGCCTCGGGGTCGGGTCTCCAGTAAAGATTGTCTTCTGAAATTTCCTTCCATATTTTGATACTTCTTCGCCTCACCTCTTCAAAATTCAGGAGAAGCAATTCTTTTGCGTTCATTTCCTGCCTGTGGTTTTATTATTAATTCAATTTCTTCTTTAATGTGCTAACCTGACTCTGGAGATTATTAACCATACTGGCCAGTGAGTTCACATCCCAACGTTGTTGTTGGCTTATTTTGCTGATAACCATTTGTGCCTGCCATAATTCCACCACATCCTCGGCATTAACCTGGTATGGCTGGTATTGCGGATTATCACTCACTAATGTCAGTTTATTCTTACTCCGGTTGTTCTTTTCCACCCGCTTGTACACAATACCTTCATTGCGGCTCACGACAATATAAGCCTGGCTGTTTTTTATATCGGCTGTGTCTTCAATTTTTTCTCCAACAATAATACTACCGCTGGGTGTAGGTAACATGCTATCGCCGATGATCTCAAATGCCCGGTAATTGCCCCCTGACAGCATAGGCAAGGTAAATGTATTGAGCTCATCAATGAATTCACTATCGGCATAACTGGCCAGGTAACCGGCGGCGGCTTTTACCGGAACAAAATGAATTACATTTCTGTCGGCGCTCATCATTTTTTGTTGGCGACGCTTTGCCAGGTAATTATTGGCTGTGCTGCCAAGATCCTTCAGCAAAAGCTCGTCTAAAGTAAGTTTGAACATATCGGCAACAATTTCCAAAACATCGAGCCTTGGATCGGCACGTTCTTCTTCGTAAGCCCCCACTAAAGAGCGCTTGATGCGGAGTTTATTGGCAAATTCTTCCTGTGTCCATCCACGGAGTTTGCGGAGGTATTTGAGGTTTTGTCCGGCTATTGACATAATTGAACTAATTTGATTAGCACAAATATACTAATATATTTAGTTTTGCCAAATTTATTTTTGTTATCCCCTTTAACCCAGGGAACAAAAATGTTTTTTCCTGGCTGAAAAATTCAACACCCGGTGCTATTCCTTATTGAGTTTGGATAGTGGAATAATCTGTGAGTTCCTGTATTTTTGCAGCAAATTTATTTTTATGAATTATTCACTCATCATACACAACATTCTCCGCTGGGCGGTTTTATTATTTGGTGTTTGGGCAGTATTATCTGCCTTGTTTGCTGTTATATCCAAAAGAAGGTACAGCAGCAGCGATAACAAGGTGAGTCTTTTTTTTATGATCAGTTGCGATATACAGTTACTGATGGGCCTTATCCTGTATTTCACTGGTACATGGTTTGAAAAGCTGAAAAGTGGGATGGGCGAAGTTATGAAAAACCCTGCTGAGCGTTTCTTTGCTGTGGAACATGCCCTGATGATGATCATTGCCTGGCTGCTGGTTCATATAGGCAGAAGTATGGTGAAGAGAGCGACTACCGATGCACAAAAACACAAGCGCACACTAATCTATTTCGGAATTGCGTTAATCATTATTATAGCAATGATCCCCTGGCCTTTCCGCCAGCCGGGTATTGCCAGGTTATTATTTCCTCAGTTTTAATATTCAGAATGACCAAGAACAAAAAAACTAAACCCATCATTCTTATTACCAACGATGATGGCATCACAGCTCCCGGAATACGCAATTTAGTAGAAGCAGTAAAAGACCTTGGCAAAGTTGTAGTAGTGGCACCTGATAAACCGCAAAGCGGGATGGGGCACGCAATTACCATTGGCCACCCCCTGCGCATGCATAAAGTAGATATTTTTGGCGATACAGAAGCCTGGCAAACAACAGGAACTCCCGTAGATTGTGTAAAACTGGCGGTAGATAAAGTACTGCACCGCAAACCTGATCTGTGTTTAAGCGGTATCAACCACGGCGCCAACCATTCCATTAACGTAATTTATAGCGGTACGATGAGTGCAGCTATGGAAGCTTCTATTGAGAGTATCCCCAGTATTGGTTTTTCTTTACTGGATTATAGTGTGGAGGCAGATTTTTCCGCAGCCAGGTTTTTCATACGGAAAATTGTGAGTGCCCTGTTAAAAGAAAAGATGGATAAACATCTTTTATTGAATGTAAACATCCCTGCCGTAAACCAGGAACTGATAAAAGGCGTGAAGATCTGTAAACAGGCCTATGCCAAATATGAAGAGGATTTTGATGAGCGGAAAGACCCACAGGGTAAAAAATATTATTGGCTTACCGGCGAATTCATAAACTTTGATAAAAGTAAAGACACTGATGTGTGGGCACTCAAGAATAATTATGTAAGTGTTGTACCTGTACAATTTGATCTTACAAACTATACCCTGAAAAAGCAATTAGAAAAAAAGAACCTCTTTAAATGATATTTAAGAAAGATAATTTTGTTTTTGGATTCATACTGGGAATGGTTGCACCCTTTGCTGGTTTTGCTGTATTTAAATATACCAAGCTGGCCCCGCTTAGTTATTTTGAAGCGTTGCAATTTCTTTTTGTACAGCCCGGATATCGCATGCTCACCGTGGCTATCAGCCTCTCCTTAATGGCAAATGCCATTTTGTTTACCTTATACATTAATGCCAGGATTGACAATACGGCAAAAGGCATTTTTGTGGCAACACTCATTTATGCGCTTACCGCTTTAAGCATTAAAACATTCGGATAATTCATTACCATCATTGCGTACCTGAAATTTTCGCCAATTATCGTTTAATTTAGCGTATGAAATATTATATCATTGCCGGCGAAGCCAGTGGCGATCTGCATGGCAGTAATCTTATTCATGAACTAAAGAAAAAGGACGCTGCGGCTGATATCCGTTGCTGGGGCGGTGATAAAATGGTAGCAGCGGGGGCAACACTTGTTAAGCATTATAAAGAACTTGCCTTTATGGGCTTCCTGGAGGTGATAAAGAACCTGCATACCATTTTAAAGAACATCAGGCTCTGTAAAGAAGATATTCACCAATACCAACCTACCACATTAATACTCATTGACTATCCTGGTTTTAATTTACGCATTGCCAGATGGGCTAAGGAGCAGGGCATAAAAGTGATCTATTATATATCACCACAGGTTTGGGCCTGGAAAGAGAACCGGGTAAAACTAATCAAAGAATGTGTTGATAAAATGCTTGTTATCCTACCCTTTGAAAAAGAATTTTATAAAAAATGGAATTACGAAGTTGAATATGTGGGGCATCCATTGGTGGAGGTGGTTGAGGAATTAGGAATTAGGAATCAGAAATCAAGTATAACCGGCAATGCCAACCTTTTTCCCAATTCCAAACTACCAATTACTAATTCCGAAATTATTGCACTTCTCCCCGGAAGCAGGCAGCAGGAAATTTTAAAAAAACTTCCTATCATGCTGCAGGTGGCAAAACATTTTCCTGGATACCAATTTGTGGTTGCCAAAGCACCGGGGCTGGAAGAAAGTTTTTATACCGGTATGCTGGCACCGTATAGTAATGTATCATCGGTATCGGACAAAACGTACGACTTACTTATACAATCTAAAGCTGCCCTCGTCACCAGTGGCACTGCTACTCTTGAAACTGCTTTATTTGGTGTGCCTGAAGTGATCTGCTATAAAGGAAGTTCATTCTCCTACCAAATCGCCAAACGCCTCGTTAAAATAAAATACATAGGCCTGGTCAACCTCATCATGGATAAAGAAGTAGTGAAAGAATTGATACAGGATGACCTCACTGTGGAGAACCTTCGGCATGAACTGAATGAACTGCTTAACAATCCCGCCAAACAAAAACAGGTGAAAGAAGACTATGCTTCACTTAAAGACATATTAAGTAAAGGAGGTCATGCATCTGCAAATGCAGCCTCCATCATCTTTAATTATTTGACAGGCTTAGCGAAGTAATTTTATAGCAAGGATGATGAGCCCGAGAAGAAAAAGCAGAATAGAGATCCTGTTGATGCCATGCATATACTTCACAAATTTTGAATGCGGCCTGTTGGGATTCTTTTTCTTCAGGTACAGATATTCAGCTATTTGAGTAAGTATGCCCATGATCTGGTTTGGCTGCAAAAATAATGGCTAATTTTATATTCCAAAAAACCTGTTAAAGCTTTGGGGCATAAAAATCCATGAATATTCATATTTCGTAGCTTTATCAAACAATTCATATGCACAGGATACTATTTACGGGCATTTTAATTATCACAACAATGTCATCATTCTCACAGGAAAAGAAATATGCGGTCACCAAGACTGATGCCGAATGGCGTAAGCAATTAACAACTGAACAATACCAGGTAACCCGTAAGAAGGGAACAGAAAGGGCCTTTACCGGTATTTACTGGGACAATCATCAAAACGGTATTTACAAATGTATTTGTTGCAACCAGGAACTATTCAGCAGCAGTACCAAATTTGATAGTGGTACAGGCTGGCCCAGTTTTTGGCAACCCATCAAAAAGAATAATGTTGAGGAACTCACAGATAACAGCTATGGCATGGTACGTACAGAAGTAAACTGTAACCGGTGTGGCGCTCATTTAGGCCATGTTTTTGATGATGGACCAAAACCAACCGGGTTAAGGTATTGTATGAACTCTGCTTCACTGCTTTTCGAGAAAAAATAAATCATGTGACAGAAACTAACTCCTGCGACTCAAAACTGCTTTTAATAAGAGGTTTTGATATTTTTGCACATATCACAGATCAGGAATATGATGAGCTCAACCTCGTACACAACTTTGTAGAGGCAGCTGATGGAGAATATATTTACTTCCCATTTCAAAATAACAATAAACTATATTTTACAAAGACCGGGTTTATTAAACTCGGCTATATTGATGAGCAGGGCAACGAGATCATTAAAGAAGTGATACAAAAAGGAGAGGTGTTTGGGCAACTAACCCTTGAAAAAGGTAATGCCCAGGACGAATTTGCCCGTGCCTACAAGGGTAATGTGAGCCTTTGCGCATTTACTATGGAAGATTTTTTACACCTCCTCCAGCGAAAACCAGAAATGGCTATTGCATTCAGTTTTCACCTGGGCAGCAAGCTTCGTAAAGTAGAAAACCGGCTTTTAAACATCCTGAATAAAGACGTTAAAAGCAGGGTTGTACAATTGCTTTTACAATTAGCTGCCGATCATCATTCGATAATAGGCAATACCGCTGTAATTGAAAAATTTTTAACCCACGATGATATTGCTAAATTGATCGGCTCATCTCGCCAGACAGTAACCACTATACTAAACCAGTTTGAAAAGCAAAAATTAATAACTGTTTCAAAAAAACAGATCAGCATTAATGATATCAGTTCATTTAAGAAAATTGCTGAAGCTACAACCGATCATTTTTAACCTCTCTTCCCCGATATCTACTGTTAAAAGATCCTTTATATGAATTAAGCGACCCGATCTACTATCGGGTACTTTCTCAATAACCCTTCCGGTAATTTTACGCATGATTGCGTACTTGTGCAAACGCTCCATCGTGTGTAGAAAAAATATTGTAGAAAAACCATACTAACACCCTATAAAACGGCGTTGATTAAGTACCTGATAAAGTTCACTCAAACCGGCATCAATCCAATTCTATGAACCAATTTTATATCCGATGAGAAAACTTTTATCTATTCTATTCTTACTGCTTTCTTCATTTGTTTCTGCTCAAAAACCGGCAGAGTCTGTAATGGCAGTAAATGCCCCGGGTCACAAATTCCAGTTTGTCAATAAACTAAGCGGCGCTCCCGTCAACCAGTTGTTGTGGGATGAAACCGATGCATTTATAAATGGCTTTGCCAGGGTCTTCCTAAACAATAAATTCTCATTTGTAGACGGTGCAGGAAATCCCATCCACCCTACTGTGCTTGAAGATGCAAGAAATTTTTCAAACGGACTTGCTGCGGTAAAAAAAGACGGTAAGTGGAGTTTTCTTACTGAAACCGGAAAAGTACTTTTTCCTTTCTCATATGATATTGTTTTTGATTTTGAAGGGACTGTATCAGTTGTTTATGGAAATAAAAAATGGTGGCTGATAAATAATACCGGTGATGCAGTTATGCCCCTGGATATATCTGTTTGCTATGGATTTAAAAACGGTGTGGCTAAAATTATCAAAGATGAAAAAGAAGGTATCCTGTATCCTGATGGCAGGATAGCGCTTAATGCATTTAAACGTAATATTCCAAAATCAATACCTTATCATCCCCGTCCAATTAATGGATTGACTAATATAGTTGCAGATTGCCCGGATAATATTGATTTTGAAAATGGCGATTTTTTTAACTGGGAATGTTTTTTAGGACAGGTTGATTCCGTTGGTACCACTAATGTTATCACTGTTAACCCATCGCCACCAACAGCAAACAGGCATGTCTTAATTCAAAGAGCTACACCATCAGCGCTTGATCCTTATGGGTTGTTCCCCACAAATCCTCCCGATGGAAGTAATTATGCAGTGAAACTGGGTAATACTAATGTGGGTGCCCAGGCAGAAAGGGTAAGATATACCATTCATGTTCCTTTAAATGATTCAAATTTTTCTATTAAATATGATTATGCGGTTGTTTTACAGGATCCCGGGCATACCATGTGGACCCAGCCCAGGTTTAATGCAAAACTTTTAGATTCTGCAACCAATACGTATATACAGTGTGCCTCTTTTGAATATATCTCTACATCAAATCTTCCGGGCTTTGCGGTTTCACCGGTTAACTCATCGGTGATCTATAAACCCTGGGCCAGTGTGTTCTTCAGCCTGAGAGGTTATGGAGGTCAGACCATATACTTAGAATTTACAACAGCCGACTGTGTGAGAAGAGCTCACTGGGGTTATGCGTACTTAGATGTACAGAGTACTTGTGGCCAGGCTATAGAAACACAATATGATTGTAACTTCCCCAATATTACCACACTGACAGCTCCTCCGGGATTTCAAACCTATAATTGGTGGGATTCAGGATTTACAACTATAATAGGTACTGGTCAGCAACTTGTATTAAATCCGGGTCCGTCAACTAATACAGTCTTTTGGGTGGAAATGATCCCGTTCGCAAATTTTGGTTGTACAGATACTCTAAAAACAACCATTACCGGTGAGCTTAGCGCACAATTTACTATGTCGTCACCCGCAGCTTGTGCACCAGGTACGTTTACATTTTATAACAGTGTCCTTCCTTCATCTTCCACCTCCTGGAATTTTGGAGATGGTAATACGGGAACAGGAGATACGGTAACACATACGTACGCCACACCCGGAACATATATTGTGACTCTTAATGTAACATCGGCAAGCGGATGTAACGGTACGGCCGCACATAATGTAATTGTGAGGCCGCCATCATCTATGAATCAGCCGCCGAACCAGAATTTCTGTAATGGTATGGCATCCAGCCCGGTACTCTTTACATCACCGTTAAGTGGTACTATATACAGTTGGACGAACGATAATACTGCCATTGGATTGCCCGCCAGTGGCACTGGTAATATTCCTTCAATTATGCCAATCAATACCGGCAACGTCTCTATTTCGGCTACTATTACGGTTACACCATCAACAGGAGGTTGTCCGGGTCCCTCAAGAACATTCACCATTGGTGTAAAACCATCACCATCAGTTGTGCAACCGGCAAACCAGGTTTTGTGTAATGGTGCATCTACTAATAACGTACTGATGTCAGGATCATTAGCAAATACTATTTATCTATGGACCAATGATAATACTTCAATAGGTCTTGGTGCAAGTGGTAATGGTAATATACTGTCGTTTGCAGCAGTCAATACAGCCGATACACCGGCTATTGCAACAATTACGGTTACACCATGGGCTGCAAATTGTATAGGGCCGCCGGTAACATTTACAATAACGGTAAACCCAACACCTACTGTAGTGCAACCTGCAAACCTTAGCTTTTGTAATGGCGCCCCAACCAATGCAATATCATTCACAGGACCAGTAAACGGTACAACATATACATGGACAAACAGTAACCCGGCAATTGGTTTACCTGCTAACGGTTCAGGAAATATTGCTCCTTTCAATGCCGTCAATGCAACCAATACCCCTGTATCGGCAACAATTACTGTAACACCTACCGCTGCAGGCTGCCCAGGAGCACCTAAAACATTTACAATAACCATAAACCCAACGCCGGGCCTGATACAACCTGCAAACCAGGCTTTGTGTAATAATGTAACAACTAATTCAATAGCATTCATTGGTACAATGGGTGGCACAACTTATGCCTGGGCCAATAACAATACTTCAATTGGCTTGCCTGCCAGTGGTTCGGGAAATATTGCTGCTTTCCTGGCAATTAACACGACTAATGTGGCTGAAGTAGCAACAATTACTGTCACACCTTCGGCAATGGGTTGTGCTGGTTTGCCTCAATCATTTACAATAACTGTAAATCCAACACCAAGTGTAGTACAGCCTCCTAACCAATCATTATGTAATGGATTAGCTACCAATGCCATTGCATTTAACGGGCCGGTAAGCGGTACTACATTTACCTGGACAAATACTGCTCCTTTAATTGGTTTACCAGCCAGTGGTTCAGGTAATATTCCTTCTTTTACCGCAAACGGAAATGGGTTTTCAACAGCCGTTGCAACTATTACGGTAAGACCGACTGCACTTGGTTGCGTAGGTCCTACCAAGGTGTTTACTATAACTATTAACCCGATACCTAATGTTATTCAGCCACCTAACCAGGCTTTATGTAATGGCGCTTCAACCAACCTGGTAACATTTACAGGTGGTATGAATAATATTCCTTCTTACAACTGGACGAACAATAATCCTTCTATAGGACTTGCAGCAACGGGTACAGGTAATATTGCGTCATTCAAAGCAATCAACACAACCAATGCACCGGTAACTGCTACCATTACGGTAACGCCATCAACAAATTTCTGTTCGGGCTTACCCCAGTCATTTACTATAACTGTTCAACCAACTCCATTGGTGGTTGCCAGTAACAATACATTCGTGTGTCTTGGAAATTCGTCGCAGTTAACAGTTACAGGAGCATCGCAATACAGCTGGAGCCCTTCAACATGGTTAAGTTGCACAAATTGCCCTAACCCTGTTTCAACACCATTAGATACCATAAAATATGTAGTGCAGGGAACAAGCGCATTTGGATGTATCTCATTCGATACTGTTTCCCTGAACGTGATGAAACCATTCCAGATGCTCATTACACCAAACGATACTTTATGCTTGGGCCAGTCGGCAAACCTGGCAGCCAGTGGGGCTTATCGTTATGTATGGTCTCCTCCGGCAGGGTTGAACAGGACAGATATAGCAAATCCAAGGGCTACGCCAAATGCAACAACCTTGTATAGTGTTGTTGGATATGACGAACACAATTGCTTTACCGATACAAGTTCTGTAAGGATAACCGTTGGACCATGGCCAACAGTCAATATCGGCCCTGATCTTACTTTATCAACGGGTAGTACTGTTCAGTTGAATCCTGTAACACAAAACGGACCTATTGTTAACTGGACATGGACACCCTCAGCAGGTTTAAGTTGTACAAACTGTCCTACACCAACACTTACCGTGAGAGACAACAGTTATTATGTGCTTTCCGTAACGAACAATTACGGTTGTATAACCAATGATACCATCTTCATTTTTACTTTCTGCAAAAATGCCCAGGTATTTATACCGAATGCATTTACACCTGACGGAGATGGTTTGAATGATGTACTGATGGTAAGAGGTAAGGGAGTCTTTATTAAAACATTTCGCATTTTCAGCCGCTGGGGCGAACTGATCTTTGAAAAAACAAATTTCAACCCCAATGACCTCCAATATGCATGGGATGGAAAAATAAGAGGTATCCCCGCAACACCAGATGTATTTGTTTATACCGCAGATGTGATCTGCGACAATGGAGTAACTTATACGTACAAGGGAAACACCACCCTGTTAAAATAATTCAGTTATGAGAAAAAATTTTAAAATCCAACTCCTGCTCTTCTCCGTGCTGTTTGCAAATTTTGCAAACAGCCAGGATATTAATTTCTCCCAGTTTTATGAATTGCCTTTATTAAGAAACCCGGCGCTGGCAGGAATATTCAACGGCGATATCAGGGCTACATCGGCATTCAGAAGCCAGTGGCAAAGTGTTACTGTACCCTATCGCACCATCGGACTTGGTTTAGAATATAAAAAACCATTGGGCCGTAATTCCAATGACTTTATAACAATAGGATTCCAGGGTACAAATGATATTGCAGGAGATTCCAGGCTAAGGCGTACACAACTTTTTCCCGTAATAAATTATCATAAATCGCTGGATAGTGAAAAAGATACTTACCTGTCGGCCGGTATCATGGGTGGTGCAGTAATGCAACGTTTTGATCCTTCAAAGCTGAGTTTTGATGACCAGTTTGTAAATGGCTCTTATAGTTCAACCAACCCAACAAAACAGGTTTTTACCAATACCGGTTTCACCTATTGGGATGCAGCCGTAGGATTAAACTTCAGCAGTATTGCCGGGCAAAATACCCGGTACTATGTAGGTGTGGGATTGTTTCATTTTACAAAACCTAAAGTTGCTTTTCAAAAACAATATGATATTGTGTTAAACCCTAAATGGGTGGTTAATGCCGGTCTATCGGTTCCAACCAGCGATGCAAATAAACTTATTGTGTATGGTGACTATTTTATGCAGGGGGGTAGCCGGCAGATACAAGGCGGGTTGTTATTCAGCCACGACCTTACACCTGACCTGGAAAATCAGAAGATAGCTATTTCAGGCGGCGCATTTTACCGTTGGAATGATGCCTTCATGCCTGTTATCAAACTCGATTATTATCAATTTGGAGTGGGCATCACCTATGATGTAAACATAAGTAAGTTAAAATCCGCTTCTCAATACAGGGGTGCTTATGAGATCACCTTGTCTTATAAAGCATTCCGCAATGGCAATGAAAATTCTTCTGCCAACAAAGTAAGATGCCCGGCGTTTTATTAACAGGCATGAATAAGAAGATCACAGGTTATACGTAGTAGCCAGTTCTTTCAACTCAAGCAGGTTAGTTACATTCAATTTATCAAATAAACGGGCCTTATGTGTACCTACTGTGGAAGTTTGAATGTTCAGCACATGAGAAATATCCGTAACTGTTTTTCCATCCAGCAGCAATGAAACAATTTCAAATTCACGGGGCGAAAGCTCATTGAATGGGTTACCCGATTTACCAGAAAAAGAATCCTCAGCCAGCTTCTCGGCGAACGATTCACTGATGTATTTTTTATTATTGAGGATAATATTGATGGCTCTTGTTATTTCTTCCAGCGGCGCTTCTTTCGAGATAAATCCGTATGCACCTGCCTTCATAAAACGTTTGGCATAAATATTTTCAGCACTCATCGAAAACATCAGAACCTTTGCCTCGGGATAAGTAATGTGAATGAATTCCATCAGTCCAAGTGCATCGGTATTGGGCATTTGAATATCCAGGATAATAAGATCAAACTGGTGTTCTTTTAATTTTTGAATGGCAGTTTCACCATTCATCGCTTCATGAATTTCTATGGGATTGTAAATTTCAGATAAAAGAATCTTTATACCGGATCGGACTACCACATGGTCATCAACCAGAAGAAATTTCTTCATTTTCGTTTGCAGGGTTTAGGTTGCAAATGTATAGATACAATTGCTTATTAAAGATAGAATTTTTTCTACATGACAATAGACAAACCGACTATATTTTAATTTGCACAAATTAGTCACCTTTATGGTGATAGGTGCTTCTTGATTCTCGTGTATCTACGAAATAAAAATCGTAAAAACACGTTAAAGCAATCATAGTGGCTGAATGTTTTTTGTACAGGGTGTTTTTAATTAATGAAAAATCGGTAACCTTTTTTAAATCCCGATCCAATTCTTATCATGACTGAACAGTAATACAAATGAAAGACCCTAATCCTATTACTCCTTCACCTAAGGATATTGCAGTACAGCAATCACTTCATCATACGGAAGAGAAATACAAAGCCATCGTCGAAAATTCAATTCATGCATTTTTTCTTTCTGTCCCCGATGGTACCATTTTGAAGCAAACCATGCCGCTACTGTAATGTTTGGTTACAGCCCCGATGAATTGAGGCAATTAAAGCGATGGCATATTATTGACCATAATGAACCCCGATTCATACAGGCATTGGAGCAGCGTGAAAAAACCGGTTTTGTAATGACAGAAGCAACCGGTATAAAAAAGAATGGGGAGCATTTTCCAATAGAAATTTCTTCAACTGTTTTTACTGATATTAACGGTGCAGCCAGGAGCAGTACCATGATCTCGGATATCAGCCTGCGTAAAAAAACGGAAGCCGACATGAGGTTAAGCAATGAACGGTTCGACCTGGTGGTAAAAGCAACCAACGACCTGGTTTGGGACTGGGACCTGGTAACCGGCGAAATTTACAGGAGCGGAAACGGCCTGGCGGATGTGTATGGGCACAGCAGCAATGACTCCATTAAAGACATACACTTATGGGCAAACTTCCTGCACCCGGATGATAAAGAAAATATAGGCAGGCAGATCGATTACCTGGTAAATTCAAAAGAAGAAAAGGCTTTCAACTTTGAATATCGCTTCAGAAGAGAGGATGGAACATACGTTTATATCAATGACAAAGGATATATCATACGCAATGAAAATGGAAAAGCCATCCGCATGATTGGCGCTGCCGAAGATATTACCGAACGCAAAAAAACAGCCCTTGCTATTGAGGAAAGTGAGCAACGGTATAAAATGTTTGTTCAGCAAAGCACCGAAGGCATCTGGCGGGTTGACCTGAAAGAAGCCCTGCATATTTCCACCCCGTTGGAGCAGATGGTTGACTATTGCTATAATAATGCCTGGGTGGCTGAGTGTAATGATACATTTGCCAAAATGTATGGTTTCGAAAATGCCAATGATATCATTGGCATTCCTTTGAATAAGATCATGCCCCCGGATAATCCCAGGAGCTTAGATTATCTCAGAAAGTTTTTTTCAAACGGATTTAAGGTAGAAGAAGAAGTGAGTTGTGAAACCGGCAAAGATGGCAGGCCGCTGATATTATTAAACAATATGATCGGTATTATTGAGGGTGAGTATATTAAAAGGGCCTGGGGCACACAAAGAAATATCACTAAACAAAAAAAAGCAGAACAGGCACTTGCTGAAAGTGAGACCCACCTGCGTACTATAGTGCAGGCCAATCCCGAATGCATAAAACTGCTTGACAAAGAAGGTCAAATACTTGAAATGAATCCAACCGGCCTTGCGTTGATAGGAGCAGACAGCCTGGCCCAGGTGATTGGCAAAAATGCGCTTAACCTTGTAGTGCCCGAACATCGTTTGGCATTTGAAAGGCTGATAAAGCGTGTATTTGAGGGTAACGCCGAAAAACTTCTGTTTGAAATAAAAGGATTTAAAGGCAGGCGGCTGTGGATGGAAACACATTGTGTTCCGCTGAAAAATACAAACGAAGATATTATTGCCGCACTGTCGGTAACACGTGATATTACTGAAAAAATCCAACTGGAGAACAGCCTTAATGAAGAAAGACAGATCAGGCAGCAGCAAATTACCGAAGCCGTAATAACCGGGCAGGAAAAAGAACGTACCCAGTTAGGAGAAGAATTACATGACAACATCAACCAGATACTGGCATCTACAAAATTATATATTGAGTGTGCACAAAAAAGTGAAGAAACAAGAACGGACCTGCTCAATGAAAGCAGGTTACTGGTAGAAAGGGCAATGGTTGAAATAAGAAAACTTTCAAAATCATTATTACCACCTTCACTCGGTGAAGTTGGTTTGTTCCAGGCATTATTTGAACTGGCAGAAAATATAAAACAGGTAAATGCGCTGGCGATAGTGATCAACTGGAGCAACCTGGATGAAAATGAACTCCCGGACAAACTAAAACTCACCATTTTCCGTATTGTTCAGGAACAAATGAATAATGTGATAAAACATGCTGCTGCTAAAAATGTATGGATCAACATTAATAAGATTGAGGAAATAATACAGGTAAGTGTTAAAGATGACGGGTGTGGCTTTGATACAGCAGTGAAGAGAGGCGGTGTGGGGTTAAGGAATATCACCAGCCGTGCCGAAGTGAATAACGGTGTTGCTTTCATCAATTCAAAACCCGGCGCCGGCTGCGAACTGGTTGCCAGTTTCCCTTTACCCAACACACTCAGGCAAACCGCCTGACCTGTACATCATTGATTTACACCCGTTGCTAAACTAAGTAAGTGTTCCCTGATAAGCCCGTAATGCTCCCAGGGTATAAAATGCCCAGCTCCCGGTATGATGATGACCTTTACATGTGGATTGTTCTTTAGTTTTACTTTACCATACTCAACATTTTTAACCGTTACAAATTTGTCCTTATCACCGTGTATAAAAGTTACCGGCATATCTAATACTTCGTATCCTTTGTCGATCCGGTACAGGTCTTTCTTAAAATAAACGATCTCGTCATTAGACGGACGAAAGGCTCCCGGCATTAAGAATTTTAATGGAGAATATGTAAAAAGATAGCGCCAGTATTCTTTGGGTTCGTCTTTGGGAGAAATAGAGCCTGCAAGAATGGTAAGCGAAGCTACCGCTGCAGGATTGTCCTGCGCAAGCTGAACAATCACAGGGCCACCAATGCTATGGCCTACCAGGTGGAGCGGCTTATTATTATTTTCCTTCTCTATTATTCTACTAATCATCTGTGCCTGTTCTTCCAGGTGAACAGCACTGCCAAAGTTGCTGTAACCAAAGCCCGGCCTGTCAACAGATATTATCCTGAAATGCCGGAGCAGGACACTGTCCATCATATAGCCTTTAAAAGCATCCCAGCTACCAGGCGAACCATGGATAAAAAATAAAGTAGGTAAACTATCTATCCCGGTCTTTACATAATGCAGTGTACCATCGCCGGTTTTTACATTTATAAAACTAACATGCAAACCTTTTTGTTCAAATTCAGTTTTAGCCTGTGTATCCGATATCCTGAACTTCATACATGACTGGGCAAAGATTATCCACAGGGTTATAAATATCAGCAACCCCCACTTGAATTTCTTACTGATCTTACGGCTCATCTGTAACTAACAATTAATAATTTTTTAAGTTCGCCATCACCGCTTTATTCTCCCTGAACATCTGTAAACCTTCTTTCACTGTAAGGTACCGGTGCCCTTTTTTATGATTTTTGATACTGATGATGCTCAATAACTTCAGATGTTTTGCAATTTCTTTCCAGGCAAAGAATAAGGAATGCCCGGGGTCATAAATATGCGTGGGCTCACTGCCTGCGCCATTCAGCTCAATGATCAAAAAATTTTTCCCGGCTTCCAGGTCTTTCCTGTTCTTATACATAATATCCATTCTCCCGAAATAGAATTCCGGTATCTGTTTACAGATATGGTCAAAGTTCCTGTTAAATTCTTCATCGGCCCAATGCGTTACATCAATGAATTTGGCGCCCCTGGCATGATTGCCATAGGGAACCATATTCTTAACTTCGTCTTTAGCCAGCACTTTGTTCAACTCTTCTCCATAAATTTTCTGCAATGCAGGCAGCTGAAAATGGTAGCGTGGTTCTTTTTCCAATATCTGTGTAATGGTTGATTCTCCATCGCCTTTAATGATCAAAAACTCTTTGGCCACAATACCTGTTATCCTTCCATTTTCCTCACCGGGAATACGGCAATAAAATATGCCTACTTCTTCGGGGAATACAATAAGTTCCTGTACCAAAAAATCCATATTGATCCTTGAGGCATACCGGATAATATCCTCTGCTCTATATATCTTCTCTACCCCCCTGCCCTTGCAACCAATATCGGGTTTGGCAATACAGGGATAAACAATGCCTGATGCATTCATTGCTTTCAATACCTCGGTGCCTGATGTTCCTTTTTTAAAACCCAGTGTCTTTGGAATGTATTGAGGAGGAATGATATCATAGATAAGTTTTTTGGACTCCATCAAAAAACCGCCGTTCTGTATCCTTGGGTTGGCCGCATTGAAAAAGAAAAATGACCTTGCTTTAAGTGAATACCAGAACCACACAAAGTACATGGGGATGTACACAATATCAAAAGGCCAGTATTCCCAGTGCGTTAGTTTATGCAGGTATAATCTGAATTTCTTCACTTATAAATTTACAGGCACAGGACTGATGTGCATGGTTTCTTCATATTGCTGATACTGCAAAAGATCGGTGTGTGAAAAATCAATGGTCTCGTTATGCAGTACTGCCTGTGTTATACTGAATGTCTTTAGCCCGGTTTGCCTGTTAATGACAAAGCCGTTCTCTTCATCCTCATGGCTATTTGAATGGAATTGATGAACAAGACCCGGTGTAATTGTTTTTGTACCGGAAATAAAGCGGTCAAATAAATTTTTGCGGTGCCGGATGGCTTCGCCGGAATATAAAGTGGCCGACGACCAGATATAATTTCCTGAATTATCCAATGACAATTCATGCTTATCCTTTCCATCCCATCTTAATTCGTGCAATATGCTGTGTTGATACAGCACCAGTGTGAATGGTTCAATATCATCAAGGCTTAGTTCCTTATAAAATGATAAAGGGTTATCCGACTCAATGATGTCGAGCAATACCAGTCCCCGGCTTTTTCTATAAGGAGGTGCAGGGATATGTTTTACAAAACCGCCGTTCAGCAATACGGCAACAACACCATTATCTGCCGCTGCAAACCAGGTTCCGCCTGCTTTTGAATCTTTGGGGAAGATTATCTTTTTATTATTCAGTACCTCCACATCAGGCGCATAGGCTTTGGGGCGCTGTATATGCTCGTCACGGTTGGAAGTGATTATTTTTTGATTGCCCGCCGAGATAAAACTTACTGTGCACATTGCTGGCGGTATTGCATGGTGGATGGGGCCACACCAAAATCTTCGGCAATAACAACTTCGCTGGCCGAAATGAGTGCAACCCTTATCAATGCCTGGTGATGGATACAATGTTCCAGGTTGTATAATATCTCCCGGTTGTAATTGGAGGCGATGCTAACAGGCTCTTCCTGCGCTCCGCAAACCACCTGCAGGGGTTTATCTGCTCTTTCCAGTTCGTTTTGTATTTCTCTTATCACAGCAATGGCTTCGTCCTTATCATTCTCGTAAAGCTTGTTTCTTTTACGGTCATCATAATTTACAATACCTGTACCATAACCGGAAAGCAGGCATTGGTATAACTCTATCACATGCCGGGTATGCTGCCCAATAGTAGCATTGCTTAATGCCGGGCAGGGCTCGGCATAACTATCTTGTGTTGGCAGTTGCTCCAGCACACGTATGATATCAGCTAAAGCAGATTTCGATTTGGAAAAGATGGTTGTCAAAATTTTAATTTTAAAAGTTGAGGTATGTTTTTCCTGTAAATAATTACCAGTAAGGCGCAGCATACAAAAACAGTAACTGCGTAACCGAACAAAACCGCATCTCCGCCAAAATAAACACCCAGTTTGGTGAGGTGAAAGAAGATGGCTCCGCTCATTAATCCCAATCCCATTATGGCACCCATCAAAGTCGTTCGGGGTATCAATATGAGTATAGAAGCGATCAACTCCCCCACTCCTGTGCCAATACGCCCCCAGGGCTCCATGCCCAGCGTGGTAAATAGCTGAACCGACTCCGGTTGTGCCGTAAACTTAAAATACAGCGTCTGCAACATAATAAAAGCTGCTATCAGCCTCAATATCCATGTAAAAATTGTCTTTGTCATAATGATGCAAGATTACAACAACCCTTTTTCTGCCGCTGTCGTGCAAATGACAATCAATAAAGTATGCAACTAAATTATCGAAAATTTTCTATACCAGGAATTTACGCAATATTCCCTGCCAGGGTTTTATCCACATTATTCGCTTCATAACTCAAATAAAACAAATAATACCGTACAACCGGTCTTTGAACCGTTACGTAACTGTTAAGGATCTATAAAGGGCCATTGATGTCATTTGCCCGACAGATAAGAGGCCCTGTTTAATGTAATTTTGCCCCATAACACTTTAAAAAATGAAATCAATTCTCCTCTTCGTAGCTATAAGCCTGGTAAGTATAACATCCTTTGCACAGGATGCAGGCGCTTTACGCAAAAAACATTTTAACCTCGACGCCGGTATTGCCATCAGCGGCTATGACCCTGTTGCCTACTTTACACAAAACAAAGCCGTTAAGGGTAAAAAAGATATGGCCGTTTATCACCAGGGAGTTACTTATTATTTCTCCTCAGTTGCCAATAAAGACCTGTTTAAATCAAACCCTTCCAAATACGAACCCGAATACGGCGGCTGGTGTGCTTATGCCATGGGCGAAAAAGGCGAAAAAGTTTCTGTTGACCCCGAGACATTCAAGATAGTGAGTGGTAAACTCTATCTTTTCTACAACCGTTTTTTCAACAACACACTCAAGGATTGGAACAAGAACGAAGCTGCGCTGAAGACAAGAGCAGATGCCAACTGGCCGAAGATATTTCAATAGCCAAAAGTTTAAAGTTTGAGGTTTGAGGCCAGGCTGTAGCCTTCCCTGATTTGCTTGTATTACTTCCGGCTGTCAATTTTACCGCCTTTGTTGGTGTTCGTGCGGTAGCAAAGGCAGCATTGGCAATCACCAACAACCAGTAGAGTACTAAAAAGTAAATACCTTAGAGTCTAAATATCAAAAACAGCATCCTGTGTTGTTGGTGACTGCAATAACACAAAACCATCAGCACGAACACCAACAACGGCAAAAAGCCAATCAAATGCTGCTAACAAAGGTTGAGACTAATATTACATGGATCAGGGATATTGCAGAAATACCAATTTTAGGACATATTTTTCTTTTTATTTTAATTTTTGTTCCGGCTGTTTTATTATCATTTACGGCCCAGGCAGTAATCCCAGGCTTGCAAAATGATGCAGGTTTTACTAAAGCAATGCTTGTATTACTTCCGGCTGTCAATTTAGTCATGTGGTTTTCAAAAATTAAATTGTTCTTATTTTTTATCCCTTCGTGGATCTTTCTGGGAGTAATAGCTCTCATTAAAATGACCTTGTTCTTAACCGGGCAGTTACCTCTCATATAATATAGCTCAAGGCGAGAGTTCAACATAGGACGGCTTTTGCTGCAACTTGCCAGGCAGCTCTACGTTATTCAAAATAATTTCGTTAATTTAACTACGGATATTTCTCCAACACCAACACAATCTAAAAAAATGGCAACATATTTAATTGAGATACCTCACTCAGAGAACAGCTATGAGTGTAAGCAGGTGATCAAACTCTTCGTGGAATCGGGTTCGCATTTGCTGGCCAATGCTCAATGGGGCTGTAAGTCGGGTATCCACAAATCATGGTTCATCAGCGATTTCGACAGCAAAGAGGAAGCCATGCAGATCATCCCGCCCCTTTTAAGGCATAATGCAAGTATCATTGAACTGGTAACATTCACCAAGGCCGATATTGAACATTTTTCCGCTGCTGACAAACAGTAACGATAGCATTAATTATTAAACCAACTGCCATGAAACAGGTAATCAGTTTCGCTATTTTAATTTGCACTTTAACCACCAGCGCCCTCGCACAAACAGATAAATTCAAAACCCAAACGGCGGTGGCGCTGCCGGTAAAGGATTATGGAAAAGTGTACAACGTTCCTTTTGCCACCGACCGCCCCGACCCCAACATGCAGTACAAGATTGTGTTTGAAGCCAGCGTGGAGGCCTTCGACAGTTCTATCCTTTACCCGCCGCTGGAACACCTGGCCCGGTTGTACAACCTGCATGCCTATGGAGGTGTTCCCCAAAAGAACCTTGAAGTGGTTCTTGTGATTGGCGGCAACGGCATTGCGGTGGAGATGACCAATGAAGCTTACAAAAAAAGATACGGGCTGGATAACCCCAACCTGAAAATACTTTCTCAGTTGAAGGAAGCAGGCATCAAACTGAACGGCTGTGCACAGGCCACATTGAAGCATCATATTGACCCTGCTACGGAAGTGAACCCCGATATAACACTTGTTTTTTCAAGGTTGACAACGATATCCATGCTGCAGATGAAGGGATATGCGTATTTTAAATTCTGATCATTTTGGAATACCAGAAGCAGACCAAATGCAAAACGAACCGGGCTATTTACGCAAAACCATTTGGTGCATAGCATTGGTGATATTGATCCAGTTGCTGAAAAAATATTTAGATGGTATCCTCCCCGGCATCCTGATATTCCATCATTTCCTGTTAACGCTGCTGCAACTGGTCATATTGGTATGGACCATCATCCTGCTGTTGTTTCCCTCAGTAAGCTTTATAAAAAAAATACTCCTCTTTGTTGGGGTGCTCACCCTGCCCGAGTTATTATGTACTTACTGGCTTCATCATCCATCGCAGATACCTGATTCCCTTCACTCCGTTATCATGCGTTACAGCACACAGGCCGAAAACAATATCCTCCAGTTCAGCTCAAAGAACAGTGTGTATAACAAAGACCTTTTTTATATACTAAAACCTTCCTTCAGGTTTGTTTTTACCAATCCTGAATTTGCCGACAGCTTTTATACCAATAAAATGGGCCTGCGTGACGACGAAAGCTCTTTATTAAAACCGGAGGTCATCTGCCTGGGCGATTCTTATACTATGGGGTGGGGTGTTAAGCAAAACGAAACCTTTGCCGAACAGCTTGGCAGCAGTCTGCATAAAAAAGTATTGAATGCAGGCATAACTTCTTACGGAACTGCCCGTGAATTAAAAAACCTTTACCGCCTTGATACCTCTGGCCTGCAATATATCATCTTGCAATACTGCCATAATGATTATACAGAAAATGAAAGTTTTATAAAGAACAATTATTCATTGCAGGCGTCTCCCCGGGAAAAATACGATTCCCTGGTAAATAATAATTACTGGAATATGCTCTGGTTTCCCGGAAAACGTTTTACCTGCATCGCAAAATTCTATCTCGAAAAAAAACTGAACCCCTATTTATTTCCGCATAAGAAACCTGCTGCTGACTCAGTTGCTGCCGGCCTGCGCCAGACAGCAGCTTATCTTACGGGTATCTTATTCCATTCGGCCATCAATTTCAAAAAAGTAAAAGTATTTGTTGTTGACCTGAACCAGAAAGAATTAATGAATAATGAACTGCTGAACGAGATGAATAAACTGATAAACTCCCCTCGGTATGCTCCACATTTCAACAATAACCTGGTCATGGTTCCTGTTTCCGACCTGCTTACTGATGATGATTATTATATCCTTGATCCGCACCTGCGGCCTTCTGGCCACCGCAAGATCGCAAACCGGCTTGCCCAATATCTGTTTCGCCAAAACTGATTCTCTGCTTCGCTGTTCAATTAAAATTCATCAATTTGCCTTTGCCGGTTGCCTGGCCAGCAACAAACCATACAATAAAAACTGTAACTTCAACACCCGGTTCAATTCATCCGTAAATTCATTATTATGCCATTAAAAAGAAGAGCCTTCATCAACCTCTCTGCTGCTGCGGCTGCAACGGGCATTGTTTCAGGGCTCAGTTCATTCACAGTTTCAGAAAAAAAGATACCATCTGCAGGATCATTGGCTGATGCCGAACCGATATCAGTAAAAGAAAGAATAACGAGGATAGAAAAAGCGCAACGCCTGCTTATTGAAAATAAAATGGAAGCCCTGGTACTGGATTGCGGAACATCAATGCAATACTTTACCGGCATCAGCTGGTGGCCCAGCGAACGTACGATGGTAGCCATCATTCCTGCAAAAGGAACGGTAAAATATATTTGCCCCGGTTTTGAAGAAGACCGCCTGCGTGAACTCATCAGCATCGGTAAAGAAGTATATGCCTGGCAGGAAGATGAAAGTCCGTACAGGTTAATTGTAACTGTGCTCAAAGATGCAGGCATCAGTTCAGGTTCGATCGGCATAGAAGAACGTGTACGATATTTTATTGCTGATGGCATAAGGAAAGAAGCGCCGCACCTTAATTATGTAAGTGCCGACCCTGTTACCATTCCCTGCCGTATGATTAAATCTGTAGCAGAACTGACATTAATGCAGAAAGCAAGTGATATCACCATTGCTGCAATTAAGGCAGGCGCTTCAAAATTAAAAGAAGGTATGTCACAAGGCGAACTGGCTGCCATCATTGAAGATGCTCATCAGCAAATGGGTGGAAGTAATCCTTTTGCATTATGCCTCTTCGGCGAATCATCTGCGTTTCCTCATGGAAGCACCAAACCACAAAAGCTGAAGAAGGGAGATATTGTTTTAATGGATTGCGGTTGCCAGGTGCATGGCTATTGTTCGGATATCACCAGGACCATTGTATTTGGTGCCGAGCCAACCAAACGCCAGGAACAAATATGGAATCTTGAAAAACAATCGCAGGCTGCAGGCTTTGCTGCGGCCAGGATAGGTTCGCCCTGCGAAAATGTGGATGCAGCAGCACGTAAAGTGATAACCGATGCAGGCTTTGGCCCTGGTTACAAATTACCGGGCTTACCGCACCGTACCGGCCATGGCATTGGTATGGATGGGCACGAATGGGGTAATATGGTAAAAGGAAATAAAAAACTGCTTGAGCCGGGTATGTGTTTCAGCATTGAGCCTACTATTTCTATTATGGGTGAATTTGGAGTACGCTTTGAAGATTGTGTGTACATGACAAGCGATGGGCCCAGGTGGTTTACGCAACCGAGCAGGTCTTTACGGGAGCCGTTTGATTGAAGCTGGTCACCTGCTTTTTATCCTTAAAATATATCTGACCGGCATCAGCCGCCGGCACTGACAGGAATCATTATCTTTCATTAAGCCAGCCTGTATTTTTACTCTAAATAAAAAATGATGAAAGAAAAAATTCAGACACATGCGCCTCACAGCGCTCTTTACTTTCTTGGTTTTGTTGGAGCGGCCATTTATTATATTTCCACTGCCACCGGTTTTTGGATGGGCGCATTGGGGCTTTTAAAGGCCATAGTGTGGCCAGCCTTTCTTGTTTATGAAGCGCTAAGATCATTGGGTGGCTGAACTTACCCTAAATTGATGTGCCGTTAACCCCGATCTACTCCTGGTGGTATCAGTTTAAATTGAATTATTTTTGACTGTCACCGCTATCCGGTCATCATGCTCAGATTCTTTCAGAAATACAAACAAGTACTCCTCTATGGTGCGTCACTGGCTGCTATTCTTTTTTTATTACAGTTACTTGAGTACCGCCTCATTATCATTGATCATTCCTTTGAAATATATATTGCTGTCATAGCGGTAATATTCACGGCACTGGGCATCTGGCTGGCGCTGAAACTGATGAAACCAAAAGTGGAAACAAAGACCATCGTGGTTGAAAAGAATGTGTATATAAAAGAGGCGGCCGAAAATAACCAGGAGATAAATGAAGCCGAGCGGATGAAACTGGGCCTGAGCAACCGTGAAATAGAAGTACTGCAGCTAATGGCAACCGGGCTGAGCAACCAGGAAATTGCCGACCAACTATATTTATCACTGAACACAGTGAAGACACATTCGGCCAAATTATTTGAAAAAATGGATGTAAAACGCCGCACCCAGGCCATAGAAAAAGCAAAACGGCTCCAGATCATCTGATGAGACTACTCCTTTAGTATGAATTACTGGGTTTTCTAAAAAATCATCCTAAAGTATGACCGCCCGAAGTGATCAATTCATCATCTTTGACCTCATAAAAAATAACACACATGAAAAAGAACGTACTTGTATTTGGCCTTATATCCGGCCTGGTTGTATCCACTGTCATGTCTATAAGCATGTTAACCATAAACAATAATCCCGAAATAGAATTGGGCAACACCTCGATGATCGTTGGTTACCTGTCGATGCTGGTAGCTTTTTCGCTTATCTATGTGGCGGTAAAAAATTTCCGTGACAAGCAGAATAACGGCGTCATCAGTTTTGGGAAAGCCTTCGGGATGGGATTACTCATTGCATTGATAGGTTCTACCATATATGTGATTGCATGGGCATTCATCTATAATGTTTATATGCCCGATTTTATGGACAAGTATTGGGCTCAAATGCAGAAAGCAGCACAAGCTTCCGGTTCAGCCACCGAAATACAAGAGACAACTGCAGAGATGGTTAAATACAAAGAACTGTATAAAAACCCCTTCTTCTTTACTTTGATAACCTATGCAGAGATCTTTCCGGTTGGCCTGCTGGTATCGCTCATCACTGCTTTGATTTTAAAAAGGAAAAACAAACCGAAAGTTGAAGCGGTATAATGGCTAAAAACGATAAGGGCAATTCCATTTTAATCAACTTCGGGTAAATCAGGTTGACCGGTTTGGCAATTCGGATAAAACTTAATAAGATTGCCATCTGTTAAGAAAAAGATACAGATGGAGACCTTAATACATACTGACAGGCTTTCGATAGGCCCGCTTCTCTCAACCGATACTATGTTCATATCAGAACTGGTAAACTCAAAGGGCTGGCTTCAGTTCATCGGCGACAGGAAAGTTCATTCCCCAGAAGATGCTGCTGCATATATTGAAAAGATAAATGACAACCCCCATGTTACTTATTGGGTTGCCCGGATTAAAGATACCGGCACGGCTGCAGGGGTAGTTACACTCATTAAACGTGAATATCTGGAACATCATGATATCGGGTTTGCTTTCTTACCCGTTTTTGCAGGCAAAGGCTATGCTTACGAAGCAGCCAAAGCAGTATTATATAAAATAATCAATACCGGCACCCACTCCTATATTCTTGCCACTACTATGGCGGCCAATTCCAGTTCCATTAAACTGCTGGGAAAGCTTGGATTGGAGTTTGAAAAAGAAATTGAAGTGGAAGGTGAAAAATTATTGCTCTATTCAGGCGCAACCGATAAGTTAGTAGTACATTAGTTTGAAAATTTTTAATAAGAAATTAATGCCAGGTTGTCCCGTTAATTATCTGGATAAAAAAAATAGAATCAATGAACAAAACAGTCATCACCGTAGAAGCTACAGTTAATGCCCCGGTTGAAAAAGTATGGGAATGCTGGGGCAATCCACAACACATCACCCAATGGTGCAATGCCTCTGGCGACTGGCATGCCCCACGTGCCGAAAATGACCTGAGAACAGGTGGAAAATTTTCAACCCGGATGGAAGCTAAAGACGGCAGCTTTGGCTTTGACTTCAGTGGTGAGTACGATGAAGTGAGAACAAATGAACTCATCGTTTATACAATGGGTGATGGCAGGAAAGTGAAAGTAATTTTTACAAACCAGGGCAATGCAACAAAAGTGGTTGAATCTTTTGAAGCAGAAGATCAGAACCCGGTGGAAATGCAGCAAGGCGGTTGGCAAAGTATACTTAACAATTTCAAAAAATATACAGAATCCCTGTAAGCCCCGATCAAAGAATTAACTTTTAAAAAAATAAAAATGAAAAAGACTAAAACGCTGTACTGGATCTTTACCATTCTCTTTGCCGCATTAATGGTATTCTCATCTATTGGCCAGGTAATGGCGTCCAGGGAAGGCATTGAATTCATGACCCACCTGGGTTACCCTGCTTATTTCAGCCCCTTCATTGGCTGGCTAAAGATACTTGGTGTTATCGCCATACTCATCCCCGGCCATCCGCGGATTAAAGAATGGGCTTATGCCGGTTTGTTCTTCGACCTTGTTGGCGCTGTATATTCAATGATTGCGGTGGATGGTTTCCAGCTTCCCATGCTTTCGATGTTTCTCTGGATAGCCTTTGGTGTACTGTCCTATGTTTACTATCATAAAACACTAAAAGCATGAAAACAACATCCAAACGTATAACACCAAAAACTGTGGATGATTATATCAACAGTTTTCCTGCTGATGTGATGAATAAACTAAAGCAGTTACGCAAAACTATCAGGGCAACGGCACCTAAAGCCGAAGAACTTATAAGCTATGGTATTGCAGGATATAAATATCACGGCATGCTCATTTATTTTGCCGGGTTCAGTAATCATGTTTCTGTTTATCCGGCACCAAGAGGGGTTGATGCTTTCAAAAAAGAGCTGGCAATCTATAAGGGTGGAAAAGGAACGATACAATTTCCATTGGATAAACCTGTGCCTCTCGACCTCGTAAAACGTATCACCTTGTTCAGGATTAAAGAAAATGAAGCGAAGGCTGCTGCAAAAAAATTAAACAAATGATCTAAAACAGGTTTATGCAAAAGATAACTCCCTTTCTCTGGTTCGACGGCAAGGCCGAAGAAGCCATGAAATTGTACACATCCGTCTTTAAGAATTCAAAGATCGTCAGTATCAAATACTGGGGTGAGGGAAGTCCTTTTCCAAAGGATCAGGTAATGACCGGCGTGTTTGAACTGGATGGCCAGACCTTTTATGCATTTGATGCCGGGCCACAATTCAAATTCAGCGAAGCCACTTCTTTTTTTGTGAATGCAGAAACACAGGAAGAAATAGATCATTACTGGGAAAAGCTCACTGCCGACGGTGGCGAGGAAAGTATGTGCGGCTGGCTCAAAGATAAATTCGGCCTGTCCTGGCAGATCATTCCTCCCGTTTTAATGCAATTAATGTCTGACAAGGATAGTGCAAAAGCAGGCAAAGCCATGCAGGCCATGCTGAAAATGAGGAAGATAATTATTGCAGACCTTTTAAAAGCAGTTCAGGAATAATTAACCCTGGCACCAAAAACAAATGCTTAACAGTTTCCCGGCAGGAACATTAACGTAATTGCAGTAAATTTAATATCGTTATGTGCCGGGCAAAACGATATACTATTTCCTCCCTTATTATTTTGCTGACCTCTCATTTGTCAGCACAGGACATTACAGGAACCTGGGAAGGAGACCTGGGCCGTGACCAGTTTTTACAGCTGAACATCATTCAAAACGGGGACAAACTTTGCGGCTATACCTGGGATTATGTAAGAAGAGACCAGCAAAGCACATGCAAAGCATATTTTGAAGCTACTTATAATAAAAGAGAAGACAAATGGCTTTTTACCGGAACCGCTTTCTTTAAGAACAGTGGAAGCCATACACTGATGAAACTGAGTTTGAAATACAGGAAGAGCAGGGGCAATCACTTTTTGGAAGGCGTTTCCATCAATGAACCGGAGGAGCCCTTATTTTTTTTCAGGGATGAAACTGACCCTTTCAGGTTTATGAGGCCTAAAGACGATCTTGTTTTTCTCAAAAAAGTTTCCAATACCCCATCAGAGATATTAGAACAAATGAAAGACTGCTATGAAAAAAAGAAAAAGACCTTTGCCAGGGTTGATAAAATAATTCCTGCAGACAAAGCCAAAGATACTGTTGCAAAAAAAGATACTGTCGCTAGAATTTTACCCCCGGCCGAAAAAACAAAAGATACCATTGTAAAAAAATTACCTCCCGTGGAAAAACCAGGCGATAGTCTGGCCCTACCCAGGGAATTGGTTAAAAGAAAAAACAGCGAACAAAGCCATTTAGAAGTAAATGTAAAAACAATCACACTGAACGTTTATGACAATGCTGTTGTAGATGGTGATACCATCAGTGTTTTTTATAATGGTAAATTACTGCTTAGCCACCAGCGCCTTTCAGAAAAACCTATTGTCATCAACCTCACACTGGATGAGAAACAAACCCGGCATGAGATCGTTTTGTTTGCCGAGAACCTGGGCAGTATTCCACCCAATACGGCTCTCATTGTTATTTATGCAGGGGATAAACGATATGAACTGTTTTCCAGTGCCAGCCTTGAGGAAAATGCCGTGCTGGTATTTGATTATATACCAAAATAAAAACTGTGTTTCTACGCAGGTAAGGATCCAACCTCATAGAAACACAGGACAAAGCGTACTTCTTATTTAAAAACCAATATTTAAATGATATAATTCCAGCCGTGTACATCTGTATCAACTCCCAGGCGGATCTGCTCCAGCTTATGTTTTAACTTGTACAACAGCTTATCTGCATTATATTTTGGCAGGCTGTAATCAATACCATTGAGATGAATGATCTTTATTGGAGCTACAACAGCTGCCGTACCGGCGCCAAAAGCTTCAGAGATCGTCCCCTTCTTAAAAGCATCTTCCAGTTCAATAAGTGATACGGGCCTTTCTTCTGTTTTATATCCAAGATCTTGAGCAAGTGTTAACAAAGAGTCTCTTGTAACACCATCCAGTATTGAATCAGATAGAGGAGCAGTCACCAATGTATTATTGATTACGAACATTACATTCATCATTCCGGATTCTTCAATGTATTTATGTTCCGATGCATCGGTCCATAATACCTGGTCAAAGCCTTCCTTACGTGCCTGTTGTGTGGGTAAGAATGCAGCTCCGTAATTACCTCCGCATTTTGCAAAACCTGTTCCACCCTTTGCTGCTCTTATATATTCAGTTTCTACTTTTACTTTAATAGGATCGGCATATAATGTGGGTACAGGACCTGTAAAAATTATGAAACGGTATTCTTCCGATACTTTAACACCAAACCTTGCCTCGCTGGCAAACACAAAAGGGCGCAGGTAAAGTGCATTGCCCGGTTGTGACGGCACCCATGCATTATCCAACCTTATCAGTTGTGTCAGCCCTTCAACAAAGACTTCTTTTGATGGAACAGCCATACACATCCTGTTGAGTGAACGTACAAAACGTTCGTAGTGTTTATCCATCCTGAAAATATTAATGCGGCCATCTTTCATCCTGAAAGCCTTCATGCCCTCAAAAACGGTTTGCCCGTAATGCAAGGCCAATGCTGAAGGACTCATTGACAGGTTCGCATAAGGAACGATATGTGGTTCTTTCCATTCTCCGTTTGCATAATCACATACCAGCATATGATCAGAAATATATTTTCCAAACTCCAGGTGGTTAAAATCCACTTCATTAATTCGAGAGTTTGTTGTTCTTCGTGTTTTAATTGTTGCAATCGTTTCCATACAGAAAGGTTTAAAAAGGTTTAAAACGTTTAATGGTTTAAGGTTTAAAGGTTAAATGGCTATTGGTTCTAAGTCCTTCACATTGATTTCCATTTTTACATCCGATCTTTTATACCCGGTGTTGCCAACAGGCACATGTTTAAATCCAAGCTTTTCATATAAATGTATCGCTGGGGTTAACATGCTGTTTGAATAAAGTATAACTGTAGTTGCACCCAGTTCTTTTGCTTTTTCAAAGCTGGCATAACTCAATGCTTCTGCAATACCCCTGCGTTGAAAATTACTGTCTACAGCCATCTTGGTAAATTCAAAGGTCTTATCATCCACTTTTCTCAGGGCTACAGTACCCGCTACTTCTCCATCGTACTCAGCCATTAAAACAGCACCCCCCGGTTTTAATAATGCTTCTTCCGGGTCGGTCAGTACAAATTCATCCACGGGCTCCATAACAAAATATTTTTCTATCCAGTCCCTGTTGAATTTTTCAAAATAGGGTTGGTGGGCCGGTACGTAATCTACTATTCTTATAGGGTGCATATCCAAAACATTAAAGCTAGCCAGGTAAAAAGATTCAGCAAGTCGTCAACCTGACAAAGCGGTTAATTAATTATTGCAGAACAAAAATTGTCAATTTTTTTTGTAAAAAACAGATTCAGATTTTGTATTTTTGACTATATCAGATTTATAACAGATGAAAACAACTTTCAATTCTGACGAACATTTGTACATACAGGTTGCAGATGGACTCGAAAAAATGATCGCAGACGATGTATTGAAAATAGGCGACAAACTCCCGTCAGTAAGGCTTTTGAGCGATAAGTACGGTATCAGCATGGGTACTGCCTTCCAGGCTTATTACCATTTGGAGGGAAGAGGGTTGATAGAATCCAGGCCAAAGTCCGGGTACTATGTCAGATTCAATCATAACCGTTTTCCAGAGCTTCCAAACCTGGTAACCCCCGAGGCCGTTTCGCATGATGTGAGTGTAAAAGAAATGATCGCTTCCATTTACATGGACATTGCAGCCACTGGTATCATCAATTTTGCACTCGCTGTTCCCGATGCTTCTTTATTACCTGCAGCTAAACTGAATAAATCTGTTGTATATGCATTGCGCAATACCAAGGATCATTGCATGGACTATGAACATACGCAGGGAAATGTTGAATTGCGGAAACAGATAACCAAACTTGCATTCAATTGGGGAGGCAATGTAAAACCTGATGAAGTGATCGTAACTTCCGGCTGTTTGGAAGCAATAAGCCTTTGTTTAAAAGCGGTAACATCACCGGGTGATACGGTTGCTATCGAAAGCCCGACCTACTTTGGAATTTACCAGGCTATTGAAAGCCTTGGACTGAAAGTGGTGGAGATATCAACTGATCCCATCAATGGTGTTGACCTTGATCACTTACAAAGAGCGATAAAGAAATTCTCTATAAAAGCATGTGTGTTCATTCCTAATTTCAATAACCCATTGGGTAGTTGTATGCCGGATGAGAACAAGAAGAAGCTGGTGGAGATCATTACCAAACATAATATCCCATTGATAGAAGATGATATTTATGGTGAATTGTATTTTGGAAAGAACAGGCCGAAGAACTGTAAGTATTATGACACAAAGGGCCTGGTGATGTATTGCTCTTCACTTTCCAAGTCACTAAGCCCGGGCTACCGCATTGGCTGGGTGATACCGGGTAAATTCTTTGAGAAGGTGAAACAATTAAAAAGGATACAGAACATCAGCAGTCCTACCCTCACGCAGGCCGCCATTGCGCATTATTTAAAGAATGGCCGCTATGAGTTTCATTTAAAGAACCTGCGTAAGTCATTGCATACGCAGAGCCTCCGTTATGTACAGGCAATCATCAAATATTTTCCTGCAATACAAAAGTATCCAGGCCGCATGGTGGTTTCATTTTATGGCTGGAATTAAATAAAAAAGTGAATGCTTTCAAACTACGTACCGAAGCCATGAAGCATAATATCTCGATTGTTCCCGGTAAGATATTCTCGGCCGGTAATAATTATGAGAACTGCATCCGCATCTGTTTTGGCAAACCCTGGAACGATGATATGGACTATGGGTTGATGATGCTGGGGAAATTAATTAAGAAGATGGTTTAAATAAAACAAATTATGAAGCCTCTTAGTTTGTCATTCCGGCGCAGGAGGAATCTGCCTGGCAATTGTACTAATGCTGAACAATTGAACATTGCCTGGCAGATCCTTCGCTATCGCTCAGGATGACAGATACTACTAAAATTACAGATCCGTTATCGGCTTATACTTTGGCACCAGGCTCTTCATTACCACCCATGCAACCAGGTAAGCGACCGCACAAAATGCGAACATGATGGTATAGCCCGTCTGAATATGACCCAATGCTTTGTAGTGATCAAATAAAGCTCCACCTGATTTTGAGATGAGCACACCGCCAAGCCCTCCTGCCATACCACCAATACCTACAACCGAACCCACGGCTTTTTTAGGGAACATATCACTTACGGTCGTAAAGATATTAGCGCTCCATGCCTGGTGAGCCGATGCACCAATGCCGATAAGTATGACCGGAACCCAGAAGCTGATATATCCCAAAGGTTGTGCAGCCAATACAATTAATGGAAAGAGTGCGATGAGTAACATGGCTTTCATACGGCCATCATATGCCGTATATCCCTTACGGATGAAATAAGTAGGAAACCAGCCACCGCCGATACTGCCAAACATGGTCATGCTGTACAACACAGCCAATGGTACCATGATCTCTGTTTTTACCATCCCATATTGTGCTTCCAGGTATTTTGGCAGCCAGAATAAGAAGAACCACCATACTCCATCGGTCATAAACTTACCAAATACAAATGCCCAGGTTTGCTTATACCCCAACAATTTAAACCAGGCCACTTTTTCTTTT
Source organism: Ferruginibacter sp. (assembly GCA_044222465.1). Lineage (GTDB taxonomy): Bacteria > Bacteroidota > Bacteroidia > Chitinophagales > Chitinophagaceae > Ferruginibacter. The sequence continues at coordinate 60,192 of JBGANE010000006.1, forward strand.
TGTTCAGTAGCGGCTACTTCAGCCTCTGTATCAGAATTGATATAATCAAGTTCAGCTTTGGATAATCTCTTTTGTTTTTCAGGTTTATCATAAAACAACCACCAAAAGATCAGCCATAAAAAACCGATAGCGCCAACCAATATGAAAGCGAATTGCCAGCCCCAATGCAAAGCGATCCAGGGTACGGTAAGCGGTGCCAGTATGGCGCCAACGTTTGCCCCCGAATTAAATATACCCGTAGCAAATGATCTTTCCTTCTTTGGAAAATATTCTGCGGTGGCTTTTATAGCAGCCGGAAAATTACCGGCTTCTCCAAATGCCAATACTGCACGGGAGACCATGAAACCTAATATAGAAACCGGTATCACCAGGCCCACTGCTGAAAAAACACCGGAAAAAATCCCGCCGATCTCAATGGAATATGCATGCATAATGGCCGCCAATGACCAGATGATAATTGCCCAGGTAAATCCCTTCTTTGTTCCCAATTTATCAATAAAGCGGCCGGCAAATAACATGGATATGGCATAGGCAAACTGGAACACGGCTGTAATGTTTGCATAATCAGAATTGCTCCATGAAAATTCTTTTGAAAGATCAGGGGCAAGAAGGCTCAGCACCTGCCTGTCGAGATAGTTAACGGTTGTTGCAAAAAATAAAAGCGCACAGATCGTCCACCTGTATTTACCAATTTTTTCTACGTTCATAAGAAGTTTAATTTAGAGTAGTACACCAGTTTGAAACGTTGTCAGCCTGAGCTTGTCGAAGGCGATTTAGTATAAATGCTCCGAATGGCTTCGACAAGCTCAACCTGACATCCATTTTTAAAAAAAATAAAACTGTCTCACTACCTGATTTTATTTTCTGCAGTCGTTGATTATTGAAATTATTTTTTTTGTTTCAGCAGTCAGCTGATCGTATTTTTTATTCTCCATCACTTCTTTACTCACCAGCTTGCTTCCCATGCCCACCGCACATACACCGGCCTTAAACCAGGCTTCAATATTTTCCTTTGTTGTTTCTACTCCTCCGGTCGGCATGAACAATAAACCGGGAAACAATTCTTTAATACCTGCCATGAATCCCTGTCCAAGTATATTACCCGGAAACAACTTTATCATCGTTGCTCCCATCTTTTCTGCAGCAATGATCTCGGTCGGCGTCATACAGCCAGGGATCCAGAGCATGTTATTTGCGTCAGCAACTTCGGCAACATCGGCAACTAAACCCGGACAAATGATATAATCACAACCGGCATCAACAAATGATCTTGCCATAGCTGCGTTCTTGATCGTTCCCACACCCAGGTGCATATCCTTCATCTCAGTTTCACAAACCTTTTTCATCGCCCTGAAGTTTGCCAATGCTGCTTCTCCCCTGTTGGTATATTCAACTGACCGTATTCCTCCTGCATATAATGCTTTCAATAATTGAATGCTCACATCCCCATCGCTGTTATAAAAAAGCGGAAGTAATCCTTGTTTAATGATCTGGTCCTGTATCTCTTTTTTACCCGGCATGTTTTATCGTTGATTTGATATCGTTCGCAGTTTGATCAGTGGTATCTCCTTTAATGAAAAGTTTATTGTAAGCGGCAGCCGTTGCAAAATCCAGTGTTTGCTGAGGCGTATGACCGTTGCTCATTCCATATATAAGTCCCGCCATGAAACAATCGCCGCTGCCGACTTTATCCAGCACTTTATCCGAACTGTATTCTGCCGACACAAATAATTCACCGTTGTATAATGCTGTATAATATTGTATGCCCTCATTGCGGTCGAATCTGAATGTATTGGCCACAGTCTTTACTTTTGGGAATCTTTCCTGTATAGCTTTGGATGTATTCACTGCCTGTTCAAGATAAGTCTTTTTACTGTTAGTTTTAATGAAGCTATCGTCAAGCGGAATACCTAACATCACATTGGCCGACCATAGATTTCCCATTACCACATCACAATATGCAGCAAGCTGCGGCATGATATCAATGGGTTGTTTTCCGTATTGCCACAATTTATTGCGGTAATTCAAGTCGAGAGAGATGGTAATACCTTTCGATGATGCTGCCTGCAACGCTTCTTCGCAGACTTCCGCAGCAGACATCGTCAATGAAGCTGCAATGGCACTGAGATGAAACCATGTTATTCCATTAAAAATCTTATCCCAATCGATCATCCCTTTCTGCAATTGAGAAAAAGAAGATCCTGCCCGGTCAAAGACAACCCCGGTATTTTTTACATCAGTTCCCTGTTGCAGGTAATAAACCCCTACACGATTGCCACTATAGTGAATGGAAGATGTATCAATATTTTTCTTTTGCAGATAATCTGAAAGCTGTTTAGAAAGAAAGTTATCAGGAAGCGCTGTGCAATAGCCAACTTGTTGATCCCATAAAGCAAGCGCAGTTGCCACATTGGCTTCTGCCCCGCCAACAAAGGCAGGCAACATGTTTTTTTGCAGCCAATCTCCTTCTGCTGAAGGCGAGAGTCTCAAAAGCAGTTCTCCAAAACATAAAGACTTACTCATTAAAACTTAAAATAGTTATTTGCATTGTGATAACAGATATCCTCAATTAATTTTCCAACCCCGGGAATGTCATTCGGCAGTTCGCCATTTTCCATTTCTTCACCAAACAGGTTACACAATATCCTCCTGAAATATTCATGGCGTGGATAGCTCATAAAACTCCTGCTGTCGGTGAGCATGCCCACAAACTTACTCAGCAATCCCATATTCGACAGTGCATTGATCTGTTTGATCATGCCGTCTTTCTGATCAAGGAACCACCAAGCCGAACCGAATTGTACCTTTCCTGCAACCGATCCGTCATTGAAATTGCCGATCATGGTTGCCATAAGTTCGTTATCGGCAGGATTGAGATTATATAATATCGTTTTTGCCAGCTGATCTGTTTCATCCAACTTGTTCAGGAATTTTGCCAATGCCCTTGATTGTGAAAAATCACCAATAGAGTCCCAGCCTGTATCTGCACCCAGTTGCTTTAGCATTCTTGCATTATTATTCCGTAACGCTCCAAGGTGATATTGCTGCACCCATCCCTTCTCATGATCCCATTTTGCGAATTCAACCAGCATGGCCGACCTGAACTTCAGGTTATCGGCATAGCTTATTTCCTTACCGGATCTTAATTTATCAAAAATGCTTTTTATTTCTGCATCGGTATAATCTTCCGCATATACCTGTTCTAATCCATGATCGGAAACACAACAACCAACGGTTGCGAAGAAATCATGGCGTTTCTTTAATGCGGCGAGATAATCACTATAAGATGAAACGGAAATGCCGGAAACCTGCTGAACTTTGTCGACGTAAGTATTAAAGCAAGCAACATTGTCTGCATTCATGGCCTTATCGGGACGATACGCTGGTAAAATCTTTATCTCGAATCCATCTGTTTTTATTTTTTGATGATGCTCCAATGAATCTGTAGGGTCATCGGTGGTACACAATACTTTCACATTCATTTTCCGCAGCAGGTTACGAACAGAATATTCTTTGGTCACCAGTTTAGCCGATGCTTCATCATAGATCTCTTTCGAAGTTTTTGAGTCCAGTATCTCATCTATCCCAAAATAACGCTGCAGCTCAAGATGTGTCCAGTGATAAAGCGGGTTACGCATGGTGTAGGGAACCGTTGCCGCCCATTTCTCAAACTTCTCATAATCGGATGCATTGCCGGTACAGTATTTCTCATTGACTCCATTGGTACGCATGGCCCGCCATTTATAATGGTCGCCATATAACCACACCTGGGTAAGGTTTTCAAAATTGATATCATTGGCTATCTGGTCCGGGGGTAAGTGATTATGGTAATCAATGATGGGTTGCGGCTTTGCAAAGTCGTGATACAGCTTTTCAGCTATTTTATTCTGAAGCAGGAAATTTTGATCTAAGAATTTTTTCATCTTATAGATTATACGTTGTTATATTCAGTTTCTCAACTCCGCTCGAAATTGTGAAAATTTCCTTCGACTACGCTCAGGATAGTTATAATGAAACCCCTCTCTTCCATGGAATGAAATCATCCTGGTTAAGCAATACTGACTTGGGTGTCACCTCACCACTTGCTGCTTTGATACAATACTCTAAAATATCTTCTCCCATCTGTTCAATGGTCTTATCACCTTCAATTACAGGTCCGCAATCAATATCAATGATATCATTCATTCGTTTGGTAAGACTACTGTTGGTAGAAACCTTTATCGTTGGGCAAACAGGATTGCCCGTTGGTGTTCCCAGTCCTGTTGTAAACAAGATTAGCGTTGCTCCGCTGGCAGCTTTACCGGTTGTAGCTTCTACATCATTACCGGGTGTGCATACCAAATTCAATCCCGGCTTTGTTGCAGGCTCGGTATAATCAAGCACATCAACCACTGGTGATGTACCTCCCTTCTTGGCTGCACCGGCACTTTTTATAGCATCTGTTATCAATCCATCCTTGATATTACCCGGAGATGGATTCATATGAAACCCCGAACCTACTTTCAGCGCAGATTCATTATAGTTCGTCATCAGGCTGATGAATTTTTTTGCAGCAGCTTCATCTGTTGTACGATCAATTAAATTTTGTTCTACACCACATAATTCAGGGAACTCAGCCAGTAATATCCTTCCACCCAATGCCACTACCAGGTCGCTGCAATATCCAACAGCAGGGTTTGCAGATATTCCACTGAAACCATCGCTGCCTCCGCACTTTACACCGATACATAGTTTACTGAGCGGCGCAGGTTTTCTTTGCAGTTTATTTATTTCAATCAGCCCTGCAAAGGTTTTTTGAATGGATTCTGCGATCAGCTGTTCTTCACTTTGTGATTGTTGTTGTTCAAAAATAAAAAGTGGTTTTTCAAAGTTTGGATTGAGCTTCTTCAGGTCAGTTACAAAATCCTGTACCTGTAAGTTCTGACATCCCAAACTCAAAACAGTAATACCTCCCACATTGGGGTGGTTGGCATAAGCAGCCAGTAATTTGCTTAATACGGCTGCATCCTGTCTTATACCGCCACATCCGCCCTGGTGGTTCAAAAATTTTATTCCATCAACATTTTTAAAAACACGGTTCTTCTTATTATTATGGTCCACCGGCAATAAATTCACCGATGAAATATCTTCTCCGTTATTATACGCTTCAAGCAGCTGGTGGGCATACTGTTTATACTTACCGGTAACTGCATAGCCCAGTTCATTATGCAGCGCTTCCCTGATCACATCCAGGTTACGGTTTTCACAAAATACGGTTGGAATGAACAGCCAGTAATTAGCCGTACCTACTTCCCCGTTGCTGCGGTGATAACCATTGAAAGTTTTATTGATGAACCTGGAAACATCAGGCGCTTTCCAGGTAAAATCTGTTTTCCGGTAAACAAAGGGTTCAGCCGCATGTTTAAGGTTAGCCGTTGAAATGATGCCACCTTTTCCAATATGGGTTTGCGCCTTACCAACCAGCACACCATACATTGTCACCGGATCACCGGTATTCATATCATGGGTAACAAATTTATGTTTTGCAGGAATATCGTCCTGTAAAGTAAATTCCTCTCCATTGAAGCTAACGGTTTCTCCCTTCGGTAAATTCGTAAGTGCTACCAGCACATTATCGTTGGGATGAACTTTTACCAATCGTTGTTTCATTTTCTATGCAATACTTTTTTTGGATTGAAGTGTATCTAGTACCGTAGCCATTCCCAGTTCTTCAATTTCGTTAAGTTTTTCCTGAACCGCCGTCGCAAAACCGGGTAAGGCCGACAAGTCATATCCCCATAAAGTTACATCACGCAAAACAGTATTTGCCATTTGCCGGGATTTGGCTGCATTCCATTTTTTATAAAAGTAGTGTGCGTTATCATCCTGGATGAGGTAATAATTGTCGTGCAACAAGCCAAAATATTTTCCATTCTCTTCTTTTACCGCCTTCATAAAGAAAATATATGCTGCAAAACCTGTTGCCATGTTTTCGGGGACTGTATTAAATAAGGCATAATAATTAAGCAAAACCGGTATTACCCTTGATCTCATTTTGGAAGAATACTGCACCGTAATACTCAGCCATTGATGATCAATATATGGGTTACGAAACCTGTCTAAAACACTCAGCGCAAAATCACGGGTCTGATCAGCTGTTGCGGTGTAGGGTATGGCCGGGGCAATTTCGGCCTGCATCAATGTGCTTACAAAATTATTCAGCTGCAGATCGTCCATTGCATTTTTTACGGTTGAAAGGCCCGACAAAAATGCCACTCCGCAACTTAATGTATGTGTTCCGTTCAACAAACGGAGTTTAAGCTCCCTGAATAAATTAATATCCTCAGCAATCACCACTCCTTTGTCTGCTTTAGCGAAAGACAATACTTCGGCAACTTCCTGGTTACATTCAATAGCCCAAAGCCTGTATACTTCTGTCATCAATAACAAGTCATCGGTATAACCGATTTCGTTTTCAATGCTTGCCATTAAGGCCTTATCCGGTTTTCCGGGAACGATCCTGTCGACAAGTGAATTGCAAAATGTGTTGGAATTTTCAAGCCAGTCAATGAATGCTGCTTCAAGCCCGTTAAGATGGGCAAGCTCGGTAACAATAGATTCCAGTTTCTTGCCATTATCAGTGATCAGTTCAGTTGGTATGATAACCATACCCGATTGTTTACTTCCTGCAAAGGCCTTATAGCGTTCGTACAAAAAGGCCAGTAATTTTCCAGGGAACGATACCGGGGGATAACGCCTGATATCATCCTGCACAAGTTCTATTCCTACTTCCGTAGTGTTTGAGCTAATTATTTTCAACTGCGGATTATGTGCACACTCAATAATCTTGTTCCATTCGTTCTTTGCTGAAAGTACACGGCTGATGGAAGAGCAAATGATATTTTCCTCCTGCTTAACACCTCCCTCAATTCCCCGTACGCAAATAGTATATAAGCCATCTTGTTTTTCAAAAGCTGTTGCATCGCCTCCATCTGTGGACTTCACCACAACAATCCTCCCATTGAAAATGCCCTGCTTGTTCGCCTTATCAATGAAATAATCGGGCAAGCCACGAAGCAGCACGCCGGTGCCGAACTGTAGCACTTTCTCCGGCAGTTCTAGCAAGCCAGGGTTTGGCGCTACGACTTTTTCTGCATTTACATTCCTTAAATTATATTTTGACAACAACATATTGCCTGTTTAATTTTTATTTGCCCGGATCCCATTTGAGATCGTAGACCCAGGGTATGGTAAAATCTTTGATATTAAAATCAGCCGGTAAATTATTTTTATGCCAGGCATAATCACCGCCTTCTCTCTTACAATTATAATAATACACCCTGCGACCCCACTGGATCACATTAGTCGTGGGTACTAAATAGATATCTGCATCAGCCATATTTTTTGCAAAATTGCAGTTGAGTAAATAAAACTGTGCATCGCGGTGATACCTTCCCAATTTAAAACCATCATCACCTGTGAACTTACAGTTGTATAAAACGGTTTTTGATTTTTCGAATTTGCTCCCGTCGTGCCAGATGGCTGCATTCTTATCACGGCAGATGAATGTGCAATTATCAGCAAGCGCCCAGCCACGTGGACAATAAAAATCAACGCCACCTTCCATGGTGCAATCCTTAAAATAAAACATACCATTATCCGTATTCCAGGGACTCACTGTATCGCCACCATAAGCCCGGAAGATGCAGTTCTTCACGATCAGCCTTGTTGTGGCAAAGGAACGAAGCGCCATCTGGTGTCCATAAGGCCTGACGGTTTTTGTTTTAGTACTGTCATTGGCACAGGCAATTGTTTTTTCTTTTGTATTGTCTTTTCCATAACTGTTGATGAAAGATAAATTCTCCAACGTGATATCGCTGCCTTTTAAATTAAGAGTAGCTGTACCATAGTCATCCTTATTATCACAACGCCATTCATCCCTTGCCTGCGCAATGGTTATAATCGTCTTTTCAGGATTCTCTCCTTTCAGTGTAATGAAATCTTTATCAATAAACAGTTTCTCATTATAAGTCCCGCTCTTGATCAAAATAATACGCTGTTCCTTTGCATCGGCAGGCAGGCTATTAATGGCTTCCTGGATGTTTTTAAAATTACCCGATCCATCCTGTGCAACTGTAATTTGCTTTTGGGCAAATAAACCCGTTGCTGCAACAAGCATTGCAGTAAATAATGATGATATTTTTTTATTCAGTCGCATTATTTCTTTGGCGTCTGTGCCAATAACCATTTCACCAGTTCATTGGCTGCAGAGAAATTCTCATACTCAGCCGGTATCTTTCTTCCGTCGAGGTATTCATTATATAACCATGGATCACCAACGGCAAACACGGTTCCCTTTCCATACCTGGCTGTAGCCATGATCACATCCCCGTCCTGCGATATTAATGACTGTGCAGGGGCTTTCAATTCCATGGTACTTATTTCTTTCAGGTACATCTTCTTTGTGCTCTTGAAAACATGATTAGTTATCTTATTGTAAACAGCCCCGGTTTCAAATTCATTTCCTTTTACCATATTGCGGCTCTTGTCTGTAAAGTGAATTCCAAATTTTTCGGGAAGGATATTAAAATGCTGCAAGTCGCAATTAGATGTATCATTGGTCATGATGAGCAACACACCGCCCTGCTTTACCCAAGCGGCAATTTCAGAAGCGCTTTGCTCATTCATATAGTTCGGCGTCTTTGTATCCTTAACTCCATCGGGGTCGACAATGATATAAACAGAAGCTCCCTTTAAATTGTTTGCGGTTGGTGCTGCATCAAGTCCGGATAAAGTTGCACCATACATCTTCCATACATGGCCGAATAAACTGAACCCGCCATTCTCCGTATCATCCCAGGTATAGTGCCGGCGAACATTCACACCATATCCATTCTTACGCCATTCATTATTGAAATAATTATCCATCACCACTTTTTTCCCTGCTCCTGGTTTTGGTAATGCAGCCATTTCTATTTCTACGCTGGCTAAAATGAAAGCACCCATGCCTTTGGGATCATTCACCACCACAGGTTCACTCATATAATATTCAAAGCTTCCATCACGGTAAGGTTTACCACCAAGGCCGGATACGCTCACTGTTCCTTTTAAATTAGTTTGCCCGTTGGCATCCACTTCAATGAATTCTTTGATGATACCGTCATATCCTTTCTTTGCTGTGGCAAGGTAAGATGCCGGTATATAACCTTTGCGTACCGCCTTAGCCAGTGCATACACAAACATGCAGGAAGCGGATGCTTCTTTATAATTCTTTTCTCTTGTTGGCAAGTCTAGAATATCATACCATAAACCTGATTTCGAATCTTGTACTTTGGTTATTGCTTTTGCAAAACGGTTGAGAATGCCGATGATCGAATCTCTTCCAGGATGATTGGCAGGAAAATGGTCAAGTACATCCACCATGGCCATACCATACCAGCCCATGGCCCTGCCCCAGATATGTGGCGAAAGTCCTGTTTCTTTATTCGCCCATTTTTGCTCTTTGCTTTCATCCCATCCATGGTAAAGCAACCCTGTCTTTGCATCACGGGTATGCCGTTCTATATTAATGAACTGCCGGGCTATATCATCAAACACTGTGTCCTGCTTTGCCCATTTGGCATATTCCGCATAAAAAGGCTGGCCCATATATAAACCATCAAGCCATACCTGCCAGGGATAAATTTTCTTATGCCAAAAACCACCTTCTTTGGTCCTGGGATGATCATTGAACTGGCTGCGGATATTATCAATGGCCTTCCTGTATTTTTCTTTCCCGGTGATATTGTACAACATCATCACCACTTTACCATTGTTGGTATGATCGATATTGAACTCATCACGTTTATAATCTTTTATTGTTCCGTCTTCCTTCACATAATAATCCATGCTGTGCTGGATATAATTAAAATATGTTGCATCGCCATATAATTTCCAGATGCCTTCAATGCCTTTTAATATCACACCCTGGTCGTAGCTCCATCGGGCAGGATTGCCGGGCCTGACAGCAAATGAATCGGGCCACATACGCATGGCTGTTTGTGCCATTTGCTTTGAATAGGGTATTTGCTGAGCATCCGTATTTATATATGCTGCAAATAAAAAAGCTATGATCGCTATCCTTTTCATCATTCTTTCTTTGCTTTTGTTTTTTTCTTTTTTTCTTCTACTACTGGTTGCTTGACCCAACTCACCGTAGCTTCGGTAGAGCCAAAGCCAGCTTCCAATTTTTGTTTTGCTTTAGTAATGTCAGTATTGAATATGTTCACATTTTTTGTCCGGTCGCCCTGAACCATTGCCAGAACCTCTGCACCGTCTTTATATACCAAACCATCAATGGTAATACTGTCGCTGTTCAATACATAAGCAACAGGCTTTGTATTTTTACTCACCATGGTGATATTCTTCAGGTTGATATTAGTTGCCTCCTGTATGTCGATACCTTCATCAGCCTGCAGCACAGCATTCTCTATCCAGATATTCTTTACATGCATCTCAGGAATACCACGTACAAATATTCCTTTTGCAGCACCATTACAGGTGATATTGCTGAAATAAAAATTCCTGAACTGAGGTGTTGTTTCATCAACAGGCTTAGCCTCCACTTTAGGTGGTTCCCTTTTTTCACCCGATAAAACAACCGGGTCCTTAGCCATATAGTACATGTCGAACAAGATCGCTTCTGCAGGTATGTCTTTCATGTTCACATTATCCACATAAATATTCTCTACCAGTCCACCCCTCCCCCTTGTTGTTTTAAAACGAAGGCCGATATCGCTGCCAATAAAAGTACAATTACTCACAAACATATTATTTACACCGCCACTCATTTCGCTTCCTACCACAAAACCCCCATGAGCATGATATACCACGCAATTGTTTACAATAACATCTTTTGTAGGCATCCCTTTTTTTCTTCCTTCCTCATCTCTTCCGCTCTTGATGGTGATACCATCATCGCCGGTATCAAAATGACAATCTTCCACCAGGGCATTCTTACTGCTTTCAAGGTCCAGTGCATCAGTATTCTGTCCAAACCATGGATTCTTTACCGTAAGATTTTTAATGGTGATGTGTTCGCTGAACTGGATATGGGTCGTCCAGGCAGGTGAATTTTCGAAGGTCACATCCTGTATCCTCACATTCTTACAATTAAAGATGCGGATCATATTAGGCCGCAGGAAATCTTTCACATCTTCAAAATCTTTCACAGCTTTTCCTCCAGCCAGTTTTCCAATGGTCTTATCTGTGAAACCTTTTAATGCTTTGGCCGATGAGTACCATGTCTTTCCATCTTCGGTAAGTACACCGCCATATTTTTTCTGGTGCGCTTTCCATTCACTTTCGGTCATCTTGTTCCTGTTCAGTGGCCGCCAATAGTAGCCATTGCCATTCATGATGCCTTCGCCGGTGATGGCAATGTTTTCAAGATACTCTGCTGTAACCGGTGACTGGCAACGGGCAGCTTCCACACCTTCGAACGTGGAGACAACTAATGGATATTGGTTAAAGTCGGGACTGAATATCACCAATGCACCCTTTGCCAGGTGCAGGTTGATATTACTTTTCATAATGATCGGGCCGGTAACAAATGAACCTCTTGGAATTAAAACCGTACCACCGCCCTGTTTAACGCATTCTTCAATGGTTTTGTTGATAGCATTGGAATTAAGTGTCATGCCATCTGCCACTGCACCGTAGTTCATAATATTAAAAGTATCTCTCTTGAAATGCGGAGTATATATTTTTGGGAGTTCAAATGCAAATTTTTCTTTGAACACAGAAGGCTTTAAATATTGAGCGATAGGCATTCCTTGTTTTTTTATTTCCGCACATACCAATGAGGCAACTGATGCTGCACCATAATCGCTGAAATGCGTATTGTCTTCTTCTTTGCCTTTATAATTCTTAAAATGCTTAGCAGGGATATTCAGAAAAAATCTCCTGGAGCCTTCCACTCCTTCCTTTACGATCAACTCTTCACTGCTCTTATGCAGATCGATAAGGAATACATTCATCATAGCTGCCACTTCCCTCACTACGCCGGGGTAATCACCATGCTGATCAACAAACTTTCCATTTGCATCAAATTTCCTGCGCATTACGGGAGTTATCAAAACCGGGTTAGCACCTTTACTTCTCACATCATTCACAAAACGAATAAGATTGTCTTTGTATAATGTATGTGCAGGAGCAGAGCGATTACTGTCATCCACTTTACTGTCATTATGACCAAACTGTATCAATACAAAATCGCCTGGTTTAAGCCTGCTCATCACGGTATCCCAGCGGTGTTCATTAATAAAACTTTTTGTGCTTCTTCCATTCACTGCATGGTTTTGTACTTCCACATCATCGGTAAGATATTTTGGAAAATACATACCCCATCCTCTTTCCGGGTTTTCTTCCAATGGTTTATTGGCCATGGTGCTGTCACCAACAAGAAAGATGGTTACTTTCTTTTCGGGTAACATAAAAGAAAGGCCGCTTATAAGAAGCGCTGTTATAAACAGGTACTTTTTCAATTATTAATTTTTGATTCTTAATTATTTCAGTTTATTAATATCAATCATATCCATATCTGCATAATCCTGGTTCTCCCCTCCCATCCCCCATATGAAACCATAATTACTGGTTCCACATCCGCTGTGAATGCTCCATGGCGGAGAGATGATGGCTTCATCATTACTTATCACTAAATGTTTAGTAGCTGTTGGCTCTCCCATCAGGTGGATCACTTTCTGGTTTTTCGGGATATCGAAATAGAAATAGGCTTCCATCCTGCGGTCGTGTACATGTGTGGGCATAGTGTTCCAGACGCTTCCTTCTTTTAATAGCGTAAGTCCCATTACCAGCTGGCAGCTTCTTATCCCGGCAAGATGTATGTATTTATACACCGTACGGTGATTAGCAGTTGCTGTGGCGCCCAGTTCCATCGGCATGGCTTTCTCTTTCTTCATCAACCTCACCGGATAAACATGATGAGCAGGCGCTGACAATAAATAGAACTTAGCCGGGTTATTTTTCTTTTTGCTTTTGAAAGAAACTTTCTCATTCCCCTTTCCAACATACAGGCAATCGAGTTTGTGAAGATCAAATGCCTTACCATTTATTACTTTTACTTCTCCGTCACCGCCAACATTTATTATCCCCAGTTCCCTTCTTTCTAAAAAATATTTTGCTTTCAATGATTCGTAAGTTGGCAGAGTAACTGTTTTATTTACCGGCATTACCCCGCCAATGATCATGCGGTCGTAATGAGAATAAACCAGGTTTAATGTATCAGCCTGCATCAATGACGGGATCAAAAAATTACTGCGCAATTCTTCAGTGGTCATTGTGCTCACTTCCTTTGCACTGTTGTGAAATCGTATCTGCATAAGCCTCTCCCTCCTACTCCCTCTCCGAAAGAGAGGGAGCGGAACTTTTAGTTATATAATCTTTTACAAATCTTCCAAGTCAACTCATGATCTATATTCAACTTTATCTACATTTTGTACTAATCTTCGCAATTTCCTCCCCCTTGGGGGAGATAGAGGGGGCGTTTACCTCCCCATCCATCCACCATCTACCACAACGATATGCCCGTTCATGTAATCACTGGCAGCGCTGGCTAAAAAAACGGTTACGCCTTTAAAGTCTTCGGGCTGGCCCCACCGGTTAGCAGGTATACGACTTAGGATCGCTTTACTTCTTTCGGGATCCTTCCTCAACGCTTCAGTATTGTCGGTGGCAATATAACCGGGTGCAATGCCATTCACATTGATTCCTTTTTCTGCCCATTCATTGGCGAAGGCTTTTATCAGGCTGGCAACAGCTCCTTTGCTGGCTGCATACCCCGGAACATTGATACCGCCCTGGAAGCTTAGTAACGAGGCTGTGAAAATAATCTTGCCGCTTCCCTGTTCCAGCATTTTCTTTCCTATTTCCCTGGTAAGAATAAATTGTGCATCAAGGTTAACTGCGATCACTTTATCCCAGTATTCATCGCTGTGTTCTGCTGCAGGGTTACGAAGAATCATCCCGGCATTATTGACCAGGATATCAATGCGTTTGTTCTCAGCCAAAACTTTTTGAATGAAATCATGGAGTGAGGAACGGTTGCTGAAATCTGACTGGTAAGCTTTGAAAGACCTGCCGAGTGCAGTAACTTCTTTTTCAATATCGCTGCCTTTAAGTTCAATAGAGTTGGAAACTACGATAATATCTGCGCCGGCCTCGGCCAATGCAAGGGCCATGGACATTCCAATTCCCTTATTACCCCCTGTAACCAGGGCGGTCTTACCAGCGAGACTAAAAAGCGCTAATACGTTCATCGCAATCAACCGTTAATAGTTATCAATTTTACCAAAATATCCTTAGCCAGAGGAGTATTAAAAGGGGTTTATTTACGCAATCGTTCCCGATAACGATACCATTTTTTTGCCTCCAGTTTTTTACTGATTTTTTACTGCCTGCCGGGCCAGTAATTTCCACTTTCCGTCGATTTTTTGCCACACCAATAAAACCAGTAAATGCACCTCACCGGGCTTGCCATTATCGTTGGTAAAGGCATTTAATTTGTGCCTCACAACCGCAGTTTTGCCACTTAGAGTAATGGTTTGCTCGCTGAGGTTTATGGATATAAAATCAGATTTTCCACTGGTTATTTTTTGAACGAATTCTTTTTTATCATCTACATGTCCCCCGGAGTGCCCATAACTTAATTCATCCATGGTTAAATTATCCAGCATAACAGAATCAGCATCAACCATTGCTTTACGCAACTGTTCAACAGCATTGGCAACAGCAGTTTCCTGTTTACTTTGTGCATTTGTGGCCTGCATAAAAAAAACTGAACTGATGATCATTAAAAATATCTTCTTCATAATAAAAAATTTAATACCTGTTTGCCATGGGCAATATGTCGGTTAATTCAGCAATTTTTACAGGTCTTTTTTCTTTAATACTTTTTCTTGCGGCGATGCCGATCAGTATCGACATGGCGCCATCTCTTGTACCTGCCATGATATGATGCGGATTATCGTTGGTATCTATGAACATTCTGCGTTGCATACGTACATCTCCACCACCGTGTCCCGCAGCGATCTTTGGCGTCGTAAATATTTCGTAATTCTTTGCAAAATTATCCATCACCATTATCTCCCTTACTTCCCCTGCTACCCCTTTACCAGGTTGACTCATTTCCACTTCGTGCCGCTTCGCCTGGTCATCCTGCATCTTTTGCAGGTAAGGTATATCTTCCCATGTCTCGATCCTTCCTTTCATTCCATTGAATGCGATCTGCCATCCTTCATAAGGTGAATAGGTAGTAAGTGAATAATTAGCGGTTGCGCCATTTGCATAAATGACCTGTGCTGACATCTTATCATATATATCGATCTCGTTGCTCCACACACAACCATCTCTTATATACCCATCATGCTGTTCATTTTTTACATACAGGTCAACAAGTCTTTGGTCCTTGTTGATATCCCAATAGAATTTGCACTGGTCTTTATATTCACATCCCCGGCATTTTGAACCACGGAATGTATTATTTTTTCCATAATGCTCCAGGCTTCCATACGCCATTACTTCTACAGGCTCTGAATTAAGCCACCAGTTCAGCAGGTCGAAGTGATGCGTTGCTTTATGCACCCACAATGATCCGCTCTTGCCCATACGGCCATGCCACCTGCGGAAATAATCGGCTCCATGATACACATTCAGGTACCAGTTAAAATCAACCGAAGTGATCTTCCCGATCCTTCCTCCAGTCAGCAACTCTTTCAACTGCACATTGTGCATGCTATGCCGGTAGTTGAATGCAACGATCACTTTCTTTCCCGATCTTTTTTCTGCATCAAGTATCTTTTGACATTTCACTTCATCGGTTGTCATGGGTTTTTCGGTGATCACATTGAAACCCTTATCAAGCGCTTTAACAATAAATTCGTCATGTGTAGCGTCTACCGTAGTTACAATAATGTAATCGGCCTTTACCTTATCCAGCATATCATCATAACTGCTGAAAGTCGGGCAGTTGTTCTTATACAACTCCTTTGCACGTGACATGCGGCCGGGATTATTATCGTGGAGACCCACAAATTCAACGACGTCTTTAAAATTATCAATGAGGTTGGTTCCCCAGAAGCCCGAGCCACGATGGCCAAGCCCCACCTGCGCCAGTTTTATCTTCTGCGGAGGCAAGGCAAAACTTTTAAAGGGGTCGAGCATTAATGCAGCACCTGTTGCGGCAGTGTAACCCAAAAATTTACGACGTTCCATATTATGATCGTTTAAGGTTTTTCAACTCTGAACCAATCGAAATCGGCGTAACCCGAATCGTTGATCTGTGTTTCTCTTGTACAGAAGATGCCAACCTTTGCACCGATCCATTTACCAACTTCTGCTTTAAATTCTCCGGCAACTTCTGTAAAATATTTTCCATTAAAACTATAACTGAATATACAGGCAGCGCCTTTCGAAATTTTTACCCTTAAATAAACTGTTCCATCATCTGCTTTAGTAATTACGGTTTCAGTCTCCGCTTTCCCTTTATCCGCATCCTTACAAATTGTAAATACCAGGCAGATGCCATCTTTTTTATTCTTCAAACCAAGATTTGCATAGCTGAGCCCTATAATAGTCAGTCCTGCTTTTTCATTTTCCAGTTTCGTATTGGGTTTAAAGGTCATTTTTGTTGTGACCATAAATTCTTCTGCGGGAAATTTTTGCAACAACACGTTAGGTGCATACCACAGGTTCTTTGCACTATCAGGCAGTTTATCGGAGAACAATCTTAAAACTTTGTTTGAAGAGCTGGCAAATGCCCAGGTTGGTTTTGGATTAGCCATCCACTGCCATTGTAAGCCTATTTTGTTATCATTGAATTCATCTGATTCAACAGGTGTAGCAACAGGATGAGTTTTACCAACATTTGGTTTTTTATATACAAGAACAGGCTCTCCTTTACCGTCGCCATCTTTATCTTCTCCTATCACCGGCCAGTCGTTGATCCATTTCATGGGCTGAAGATGAACTACCCTCCCATAAGCTCCTTTATCCTGGAAGTGAAGAAACCAGTCTTCGCCTGTTTGTGTACTAACCCATGCCCCCTGGTGTGGGCCATTTACAGTTGTTGAACCCTGGTCCATCACCAGTTTTCTTTCATAGGGTCCATAAATGTTTCTTGAACGAAGTACTAATTGCCATCCGGTGCTCACTCCTCCTGCGGGAGCAAATATGTAATAGTATCCATTGCGCTTATAAAACTTTGGGCCTTCAATGGTTGGGTCTTTTTCATGACCATCATAAACCAAAACACCATCATCAGTTGTTTTCGTTCCTTCCGCATTCATTTGCTTTACCACGATAATGCTTTTGATACCTGCACGGCTACCGGCATATGCATGAACCAGGTAAACATTTCCATTGTCATCCCAAAGCGGACAAGGATCGATCAATCCTTTTCCTGCTTCTACCAAAACCGGATCGCTCCATGGGCCGAGAATATTTTTTGCTTTGGTGAGATAGATGCCAAAATCAGGATCGGGATAATAGATCCAGAATTCATTGTTATGGTAACGGATGGACGGCGCCCATACTCCATTGCCATGCTGTGGTTTTGAAAAATGATCGAAGGGTGGCTGGCGTTTCAATGCATGACCAATGATGCTCCAGTTCACCAGGTCTTTTGAATGAAGGATAGGCAGCCCGGGAATATCTTCAAAACTGGAAGAGATAAGGTAAAAATCATTGCCCACACGAATGGCATCTGGATCGGAATAATCGGCATTGATGACAGGATTCTTATAAGTGCCATTGCCATTATCAGCAACCCATACTTTTGAAATGGCATGCTGGGCTTCTGCTGTTATTATAAACAACAGGCAAATTATAAGACAGATATTTTTTTTGAACCGGATCATAAATATTTTTTTTGACCTGCAACTCCCAATGGAGAGAAATAAACAAATATTGATACGATAATAATAACCACAACCGCGGTAGTTTTTAGTTTATCATGTTTTTAAAAAGCTTCAAGATATAAGGGACAAGTATTATTTTAAGAACTCTGCACTAAATTCAAACCGTTTTAGGCTTGTTTGCTTGTTTCTTGCACCTTGTTACTTACCCCTTATATGAACCTGTTAATAATATTCTCTAAATATTCCTGCCTGCCGCTGATGATTGCCGGCTCCCCATTTTCAATAGCATAATCTCTAAGATCTTCCAGTGATAGTTTTCCTTCTTCAAATGTTCTTCCTTTTCCGTTATCAAAAGAAATATAACGCTCCTCCCTTATTTTTCTATAATCAGAATTTTGCAGGATATTATCTGCAATGATCAATGCCCTGGCAAAAGTATCCATGCCACCAATATGTGCATAGAACAGGTCAGCCGGATCGGTTGAGTTACGGCGGATCTTCGCATCAAAATTGATACCCCCGCCTTTAAAGCCGCCAGCTTCCAGTATAACGAGCATGGCCTCTGTCAGTTCATAAATATTATTGGGAAACTGATCTGTATCCCAGCCATTCTGGTAATCCCCCCTGTTGGCATCTATGCTGCCCAGCAACCCTGCATCAGCGGCCGCCTGCAACTCATGAGTGAAAGTATGCCCGGCCAGTGTGGCATGGTTCACTTCAATGTTCAGTTTAAAATCGTTCTGCAAATCATACCGGTGTAAAAAACCAATCACTGTCTCACAATCATAATCATACTGGTGTTTACTTGGTTCACATGGCTTGGGCTCAATAAAGAATGTACCTGTAAACCCTTTTTTTCTTGCATAATCTTTTGCTTTATGCAAAAACATGGCAAGATGTTCTTTCTCCCTCTTCATGTTTGTGTTCAGCAGGCTCATGTATCCTTCTCTCCCTCCCCAGAACACATAATTTTCTCCATTTAGCTTTATTGTTGCATCAATGGCCGCTTTCACCTGCGCACCTGCATGTGCCAGCACATGAAAGTCAGGGTTGGTGGCGGCGCCGTTCATATATCTTCTGTCAGAAAAAAGGTTGGCAGTGCCCCATAGAAGTTTAACACCACTTGTGGCCTGTTTTTGTTTCATATAATCAGTAATTTCATTCAGCCTGTCTTCATTGTCAGCAACATTATTCGTAAACT
Organism: Ferruginibacter sp.; assembly: GCA_044222465.1. Classification (GTDB taxonomy): domain Bacteria; phylum Bacteroidota; class Bacteroidia; order Chitinophagales; family Chitinophagaceae; genus Ferruginibacter. The sequence goes on from JBGANE010000006.1 coordinate 79,284, forward strand.
CAATTGCGTCCATATCATGAAAACAATAGAATGGCAACCCTAGTTTAGTAATAAATTCAAAAGCAGCGTCTGCTTTAGCTTTGGCCTTTTGCAAGGGGTTATTATGATTATTCCAGCGATGAAGATGAGTAGGTTCACCAAAAGGATCAGCGCCGCTTCCACAGAAGCTGTGCCAATAGGCACAGGCAAAGCGGAAATGTTCCTTCATGGTTTTACCACCCACCATTTTGCTCTCGTCATACCATCGGAAAGAAAGCGGATTGTCAGACTCTATTCCTTCATATCGAATAGCGGGTATTCCTTTAAAGTATTCCTGTTCGCCAATAGTAACTGCCATATAGTTGATTTTATTTCTTAAAAATGCTTATTTAGTGTGTCTTTCCAGTTCCCGTAAAGTTCCCTGTATATATTATTGCCTTCGGGAGTTATTGTTTCAACAGGTTTGATGTTATTCAGCGGTTCGTCCACGGTTCTATAAATTCCTGCTCCAATACCTGCACCTATTGCAGCCCCTGTACTTCCATCTGTTTTATAGAGCTCAAGAGACATGCCTGTTGTTTCTGCAAAGCACTTAACAAAAACATTGCTTAAGAACATATTTGATCTGCCTGCCCTGATGATGGTTGGCTTTAGGTTATTTTCAGTCATAATATCCAGTCCGTACCTGAATGCAAAAGCTACCCCCTCCTGTATTCCCCTGAAGATATGCGCTTCGCTATGCTTGTTACTACTATAGTTTATAAGCGAGAAGGATGCTGTCTTATTTTCCAGTATCCGCTCAGCCCCATTGCCAAAAGGTAATACCAGTAAATCATCTGCCCCCGGTTTTACGGTTGCAGCGAGGTTATTTAATTCAGCATATGATTTTCCCGGCGCCAATTCATTTCTTGCTCTTGCATAACTGTGCCCGGCTGCGTTGATGCATAATAATACTCCAATGGAAGGGTTGGATAAGGAGTAGTTCACATGTGCAAAGCTGTTGATACGGGATGATGGGTCGTACGTTAATTTATCCGTAACTCCAAAAATCACTCCGGATGTACCTGCAGCGGCTGCCACTTCTCCCGGACGAAGTACGTTCAGCGAAAGGGCATTGTTAGGCTGATCGCCTGCTTTATATGAAACTGGAATGCCTTGTTTTAACGAAAATTTTTCTGCAATATCTTTTTTTAATAACCCGTGAACAGAGAAGACTTCTTTTACCGGGGGAATCAATGAAGCATTGATTCCAAAATGAGAAAGCAACTCATCTGAAATGCGCTGGTCTTTAAAATCCCAAAAAATTCCTTCTGATAAAGAGGATATGCTGGAAGAGACCTCCCCGGTAAATTGCAGGGCAATATAATCACCCGGCAGCATTATTTTATCTGCTTTTTCATACAAGTGAGGCTCATTTTCTTTTACCCAGGCAAGTTTGGAGGCAGTAAAATTTCCGGGTGAATTAAGAAGGTGAGTTAAACATTTTTCTTTACCAATTGTTGCAAAAGCTTTTTCACCCGTTTCCACAGCCCGGCTGTCACACCAGATGATACTGTTACGGAGTGAATTTTTATTTTTGTCAACCATCACCAGCCCATGCATCTGGTAGGATATGCCAATTGCGGCTATATCAGCAGGATTGTATTTTTTTTCCTGATGCAAAAGAAAGATGGCATTCTGAACATCGTGCCACCATTGCCCTGGCATTTGCTCGGCCCATCCGGGCTTAGGGGAAATGATTGCCCTTTCGGTTTCCGGGTAACTGACTGAAGCAATACATTCAGACGTTGCAGCATCAACAACAGCCGCTTTAATAAAAGATGTACCAATATCAATTCCCAATAAAAGCATTGGTCTTATTTATTCTAAATTAAAATTCAATTACTCTTTTGTCTTTATTGCTTTTTACCGCCATTTCTATCACCCGTATCACTTTCAACCCCTCTTCTGCTGAAACAGGAATAACGGCACCGTTTCTTATCGCATTATATATCCCTTCGTAATACTCACCATAATTTCCTTTCAGGGATGGAATATATTCACGGATAAGCTTTCCGTCCTTTTCTGTATGGAGTAACCCATTTTGTGATGGGGGTTCTTTTCCCCAATCATCACCGCCCGGTTTCTTATGTGCTTGCAGGTCTGTTTCCTGCACATCCGTTTTGGGTTTAATGAATGAACCTTTTGTCCCATGCAATTGGTAGCCCGGCATGGCTTCACGAACATAGTAACTGCATTTCAGAATAACCCGGTGTTCAGGGTAAAATAAAATGAGGTTGAAATAATCATCCACTCTGGAGCCGGGACGGTTGATAGCCATATCTGCAAAAACAGAAATAGGCACCCCAAACAGTTTCAATGCCTGGTCAATTAAATGTGAACCGAGATCATACAAAGCGCCAACGGCAGGCGTGGGAGTTTCTTTATGTGCTTTATAACTCAACTCCGGTACATACCGGTCATAATGAATCTCAACTTCCACAATTTTTCCCAGCAAACCTTCGTCCAAAACTTTCTTCACTGTTTTATAATCGCTGTCATATCGTCTGTTTTGGTAAACAGAAAGTACCACATTTTTTTTCTTTGCCAATGTGCTAAGTTCTTCTGCCTGTGCAACAGTTGCAGTGAAAGGTTTTTCAACAATGCAATGTTTTCCCGCATTCAATACTTGCCTTGCATAATCAAAATGGGTAACGCTGGGTGTGTTCACAATCACCAGTTCAATTTTTTCATCGGCAAGCATCTCTTCCAATGTCCTGCAAGTTTTAATACCGGGATATTTTTCCTGTGCAAGATTTTTAGTTCTTTCCCAGACTGCACATAAATTAAAATGGGGATTAGCAGCTATGAATGGCGCATGAAAGGTACATCCACTCATACCAAATGAACATAATGCCGTGTTGATGGGTTGCATGAATAATTATTTATCAGGATTCCATTCGCCTAAAATATTCTTCAATGTATATTTTGCCGCTTCTTCTGCTGAAAGTTGTTTTGCCCATTTCACTCTTAATTCAGGATTTGCTCCCGGCCCACTGCTGTTATATTCCGCATATCTTGCCGTAGCTTCATTAGCTGGGTTCTTCCAGTTGTTCCATCCTTCAGGAATAATATGCTTATCCATCCAGCAGTTGATATAAGTTACACTTGCCGTCGGGCTCCACGGACGACCCAACGAAACCTTATTGATATTGCTGTCTGCTGTCACTCTGCAATCAAAAAAAACAAAACCATAAGGAATGATAGAGTTAGTGGATGCTGCTGTTACATGGCTGTTCTTCTTGCTGTGAATATGGCAATTCCGAAAAATAGCAGTAGCTGCACCGAAAATAAAATCTGTGGTTCCTTCAATATAACAGTCTTTAAAATAATGTTTAACTCCGCTGCCACTAAGAAATAAAATATCCTGGTTGCCAATGATACGGCAATTTTTCAATGAAGCCCTGTTACCTTCAATTCTTAAACCCACTGCTTGTCCGGCTGTAAAACCTGCTGTGTTTTCAAATGTGATATTTTCTGCATGAAAATCATTTCCATACACAAAAGTTGAAGCACAGGTCCAGGTATTCAGTGTATCACCATTGGGCAGTTTGGTGCCGGCATGGTTGTCATAAGTAAGGATGGTTTTCTCTTTGTCTTCTCCGATCAATGTAACAAAGTTCTTTCTCGCATCAATGGTTATTACTTCTTTATAAACACCTTTTTTAATATAAATAGTACCTGTGTTTTCATTCCCCGAAGGGAAAGCGTCCAGTGCAGCTTGTACAGTCTTATAATCGCCGCTACCATCTTTGGCCACGGTAAATATATATTTATACTGCTGGGGATTGGAGGTTTGGGCAAATGACTTGCCAGCGACCAAAGATAATACCACAACAAGAAAAATGATTTTCCTTAACTGCAACATGAAAAATATTTAATGGTTAAAAACCTTCTTCAAAAACTCATCGGTAGTTTTCACCGTGGGTTCAAACCAGGGTTCAAATAAACAAAAGTGATGGGGAGAGTTCTCAAACTCCTTCACTTCGGTATAAATATTATTTTCCCTGAGGATATTGATATAATCTGTTCGCCCGACATGCATCCTTGTCACTGAGCTGTTGATAAATAAAGTAGGTATTGAGTTCTTTCCTGCCCATGTAAGTGGCGAAGCCTGCTTCCATATTTCAGCGCCATCTTTTTTGGATATACCAAACCAGTTAGTGGCGGCGGATATTCTTTTGCTGTCGTCACCCTCCCCGCTTTCGGGGTGAACAAAGGATAATGTACCGTCGATATCAACAATGGCCTTTACATCACTGCTTCCTTTTGAAGAGCAGCCTGTTCCTTCAAAGATACTATTGCCATTAGTGTTTCCCACCAGTGCGGCCAGTTGCCCACCGGCAGAAAATCCCATTACTGCTATTTTACCAGTATCAATATTATATTTTTTTGCATTTTCTTTAACCCATCTTACCGTAGCCTTTATATCATACACCGCAGCCGGGTAGAGTGCTTCTGTCGACAACCGGTATTCCGGAGTAAAACAAACATAACCGAGATTGGCAAGATGTTGTGCCAGTGGGTAATGTTGAGTTCGGTTACCGCTTCTCCACCCACCACCATGAATGATGATGATTGCTGTTCTTTTTGTCTTGTTTTTTTCTTTCGGATAAAACACATCCAACAAAAGTTGCCGCTCTCCTATTTTACAATAGCTGATATTTTTCTGTTCTGCGATTGCTGCCGAATGCAGTTCCTCCACAATTTTTATATGTGGGTAATTCTTTACAGAAGAACGGTACGCTGCGCCTGTATTATAGGATGTATCTGGCTTGCCGGTAAGCCCTGGCCAGGACTGTGCATCAGCCAGTGCTGCTATAGAAAAAAAAGTAATAATGAAACAGGACTTTCGCATTTGTTTTTATTAATATCCTCCAATAATTATTCAACCTGCCTTACCCTTAAAGCCATGTATGGCCTTAGCGGCAGCCTGATCTTTTTCAGCTGCTTATCAAAGATCCTGTACCCGTCTGGTGTATTCGTTTCAATTATTTCGGGCCACCTGTTGATGGTCATCTCCCAGGTATCAATGACATCAATTGTATATTTTGTGTTGGCTGCGGGGCCGTTCTTTTTTGGCAGGCTGAACAGCCATTCATTCTGCATCTGTTTGCCAAAATAAATGATATAGTATTTGTTGCTGTTCTGTGCTGTATTATTATCCTTCCAGGGATCAGCCAACTGCAAAGGCCCTGGTCCTTCCTCTATTACTTTTTTCAGGAATGCAATACGTTGGGGGCTGGTACCCATGAACTTTCCACCTTCTGCCCAGAAAATGGTATCGCCTCCTGCCCGGATGGTCTCGCCATGTGTAACATATGTACCGGCAATCATGCCCTGCCAGAAAGCCTGGGTCATCTCTTCCCCACTCAGGTTTCCCCAACGTTGTGTGATATTTCCCTCGTAGCAAACTTCATCATAGATAATGGGTTTAAAATAAACATCGCGGAGCAATATGGCCCTGCCAAAATCCTCAACCGCTGAGCAATTCTGTATGCTTACATGTGTGAATTCCGGTTTCCAGTTATCATAATACACACTGCCGTTGTGTATAGAACATAAATGCCGGAAGGGGTCGTTCTCAACAACCGTTTTTGAGTAGGTATCCCAATCTTCCCGTGGCTTCTGCTTTATATAATCAAATTCATTGGCCATTGACCACCATACATTGCGAAAGGAAGAAAGGCGTGCAGTTATGTATTTCAGATAAAGGATGTCGTTCTGTTTTCCCATACTGTCGAACCCCCATTTGCCTTTATCATAGGGATGGAAGAGTATCAGGTCTGCTTCAATGCCGATCTTATCAAGATCATCGATCCTTTGTTCCAGGTGTTTGAAAAAAGCAGGTTCGAATGTTTTAAAGTCCCAGGTGTATTTTATTTTACCCTTATCATCCTTTATAGCGGATATTTTTTTGTAGGGATACAGATCCGGGTCATCTTCTACATAAGAATATACTTTCGGAAATACACACATCCGCACTTTATTAAATGGCGCTGACCTAAGGGATTGCAATGTTTGTTCCTGCAGGGCCATTCCCTGGTGTATCCATGCATAGATGGTAGTGCCGAATGGATAGTAAATTTTTCCATCGGCATATTCAAAATTATAAGTGTCCTTAACTTTTACAGGTCCGTGGTTGGAAGGAGATGGGTGAATGCAGATGAAACGCCCTTTCTTGTCAGCCAAATCCTTACTGTTGCTTTTTGTAATATAAGTCCATTCTCCCTCCTCATCGGGCATAAATCTTATCTTATAAATTCCGTTGCCATCGTAGAAACCGTTTACCAGCTTTTTTTTTGTATCCTTCATAAATTCTGCATGAATCCAAATATCATTAAATGGATTACCGCCGGAAGGTCCCGTTAAACTGATCTCAAACCGGCCCCATCGCTCTGCCGTTCCTGCCTGTGCAATAACAACAGGTATCCTGCTGAGCAGAAAAATAAACATCCCGGCTTTGCAGAACAATGTTTTCATTCTTCTATTTTATGGATAAGACTGTTTATATACAATTCAATATTTGAATAATCCTTATCCAGCGAAAATGCAACAGCATCATTTGGATCAGCAGGATTAAGCTTGTTTTTTTTCTCCCAGTCATCGGGTATACCGTCTTTATCTGCATCCAATGGAGCTGACATAGATCTTAATGACGGCCAGGCATTCATAGTAAGTTCATATGCCGTGCCATGAGGAAAACCTCCCTGTACATCTATAAGCGTTCCGGTTCTGTTCTTCACATCATTGATTATCCTTTCATCCAGTGTATCTCTTTTATAAGATGCTCCCACCCATTTTAATACTGCAGCATATGCTTCTTCTGCAGTTTGTACACTCATCGCTTCGGCATTGTGAGGTTTATCAATAATGGTATTTTTTTTATCCCCTTCAGTTCCGCCATTACCCATAACAATTCCCAGCCGGTTATTTTTCGAAACATCATTTGCTTCATCCACATAATTTCCGTTCACATACCATTTACCAAAACCTATCTTATCATTCTTTCCGGGGTTAACGATCCTGTATTTGACATTCTTGCTGGTACTTGGCCCGTATTTGAAATAATTGTTGATGATATTATAGTCCCCACCCTCACCCGCATAAATTGTATTCCCCCCCCAATCATAAATTACGTTATTTACATAATCAACCAGTTCGGTTGGCGTATGGCGGATACCATTGAACCTGGGATTACGGTTATTACAGTGGGCAAAAAGATTATGATGTGCAGACAGGTGCAACCCGCCCCAGATGCCGCCATAACCGTGGTGTTCATAATCTTTATCACCCGTTTCAAAATGATAGGAATAATTCAACGGTTCCGAAATAAGGTTCCACTGCAGGGTAGTACTGTCGCCGGCATAAACAGAAAACAATTCATCCGTACTCCAGCTCATACTGCAATGATCAATGATGATATTCTTTCTTTTAGTTCCGCCAAAGGCATCATCACCTCCATTACCATCAACCATCCCCCCTCTTTGGTATTTATCCCCCATACGAAAACGGAGATAGCGCACAATGATATTATCGCCACCAAGCGAAACTGGTTGATCTGCCAGACAGATTCCATCGCCGGGAGCTGTTTGCCCGGCAATGGTAACGTTACCTTTTATAGAAAGTTTGGCTTCAAGGTGAATGGTGCCGGATACAGCAAATACGATCATCCGTTTTTCCTTTGCTTCTGCTGCTTCGCGAAAACTACCAGGGCCTTTATCATTTAAGTTTGAAATGATATATACTTTACCTCCTCTCCCGCCGGTTGTGTATTTTCCAAAACCCTCTGCACCCGGAAAGGCGATGGCCGGTCCTGTAGTAACTGTTGAAGTTAATTTTTGTGCACAGGAAAAAAGTGCAAGCACCCACAGGCTGTTTATGGTGAGGAGTAATTTTTTCATTTTATTTTTTTACAAAATATGGTCAGAACTAAGTAAGGCTGCACGAAGCAGCCCTACTATTGAAATCAAAAACTAACATGAGAAAAGAATTAATACCCGGGGTTTTGTATCAGTTGTCCCTGGTAAGAAGCTATAGTTGCCTGGTCAAAAGGATATAATTCACTCTTGCCCGGAACAAAGAACGATGCAAAGCCCTGCCATAATGGTTTACCATCAATGGAACTGGCGGTTGTCAAATGTTGAGCCCAGTCAACCCTTGTCCAGCCTGTTGTTGGAGAAGGAACTTGTGTGGGGCGCCAGAAAGGCTGAGCAGTCAGTGCAGTATTTGTACCAGCATAGAACTGGATCTCCTCACCTACGTTCTTATAATATATATACTGGGGAACATTAGTATAAGGTGCAACCCTATCCCTGATCTGCTGAATCTTTGTTCTTGCTTCTGCAATTTTTGTAGCCAGTAAATTCCAGCGCAGCAGGTCATACCTGCGTATTCCTTCGTGCCCGAATTCAAGGAAGCGTTCGTTAGCGATGGCGTCAAAGAACCCTTGTTTGGTAACCGGTGTTATTCCTATCAAGCCTGTATTACCACGATAAGCTCTTTTCCTTACTTCTTCAAAAGCAGCAATGGCATTAGCATCTGGTGCTCCGTTAATTTCATTTACAGCTTCGGCATACATAAGTAATACATCAGAGAAACGGATCATCGCCCAATTATAACCAACATTCAATACCGTACCGGGTAATAATGGTACCCTCCAGTCACGGCGATATTTACCTGTATTCAATTCACCCAGGCGGCGTTGTGATTTAATATTTGTTGCAGATGTTACCTGGTAGTGAGTAACTGTAACATCACGTCTTGTATCAACTGAATCAAATGCATAGAAATAGTTTGGCAACATGATGATACCACCGCCTCCGGCACCGTAACGTGATGCATTGCTCAGGTTAGGCCCGTCGTAGTTACCCATACGGCTATCACTGTTACCATTTCCACCGCCGGCTCCAATCTCAAATAATATTTCGTATTGCGGATCGTATTGGAATGAAGTAACATTCCTCCAAATATTTTCATAGTTGGGATTTAATGTATGCTGATTCCTGTTGGCCATCAATTCGGCACATTCGTCTCTTGCAATGGTATAATAAGTAAGATAGTCAGGGCGGCGTTCCATGGTACCTGATGCACCTCCAATGCCCCTTAGTGCATAACCACCGCGGAACAGGGCCATCCTGGCACGCAATGCCATCACAGCTCCTTTGGTGATACGTTCATTTCTTACCACATCTGATCTCCATGGCACCAGTGTTTTTGCAAGAGCCAGGTCGGCAATAAGCTTGTCATATGTGGAATCACGATTTGCTCTTGGAATGAAGAAGCTGGTCTGTTTATAAGCAGGTATCATTGGCGCAGGAACATCGCCCCAGTTCAATATCAATTGAAACAGGAATTGTGCCCTTAATGTCAATGCTTCTCCATACAGGCGCTTCAATTCTTTCTTCTGTGCATCTGACCCGTTTGCGTAGAGGTCCATTTTAGGTATTTCATCAATGCAGAGATTAGCTTTTTCCACGCCGCGGTATAGCTGGCGGAAAGGATTGGTAAGCTCTGCATTGGTAAGAAGTAGCTGGTAACGTCCAACTCCTCTTCGTCCATTATCTATATTACCACTAACAATACCTTCATCGCAGTCGTAGGGATAATACATGCTGATGCGGATTCCATACCCGGCATCTCCCTGTAGTTCATCATATACGCCTATCACGGCATTATATGCATTAGGCACATCAGAAAATGCTCCCTTTACGGTATAGTTCGACACCGGCTTAACTTCTGTATACTTTTTACAACCAGAAGTAAACAATAATGCGGTAAGCATTATTGCAACGGTCAGTGATTGATAAATCTTATTTCTCATATTGAATCGTTTTTGATTTTTAGAAAGTAACATTTACACCGAATAACCATGTTTTAGCCCTTGGATAAGCCGCAAAATCCACACCTGGCGTCAATGGATCGCTTCTCCTGGCAGTTACATCCGGATCAAAACCAGTATAATTGGTAATAGTAGCCAAATTATTTACAGTTCCATATATCCTGAAATTTGATATTCTTATTTTGCTCATCCACTTTTGTGGTAATGAATAACCCAGTGTAAGGTTGTTGATACGCAGGTAAGATCCATCTTCCACAGCCCATGAATGCAGCCACCAACGCTGAACCCTAACGGGTGTCCATATTTTAGCATTGGCATTAAGCGCTGTCAATTCAGCCGGATCGGTAACCACCTGGCCCTGTGCATTAATATTGGTCCACCTGTCTTTCATAACATTCAGCATGTTCAGGTTAGAGAATGCTCCATCTGTCCATTCCAGTTTGTTGGCATTATAAATATCATTACCCACAACAAAGTTCACAAAAATGGAAAGATCAAAACCCTTATAAGTGAACTGGTTTGTCCAGCCACCGGTAAATTTAGGGTTGGCATTACCAATCACCTGCCTGTCTCCATCAGCTGTGATCACGCCATCTCCATTCAGGTCTTTCCACCTCAGCATGCCAGGCTGGGGTGTACCGTAAACACCATTGGTAGCAATGCCCGGTTTAATGGTATATATTTTAGTAGTACTGTTATAGTTAAAATCATTTACTGTATAGAAACCATCAGTAACAAATCCATACATCAGGCCCATCGGTTCTCCCACTTTAACTAAGTAATCATCCACACCGTCTGAACCTTGCCAACCTGAGTTCCGGGTTTGTTCCTTTAATCCTCCCAGGCTTTTCACTTCATTTCTATTGAATGCAATATTGAAATTGGTATTCCAGGTAAAATCTTTCTTTTGCATCGGAGTGGCCGATACCTGTATCTCCACACCCTTATTTATTGTAGATCCGATATTTTGCAGTTGCGAAGCATATCCTGTTGACGGTGGAATAGCCACAGCCAGTAACAGGTCTTTAGCCGAGTTCCTATAGTAATCAACGGTAAGCTGAACTTTGCTGTTCAACAATGAAACATCAAGACCATAATTCTGCGTTGTGTTCTTTTCCCAACGCAGGTCGGGGTTTGACAATGAAACCGGCGCAAAGCCAGGAAGAATAGAATGGTTGAATGCATATTGCCCGGTTACTCCGTATAATTGTTCATAGAGCAGATTACCAATGCGGTTATTTCCCACAGAACCATAACCTATCCTTAATTTACCATCATTCAGCCACTTTACCTTATCAAAGAATTTTTCTTTGGTAAATCTCCAGGCTATTGAACCCGAAGGGAACACCAGTGTTCCGTTCTTAGAACTGAATTTGGAGGAACGATCGGACCTTAGGTTGAAATTGGCCAGGTATTTATCATCATAAGCATAGCTGATCCTTCCAAAAAATGAAGCGATCCTTGCAGGAGGTTCTTCAAAAGAAGTGGGTAATGGCTGTGAAGATCCCGGAGGAGCTGAACCTGCTCCCATATTTGACAATGCTTTTTCAGCAGTAATATCCGAAGGGAAATATCGTGTCTCTGTTACGTTTTGTTTTGAACGGGCATCCACTACTTCCTGTCCTGCTAACACGGTTATATCATGATGCTTTTTAAAATTGTTAAGTGTGTATTGCAGCGTATTTGAATTACTCAGTGTATAATTCTCCTGCTTTCCTATTGAAGCCACGGGTAATGAAGCAGAGTTTCTTGCTGTAGCAGTGATCTTGCTGTAAAACAAGTTGGTTTGTATGTTGGCAAGATCATAACCAATCGTAGTTCTGAAAGTAAGGTTCTTCAGAATATTATAACTGCCATAACCGGTAAGGAACAATGCCTTGCTATACTGCCTTCTGTATTCTGCAGAAGTAAGAATTACTGGATTTGTAGCTCCGGATGACGCTAAGTAATATGCTTCATCAAAATCATCCACTCCAAAACCAGGTCTTGGTAATTCGAAGGGTCGGTAGTTGATGGCATGGCGCATACGGTTTGTTGCCCTTGTTCCACTGTTTGTTGTTCCAATACCCTGTATCTCCTGATCAAGATAACGTGCCGTAAATCCAAAACGGGCTTTATCATTAAGTTTATGATCAATTTTAAAATTCACAAGTTTTCTTTCAAAACCAGATTCTATCTGAACCCCTTCTTCCTTGTTTGCAGTAAGGCTCAGGTTGAAGGTGGTGGATTGGTTTCCGCCGCTTACCGCAACGTTATGACTTGAGAATTTGGCTTTGCGACCAAATACCCTGTCCTGCCAGTTTATAAAAGGTAAATTTTTATAATTCTGAAGTGTATCCCATTTGGTACCATAGGTTTGGGCAAAACTGGTACTGTCAGCAATGCTTCCACGGCTTCTTTCCCATTGCCAAACCACAAAATCATATGGGTTCATCACATCCTGTAAATCACTTAATTTGCGGAAACCATAAGATCCGTTGTAGCTAACCTGGGTTTTTCCGCTCCTACCTCCTTTGGTGGTTATGATCACCACACCATTTGCACCCCTGGCACCATAGATGGCAGTTGTTGATGCATCTTTCAATACATCTACAGAAGCAATATCCTGCGGAGACAGAACAGACAGTGCGTTCTCTACCTGAACACCATCCACTATATAAAGTGGCGAATTATCCTGGGTAATGGAACTTCCTCCTCTTACTCTCACCAGAATATCAGCCCCGGGAGCGCCTTCGGTTGATACTAATTGTACACCCGCCAGTTTTCCCTGCAATGCTTCTGCTGCAGAAGACAAAGGAAAGTCTTTTAACTGCTTGGCATTTACAGATGAAACGGAGCCGGTGAGGTCTTTTCTCTTTACAGAAGAGTAACCTACAACCACCACGTCTTCCTGGGTGATCACTTCTTTGTTTAATGTAATGATCAGGGGATCGTCGCCGGATACGGTTACCACTTTGGAAGCGTACCCAACTGAAGATACCACGAGGGCTATGTTAGCCGTGCCCGAAACAGTAATAGAAAAATTACCACCTGCATCAGTTTGAACACCTTTCTTAGTTCCCCGGGCAAGGATATTGACTCCCTGCAAGGGGCTTCCGCCTTCATCCGTAACTTTTCCCTTAACGGTTTTGTTTTGGGCCAATGAAGCAACCGGAATTAAAAAAAACAGGGTTAGAAACAACAATAGTTTATTCATATAGCAGTATTTATTATTTCAAAAAAATGAAAATTGTTCAGCAATCTGTTTTAAATCGTTATCAGGTCGAAACTTATTCGTATTTTACAAGAGGAACACATGTCAATTCTACACAGTTTATTTAACAATTTGTTATTCTTGAATTGATTTTTTTACGCAATCGTTGCCGGTAACGTTTGCAACGGAATGCGGAAAGTTTTAAACTAAAAAAAGGCTTTTTTGCTGTTCTACTGAAGCGTTATTTTTATTGAAAAGGCCCCGAAAATTTTTACCGAAAAATGTACGAAGCCATAACCATAAAGGACATTGCCAAGGCATTAGGATTATCCACTTCCACCGTCTCCCGGGCATTGAGGGGCAGTCATGAGATCAGTTCAGAAACCAAAAAACTGGTGATTGAGTATGCCGAACAATATAATTACCGGCCCAACCCCATTGCATTAAGTTTAAAGGAACGACGCAGCCGCTCCATCGGCGTAGTAGTTTGCGAAATTGCAAACAACTTTTTTTCGCAGGCAATTAACGGGATAGAATCCATTGCTTATAACCGTGGCTACCATGTTATCATTTCGCAAAGCCATGAATCATACGACAGGGAGGTAGTAAATGTGGAGCACCTGGCATCCCGTTCGGTGGATGGGTTATTGGTTTCCCTCTCTACCGAGACAGACCACATTGAACATTTTAAAAGTTTACACGACAAAGGTTTCCCTATTGTTTTCTTCGACAGGATAACAGATGAGATTGAAACATATAAAGTAGTTGCCGATAATTATAAAGGCGCTTATGATGCCACCCAGCATCTCATTGATGCCGGTTATACTAAAATTGCCCACCTGGCCAGTTCACCGCATTTATCCATTTCCATCGAAAGGCTGAATGGATACAAAGCCGCTTTAACTGATAGTGGTATTTCCGTAAACGAATCGTATATCAAATACTGCAGCCATGGCGGAATGATATATACTGAACTGGAAGAAGCTGTTAAAGCCCTTGTTAATTTAAAAGACAGGCCAGATGCTATTTTCAGCGCCGGTGACAGGCTTACATTAAGTTGCCTTACTGCATTGAGGTCAATTGGGTTAACCATCCCGGATGATATTGCGATCGTAGGTTTTTCCAATTCCGGTTTGGTTGATCTTTTTACACCCAGCCTCACTGTTATAAAACAACCGGCTTTTGAAATGGGGCAGGTTGCTACAGAATTACTCATCAAACTTATTGAAAGCAAGAGGCCGGTTACCGAATTTGAAAAAGTGGTTTTGCGAACAGAGATCCAGATCAGGGCATCATCCGCTAATAAAGCCTCGAAAAAAAATACTCCCCGAAAAAAAGCAGTTACTTAAAGTTGCAACCCCTGTTTCTAAAACTGGAAGTATATAAATGAACTGCTGCTTTCCTGGCTCCATATCAACAGCAATAATATTAGTGTCCAGAATATTCCTACCAGCCACCAGGGTAACCTGGCAACCACATCCAATGTTTTTGTATTACGCATCAGCCAATGCACCATCACCATAAAAAATACGATCACTGCAACTTTTACAACGGCCAGTGTTGTCAGGATTGCTTCCCCCCCTTTCATTCCGCCAAACATGGAAGTAAGTATCGACCAGGCATCAGTAAAATTTGTTGCCCTGAAAAACACCCAGGTAACATTGATAAGAAAAAAAGTGAAGAGTGCGATCAGGAAATTCCTGAAGATAGAAGGTTTAAGGATCTCGGGCACCGGGCCAAGAACACCTACTTCAGCTGCCGGGGTAACAGCAATGGGTTTTACTTTATCATGCCTGAAATCGGCAATGGCTTTTTCAACCCATAAATAAAAACCATGCAGGCCACCCCATACCACAAAGGTCCAGTTGGCCCCATGCCACAAACCGCCCAGCAACATCGTTATCATTAAATTGAGATAGGTCCTGAATTTACCCTTCCTGTTTCCACCCATTGGTATGTACAGATAATCCCGTAGCCATGCCGATAAAGTAATATGCCACCTTCGCCAGAAATCGGAGAACCCTATGGCTGCATAGGGATATAAAAAGTTTTGAGGCAAAACAAAACCCAGGCACAATGCAGCGCCAACCGCACAGGTGGAATAACCGGCAAAGTCGAAAAATATCTGTCCCGAAAAGGCAAGCACACCAGCCCATGCATCCAATGCAGGTAATTTTCCCGGAGATCCAAATACTTCATTTGCTGTAGCTGATAACATACTGTCGGCCAAAACCACTTTCATGAACAAGCCAATAGAGATGAGGAATAACCCTTCGGTCAGTTGTTTCCTGCTGGCTTTTCTTTCTGTCTCAAACTGTGGTACCAATTGTGGCGGACGAACGATAGGGCCCGCAACCAGGTGAGGAAAGAAGGTAACAAACAATGAAAAGTCGAGCAGGTTCTTAACAGGCTCGCTTTTCTTTTTATACATATCAATGGTATAACAAAGCGTGGTGAATGTATAGAAAGAAATACCAGCAGGTAAAATGATATTTGGTTTGGCCGGGTGAAAATCTATACCAATCGCATTCACCAGCGTAACAAAATTTTCCAATAAGAATCCTCCGTACTTAAAAAAGCAAAGCATACCCAGGTTACCAATCAGGCTTAATACCAGTAACAATCTTTTCTTGTGTACATTATTCTGGGTGTATAAAGCCCGGCCTACAAAAAAATCAACAACCGTAGAAAGCCATAACAATAAAATGAATGGCGGGTTCCAGGCTGCATAAAATATGTAGCTGGCCAACAGCAGATTTATCTTTTTCGTCTTCCATGAAAACGGGAGATTGTGCAGGATAAGAATGATGATGAAAAAAACAACGAAAGTATATGAATTGAAAACCATGATCGATCAGTTAGTGGTTAATTGATTAATGTACCGGTGCATTTAATTTTGAAAACTTCCATCCTTTCTCTTCAGTTAATATGCGGATGAATTCCTTGGTAAATACTACTGCCTGGCTAAGGCTAAGGTGTGATGATTCGGGGCAAATAAACCCTGCCATCACAGGATAGTCTTCATAATGTATCCCTTCACATTTGGTAGCAACCAGTAAAGGATTCCAGTACTTTTCCCTGGGAAAACCTTTTTTCTCTGCCATTAAAAACCCTCCACTGGATGGCGTACGTATAAATAAAACATTACCGCCTCTTGCTTTTATTTTGTCAACCATATTTTTAACCGCTGTCATAATGGAGTCCAGCCTTGTGCCTGATACCGGTGGCTCCTTATTAGCCTGTCCAAACATATACCAGATGCCTTTTACTATGTTTTGCAGTGTAGTATCAGATGCAAATTTATCGGTCATGTATTCCTGCCTTGTAAATTTTACCCTTCCAAAATCCGGGGGGAAGCCTTTAAAATTCTGTACGCCTTTCCTGTCTTTAAAAGGAAGTTTATCTAATTGCGCCCCTAAAGAATTCCATTCTTTATCTAAAAAAACCAACCGGGATTCCAGTGCATGATTGATATGAAAGCTTGCCCATTGCGCAGGTGTTTCTTCTTTATAATATTTTAAATTTTCTTTTGGTCTCTTGTCTGCTCCATGTGGTGCAAAGAATAAACCTTCTGTTACATCCACTACTACTTTCCCTTTAAAATTTTTATCATTCGCAAGGTCTTCCAATACAGGGATAGGAGTACTGCCCACACAGGCTAATTGAATAGCATGGTCACCGGTAATTTGCTCCCAGGTTGGTATATCAAGGTCGAATTTTATCCGGGAGGAACCGATGAAAACGGTGGCCTTGTCCTGGGGTTGATAGATCATTTTACGTTTGTGAGCCCATAAAGCCGGGTCATCATAATAACTGGTTTCAAAGCCCTTTTTACGCAGGTAAAGTTCCCAACTTAATACAGATGTTGTTACCAATACTAAGGTTAGTATTCCTGCTTTAGCTAAAGAAGAAGTATTCATTTCTTATACAATTAATGAACAATAATTAAAAAGATAGGGAATGGAAGCGGTGTTAGTTTTTAGTCTTTCAATACCATTATAAAGGTATTGAACAAATCTGTCAGCTAAAGATATACGTTAGAATTTGTAAGTCATAATAATTGGCGGGAAAATGTAACCGGGGAAATCTGCCATTAATGTTGGGTGATCACCTTAACCGAACTACCGGTGAGCACCGAATTGATGAGCAATGTATAATCATTAACTGCCGGGTTTGCACCTCCATTGGCCCTGATATTACCGTCCATGTTCAGGTCACCGGAAGTATATACCCTCGGTATTATCACTGTTGAACTACCACTCAATGCCGTATTGATGAGGAATGTGTAATCATTAATTGCCGGGTTTGCACCCCCGCTGGCCCTTACGGTGGTATTTCCATTTGCATTACCACCCCACATGGCAAACTTGCCACCCACTAATGCAGCCATTGCTTCATTATTATTGGGAGGGGGTAAATTGAGTACAGTTGAATTTTGATAAGCCTGTGCCTGTGCCGAACTGAAGTCATAAGCTGTAGTGACTGTCTTAGCTAAAGCCATAGCAGCAGCAGATCTTACAGCAAGGTGATTCCTGTGCCTCACTGAAATAAAATAATTACCGGCAGTATTACCGGCCATACTAAGTGGAGATACGCCATCTGTTTCCACCACATCTCCATCCCTTTGTATCAAAGCGGCCCTTGTGCTCAGCACTGCGGCGCTTATTCCATCATGCAATGAGACAAAGACCCAATCAACAACAGCATCATTATTTGTTACATTAAACACACCAAATGCACCGGCAGTAATTGTCTCAAGTCCTCCACTGCCGCTATGTGTAAAACCGGTTAACCCGGTATAAGGTTCACTCACAGGTATAATACCATGTGTTGCATCAGTTGTGCCTCCACTTGGAACTACTATAGTTCGCAAACCATCTGTCATGATACCAGTACTTGCATTTGCAGGCCCCTGTAAAACCACCCTGGGAGATACCAACAGCGGACTTAATAAAGCCCTTGACCCTACTGCAAAAAAACCAAGAGATGAAATTCCTGTTCTTGTATAGCTGTAAGGATTTGATCCTGTAGCTACACCTGTCTGGCTGTTTAACAGATCCCATCCTTGTGTGGGCCCGGCAGTTGGGATATAATATGATAGCCCTCCTTTGTTCCTGTTAAATCCAGTTAACTCATCTGTTACCATCCAGCTTGTGGTTATACTTAAGTTGCTTCCACCCGCTGCAGCCTCAGTTATTTCCCAGCTTGCATCTACCACTTCTTTAGTAAATGCTGTACCCGTACCTCCATTTGTGTAAGCCTGTGTTAATGCCCTTACTCCAATATCATCTGCCACACCACTTGGTGGATTAGATATAGTAACGGGATTATAAGTTGTGGTTGTATTACCAACAGGATAAGTAAAGGCTGAAGCCCCCAAACCTGCTTTTATTAATTTGCCTGTTCCATTTGTTACAATAAATGCTGCATTGCTTGCATTAGTGATGGTACCAGCAGGGCCGGCACTCATGGTAAGATCAAAATTGCCCAGTTGTATTTTGCCATTGGTAAACAAAAGATCGGTGCCAATTTTTGCATTACCTGTTAATGTTGCATTGGCCAGGTTATCCATTTCCAGGTAGGGAATTAAAAAGCCATTCATATTGATATCCTGGTTAGCACTTCCTTTCAACAGCAGTTTTCCTGTTCCCTGTATGTCTACATTGCTGGTTACGTTGCCCTGTACGGTAACCGTAGCGCCCGGCTGTATGAAAAAAGTAGCATTGTCTATTACAAGTTGTGCCGATATATCAAATCCGGGCAACAGCGCAATTGCTGTTATGATGAGCCTGATTTTTTTTGGAGATACCATAAGGGTAAATTTTCATGAAATTACTTGAATTATTTTTTAAAAACAATCACCCAAAAGGGGGATTTCTTTGTTGTTTTGATTCCCGGAGTTCGTAAATTGAATGTAAAAGCCCGGCAATGCCCGAACTTATAATTGAAGCCCGTAATGCAGCCATCAGCGAGTCTATGAAGGTCAGGCGCATTCTTCCTTTCCGCCTTCGGCGGATGGTAGGCCCATTTATTTTTATGGATCATGCAGGGCCTGTTGCCAATATCCCTTCGCATCCATCAACATTAGATGTGCTTCCACATCCGCATATCGGCCTGTCCACCGTAAGTTATCTTTTTGGTGGGCAAGTAACGCACCGTGACAGTTTGGGCGTGGAGCAGATCATAAAACCCGGCGAAGTGAACTGGATGACCGCCGGCAGCGGCATTGCACATTCGGAAAGATTTGAGGACCCTTCGGCGCTTGTTGGCGGACTGGAAATGATACAAACCTGGGTGGCGCTCCCGGAAAAAGATGAAGAAGCCGCTCCCTCTTTTAAAAATTACCAGCCTGAACAACTCCCGGTATTCACTGATAAAGGGGTGTGGATGCGGTTGATTGCAGGCAATGCCTATGGTCTGCAAAATGATGTGCCGACAAACTCACCCTTGTTTTACATGCATGTTGTGTTACAAAGCGGTTCTACATTCGGGCTGCCTATAGAACATAGCGAAAGAGGATTTTATATTGTAAAAGGAAGCGTGGAAATATCTGGAATAACATACAACGCAGGAAAAATGCTGGTGTTCAGCAAAAGTGATGAACCACTCATTCGTGCCAAAGAAGATACAACGCTGATGCTTTGGGTGGTGAGCCGTTGGGTGAACGTTTCATCTGGTGGAATTTTGTTTCCTCACGCAAAGAACGCATTGAACAGGCTAAAGAAGACTGGAAGCAGGGCAGAATTATATTACCGCCAAACGATAATAAGGAATTTGTTCCGCTGCCTGATGACAGGTCGAGGCCGGCAGGAAGTTCGCCAAGGCCAGAGCTGCTTTCGTAGGTAACACATAAAAGTAGAGGAAAAATATGTAACGTTAATTGTTACAGATGTTGCTGAAAAGAAGATCATCTCAACAAGAGTACATTTCCCCACAATTCAACAGGGCCGCAGTTTGTATCGGCGGTAAGATAGTATACATAGTTGCCCAAATCGGCTTTTCGGCCTTTGTACATCCCGTTCCAGCAACGGGAGGGGTCTGAACTCTCAAAAACTTTTTGTCCTAAATAATTATAGATCATAAAACGCATGTTCCTGACCCCGGCGGGGTATTTGATACCAAAGCAATCGTTCAGTCCATTTCCATCAGGCGTAAAAGAGTTGGGCAATAAAAGTCCTCCTGTTCGTACAGCGATTACCCGAACCGTATCTGATCCTGTGCACCCATCGCTATTTGTACCGCTAACTGTATAGACTGTGGTATATTTTGGTGTGGCAATGGGGTTAGCGATAAACGCATTGCTCAATGACAAAGCCGGGGTCCAGTTATAAGTTAACCCGCCTGTTGCCTGCAATTGTGCGGAAAGCTGTGAACAGTTCACATCATTGGATTTACTGGCCTTGATGATGGGTAACGTGTTTACGGTGATCTTCACTGAATCTACTGCCGAGCAGCCTGTATTATTAGTAACAACGAGGTAAAACACGGTAGTTACCGGAATTGTTGCCACAGGTTGTTGCAGAGTACTGTTATTGAGATATGCAGATGGTGTCCAGGAAAAGCCCGTGCCTGTTCCAGATCCATTCAATGTAACTGTTGCAGAGCCCGGTGCACATACCGCCTGGTCATTTCCAGCATCTGCCAGCATTGGTCCACTCGAATTCACAATATGGGTAATACTGTCACTGCATCCATTAATATCCGTAGCTACCAGTTTTACTGTATAATTTCCTGCTATAGGAAAATTGTGTGTAGCGATCTGCGTATTGGCTGAATTCCCATCTCCGAAATCCCATCTCCAAGTATTTATAGGGTAGGTATTAGTATAACCGAATCCTGTGAACCGGATATTGTTGCAATATTGTAAGCTGTCCTTTATCCTGACCGAATCAATATTCGGCAAAAAGGTTTGTGTATCGACCGGTAAAACAAGGTTGAAAAAATTCAAACCATTACTTCCCTTTGTTGCACCCCAGGGATTATTTGAATCCTGAACGATGACACCATTATCCCCACCATCGGCTACATACTTCATATTGGAAGGGAAGGAACTACCATTATAATAAAAAACACCTCCGCCACCACCTCCACCGGGACCAGGCCGGCCACCCGGAAGTATGGGTCCGATAACTTTCTCTCCTTTTCCCCCCTTTGTGAAAACGGTAACACTGTCAATCACCTGGTTTATTTGCAACAATATGGTTCCTCCTGAACCACCGCCTGTCATGCCATCGGTGCAGAGTGGAGTGAAACAATATGTACCGTCGTAACCATTGGATACTATATTACTGCCGCCCCTTAGCCAAAGGCTATCGGTAACAATGATCACGATCCCTCCGCCGGATCCTCCATAAGAAACAACAACCCCCGATTCAGCAATATGGCCTGCCCCTCCGCCACTGCCTAAAAATATATTATCGGCCATGCCGGAATACAAAATATTTTTTCCGCCTAAACCCCCGTTATCAAAAGGAGAAGCTCCACATGAATCGGTCTGATGTCCACCCAGTCCGCCTGCCCCTCCATTACCACCCCCGCCACCACCTGCATTGTGACTGTTTCCTCCTCCTCCTCCAGCTCCAAAATTTCCCCTGCCCTTGCTGTAACTTGTCGATAAACTGCCGATGCTTTCTCCTTTCAT
>JBGANE010000062.1:0-15892 GCA_044222465.1 Ferruginibacter sp.
CGTATGTCGGAATTGATTCGATAGATGCGGTCTGCATTTTTAAAATGCCGGTCGTAACTCAGTTCATCCGTTACATAAAGTGTAATAAGAAGGCATGTAGCAAGGCCAGCGGCAAGGCCAAAAATATTTATGGCGCTGTATCCTTTGTTTTTCCACAGGTTCCGGAATGCTACTTTAAAATAATTTTTAATCATGGCTATACTTTAAGTGGTGATTAAACTCCGGTTTCAATATTTGCTATCTCTACGACATGATATTCTCGATCACAGCCTGTCCATCCAGCATGCGGATGATACGGTGGCTATACCTTGCATCATGTTCAGAGTGGGTAACCATTATTACCGTGGTTCCTTTTTCATTCAAATCGGTCAGCATCTGCATCACTTCATTACCATTTGATGAATCCAGGTTACCGGTGGGCTCATCTGCCAGTATCAGCTTAGGGTTATTGACAACGGCCCTTGCTACTGCAACCCTTTGTTGCTGGCCACCCGAAAGTTGTTGTGGGTAGTGGTTGCGGCGGTGCATGATCTGCATCTTATCCAGCACTTCTTCCACCCTTTTCTTTCTGTCACCTGCCTTTACCCCGGTATAGATCAATGGCAGCTCCACGTTTTCAAAAACGGTCAGTTCATCTATCAGGTTAAAACTTTGAAAAACAAAACCAATGTTACGCTTCCGTAAATCAGCCCTTTTTCTCTCATTGAAGTGGGCTACTTCCGTACCGTTAAAAATGAAACTGCCTGCATCAGGGTCATCAAGTAAACCAAGAATGTTGAGTAACGTGGATTTTCCGCAACCCGATGGGCCCATAATCGCAACAAATTCCCCTTCTTTTACTTCGATGGAAAGTTTATTCAATGCAACTGTTTCTACTTCTTCAGTGCGATAGATCTTTTCTAAATCTGCAATCTTTATCATAGCTATATTTATTTTAGTGGAGTTTTAATTATAATTGTTTGAAGGGGTTATTAAAAATATTCAAAGACGCATCTTCATTATCCCCATATTCAATTTGTATCTTTTGCTGAATTGGCTTTGTTGCCCCTGAACAGGCAGCCGCTTTTTTACAACAGGCTTTAGGGCCATTATCTTTTAAGAATGAAAAACAAACGCAGGCAAGGATCACTACAGCCAATAAAAAAAATTGTTTTTTCATAATCGTTATTTTATGGATGAATAATTATTCTTTCTTTAAAACCAGTTCCTGCATGTTGCCATAATTCTCGTAACTGGAAGTAACTACTTTGTCGCCCGGTTTCAATCCCTGCAATACCTGGTAATAATCGGGGCTCTGCAGGCCAAGCTGTATGTCAACTTTATAAGCCACATTTCCGCTCTCACTTACTTTAAAAATCCAGTTACCACCTGTTTGTTGGTAGAAGCCCCCCTTAGGTAATAATAAAGCCTGCATCTCGTCACTTAAGGCCAGCCTTATTTGCAGGGTTTGCCCACGGCGTATGCCTGCCGGGACTGAATCCTTAAAGCCCATATCAACCTGGAAACGCCCATTGGTAACCTGTGTAAATACTTTTTTAATATCAAGCTTATAATTCTTCCCTGCAATGGTGCATTCTCCAATCAGGCCATTGAATATTCTTGAAATATAATGTTCATCAACATCAACTCTTACTTTAAAACCGCTCACCACATCAATTTGCCCCAGGCGGTCTCCTTTATTTTTTGATTGGCCGATCTCTGCATCCAATGAGGTCAGCTGACCATCCACTGGCGCTCTCACAATCAGGTCACCTACTTTCTTACGCATTACCTGTAATGCATTCTGTGTACGGGCAAAAGATTGTTTTGCCTGGTCATCTTCTACTTTCACTGAAGCAGAATCCTTTTTCAGTATCTCATCTGCCAGTTTCTTTTTTGCCAGCTGGTAATTATAATTGTTCTCCGATTGTTTGAACTCCTGTGAACCGATCACTTTCTGTTCATACAGTTTTTTGTTAAGTTTATAAATACGTTCAGCTTCTTTCAATTGATTATCTACATCAGTAAGTTGGTTTAGTTTACCAATGGTGTTTTGCTGTGCAGCATTCCTGGATATCTGCATTTGTGTAAGCAAATTAAAAACAGAGGTTTCCTGGTTTACCAAACTCAGTTCAAGGTCGGTATTGCTGAGGCGGAGAATGGGTTGGTCTTTTTTCATGATGGCACCATCTTCCACAAATTTTTCTTCCACACGTCCACCTTCCAAAGCATCAAGATAGATTGTGGTCATTGGCAACACCACACCGTTAACGGGTATAAATTCCTGGAAAGGCCCCATCTTAATTTCGCTGATGGTAATACGGTCTGTATTTACATTCAATTTTGATTTACCGGAAGTAAAATACCAGCTGGCAAAAACCAAACCTGCCAGGGCTATAATTCCTACAACCAGCATGATCCTCTTTTTTCCCCATCCCTTTTTTTCTATTACTCTGTCCATAAACTTCCTTTAGTATTTTATTTTAAGCGGCGCAAGTGTTATAAATATGTACTCACTTTGAGCATTTGAACATACAAAGTTGTGCCAGAAGGTATATAACTGATTATCAAAAACTTAACTCTGGTCAACTGGTACAACTGTACGGTTTTGATACAGCAGGTGTACGGTTTTGATACAGTCCCATTTCACCCTGCCATATACTTTAAAGATACCTTCTTGACACCCTTGCTTTACGTTGGCGATGGATATTCCACAGGTCGGCAGCACTCAAAATTCTGTTTTGAGTTTTGTTATACCCTGTTACCAGTATCTCCCTTACTTCTGTTGTAAGTTTTACTATCCCATCCTCACTGAGAGGTGACAATAATTTGTTTGATTGAATTTTCATGGCTTTGTTATTTAAATATTTTTAAAAAAAATCCACTGTGTCTTTATACAATGCCATGCCAAAATATAAAAGATTGTTTTTCAATATGCTGAAAAATGGACGCTGGTAAAACTGTTCGGTTTTGATACAACAGCTATCCGCTTTTGATACAATAGCCAAGGCAATAATTTTTTTTAAGTATTTAATAAACAAATGTTTTTAAATAAGCTATACTTTTGGGAGATTAGAAACAAGATGATGCTCTTAAAAAATGCCAACATACTGGTTATTGATGATGATACAGATGTACTCACCGCTGTTAAACTTTTATTAAAGACCGAAGTAAAAGAAGTGGTAACAGAAAAGAATCCTGAAGTCATTCATTCTTTATTGGCTTCAACAAGGTTTGATATTGTATTACTTGATATGAACTTCAAAAGCAGCATCAACACCGGCAACGAAGGCATTTACTGGTTAAAGAAAATAAGAGAGATCGATGAGAACATGTCTGTGATCATGATCACTGCTTATGGCGATATTGACCTGGCTGTACGATCATTAAAAGAAGGAGCTGCTGATTTTATTGTAAAGCCCTGGCATAATGAAAAACTTTTGGAAGCCATAAAAGGGATATTAAAATCCAAAGGAAAATCTACTGCCGATATCCCGGTGATCCCTGCTTCATCTATTGGCAAAGAGATGATAGGTGAATCGGATGCGATGAAAGATATTTTTTTAAAAATTGAAAAGGTTGCACCTACTGATGCAAATATTTTTATACTTGGAGAAAACGGGACCGGTAAAGACCTCATTGCAAAAGCTATTCACGAACATTCTCTCCGTGCAGATAAGCCATTTGTAAAAGTTGATGTAGGCGCTTTGACCGAAACACTTTTTGAAAGCGAATTGTTTGGCCATAAAAAAGGTTCTTTTACCGGCGCAGGGGAAGAAAGAGCAGGAAGGTTTGAAGTAGCTAACGGAGGAACATTATTTTTGGACGAAATAGGCAATATATCCATGCAGCAGCAGGCTAAGCTGCTGAGTGTTTTACAAAACAGGCAGGTTTCCCGTGTGGGTAGCAACGACCCTGTGAATATCAATATCCGCCTCATCTGCGCCACCAACCTGCCGCTTGCAGAACTGGCCAATGAAAGTCGTTTCAGGAAAGATCTGATATACAGGATAAACACAGTTGAAATAGTTGTGCCTCCGCTTCGCAAACGTGAAAGCGATATCATACTGCTTGCCAAACATTTTGCAACCATGTATGCTGCCAAGTATTTAAAACCTGTTCCGGATTTTGATTCCAAAGCCATAGAAAAACTGAAACATTATAATTTCCCCGGCAATGTAAGAGAATTACAATACACTATGGAAAGGGCGGTCATTATGTCTGAAGGAGAAGTCCTTTCTGCAACCGATCTTATTTTTTCTCCTATCGAATCTGCCGTACAGGAAAAAGCAGAAGCAAGGGATATGAACCTGGGTGTAGTTGAAAAAAATACCATTCTGCGGGTAATTGAAAAACACAATGGAAACATTTCAAAAGCAGCAAAGGAACTGGGTATTACCAGGACAGCATTGTACAGGAGATTAAGTAAGTACGAAATATGATAGCATTTTGACGAGTACATTTAAAAGTAAAATTAATATACAAAAAGCCTGGCCCCCTTCTCTTTTGGAGAAGGGCCGGGGATGAGGCTATGACCTTTAAGAAATACGATTGGAGCCTGCTAATACGAATTGCACTATTGTTTGCTACAATGAGCGGTGCAGCCTTTCTATTGTCGAAAGGGTTATTTCTTGTAATGGCTGTTGTACTGGCTATTATCGTACTACAGGTTATTGACCTTTACCGGTTCACCAATAAAAGCAAAGAAGAACTGGAGCAATTTGTTGAATCAGTTCACTATCGTGATTTTTCCCGCCACTTTGATGAAAAGAATGCCCCGGTTGCTGTACAACCCATGCGAAAAGGGTTTAACGAGATCAACAGTACATTTAAGATCATCAGTAAAGAAAGGGAAACACAATATCAATACCTGCAAAAAATACTGGAACTGGTTGATACGGGCATACTCTCTTACGATAATAAAGATGGTGATGTAATGTGGATGAATGAATCACTTAAACTATTACTGAATATCCCTTACCTGAAAACCATTCATTCGCTGGAAAAAAGAGATGAGGCTTTGTACAAAGAGATCACGGCCCTTAAACCGGGAGAAAGCAAAGTATTGACCATTACAGCAGACAAAAATATGCTAAAGGTTCTCCTTTCCGCCACAGCATTTCAAACTGAATCAAAAGTGTATAAGCTCATTGCCTTCCAGAATATCAATGAGGCATTAGATGAAACAGAGTCGAAAGCATGGCAAAAACTATTGAGTGTAATGACACATGAGATCATGAATTCTGTTGCACCCATATCTTCACTGGCAGAAACCTTAAAGAACCGGCTGCAGGTATCTTTAAAAGACCTTAATAATAACTCCGGTTCACTTGATGATCTTGAATTAGGCATTGACACCATTAAGAGAAGAAGTGAAGGACTTTTAAAATTTGCTGAGACATACCGGAACCTGAACAAGATCACCAACCCCAATCTAAAGAAGATCTATGTAAGGGATATGTTTGAGAACCTGCATCGCCTGATGCAGCCTACTTTTGAGCAAAAGAATATTGAACTTGAAGTTATTCTGAAAGACCCTGACCTTACCCTGGAGGCTGATACAGATCTTATTGAACAGGTACTGATCAATCTCATTTTAAATGCTGCCGATGCAGTAAAAGAAGTTACCAATCCAAGAATATTGCTTTCGGCTTATATCACAACCAGTAATAAAGTGGTCATTAAAGTGGCTGATAATGGGATTGGCATTTCAGCCGACCTGATGGAAAAAATATTTATTCCTTTTTTCAGCACCCGTAAAACAGGAAGCGGTATTGGCTTAAGCCTTTGCAAACAGATCATGATGCTGCATAAAGGAAATATTAAAGTGCAAAGTGTGGCAGGGGAAGGAACTGCATTTTTACTCCTGTTTTAATCAACCAGGCAACAAACTATGAAATTTCAATTTTGGTCCGTCGGGAAGAATCATGAGCCTTATGTGAAGGAAGGCATTGAATTGTTCACCAAACGTATTTCCAATTATTATAGTGTTGAGTGGAATATTATCCCCACCCCAAAACATGCAGCTACACTCAGTGAAATGGACCTGAAGAAAAAAGAAGGAGAAGTGATCATTGATTTTTTACAGAAAGATGATTATCTCATTCTGCTGGATGAAAAAGGGAAACAACTGGGCAGCGAAGAACTGGCAAATTTTATACAGCAGAGGGCAAATGAAAGCATCAAAACCATCGTATTCTTAATTGGTGGTGCTTATGGCGTAAGTGATATGGTGAAGAAAAGGGCGAATTACCAATGGAGTTTGTCGAAACTTGTTTTTCCGCATCAACTGGTCAGGCTGATACTTGCCGAACAGGTGTACCGGGCATGTTCTATCAACCGTAACGAAAAGTATCACCATAGTTGAAAGAATGATTTAGATTTGACCCCTAAAACATACTCATGAATTTCCAGGATTACCCGATAACCATTGGACTGATAGTTGCTAACGTGATTTTTTCCCTCATCGGTTTTTCAAATGCATCTTTCGTTGATAAGACAATAATGTGGCCCTACAGGGTGGGCCGGGAAAACCAGTATATCCGTTTTATCACTTCAGGCTTTCTTCATGCCGATATGATACACTTGTTCTTTAACATGTTTACCTTGTTTTTCTTTGGAAGGATATTGGAAATATATTTCAACATATTTGGCCTGGGTGGCAACATTTCTTACCTGGCCCTTTACTTTCTGGGATTGATTGTTTCTGACATACCCAGCTACATCAAACACAAGGATGATTATAATTACCGTTCCCTGGGAGCCTCCGGAGCCGTAGCTGCAGTGGTTTTTGCTACCATAGTTTTTAGCCCCTGGAGCAGTATTTATATTTATGGAGCCATAAAAATATCTGCTACCGTGTATGCTGTGCTCTATATAATTTACTGTGTGTATATGGGTAAAAGAAGCGGCGACAATATTAATCATGACGCCCACTTATGGGGGTCCTTATTCGGACTTGCATTTACACTTGCCCTGATAGCTGCACTACAACCAGCCTTATTCACCGGCATCATAGATCAGCTTAAACATCCCAGTTTATTTGGTGTTGACTAAAGTGATTTGCAGAATTTCTTTTGTAGCATCTGTTATTTTAAACCGGTCATCTATCCGCATTCCAACTACCCAGACGATCTTTTTATTCATTTCAATCACCCATGCTTTTTCTTTTTGGGTAAGTGATAGCTTCTGATCAATAAAAAAACGGCTGAGTTTTTTCTTTTTGTTCATGCCCAGCGGATAAAAGTAATCGCCTTGTTTCCATTTGCGGAGAAAAATAGGAAAGTTGATTTTTTCAGCATCCAGCTGCGCTGTTTGATGTGAGGTTTGAGGTTTGAGGTTTGAGGTTTGGATTTTTTTTATTTCGAGTTTGCCTTCTATAAAATCAATATCTCCTTCCCTTTCGATTAAAACATTATTTGCTTCGGTTGTTTCATTCGGTGAAATAATGATCCAGGCCCTGTTGCGGATGATACGGTAGCTGGGTGACTGGATATATTTACCTGTTTCACTTTTCAGCAGGGCAATGCAATCGTCCGCCTGATGTGCCGTAAAACCAAAATCTTTGATGATCTCGTACACAATACTATGTAGTGGCTGAGCTTTCAGCAATTTTAAAACAGGAATATGAATCTCATTTCCCCTTTGTTCCAACAATTTCTTTTTATGCTGATCAATGGCCTGCTGGTATAATTGCTCTGCTTCACGAAAGCGCTGCAGGTTATTGAGCAGGTTCTCTTCTACCTGGGGAAAAACTTCCTTAATGCCGGGGATGAGTTTATTGCGAAAATAATTTCGGGTGTATTTGTCTGAGGCATTTGAAGAATCTTCTACAAATTCCAGTTTATGTTCTTTTGCAAAACTTATGATCTCTTCTTTGCCCGCAAACAGCAGCGGCCTGGCGATCTTTGCCTGCTTAGGTAAGATGGCCTTCAGCCCGTTGATACCTGTTCCTTTAAAGAAGTTCATCAGCATCGTTTCAATGTTATCATTGGCGTGATGAGCTGTGAGAATATACTGAATGTTGAATGCTGAATCCTGAATAATCTCTTGAAACCACTCGTATCTAAGTTCCCTTGCAGCAACCTGTATGCTTAGTTTATTATCTGTTGCATACTTTTCGGTGTCAAATCTTTTTACTACTAATTTGGCATTATATTTTTTAGCAACCTCCTTTACGAATTTTTCATCCCGGTTACTCTCGGCTCCTCTCAATTGAAAATTACAATGCGCAATTACAAAATCATAACCTGCCTGTTTACATAATTCACATAATACAACAGAATCCACTCCCCCGCTTACAGCAAGAAGCAACTTATCCTTTTGCTGAAAAAGGTTTTCTTCTTTTACATATTCTTTAAATCGCCTTACCAGATCCATCTTAATGTAAATAATAATTCATAATTGGTAAATCAATCCTCAATTTCTTCCAGCGCCATTTTCAATTCGTTGTATGCATGGTTATTCCCCGCTTTCTTTTGCTTCCTCCATTCCCTTGTTATATATAATAATAGCTTCTTCTGTTTCATTGATCCTTTCCAGCAATTTGGCTAAATGATAATAAGAACCCACATACCCCGGTTCTTTCATCAGGATCTCATCAAATAACCTGCGGGCATCCGTATCATTTCCGGCCTTTATATATTCCAGCGCCACTGCATGTTGCAGGAAACTATCTCCGGGTGAGTCCTTTAAAAATTCCAGCAGTTTTTCTATCCTGTTCACACAATAATATTTTTTGTGTTTTTAAAACGATTTACCTTCGCATCACTTATCTTTGCATTAGTTGCATAAACAACTTATTTCAGGATACCTTAAATTTTGTACATGAAGATCTTAGTTTGTATCAGTAAAACACCCGATACTACGGCAAAAATAGCCTTCGCCGATAACAATACGAAATTCGCTGCTGATGGCGTACAATGGATCATCAATCCTTACGACGAATGGTATGCCCTGGTGAGGGCCATCGAATTGAAGGAAGCCGATGCTTCAACCATCATTCACTTAGTTACGGTGGGTGGCGCCGATTGCGATCCTATAATCCGGAAAGCACTGGCCTTAGGGGGTGATGAAGCCATCCGTATCAATGCCGACAGCCACGACAGTTATTATATCGCCTCTCAAATTGCTGAAGTAGCAAAACAAGGTAATTATGATCTCGTTTTTACCGGTAAGGAAACCATTGATTATAATGGTTCGTCCATTGGCGGTATGGTTGCTGAGCTGCTTGACCTGCCTTATGTTTCATTAGCAACAAAATTTGACCTGGAAGGAAGTAGTGCAGTTATCGTTCGTGAAATTGAAGGTGGCGAAGAAACTGATAAAGTAGCGCTGCCATTAGTGGTTAGTTGCCAGAAAGGAATGGCCGAACAACGCATTCCGAATATGAAAGGAATTATGGGCGCCAGGAGTAAACCACTAAAAGCAGTTGAGCCTGTTGCAGTGGATTCACTCACTGCAGTTGCATCATTTGATCTTCCGCCTGCAAAAGCAAGTGTAAAACTGGTTTCTCCCGATACACCGGAAGAACTGGTAAGATTATTACATGAAGAAGCGAAAGCATTTTAATTGATAGTTGATAATTGATTAATGGACAATGTTCTAATTCTAAAACAATACCCATAACTCAAAAACTATCAATTATGAAAGAAAATATTTTAAAAGGTAAAAGTTTCAATTTCGCTGTAAGGATTGTAAATCTATATAAGTATTTAAAGAAGCAGCATGGGGAATACATTTTATCGCAACAGTTGATTAGGAGTGGAACATCAATAGGAGCAATAGTTAGAGAAGCTGAACATGCAGAGAGTTTTAAAGATTTTATTCATAAATTGAGTATTGGGTTAAAAGAAGCAAATGAATCTAAATACTGGCTGGATCTGCTTTTTGCAACGGATTTCATTACAAGAAAGATGTATGATTCTTTAAATAAAGATTGTGAGGAATTATTAAAACTGCTTACTGCCAGTGTTAAGACCAGTAAGCTAAAAATTAAATAAACTATCAATTATCCACTATTAAATTATCCATTATTATGGTATTAATATTTCTTGACCAGGCAGAGGGACACATTAAAAAATCATCTCTTGAAGCAGCATGTTATGGAACTAAAGTAGCTGAGTTGCTGGGCACAACAGCTGAAGCTATTGTATTGGGCACCGTAAATGACGACATAGCTGCTCTTGGAAAATATGGTATCAAAAAAGTACATACCGTAAATAACGATACATTAAACCATGTAGATGCACAGGTATTTACCAAGGTTCTTGCGGAAGCAGCAAAAGCATTGAATGCCAAAGTGATCATTTTCTCTAACAATTTCAATGGAAAGGCAATCGCTCCACGATTGAGTGTGCGGTTGAAAGCGGGGCTGGTTTCAGGCGCTGTTGCATTGCCTGACCTTAGTAA
This sequence comes from Ferruginibacter sp., assembly GCA_044222465.1. Lineage (GTDB taxonomy): Bacteria > Bacteroidota > Bacteroidia > Chitinophagales > Chitinophagaceae > Ferruginibacter. The sequence goes on from JBGANE010000062.1 coordinate 10,390, forward strand.
TGGATTTACTGTAAAGAAAAATGTATTCAGTGGTAAGGCATTTGCGCATGTTTCTATCACTACAGATGTTAAGATCATATCGCTGAACCCAAATTCATACAGCATAACTACTACAGACGCTGTCGCAGAAGTATCAGCCTTTACAGCAACTGTTGATGCTGCAAAAGTTCAGGTTACCGCCACCAATAAAGTAGTTGGTGAAGTGCCTTTGAGCGAAGCCGAAATTGTTGTTAGCGGTGGCCGTGGATTAAAAGGCCCTGAGAACTGGGCCCTGGTTACCGACCTGGCTAAATTACTGGGTGCAGCTACTGCCTGCAGCCGCCCTGTTGCTGATATTCACTGGCGGCCGCATCATGAGCATGTTGGACAAACCGGCCTGGCCATTGCACCTAATTTATATTTTGCCATTGGCATATCAGGGGCTATACAACACCTTGCAGGGGTAAACAGGAGTAAAGTGATCGTTGTTATTAATAAAGATCCCGAAGCACCTTTCTTTAAAGCAGCAGACTATGGTATTGTTGGCGATGCCTTTGAAGTGATGCCTAAGATCATTGACGCCGTAAAAAAACTAAAAGGAGTATAATCACAGCAACTTTATATTAAAAGCCTTCCCACTAATTTGGAAGGCTTTATTTTTTACATTTGCTGCTTAAATCAAACTCATGAAGCAATCCTTAATTATTTTACTTTCCCTTTTTATTGTTGTTGTGGCAAATGCACAAAAAAACTTCCAGGGAGAAATTACCTACCGCCTGCATGCAAGCACCGGGGAAAAGGAGGATGCCGAATTAAAGATACTTTTTGGTGCCAATAAGCTCAAGCTTCGCTTCAGGGAAAAAGAAGAATACGAAAAGGAGGAGCTGTTTGTATTACTTGACTCCGCAGCCACATTTACCGTGAACCGGGAGGCAAAAACTTTTACTAAGAAAATGCTCCTGGCTAATACTCCTTCCACAAAACAATTTTCCAAAAGATCATTTGCAGGATATCTATCTACCCCACTCATCCCGGAAAACAATGGATTGGGAAATATGCTTGGCGGATTAATGGGAAAATCGGATGTTGTTTTTTACCTGGCAGATAGTCTTTATTATAATGTACCGGTTGCTTTCACAGGCAACCAGGAACTAATAGCCATACAGAAGAACAAAATAGTTTTAGGTGCCGAAATAAATTTCAGCGATCGCTTTGACCAGATAGAAGATAGCCTTACTAAAAAATCCAGCCTTATTACAGTTGAAGCCATTGAAATAAAGCCAATGGTAATTGATGAGGCTGAGTTCAGCATACCGGCAGATTATGTTGACAAAAAAAGCATAGTTTATGCCCCCGTTGAAGATTCGTTAGAAGTAAAACCAGATGAAGTAGTGGTAGACACTGTTGCCGTTGCTCCTCCTCCGGTGAAAATAGTACCTAAAAAGCCTGTAAAATCGAACAAAACCAAAACCACAACTAAACCCAATGGACTGAAAAGAAAAGAGTAGCTATTGTTTTAGTTTTTAGACCCCTTTTGTTTTTATATTTGCGGATATATAATTACCCCCGCCCGGGGCCTGAGATATGAAAAAAATAGAATTGGAAATAGTGGCTTTGTCGCACAGTATTACGCAAACACATTCCTATGCTGTAGTGTTGGGAGAAGTAAACGGTTTACGCCGCCTGCCTATCGTAATAGGCGGATTTGAGGCCCAGGCCATTGCTGTTGCATTAGAACGCATGAGCCCAAGCAGGCCCCTCACTCACGACCTGATGAAGAACTTTATGATGGCTTTTAATGTAGAGTTACATGAAGTAGTGATCAACGATCTGCAGGAAGGTATCTTTTACAGCAAACTGGTTTGCAGTTCGGCCAACGATACCGTTGAAATTGATTCACGTACCTCTGATGCACTTGCATTGGCCGTAAGGTTTGGCTGCCCCATATTTACTTATGATACCATCCTGGACCAGGCTGGTATATTGATGGAAGATGATGAAAAGAAAAAAACAAGTTCACCAGTTACATCTGAAGTGGGCGGTAGTGATGACCTGAAGTCTTTATCATTAGAAGAACTGGAAGGCCTGCTTACCGAAGTACTGGATCATGAAGATTATATAAGAGCCATTGCCATACGTGATGAGATCAAAAGCAGGAAGAAAAAGTAATGGATAATGTTATAATGAATAATTGATAATGTTTTAAACACCGCCTTTTGTATTATCAATCACTTAAATTATCAGTTTAAACTTTAACCCAAAAAATCATTCATTATCAATTATTCCATTATCAGTTAACATGATCGTTTTCCCAAATTGTAAGATCAATCTCGGATTACATATCCTCAGCAAAAGAAAAGACGGATTTCATGATATTGAGACCGTGTTTTATCCCCTAAAGTTTACTGATGTCCTCGAAGTGGTTTCAGGTTCACAAAATGGCTCATCTGTTGAGTTTACCGCAACAGGATTACGAGTAGATGGCAATGCAGAAGACAATCTTTGTATTAAAGCCTGGGCTTTATTAAAAAAAGATTTTCCGCAGCTGCCGGTTGTGAAAATACATCTGCACAAAGCAATTCCTATGGGAGCAGGCCTTGGCGGTGGCTCTTCCGATGCTGCATTTATGCTGAAACTACTGAACGATAAGTTTAAGCTCAATCTCTCTACTGATCAGCTAATAAACTATGCACTTCAGGTTGGAAGCGACTGCCCCTTTTTCATTTATAACACACCTTGCTTTGCAACCGGCCGGGGTGAAATACTGGAAGAACTGGCATTAGACCTGTCGCCTTATAGCATCGTGTTGGTCAACCCCCGAATTCATATAAATACAGGTTGGGCATTCTCACAGATCAGGCCTGCTCCACCAAAGAAATCCATCAGGGAAATAATTCAACAACCTGTTACAAACTGGAGGGCTGAATTGAAAAATGATTTTGAAGAAGTTGTTTTTACTGCACATCCTGAGGTAAGAGAGATCAAAGAAGCATTATATCAGCAAGGAGCTATATATGCCGCTATGAGTGGAAGCGGAAGTACAGTGTTTGGTATTTTCAATTCTGCAATCAGCGTCCCCTTTTTCTCAAATAACAGCTACTTTGTAAAAATCATAAATTAGTTTTATCTTGCATCAAATTTAAGACAATTAATACGCTGTATAACATATCATCTTTTCTGCACAGCAACCTCGACCTTCTCAATCATCGAGGATAAGTAATAGGTATGCCCGCTTACGGGCTGATTTTCATTGATTTTGTTTTCCTCTTTTCAATTCTATTTTATGAACTCTATTATAACTGTTACAGACAATACACAGCACTATTTATACCTGGAAGAAAAACATGGTGCACATAATTACCATCCAATTCCTGTTGTACTAAACCGTGGTGAGGGTGTTTTTTTATATGATGTTGACAATAAGCGATACTACGATTTTTTAAGTGGCTATTCCGCCGTTAACCAGGGTCATTGCCATCCAAAAATTATTGCAACGCTTATAGAACAGGCACAAAAGCTCACCCTTACCTCCAGGGCCTTTCATAGTAACTTACTGGGTGAGTATGAAAAATATATTACCGGTTATTTTGGTTACGATAAAGTGTTACCCATGAATACCGGGGTAGAAGCAGTGGAAACTGCTATCAAATTAGCACGCCACTGGGGCTATAAAGTAAAGGGTATTGAACAAAACAAGGCGAAGATCATTGTATGCAGCAATAATTTTCATGGAAGAACAACCGGTGTTATTTCTTTCAGCAATGACCCAGTAGCTACTACCGATTTTGGTCCTTTTATTCCGGGTTACGAAACAATAGCTTTTAATGACCTGCACGCTTTGGAAAGAGCCCTGCAGGATAAAACGGTGTGCGGCTTTTTATTTGAACCTATCCAGGGCGAAGCAGGTGTGGTTGTGCCTGATGAAGGTTACTATAAAGGCATAAGGACTTTATGTACTGAATATAATGTATTGATGATGGCAGATGAAATACAAACCGGGTTGGCAAGAACAGGAATGATGCTGGCTTGCGATCATGAAAATGTGCGACCCGATATTTTGATACTGGGAAAAGCATTGAGCGGTGGTGTGTTACCGGTGAGTGCTGTATTAAGTGATGACGAGATCATGATGACGATAAAACCCGGTGAACATGGCAGTACATATGGTGGTAACCCTTTGGCCTGTGCCGTTGCCATTACGGCATTGCAAGTTTTGAAAGATGAGAATATGGCTGCAAATGCCAGGGTCATAGGCGAATTATTAAGAACTGAATTGGAAAAACTGCAGTCCCCTTTTATTTCAATTGTAAGAGGCAGGGGTTTATTAAATGCTATAGTGATTAAACACAATAACCCTGATGCAGCTTGGGAATTATGCCTGGCACTAAAGGAAAACGGTTTACTGGCAAAACCAACACATGGAGATAAGATACGCTTTGCCCCACCGCTGGTAATTAATAAAGAACAGGTGATGGAATGTGTGGGGATAATTGATACAAGTTTGAAGATATTGTAGAAGTATAAGTTAGAAAATTTCTACATTAAACGGTAGCCGAAAATTGATATGGGCATTTATACCATAAATAGTATATTTAATATCTGTAACCTTAATCCTAACTAAGCTCAGTTACCTGTTTCATGAAAAAGCAACAAAACATCAGGTTTTTATTTCCCGTTTTGCTAGCTTTTGTATGTTTTAAGTCCTTCTCTCAATCTAACTTAACACCCGATTCTATTATAGTGGCTCAAATAAGGGAAGCTAATATTGCTCTTTCATTTTCGCCTGGTAAAAACCCAAATAGTATCCGATTTCCCAAACCTGCGCAAAACCTAAGTTTAAAAACAAAAGGTTTTACCGCTGCTTTTGCAGGTGCGGTTTCTTGTACTGATACAAGTATAAGTTTATCATATACTTCAGGAATTGATAGCTTAACCTTGATTGTATATGATATAGTACCTGCTATAAATGGTGACTATATAGTCGTTGGCTCCTATTCAGACTTTAGAAATAATCAAACAGATTTTAGAAGTTTCGTAATGAAAGTTGATTCAGCTTTTCAACCGAAGTGGATAAAGAAATATAAACCGGTGGCAACTTCTATTTCAGCCCATTATTGGTATAAAGTAAGGGAACTTAATGATAACAGTATTTTGGTGGCTGGTAATTTCACTACACAGGGTAATTCATTTGACGGGCTTACTGTTGCCAGAATTGCAAGTAACGGAAATTTGATATGGAATAAAACCTTTTATCCCCGCCAATGGCTGTTAACCCAGTCATGGTGCTGGTTAGAGATTCATCAAATAATGCAAGATCAGGATAATTCAATTTATATCAGCTGCCGGGAAAGGGGAACGCCAGGTTCTGCTAATAACGGATTATTGGCTAAACTTGATCTAAATGGCAACGTATTATGGGATAGAAACCCAACGGAAGGGGGAACAACTACTGGATATCTTGGTTGTGTAATAAGAAATGATAAAGTTATAACGTTTGGCAGAACTATGGCCTGGTCGGCAAGTA
>JBGANE010000063.1:0-15756 GCA_044222465.1 Ferruginibacter sp.
TAAGGAAGCAATATTGGCAGCACCTAATGTATACACTGTAAGATTTGAAACATCGAAGGGTAATTTTGATATACAGGTCACGAGGGAATGGTCGCCCAAGGCGGCAGACAGGTTTTACCGGCTCATCAAACACCGGTACTATGACCGGTCACTTTTTTACAGGGTGGTTCCAAACTTTGTTGTGCAGTGGGGAATAGATGACAGTACGATCGTAAAGCATTTGGAAAAATACAAAGTACCCGATGAGCCTGTGATGACCAGTAACACACAGGGCCGTGTGAGCTATGCAAGAGGTGGAAAAGATACCCGTGGCACCGACCTGTTCATCAACCTAAAGGATAATACCCGGCTGGATACGCTCAACTATAACGAGGTGAAAGGCTTTCCCCCTTTCGGTGTGGTAACCAATGGCTTTGATGTGGTGAAGGCTCTTTACTCAGGTTATGGAAATAAACCGATGGAGAAATATGACTCCATGTTCATTAACCGGAAATTATTCTTAGCAAACTTTCCTCAACTGGATTCTATCAAAAAGGCATACCTGGTAAAGCCAAAGTAATTGTTGTTGGTCAGTAGTTCGGCTCCGCTCACTATCCAACAACGGCGGGGAGAAAAATTAACCACAGATCAAAGGATTCATTCACAGATTAAGACGGATAAAATCTGTAAAAATCTGTAACAAAGATTTGTGTTATCTGTGGTTAAAAAGATCATTTACTAAGCTCCACTCTCCACTCAGCACCGCTATACACTTTATGGGTTGCTGAAAAATTACCCAGGTTGAGTGCAAATGAAACCTGCAATAAACTGTTCAGGTAAAGTAATGGTTTTCCTTTGGCAACAGCACCGAATGTTTCACCGTATGGCATTGTTCCTTCGTATTTTTTTATTTTGTTCTTATAGATCGCCACATGCAGTTTGTCTCCCGGCTTTGCATTTAGTTTGGCAAATAGATCAGCAGGTATATTGGTCCAGATATTTCCATACTGCACATCCAGTATGGCAATGGTACCTTTTATGGTACTGCCTTCCAGTATTGCTTTTTGATGGGGAATATTCACCACTTCGGCAGGCAATGGTTTTCCAACCTGTTCAAATGTGATTACACCTGCTGCCAGTCTTGCCGCCGTATACGCATACACATCACGCCCATGAAAAGTATATGACTTCTCTGAATGCTGACGACGGTTCACCGCTTCATCGATCTCCCTGATGGCTGCAATACCTTCCGATGCAGCAATAAGTGTAAGTGTTCCGTTATCCGGGCTAACAATAAAATGCCCTGCCTTTGTTTTTAATACCACCGACTTCCTGTTTGTTCCCACCCCCGGGTCAACAACAGAAACGAATACGGTTCCTGCCGGCCAGTAAGTAACTGTTTGTTCCAGCCGGTAAGCCGCTTCCCAGATATTGTAGGCAGGTATCTCATGTGTAAGGTCAAAAAGTTTAAGCGATGTATCCACTCCCATAGCCACACCTTTCATGGCAGACACAGCGCCATCCTTCAATCCAAAGTCGGACTGGAAGACAACGATCTTGTTTTGTGCAGATATTGCAAAAGAAATGAGCAGCGTACAAAAAAATTGTAACAATCTTTTTTTCATCTGATATAATTTAAAAGAGTTGACAGTTTATTTCTGTCAACTCCTTCTTATATAATTAACCCGCCTTCGACAAGCTCAGGCTGACAGTATTTGATTTTATGCGTCGCCTAAAAATTAAATGACAGCTTCGCAAATAATTTCCTTCCGTTCACACCCATTTGAACAGATTCCCATGGGCCGCCAGCTTCATTATCGAATGATTCATAACGGGCATTAGGCACCGCTGCAAAATTGGGATGCACATTGAATATGTTATCGGCACCAACAAAAAAGCTGATACGTTTACAGATTTTATAAGAGGCAAACAGGTCAACAGTAACCTTTCCTTTGTAATTGAATATTTCTTTCACCACATGCACCTGGTCGCTGTATCCGTCAATATCCACGTAGGGGTCAATGCCGGTAAAGCTTCCTGAAATATCCGGGTCGCCAGGGCCTCCTGTTCCAATTGCACTTGCAAGGCCGGTCCATCCAAAACCAAGCGACTTCATGTTTCCGTAGTAATTGATATGTGTACCAAAACCAAATTTCTTCATGCTGTATTCCAGGCTGAGGCTGGCTTTTGCTTTAGGTGCAGAAGCTAACAAAAAGGCTTCTTCCCTGTCGCTGAAAAATGTTTTGCGGTGACGATAACTATCATCCAAAGTTTTTGGTACATGAATGGCATCCACTTTCATGTGCTGGAAATTGCCGGCAAGCAATGCCTTAAAATTATTGTTGCCGATCTTTTTTGAATAATCGATCACCACATCAATACCATAATTGGTTGTGTTAACCGCATTGTCGAAGAACTGTGCTGTCTGCACACCGATAGCTGCAAGCTGCGAAGTAAATGCAGCAGGCAAAGAAGCATCATCCTTATCAAACAAACCTGACAGTACAATACGGTCTTTCACTTTCACCATATACCCGTCCATAGTGAAGGTTAATCCGGGAACCGGTTTCCATGCAAAGCCAAGGCTTGCATTGAATGATTTTTCTTCTTTGAGATCCGGTATGCCCGCCGACTTAGTGACCGCATCACCGTTACGTGCAATGCGTGACTGCACCAATAAACCTCCGCTGAATGAAGTAAGAGTATTACTGAAATTCATCTGCTGCAATGATGGCGCCCGGAAACCGGTACTCACCGACCCTCGCAGATTGAAATTGTTCATGATCTTATAGCGGGTGGCAAATTTGAAAGTAGCTATCGATCCAAAATCAGAATAATTTTCAAAACGTACTGCGCCATCAAGCAACCAGGCATTGGTAGCATTAAGTTCCACATCAGCATATAAGCTTATATTATTCCGTTGGTCTTTAACCACATCTTTTGGACTGAAGCCGGGGAAGCCTTGTGAGCCGGGCGCCTGCTGGTAAGGATTGGGGAATGTATCCCATGAGGCCCTTTCTCCTTCGTAAATAGAATAGTGCTCATAACGGAATTCAGCGCCCATACCCAGGTTAAGGCCCGATGCAACCGTTTTAAATGATCTGCTTACGTCAACATTAAAGGTGTTTTGCAGGAAATTAAATCCGCCATCATCAAAATGAGTTGGTTGCCATGCCAGCGGCACCATAATCTGCGAAGCATTAAAAGTTTTGTGCCCGTAATAATGAAAATCATTTCTTCCCAGCGTATTGCTGATATCCCAGTTCCAACCGGCCCCTATTTTTCCTCTCAGGCCAACAGCAGCAGAAATGTCCCTGATCTTTGTTTGTATGTGTGGGTTGTAATAGATCTCTCCATCATCGGCAATGCGCATGATGTCTTTTTCAAAACGCAGGCTTCCGTCGGGATTAACCGGGAAACGGTCGGGCCTTGCGCTATAGTTACGGGTGTAAGCATATGCATCAGAGCCTTTGTAATTATATCCGCCAAAAGAATAAAAAGTTGTTTTACCTGTCTTGCAGGGAATTTCGAGGTTATACATTCCGCCTGCTGTGGTTACAGAACCATCACCAAATGCACGGCGGCCGCTGTTCAATGGTAAAGCATCTTTATTCGTCCATACATTGGTATCAGATACCTGGCGGAAAGTTTTTGCCTGGTTTAAAAAATCGAATGAGAAATTAATGAACCCTCCCTTCTTCCCGATCTTTAGACCATTATTTGCTGAAAGATAAAGGGTACCTCCATCGATGGGTTTGCTGTAATAATATTGATTAGAATTTCTTGTTTTATACGCATTGTATTTACTATCATAATACCCCGACCATCCTGTGTTGATGGTCCAGTGGTTCACATCTTTTTTGAGGATGATATTCATTACACCAGCCATTGCATCGGAACCATATTGTGCAGAAGCGCCATCCCTTAAAATTTCAATACGGTCAACAGCAGATTGAGGAAATGCATTCAGGTCGGCGCCTGAATTACCCCGGCCCCTTGAACCAAATAAAGCAACAAAGGCTGTCTGGTGGCGGCGTTTACCATTAATAAGAACCAATGTTTGATCAGGACCAAGCCCACGCAATGTACCCAGGTCAATATGATCTGCACCATCTGCACCACTTTGTTTGTTATAATTGAAAGAAGGTGCCGTTGCATTGAGTATGGAAGTAAAATCCATCTTTGCTGTTGGCAACCCTGCCTGGTTAACCCTGATGACATCAACCGGAACGGCAGTTTCAATTTTTGCCCGGGGTGCACCACGGGTACCCACAACAACCACGTCTCCGATATCAACCAGCGCAGTTTCCAGACTGACAACTACGGATGACTGGTTTCCTAATTTTATCAATTGAAAATTATACCCAATGCTGGTCACTTCAATCATCTCGCTGGCAGAAGCCTGCAACAGGATCGTTCCGTCCGCTGCAGTAACACCTCCGCGGCCAGATGATTTGATCTTTACCGAAGCATTTGAAATGGGATTGCCCGTTCTGGCATCAATTACCCTGATGCTGAAAGACTGCTGGGCAAAAAGCAACCCGGCACTTAATACCAGGCTGAGTGTAAGGACTAGTTTTCTCATATAATTGTTTTGCATGAGCAAAGTTGAGGATATTCCGTTGAAAATTGAAAATATGTTTGGCTGCTGCTGTCATCCCGACGCAGGAGGGATCTGCCAAATACTTTTACCAATGCTGAACATTTGCATAGCTGTTGAACATTTGTGCACTAATGGCCGGATCCTTCGCTATCGCTCAGGATGACAGCTCTATTCAACATTTGTTAATAACCGAACACTTCTATTTACTATTTGTTGTTTATTTTTACCGCATACGATCGCTGCTATACAAGTAACTCATCACTCTTATTTGTATAACTAATGAACCGAAAAAAAGCCTTAGTTCCTTTCTTCCTGCTTGTAGCAGTTGTAGTGGTGTCTCTGGTATTTCCATCCGTATCAAAAACTACAACTACTGTAATAAACATCAATGGAGCTGATACGGCCTGGATGCTTACCGCTACAGCACTCGTATTAATTATGACACCAGGCCTTGCTTTTTTTTATGGCGGTATGGTCAATAAAAAAAATGTCATCAGCACCATGCTGCAGAGTTTTATCTGCATGGCTGTCATCTGTGTGCTCTGGGTGGTGGTTGGTTTCAGCCTTGCCTTCGGCGATTCCATGAATGGCATCATTGGAAATCCCGGCACGTATTTTATGATGAAGGGAGTGCTCAATGATGAACCCTGGAAACTGGCGCCAACTATTCCGTTATTGCTCTTTGCTTTTTACCAGTTGAAATTTGCTATCATTACGCCTGCATTAATTACAGGAGCATTTGCCGAAAGGATAAAATTCACTTCTTACATTTTATTCATCTGCCTGTTCTGCATTTTTATTTATTGCCCGCTGGCTCATGCAACCTGGCATCCCAGCGGCATACTGTATAAATACGGGGTTTTGGATTTTGCCGGAGGCACCGTAGTGCATATGAGTGCAGGATGGGCAGCATTGGCAAGCGCCATTTATTTAAAAAGAAGAAATGAAACAGCACATACACCGGCAAGGATCACTTATGTATTGCTGGGTACAGGTTTGCTTTGGTTCGGGTGGTTTGGTTTTAATGCAGGCTCTGCATTCGGGGCGAATGCATTGGCGGTTACAGCGCTTGCCACCACAACCACAGCATCTGCTGCGGCTGCATTTACGTGGATAATTTTTGATGCATTGCGTGGACGCAAGCCCTCTGCCATGGGAACCTGCATTGGAGCAGTGGTAGGGCTGGTAGCTATTACTCCTGCAGCAGGTTATATCAGCATTGCCCATTCCTTAACCGTAGGTATCGTAAGCAGCATCATCAGCAATATGATGGTGGAGTGGCGTACCAAAACTTCTATTGATGATACGCTTGATGTTTTTCCCTGTCATGGTGTGGGCGGAATGGTTGGATTTTTACTGACCGCTGTTTTTGCAAACCAGGCCATCAACAGTGGTAACACCACCGGCAATGGGTTGATATTTGGAGAGACCCATTTATTCATCGTACATTTAGTGACGATGATCGCTGTTTCGGCATTGGTTTTTGGCGGAACATTTTTATTACTTAAGATAACTGATCTCATCACACCACTCAGGGTTAATGAAGAAAAGGAGATGGAAGGGCTGGATATAAGCCAGCACGGAGAAAAATTGTGATCATGTTGTTGATCAGGTTACCAACAACGGCTGAGCATGTGAAAAGTTATAAATGATTTTGGTAAATTTGTTTCCCGTTTTTTAATTATGACTCTGTAACTCAGTTGGTAGAGCTATTGACTCTTAATCAATAGGTCCAGGGTTTAGGTCCCTGCGGGGTTACAAAAAAATCCTGCAATGAAATTTGCAGGATTTTTTCCAGTATTAAGATCATCTTGCTCCGGGCGGACAATGCTCCCTCAAATAATTTGTATACAGTGTTGATAAATGCAAACCTGTGCCGGGCCCTTCCGAAATACTATGTGTGCGGTTGGGATAAGGCATGTACTGAAATTGCTTATTATACTTGATAAGTTCATTCACCAATACCTCTGCGTTGGAAAAATGAACATTATCATCTCCCGTGCCATGTATGTACAGCAGATTGCCTTTTAAGTTTTTTGCATAGGTAATGGGTGAACCGTTGATAAAATCTTCCCTGTTTTCCTGTGGCAGTCCCATATAACGTTCCTGGTAAATATTATCGTAGTTCAATTGGTTTGCAACAGCAGCAATAGAGATGCCCGTTTTAAATATATCGCCGTGCCGGAACATCAGGTGAAGTGTAGCTGAACCGCCGCCGCTCCAGCCCCACACAGCAATACGTTCACGGTCGAAATAGTTGTTTTGCTCCATCAGTTTTTTAAACCCCATCGCCATATCCCTCACATTCACATCACCAATTTTACGGTAAATGGACTTACGCCAGGCAGCGCCTTTAAGCATGGGTGTACCCCGGTTATCAATAGCTACCTGCACATAACCATCAGCCCTTATATCGCCGTTATATAAAAAATTATTCTGGTTGCCATAGCGGTCAAGTACGGTTGAAGCAGCCGGTTCGCCATACACATAAAATACCACCGGGTATTTTTTGGCAGGATCAAAATTCTTCGGTTTGTTGATCCATGCATCCAGTGTGATATTGTCATCGGTAACCACCTGCACATATTCAATATTGATAGTGTTATCGGTTTTAACTGTGGAGTCGATACTTTTGGCAGGGTTGATGGGTTTATTATCGGGCAGTGTTATCCATTCTCTTACAGGTGGCGTATTATGGTTCGAAAAAGAATGAGTGGCATATTTTCCATTGGGAGAAATATTATAATCATGGGTACCTTTCAAATTAGCCGAACTCATTAACTCAGGATCTGGTTTTGGCTTGCTTACTATTTTTTTTACCTTTTGAAGGATATTCACTTTTTGAATATTCACCCGGTATAAATACAATTGAGTGGCATTGGTTGGCGATGCGGTAAAATAAATATAGTTGTTGGCTTCATCGATAGCTTTAATATCACTAATATCATAATTACCTTTGGTGAGCAGGGTTTCTGTCTTGCCATCACGGCTTATTTTATAAATATGACGCCATCCGTCTTTTTCGCTTATCCAGATAAATTCCTGCCCGTTATTGATCCAATTCCACCCTGCAGGATCATCGGCATTCAGATCTATCCATGCTTCGCTGTTCTCTGCCCAAAAAGTACGGGAGCTTCCATCGGTAACATTGCAATATTTTAATTTGCTTTCCTGTTGTTTGCGGTCAAGTTGCTGAACCACCAGTTCATTCAGCCCGGCCCATTCCATCCTGGGCAGGTAATTTTGTTGCGGATCGCCTTCTATGTCCATCCAGCGAATGTTTCCAGTCTCTACAGTTATCACACCGATCCTTACCGGCGATGGCGCTTCACCAACTTTTGGATATTCAACAGGCACAACCTGCGAATAAATGCTGTCGGTTGTATTAAGCATATAGTAATCCCTGATCTTAGTAGCATCCACCTGCCAGAAAGCGATCTTGCTTCCATCGGGGCTCCATCTGAAACCATCCCTGCAACCAAACTCTTCTTCATATACCCAGTCAAATGTTCCGTTGATGAGTTTACGGTTCCCATCTCTTGTAAGTTTTGTAATGGCTCCTGATCCGATATCTTCCATATACAAATTATGTTCACTCACATAAGCACATTTCCTGCTGTCGGGGGAAAACTTGGCAAACATGAGCGACTGTGCAGGAAGGCCTTTGCCCATTTGTTTTAGTTTATTGGAAATGATATCCAGCACCCAATAATCGCCACGGGTATTATATCGCCAAACCTTGGCCGTGTTGGTAAAGAACAAAAGTTTGGTATTGTTATTATTAAAAACGTAAGATTGAGGAACCATTGCCTCTGCAGCGCCCGGTAGGGTAAGCTGTTCTTTTCTTACAATAACAACTTCAGCGTCGGTTTTAGGGTCAACTTTTACAATGCCCCCGTCTTTTATTTTGGTATAGGCATTGCCATTGGCCGTCCAGTTTATTCTTCCTCTTTGTGCAACACTTACCTGAACGAGGCAAACAAACAGGATGACAATTTTGAAATTTTTGAATTGCATATTTCGGGTTTTGATAAATAAAAATAAACAAATAGTTCAAGCTTTGGAGACCGTTGCTGTAAAAGCGGTTAATTTTGGAACATGGAAAAGGAAAAACTGCGGCTTGACAAATACTTATGGGCAATCCGCCTTTTTAAGACACGTAGCCAGGCAGGAGATGCTTGCGATAAGGGCAAGATAAAGCATAACAGGGAAAATGCAAAGCCGTCCCGGGTTGTTCATGTGGGTGATGAGTATGAAGTAAAGACAGAAAATAAGCGCTGGGTTATAAAAGTAACGGGCTTATTGTTTAAAAGGGTTCAGTACAGTGAGGCTATAAAATATTATGAGGACATTACACCTGCTGAGGAAGTTGAACGGATACAGTTTCAAGCGGCGGTTTTTCATACAGGGAAAAGGATGAGTAAGCAGGGAAGACCGACCAAGAAGGATAAAAGAGACCTGGATAGTTTCACCGGTCGATAAAATAATGAGCAAGGAACAAGGAATTACGAATATTGAAGTATGCAATTCCAATCATCATTCAGAGCTCCTTGTTCCTTGTTCGATATTTACTTTCTTTGCACAATGAAGATCGACATCATATCAGTTGTTCCCGACTTACTGAACAGCCCTTTTGCTCATTCCATTTTAAAAAGGGCGGGGGATAAAGGTTTGCTGGAAGTGAATGTCATTAACCTGAGAGATTACACTACTTATGCCAGGGCACAGGTTGATGATTACGCATTTGGCGGTGGCGCCGGAATGGTAATGATGATAGAGCCATTGGTGAATGCGATTGAAGCGCTGCAGCAAGAAAACCAATATGATGAGATCATTTTTTTGACGCCGGATGGAGAAACCTTTAACCAGAAAATGGCAAACCAGCTTTCTTTAAAAAAGAATTTATTGATGATCTGCGGACATTATAAAGGAATTGATCAAAGGGTAAGAGATCATTTCATTACCAAAGAAATTTCAATTGGCGATTATGTGTTAAGCGGCGGAGAACTGGGCGCTGCTGTATTGGTGGATGCTATCGGAAGGCTGATACCTGGTGTACTGAATGATGAAACATCGGCATTATCAGATTCTTTCCAGGATAATTTATTAGCTCCTCCTGTTTATACAAGGCCTGAAGAGTTCCGTGGATGGAAAGTGCCTGAAATTCTACTGAGCGGCAATCATAAACTGATAGAAGAATGGAGGCATGAGCAATCGGTTAAAAGAACAACAGAAAAGAGGACCGGACCTATTAGATGAATTATGAGTTATGAATTATGAGTTTATCTGGTAGAATGTAAGTTTATAACTCATCACTTATAATTCATAACTTTTTTTGCACCCAAACAAATTCTGCAAACCCCAACACATCCCAGAAAATATTTCCCTGCAGTTTTTTTCCGCTTAACCATGTTCTGATGATCCGGAAAGGCATGGCCAGTATAAACCAGCCATTTCTTCTTATTCCTCCTTTTAAAACTTTGCAGCCATTGTCTTCAAAAATTTTAGATAGTTCTTTTACAGAATAAACCCTCACATGTGTCGGGTCATCTTTAAAATTAAGTGACCCCTCCATAGAAGGCAGTTTGGTGCTTTTTTCACCGGGATATTCCATATACATATAACCGCCGGGTTTTAATTTCGGCAATAAGCCCTTTACCACTTCATCCCCATTGTATAAATGCTCAATTACATGGGCCATTAAAATGGCGTCAAAATAATTATCGGGAATGGAGTTGAAATTAAGTTTGGTAAGGTCCATTTCATAGAATGCCGTCATCAATTTAAAATCTTCCTCGCTGTTGTTGTAATCTTTTTCCATATCCACACCATGGTACTCACAATTTGGAAAAACAGTTTTGGCCTTTGTAGCCGAATGGTTGCCTGCACCTATATCCAGCAGGCAGAAAGGTTTATCACCAAATGCCCGCTTTAAAAAAATAAACTTGGTTATAAAGGAAGAAGAGAAGGCTTTAAAATTCATGCGCAAAGATAAAAAAAGCCCCGCTTTTGATGCGGAGCCTTTATAAGTATTATTCTTTTTTATCCTTTAAAAATATTTTCATCAACGGCAATGTTGGTTTCTACCTTATCGTAATTGGTTTCGCCCTGTACATTGCTGCTAACCGTAAAAGGAAACCAGATGCCATCCACCTGTTTGAAATTGGAATAAGTGGTTTCCACATCTACCTCTTCCCCGTTAATATTCCTTTTAGTTGTTGTTTTATTAAGGCGGTAATTATTTTGACCGATATAAAAAGTAGCGATGATACCGGTTTTATAAGTAACCTTCAGTTTGTAATCAGTACCCTCAGCTCCCAGCATTTCAACTGTAGTTCCTTTATCCTTATAGTCGAACAATGCGCTTTGCACATCCAACTGGTTCTGCGCTGCTTTGGCCTGCTCTTCACTCATATCCGTTGGTGAAGCCATACCCTGCACCGGCATAAACATTACTCCTTTGCCGGGTGTAACTATCTGGTAGTTCTCTGTTCCCATTACCGAGATATCCATACGCATTCCTTTCATGTGCAGTTTGGTAATGGTTATGGCGATATCGTTACCTTGTATGCTCAGGTTTCCGGTCATTCTTACAGATTTTAAAGCCGATAATTTTTCCCTGCCGCCAAGCGAATCAATATATTTATTAATTACCTCATCAGCTGTCTGGGCCTGTGCAAATCTGAACAAATACCAGCGCCAGGATAAATAATCCAAATACAATTAAATTTTTCATGTCAATATTTTTTTAGGGTGTAAATATAGGGCAATTTTTTACCCCGATTCTTTTTTGATTTTCTATTTATCCTTACCTTAAACCTTTCATATATTTATATAACACAGTGCAAACAGGCGCATGAGCAGTTTTAAAGTACAGGGTAATATCGTTGATATACAGGCTAAACAAATTTTCTATGGAGAAATAACTGTAGAAAACGGGAGAATTGCAGCTATACAGAATCTACGATCCACAAATGACAAACTTCAAACTTCAAACTTCATTCTCCCGGGTTTTATCGACAGTCACGTTCACATTGAAAGTTCAATGCTGGTTCCATCAGAATTTGCGAAGCTGGCCGTTGTTCATGGCACTGTAGGCACCATCAGCGACCCACATGAGATCGCTAATGTGTGTGGCATGGAAGGCGTCGAATTCATGATCGCCAACGGGAAAACCGTTCCTTTTAAATTTCATTTTGGCGCCCCCAGTTGTGTACCGGCCACTGTTTTTGAAACAGCGGGCGCTGCTTTAACCTCTGCAGAAGTTGATACCTTATTACAAAAAGAAGAAATTAATTACCTGAGTGAGATGATGAATTTCCCGGGCGTATTATATGGAGATGAGGAAGTGCACCGGAAAATTGCATCGGCAAAAAAATATGGAAAGCCTGTTGATGGCCATGCCCCGGGTTTACGAGGTGATGATGCAAAAAAGTATATTGATGCCGGTATTTCTACCGACCATGAATGCTTTACTGCGGAAGAGGCGCTGGATAAACTGAAATACGGAATGAAGATTTTGATACGGGAAGGAAGCGCTGCCAAAAATTTTGAAGCGCTGATAGGCCTGATGGATGAACATTACCAGATGATGATGTTCTGCAGCGATGATAAACATCCCGATAGTTTGGCCGAAGGGCATATTAACCAGCTTTGTGCAAGGGCCGTTGCTAAAGGTATTGATGTTTTTAAAGTGTTGCAGGCTGCATGTGTAAATCCTGTTTTGCACTACAGTATGAATATTGGATTACTGAAAGAAGGAGATGCTGCTGATTTTATTGTGGCGGAAGACCTGGTGAATTTTAAAGTCATTCAAACATATATCGCCGGAGAGCTGGTTGCTGAAAGGGGAAAGTCATTGATCATTAGTCATTCTGAAGGTCTGCTTAATAATTTTGACTCTGATGAAAAAGTAATCTCTGATTTCAAATTTGCTGTTGCGAACCTGGAAGAAAACATTTATGCCATTGAAGCACTGGATGGGCAGTTGATAACAAATAAAATTTTGTGCAAACCAACTGTACAAGACGGTTTTTATGAAAGTGATATCGCAAATGATATTTTAAAGATCGTGGTGGTGAATCGTTACAAAAATGCCCCGGTTGCAAAAGCTTTTATTAAAAATTTCGGAATAAAACAAGGAGCCATTGCTTCATCAGTTGCCCACGACAGCCACAATATTGTTGCGGTGGGCGTTGATGATGAGAGTTTGATGAAGGCTGTAAACCTGGTTATTGCATCGCAGGGCGGGGTGAGCGCTGTAAGTAAAACAGCCAATATGGTCTTGCCCTTACCTGTTGCCGGACTAATGAGTAATGAAGACGGGTATGAAGTAGCAGCGGCATACACTGACATTGATAAAATGGTGAAGGAAGAATTAGGTTCTGTGTTATCAGCACCATTTATGACCTTGTCTTTTATGGCCCTGCTGGTAATACCCCATTTAAAACTGAGCGACCTGGGGTTATTTGACGGAGATAGCTTTACATTTACCTCGTAGCCATTTTCTATTCTGTCTTCGCTCCTAAAATTTTCAATCCTACACTATCGGTTCCTTTGGGTGCAAAGTATTTGGTTTTAAAACTGGCGGTATTACCTGGTGCAATAGTTTCATAGATTACTTCATGGTCTTTTTCAAGCAGTGCTCCAGTCTTACTGAAAAAGGACAGTTCAACATCTATATCTTTATAGCTTACTACTTTGGCAGCATTTGATATCGTTCCTTTGATTACTGTCTGCCTGACAAGATTCTTTTTATCGTGCCCGCTCACTGATAAAAAACGTTTGGGGTTCTTCCTTTCGGTCTCTTCCAGGGTCTCCTTGGTTTGCTCATATTTGTCCTTGGTTTTTTCGGTAGTTTTATCGTCGTTGTTGCAGGCTAGAAAACTGAAGCCTGAGAACATTAAAGCCGGGAGTATCTTCTTCATTTTATTTAATTTGAATACAATAAAAATACATTTTTGTGAAACAGTTTGTTAAAATAAAAGCCAATACTGCTGTTTTTTATTTTAGTTTTGTTTCAGGTTTCTAAAGCATTTGCCAACAAAGCATATGCTGAATAAATCTGGTAAAAATAAATGTACAAAAAATGGTCATCAATCTCAGCGAAAAGCATTCCCTGGTAAATAACTGGGTAACTGAACTAAGGGATATTGAAATCCAGGGTGACCGGATGCGTTTTCGCCGTAACCTGGAACGTATTGCTGAAATTTGTGCTTATGAGATCAGTAAGAAAATGCCCTGGCAGGAAAAAGAAATTACCACTCCATTAGGTACCAGCAACAGTATGGTATTGAAGGAACAGCCGGTTTTGGCTACTATTTTGCGTGCCGGCCTTGCCATGCACAACGGGTTACTCAATTATTTTGACAAGGCTGATAATGCGTTCATCAGCGCCTACCGAAAGCATAACCCGGATGGGACCTTTGATATAAGACTGGAGTATATGAGTTGCCCGGATATTGAAGACCGTATTGTTGTCATCAGCGACCCCATGATCGCCACAGGATCTTCGCTTGTAAAATCAATAGAATTCCTAAAGGAAGAGGGCACAATCAAGGAGTTACACATTGTGTGCGCCATCGCATGTACAGTTGGCCTCGAGTTTGTTAAAAGGGCATACCCTAAAGCCACCATCTGGTGTGGCGATATTGACGATGAAATAACAGCCAAAGGGTATATTGTTCCGGGCCTTGGGGATGCCGGCGACCTTGCCTTTGGGGCAAAACTACAGGGTTAAAAGCCAACCAGTTATAATAAGTTTCGATATAAAGCCTAAACATAGAATTTATTCTATGCAGCTTTTTGCAGTAATTGCTTATCTTTAAAGTTCTGAAATAGTCAATGAAAATGAGAAAATTACTAGTTTTTATTTGTGCCCTTTTACTTAGCCTGATGGCAAATGCCCAGGATCCGCATTTTTCGCAATTCTTTGCCTCGCCGCTAACGCTTAACCCTGCCTTCACAGGCAAGTTCAGCGGCTCATGGCGTTTGGCTGCCAATCACCGGGATCAATGGCCATCTATCCCTAAAGCATATGTAACTACAAGTGCTTCTTTGGATTTTCCCATCTTAAAAAGTAAGATACCGGAGAATGATGTTTTTGGTATAGGTATTTCAGGTTTAACTGATGCAAGTGCCAACAATATTCTCAAATTAAATTACGGATCCCTTTCTATGTCTTATCATAAGGCATTGGATGAAAACGGGTACAGTACCATAGGTGCCGGTTTTCAGGCAACTTATTCCAGTTTGAGTTTGGATATTAGCAAGACCACGTTTGAAAGCATGCTCACACAAAATGGTTTTACCGATGAATCAAAGAGAGAAGTGTTGGCGAATGGCAGAAACCAAAGTTATTTTGATATTAATGCCGGCTTATTATATTCCGGGTCCACCAATGGCGAAAACAATTTTTACCTGGGTGCATCTATGTATCACATCAACAGGCCTAAAGTTGGTTTCATAGACAAGAATTGGTATTTAACAGGTCGTATCTCAATACATGGTGGCGGTTCTTTCCCATTATCTGACCTGTTGACTGTACATACTTCATTGATTCATCAAATACAAAACAAGGCCAGTGAAACTACAGTGGGAGCAGCTCTTGCAGCCAATCTCAGCCGGGATGCAGAAAAACCCAGTGCTGTTTACCTGGGTAGCTGGGTTCGTTTTAATGATGCCATTGTTCCCTATGTTGGTTTGGAATTTGGTGGACTGAGGATTGGCGTAAGCTATGATTTTAATATCTCCAGCTTAAAAGCTGCCACCGCTTCCCGTGGTGGTTCAGAATTTTCCGTGATATTTATTAAACGACCACCGGATTATAAAGGCATTCCTTGTCCTAAGTTTTAATGTTTGTATATTTTTAATGTAGAAAAGTAAGTAATAGAATATCTTTATTGCCTGTAATTTTATGTACGTATATCGGCGAAAATTGTACAAAACATACATTTTCATCAGCCTTATCTTTTTCGTTAAATCATTTTTATGAAAAAATTTTTCTCTGCTCTGTATATCGTGTTTTTCAGTTTTAATTCACTTGCACAAAATTCAATTTTTGAGCTGATGGAAAGAACTGATATTTCCCTGCAGGAAATTGAAAGAATAGCTCAACGCCATTTTGATACAACCGGTACAGGGCGGGGAAGTGGGTATAAACAATTTCAGCGCTG
>JBGANE010000064.1:0-15540 GCA_044222465.1 Ferruginibacter sp.
TACTTCCGAGCCAGGCCCCTACTCCATTGGTCATCATCATAAACAAGCCCTGAGCACTTGAGCGAATGCTATGATCCGTTGTTGTTTCAACAAACAATGATCCTGAGATATTGAAAAAGTCGAAAGCCATTCCGTATACGATGCAGGACAATATGATCAATACTGTTCCGAATGAAGATGGATCACCATAGGCAAACAACCCGAACCGTAACACCCAGGCAAACATGGCAAACAACATCACTGTTTTGATGCCAAAGCGCTTCAAAAAAAATGGGATCGTTAAAATGAATAGCGTTTCTGACATCTGAGAAATAGACAGGATGATAGTTGAATATTTTACAACAAAAGAATCTTTGTATACAGCATTTGCCTCGAACCCGCTAAGGAATGAATCTCCATACATATTGGTAAGTTGGAGTGCTGCGCCCAGGAGCATTGAGAAAAAGAAGAATAATGCCATTTTATAGTTGCCAAAAAGCTTAAATGCCTTTAAGCCCAGTTGCTCCACGATACCTGCATCTTTCGAAATTGATTTTGGTGGTGGACATTTAGGTAATGTAAAAGAATACAAGCCCAGCAGGATCGCTGCTACAGCTCCGATATAGAATTGATTGGCATTTGCTTTACTCCCGGTAAGGTTGGTCATCCACATCGCTACTATAAAACCAATAGTTCCCCAAACCCGGATAGGAGGAAAAACCTTCACTACATCAAAGCCTCCACCTTTCAAAATCGTATAAGCAATAGAATTAGACAAGGAGATAGTAGGCATATAACAGATCATGGCCCCAAAAATGACATAATAGAGTGTATCAGGATCATTGACATACGGAACATAGAACAGGATCAGTCCGTAAAAGATATGCAACAGGCCGTACAACCTTTCGGCATTCATCCACTTGTCGGCAATGATACCCGTAATTGCAGGCATGAAAAGTGATGCAAGAGCCAGCGTAGAAAATATAGCGCCAAATTGAGGAAATGTCCATCCCTTGGCATTCAGGCAATAGGTTCCGATAGTGATCAACCACGCCCCCCATACAAAGAACTGGAGAAAACTCATGAAAGTAAGACGAAGCTTTATGTTCATATAGCTATTAGTTTGGTTCAGGATTGGAAGATAATACATTTCTTCTGCCTTTATCGCCGTAAATTTGTAAAAATTTTTGTGATGAATGCTTCCATTGATGTTTTAATTGATGCCACACCTGATAAAGCTCTTAGGTCCATTGCCGAAAAAGTAAGGAACAACAAACGAATTACTGATGAAGAAGGCATACTTTTATTTGAGAAGGGTTCACTACCTTTTGTTGGTTCCCTGGCAAATTTTATCCGTGAAAGATTGCATGGCGACAAGACTTATTTTAACCGCAACTTTCATATCGAACCCACTAATGTTTGTGTGTTCAGCTGTAACTTCTGCTCCTACTCCCGTTTATATGCACATAAAGAAGATGGTTGGGAATTAAGCATTGACCAGATGCTCAACATTGTAAAGACGTATGATGGCAAACCTATTACTGAAGTGCATATTGTAGGCGGTGTTCATCCAAAAATGAATATGGCTTATTTTATTGAGTTGATGCAAAAGATAAAAGCTCACAGGCCTGAATTGCACGTGAAGGCTTTTACAGCTGTAGAACTGGATTATATGTTCCGTAAGGCCAAATTGACCATTGAAGAAGGCATGAAAGAATTACATGCTGCCGGCCTGGATAGTTTGCCCGGAGGCGGCGCCGAAATATTTCATCCTGAAATAAGGGAACAAATTTGTGCCGATAAAGTAGATGCCAACGGCTGGCTTGCCATCCATGAAGCAGCGCATAATTTAGGCATGCACAGTAATGCGACCATGCTTTATGGGCATATTGAAAAATATGAGCATCGCATTGATCATATGCGGAGGCTAAGAGAATTGCAGGATAAGACCGGCGGCTTCAATACATTTATTCCTTTAAAATTCCGGAATAAGGATAATGCCATGAGCCACGTGGATGAATCTGTTACTACAGAAGATATGAGACTGTATGCCATAGCCAGGATATACCTTGACAATTTTCCGCACCTTAAAGCGTACTGGCCAATGCTGGGCCGGCAAAATGCACAGTTGAGTTTATCCTTTGGTGTAAATGATATTGACGGCACGATTGATGATTCAACTAAAATTTATAGTATGGCCGGCAGTGAAGAACAAACCCCGGCTATGACCACGGAAGAACTGGTAACCTTAATTAAACAGGTAAACCGCAGGCCTGTTGAAAGAGATACGCTATATAATGTGGTGAAAGATTACAGCGACTTCGATTTTGCTGCAAAGAAATTTGATTCCTCCCTAAACTGATAATATAGCACCAGGCTAAATAACAAAACAGCCACTCGTACATGGCTGTTTTGTTATTAATCATTGTCTCAACCGAGACAATTTAATTCTTAGTTATGAATTGGGGGCTGCTGTTATATATTTCTACAGCGGTCATCAGTTTCTTTGATTCAGGCGATATTTTTACTTTGCTGTTATAAAAATCGGAAGCCTTGGAATTATCTTTTAACAGTTCTGCCATTACTGTTCTTGAGTATGGAAGTATATCACCATCATCACCGGTCTGTACAAAATATTCTGTAGCAGCGTTGCCACCATTGTAAAACTTCCTGCTGTAAACATTAAGTCTTCCGCTGGCTATCTTCATTGCAAAACCAGGAAGTATTTCAGATGCTATATAGGTGGTTTTTGTGGTGAGTAATAGTTTTTGTGAAACGGCAAACCGTTTATTATCCTGGTACGCCAAAACATCTTTGGCCTCAATAACGATCTTGTTATCTGCCAAAAGGTGCGGTGTTATCAAAACACCGGTAACCAGTTTTAAAGTTGAATAAGTCTGCCTGGATCCATCAGTTTTTACAACAAAGCAGGAATTTGTTGTACCATTTCCGTTTTCCATATCGGCCTTAGGCTGAAGAACGGAATTTTTACTTACGGAACAAGAATTTAGAAAGATGAGGGCGCTGCATAGTAATGCAACCGAGGGTACAAATGTTTTCATTTATTAGGATTTCAGCTTAAAACGGTTCTCCTCAAAAAATTATTGTAGTTTTTTTGAGATTATTGTTTACAGGTATATATACAATTCTAAGAGGCAGAATTCAACATGCCAAAACGAAACCGACTGTTTTCAATCAGAAAAACAGCCGACATTACAAATTTTTAAAACATATGGGCTTTAGTTAACCAGTCCGGTATATTGCTGAGTTACTTTTTTTATGATATAACCACTGATCCATCCCACATAAGCATATTTTGCATAAATGAATTTTTTACCTGGGTTAACGGTATTTATTTCTTTAACCAGTTCATCCAGCCAGATGGTACCGGCTAAAAGTGCTTTCCTGTCGTATGTGTTCAATACCCGGTTAATATTCCTTTGAGATGCACGGGCATCTTCAGGATAAGATATGAACGTAAGGTCAGGTTTGCTTACTTTCTCATAATCTGCAATAAGCAGCCTTCTGAATTCAGAAATATCCTGGCTGCTGAGATCAGTATAATTGTTATTTACGTTCTCGGGATGCATAATGGAAGCAATGGCCCACACCACCCCACCAGAAAGGTAAGTGATATCACGGGTCTTCACATCTTTCTTGGCAACGAATTCATTTACGACTATCTTTCGCAGGCTATCTCTCCAAACCTGTTCAGCCATTTGTACAAATTCTGCTATATCCCCTCCGGTTTTTGCTTCGATCAGGCGCTGGAATGATTTTGTACCAAGTGGGAATGTTACAGGAACAAAACTTTTATTGATATTGAAGTAACCGCCCTTTGTATTACCACTGCCCACATCAAGCTGATTAGCGGTAAACCGGCGGTTTTGAGGAACAATTCCAAGAAGACTTAATTCTGATTCCTGTTGTGGAGTAATATAGTTGATGACAACCTTGGGATCGAGAGTTACCGGTCTCACCACAGAAGCAAAGTATTCCACTTTGTTGTATTTATCCAGTTCCTGTTTCAATCCGCTGCTGATAACGATATGCACTTTATCAGGTTTAACATGATACCTGGAGCGGAGTATATCCCAGAGTACGCTTATTGCATCCTGAGTTTCTTTCTCACTTTGGTAAGAAAGTGCGGCTGCATCGGTATTGATGGAGGTATCTGACTTCAATGTATAGTCATACTGCCTGTCTTTGCTGAGTTTTACTTCAATAATACTCAGTTTAATACCCTTCGCCCCTATTTCGATACCTGCATACATCTCACCTATTCCCTGTACGCTTTTTAAAAGCGTTTCAACCACATCTGCAATTACAGTAAGTTTTTGGGCCCTGTATAATCTTACGGCTGTAGTATAATGTTTAATGGCCAGCTCTGGTTGTTCAAGCTTTGTGTATAGATTGCCTAGGCCCTCATTGGCAACTGCCTGACTATACACATCGTAATTCGCTTTAGCGGTTGACAATCCTTTCTTAAAGAATTCTTCAGCAGCATCAAACTGCTGGGCTTCCATAAGACTTGTTGCTGTTTTCAGCATCCTGAAATTAGCCTGACTCTTTATTGTTTGGGCATTTGCAAGGGTCACCGCAAACAAGAGCGTGATAAATAGAAGATTTTTCCTAAACATGATGTAAGTTTTAAAAAACAGAGAGAGTGATTTCCTGTGTTTCAGCAGACAAATTTATGATTCAGTAATGGCAATGTATGCGATTTTGAACCTCTTCAGTTATGTTCTGCAAAAGTTGTGACCATTTTGTGCAAAACCTATTAAATACAGGCTTACAGGACCCCATAGATAAAGAAATGCAGTTATATTTTCATCGTAAAAAGGGATTGTTATCTAAACAAAAAATGTAATAAATGGCTGGCTGGCATAGGTATGAGGAGAATAAATGAACTGCCAGGAGCTTTAGCCCCTGGCAGCAATTAATATTATTTCCTGAACAGTACTGTTTGTAAAACAGGTAATAATTTTAATTTTTAATAAAAAGTACGATCATCAATATCACAGCCACAAATAATAGGGTCAGGCAACTAACAGCCAGGTAAGCGATGGTTCTCATAGAATAGGATTTAGTTACCAATAATTTCACAAAAAATATACCAACAGGCCTTTTTTGTGAATAAACATGTCATTTCAGGTTTATTTACTTAGTACAAGTACGTATAAAATAATTTAAATTGTACCCAAACAAACTATGATGAAAAAAAGCACCATTTTATTAATTGCCATATTAGTTAGTATAGTAGTTGCAATTTCGTGTAAGACTGTTGGGCGAATAGCTGCCAAATACTGGTTAAAGCGGGAGATCAAAGAATTTGTTTCAAATTGCGAAGAGAAGACCGGCAGGTTATTGGGCAGCGAGAATGCACATAAATATTGCGATTGTGCGGTTGATATTGTAGCCGAGAAATATCATAACTACCAGGATGCGAAAAAAATATCTGTTGTTGAGATCATTGAGTTTATTAATAAATGCAAATAGAATTTCAGACCATTAAAAATGCCTTTTGATATCAAAAGGCATTTTGTATTATTTAAAGGTTGGGTTTTTAAATAGTGACCACCACATCTATCACTTGCTTTTTATCGGAACTTTCCCAGCGGAAACGAACAGTGTAAACCTTGCCCGGGGAACTTTTTAAGCGGTAAGGTATCTTTAATGTATAATCTACATTATTATTTTCCATAGCGCCCTTCACCTGCTTAAGCAGCATATCCGTTATTTTTACTTCATTGAGATTATTATCATACACCCAAAAACTTTCCTTGCCCTGGAATATACCTGAGATGCTTGATCCTTCAATACTGGAAATATCAAGACTGGTATAAGCCATTCTTGGAGCTACTTTAATCGTTGTATCTACTGCAACAAGCATATTTTTTGCCTTTAAACCATTGATCATCCCATAGGAACCGTCAGATAATTTCATTGCTTTAACAGCCTTGGAGATCTGCAATGCCTCTCCGGGCTTTGTCATCATGAACGGGAACTCAAGTCTTAACTGGTTCTTGCTTTTTAGGTCATATAACCTGATCTTGACTGTAGCATTCCAGTACAGTTTCATAATATCTGCTGGTATGCCAAACTTTATACTCAGGTTCTTTATATCTTTCGAAGCAAACCCTGTAGCCTCATTCTTTATAAAAACATTCGGGTTCTTAATGAGTATATCTCCCTTGGGTGATACGATCATCAGCTCAGCAGCAACAAATACAGTTTTGCTTTTATCTTCAGCGAAACCTGTAGGGTCTTGTAAAGTCAGTTCAATTTCTTTATTCAGTGGAACCCTGTTGCTGAGGAGCGATGAACCATCGATCTTTACATCTATTGCTTTTGCCGACACTCCTTCTTTGAAATACTTAAGGCCTGTCAATGGTAAAATGCCATTATTCTGGGCAATACCCTGCGTTAACCACAGAATGCTGATGGCTGATAAAACAAAACATTTCCTGAACATGTAGGCTGAGATTTTCATAAAGATATAATTCTAATTGACAAATAATGAATGGGTAAAAATTGGTGTATAAGTTTCCACAAGTATTTGTCATACGAAAACGTCCGCAGCTTCGATTTTATTATCTTTTAACTGCCAATGAAATGTTACTATTCTATTGTTCTCTTGCCGGAAACTACTTTTGCTTCAGATTGCAAAAGATCGAAAACCACGATATCGTTTTCTCCCCTTTTCAGCCAGGATGAGGGACAAAATAAACGTTGTTGTGGCCCAATATTCCAGTACCTGCCCAAATTGTGGCCATTAATATAGATCATGCCTTTTGAATAAGCACCCAGGTCAAAATATGTGTCCCCGGTCTGTTCAAGTTTGAAACTCCCTGTAAAAAAGCTGCCTGGCACTGAATCCTGTGCCTTTTTATCAATTTGTACACGCAGATCTTTGATAAACTTCTCATCCATTGGGTATAACCTTGTCTCCCAGTTCATCAATGTCATTCCATTTAATGTTACCCGGTCAGTTATGCCTTTACGGTCAATCATGAATTGGGCGAAATTGATATGCCCCATCCCCTCTACCAGTATCTCCAGTTCGGGGTCTGCCACATCTGTTTTAGGCAATGTCACTTCCCAATTGCCACCATCCCTGAAAACGGTATCAATGAATTTTCTGTTTAAAAAAACAAGTGCATAATCATGCGGCTCCCATAATTTCAGCTTGCCACTTTTATGGCCAATTAGTTTTGTTTTATAAGATATGAGTCCCTGGTTCTGCCCAAAATCTTCCATCGGCCTTGGTTGAGGTGTTTGTATTAACGGCACGAAAAGGTTTAAAAGATTATTGGCATTTTTCATTTCTATGTTGGGAATATCAATTGCTTTTATTGATGCAGCAACACCTGGTATTTTATATGCAACATATTGTTGGATCAACCTGCGGAGCATAAAATATTTTGCGGTGGGTAACCCCTGCTCATTAATTGGTGCATCATAATCATAGCTGGTTATATCCGGCTGGTATTGTGTTGGCGAAAATGCATTGGCACCGGCTGTAAACCCAAAATTGGTTCCTCCATGTATCACATAAAAGTTAACCGACTTTTTATTCTTTAATAAATATTCAACTTCCTTTTTTAGATCATTTGTATCAGGCCTTGCCCATTTTTCTCCCCAATGGGTAAGCCAACCGGGATATGTTTCACTGCTGAAGGATGGTACATTCGGGTTTCTCTTTTTCGCCTGGCTAAAATCATTATCACTGCTGCCGCTGTCGAGCCCAATAGCTGCTCCATCAACATTTCCTGCTTCCAGCATATAAGCAGTAGGGCCGTCGGCTGTATAAAATGGCACATTAATTCCATTTTGTAACCAAAGTGTTCTTAAGGCTTCAAGATAATTCTTATCATTACCAAAACTGCCATATTCATTTTCGATCTGCACCATTACTATAGGCCCGCCTTTTGAACATTGCAGTGAAACAATTTCTTTGGAAAGCTTGTTTATATATCTTGTTACAGCAGCCATATACCTCGTATCCATGCAACGTATCTTTATGTCTGGTATCTTTAGCAAATATGGTGGTAACCCGCCAAAATCCCACTCGGCACATACATAAGGCCCGGGCCTTAATATGTTTTCTTCCTGGCAAATTTTTATAAATTCACGGATATTACGATTCCCGGTACTGAAGTCGAATGCCCCCTCTTTACTTTCATGATAATTCCAGAAGGTATAGGCAGCAATAGTATTACAACCCATTGCTTTGGCCATTTGAATGCGATGCCTCCAGTATTCCCTGGGGATACGGGCAGGGTGCATTTCTCCACTGATGATTTGAAACGGTTTACCATCCAGTAAAAAATCATCCTTGCCCAGGCTGAAGAGATGGGTTTTATTTTGTGCGAAGAGCCCGGAATATATTAAAATGGTGAGCAGCGTTGATAAAAGAAGTTTCATGTGCATCTTGTTGTTAAATTCACCGGCAATTTACAAGGAATATCATTCATTTAATTTTAGTAATTTGGTTTTTTAAAACTAACGAGGAGTTTGTTTCTCCTGTTCTCCGCTGCAGAATTAAGCATGATTAAAACCATAGTTGAAAAAATATGAAGGTCAGGTTAATTTTATTTTTTTTATGCCTTATATCTGCCGGTTTGTTTGCCCAAAGGCAAAAAGCCGATAGCCTTGCGGACTTGCTCGGAAAAGAAAAGACAGATACCGGGAAAATAAAATTAATGTGGCAACTGGCAGGTGTTATCAATGTATATGAACCTGAAAGGGCGTTATTCCTGGCACAGCGAGCTCTTACCCTTGCCACTTCAATACAATATATCGAAGGAGAATCAAAATCATTGGGCGCCTTGGCCAATACGCTTATCATAATGGGTAATTATCCAAAAGCGCTTGAATATAACCTGAAGAAACTGCAACTGGCAGAGAAAATGGATAACCCCCGTAACCTTGCCTTTGCCTTGCTTAATACCGGCATTGTGTACAGGTACCAGGAGCAATACGATGATGCATTGGTTTATTACTACAGGGCCGATTCAGTGATCAGGCAATATAGCATTGAAGATGCGAAGTATTATATTTTTATGAACCTGGGAGATGCATATGATAAAATGAACAATACAGATTCAGCGTTCGGTTATTTCAACAAATCACTCATACTATCCAATAATTTAAAGAATGATGATTATATCGGCAATTCAATGACCGGCCTGGGACATACTTATCTTAAGCAGAAGAATTATCCCTTTGCTTTACTGAACTACCGAACCGCCATTACCCACCTGGAAATTGCCAGCAATGACAATGTACTTTGTGAAGCCACGCTGGGACTGGCTGATCTGTTTCAAAAACAAAATCAAAGCGATTCAGCGGTCTTTTATGCCAATCGTTCACTTTCTATTGCGGTAAAAGATGGTTTCCTGGAAAAACAACTGGAGGCTACGGAATTTTTAGCCCGGCATTATGATGAAACAAAAAATACAGACAGCGCCTTTGTCTATCTGAAAAAAGTGCAGGTACTGAATGATTCTGTAAATAGCAGAAGCAAGATTAGGGAGATACAAATGATCTCCAGTAATGAAAGGCTGAGGCAGCTGGAAATAGAAGAGAATAAAAAAATTGCACAGCGTGAAAGAAAACAGCAGTTGCAGTATCTTTTTATCGGGATATTTATTCCCGGCTTCTTTTTACTTACATTGCTTTTGAGCAGGATAAGAATACATACCCGTGTTATAAAAATACTGGGCATATTATCTTTATTGATCCTGTTCGAGTACCTCACACTCCTGTTACATCCAACGGTTGCAGAACTAACAAACCATACACCGGTTTATGAAATGCTGATCTTTGTGGCTATCGCTTCCCTGTTAATACCTGCACACCATCGTGTTGAGCAATGGCTAATAGAAAAATTGATCCATCGAAATGGATCAATCAGGTTGAAAAAGTTAAAATTAAAAGTAAAGAATCCCCAGGGTTAAAACAATTACAAACAGGGTATTAGTTACCTGTTGGTGTAGGCCTGGTTGAAGCTGTATCTTTTTTAGTTGTGTCGGTTGTTGCCGGAGCTACAGGGGCTGCTTCCATCGATTTTTCTGTTGCTACAGTATCTTTGGTTGCTTCCTTGCTGTCAGCTTCATTGTTACACCCTGTAACAGCAAATGAAACAAAAAGAGCTCCCGCAAGAATAAATTGAAGTGAAGTTTTGGTTTTGTTGATCATTAGTTTAAGTTTTAGAGTATAATTTTACAATTAATATCTCAATAATTCAAATTTTCTACTAAAAATTACGCTCCCCTGTAAATCTTAATTATTGTACAGCTGGTTAAACAACAGTTTGAATGTACCATAAGCCTGTGCCCTGAAGGTGATCTCAGGTGCAAATGCAAACAACTTACCCTTGCCCACTTTTGCTTCAAATGCAGTAATGCCATTTTTCAAATAGGTTTGCCCCCATGCCCATCCACTCCTTAATGGTTTGTCATTGGCAAACCAGGCAAGTGGTTTTATGGTTCCGCTCATTACGGCATCGGGATTCATTTTAAACACCGGGCTGTTATCAAAATAAATATCAGTCCCGGTATTCATTCCTGATGTTGAAACCAAACTGTTATCCGTTGTCATTCTTAAAATACTTCCGGGGGTATAGAATTTTTCCCGGCTCAGCGGCCTTTCAACACCATTCTCTATCTCCACCATGGCATCAGTAACAGGCAATTTCAAATGATAAGCTAATTGTGTACTGCTGCCAATAGTTACAATGTTTCCACCCTGCTCCAAAAATATTTTCAACTGTGGTATTGATCTTTCCGCTGTGATCCTGCCCGTCCTGTTCTTGTATTCCTCAGGTATATTCGCCAAATTATTTCCGCCTTGTCCTCCTCCCTGATTACCCCGGCTGGTCACTGAAGGAATGGCTCCTCCAACAAAGACGATTACATCATATTTTGACTTGAGGTTGCCCGTATCAATATCCTTTGGATAAATAACATCAAATGTATAATTGAATTTCTCCAGTATCAACCTTACCCATCCTGATGGCATGGAGCCGCCG
The DNA here is from genome assembly GCA_044222465.1 of Ferruginibacter sp. GTDB lineage: Bacteria > Bacteroidota > Bacteroidia > Chitinophagales > Chitinophagaceae > Ferruginibacter. The sequence goes on from JBGANE010000064.1 coordinate 11,015, forward strand.
TAAGTATCCCACAGTGCTACCCGGGCTTTATTGATTTTGGTTAATCCTGAAGGTTTTTCTGTAATGGTTAAGACACGGGCACTGGTTTCCTTCACAATTTTTTCAAGTGTAGCTTTTGACTTGCTATTGGATGATATGAAGAACGAACCTTTACTGTATGAAGAATTATCAGCAGCATCGCTTATCCTGTACACTTCAATTCCTTCATTCAATAACACATTAATGGCCTTGTAAGACTGGTTGGCCCTGGCATCTAAAACATAGCCTTTGGATGAATTGGAGCTAGCTATTGAACCATTTAGTTTTAATAAAACACCAATTGGATTTTTTTCAAAGGGGCCGTCAAATGCTTCCATTATCCTGTCGAACTGAACGCCCATCTGGTAAGCCAATGTCCACCCGGCTGCATCATACGGAGGCACGGGGGGACCACCAGGGTATTGAAAATCATTCGGGTGATCCTGCGGTTCAAACAGGTCTAAAATATGTGGCCGGAAAGCCTGGTTCGTTTTTACAATGTAGGAATTAGCCGGATATTTTTTACCCATCACAGTAAAATCGGCTGTTGCTTTTTGTATAACCACTCCGGTTCTTATCAAGGCATTTAAAAACTCAACAGCCGTTGCAAAGTCGGGCTGATCAGATGGAATGATATATCCACGGGCATCCCTGTACACTTTGTTTTTCATTACACTGTCGTAGTATTTCATTGGTACATTGGTACTTTGATTGCGATTTGATTCGGTATTACCTCTCACCCTTCTCAACGAATCCTGGTACATCCTGTTCATCTCTTCAATCTTCCCCGGCGATAAAGACCAGGTATCTTTATTTCCTTTGTCAATAGAATTCTTCCCCATTAAATAGATATTGTACAACAGTTCATCCCTGTTACGTGATGCATAATTCAAAACTGCATAGTTCAGCGAGACAGAATAATCAATTGACTGGCGGAACAACCATTTCTGAGGCAGTACCGGGTTTGGCGTTGCTGCATTGGGAATTAATCTTGATGTAACAAGGGGAACATCGGACGGTGTTGGATTTCCGATGATCTCTGTCAATAAACCGATCATGTTATGAAAATAAGTGGTGGTTCGAAGCCCACCATTATACCAGGTAGAAAAAACTGAACCGGCTTTACTGGTATAACCCGGCTTGTTCTCTGCATTCAGGCGGTTTTGCATGGCTGCCCCAACAGCATCAAGGCCTGTTATGATGAGCGGATCAAAAACATAATTAAAAGGATCCCTGTACGGGGCCCCTGCTACTACAGACCCGGCAGGGCCAGCCTGGTGATGATTGTACATGATCTGTGGTATCCAGTCAACAAATAACTGCCGGGCTATATTCTGCGATTCTTTCAGGTTCAGCATATAAAAATCACGGTTGTTATCATGCCCGGCATATTTTTCATACAGCCTCGGCAGGTTTGCCATACTTCTTTTTTGCTCAGCCGTATCCCTCATGTACCAGTTGCTCACCAGTTCCTGCCCATCGGGGTTTGCATGCGTCATGAGTATGATCACATCATTCAGTATCCGTATTGTTTCCTCATCATTCCTGCTCAGCAGCTGATAGGCAGTTTCAATGAGCTGGTGTATGCCTACCGTTTCAGTGGCATGCAAACCTCCGTCAATCCAAACAACCGCTTTACCAAGTTTCGACAATTGCTTTGCTTCGTCAGTAGTAACCCCGGCATTGCCCAGTTTTTGGGAGATGCTCCTGTATTCTTCCAGCTTTTTTTGATTTTCGGGAGAGGTTACGATCAGCATGAACTGGTCTCTTCCTTCTTCTGTCTTACCAATAACTGTATATTTTGCCCGGTCAGATGCTGCGGCAATTTTTTTGAAATAAGCTTCTGTTTGTGTAAACGTGGCCAACTGGTAACTATCTCCGATATTAAATCCGAAATGCTCTTTCGGCGCAGGTATTTTTTGCGCTTTTATTGAATGTGCCGTTAAACAAAAAAGCAGGAAGAGGTAAAACAGTTTTTTGGTAACCATGGTCAATGTTTTAGAATGCCTAAAATAGGCATTTATTGATTTGAAGGGATATTTTTTAAAGACAGTTTTATGAAAGGCGAAATTTTTATGGATCAACTGAATCAGTTATGAAGTAAATTTGTGAGCAGCTCTCTTAAAGTGTAACGTTCATGACCGAAAATGAAATACTCCAGTTATCAATATATATAGCCAGTGGCTTTGCTGCAGGGATTATCATGTATAAACTGGTAATACCCCTGTTTGCAAAACTTGCGGCTAAAACTGCAATTAAGTCCGATGATCTTATTATACGTACGATCCGCAACTGGGTTATACCCTGGTTTGTTGCGCTTGGCCTTTTTCTTGGCCTGCGCCGTATTGATATGGAAATGCGGTATCACGACTGGATACTGAACGGGCTGATGATCTTTTTCATTTTCTCCCTTACGCTCATTACTGCAAGAGTTATCTCGGGTATGCTGAGAATAAAATCTTCTCACACTGATACGGTAATCCCTTCTTCTTCTATAATCGGCAATATTGTCCGCATCATCATCTATGTTATTGGCTTACTCATCATCCTTCAGTCGCAGGGTATATCCATTACACCCATGCTTACTGCATTAGGTGTGGGTGGATTGGCTGTGGCGCTTGCATTACAACCCACGCTCTCCAATCTCTTTGCAGGCTTACAGATGATCGCATCAGGCAGGTTGAACCCCGGTGATTTTGTAAAACTCTCATCCGGCGAGGATGGTTTTATTGAAGATATGAACTGGCGCAGCACTACTATACGGGGAGAATCTGATCATATTGTTATTGTACCCAACTCCCGGCTGGCAGATATGATCGTAACCAATTACTATTTACCCGGCAGGGAACAATCCTTTACAGTGGAATTAAGCGTTGGCTATGATAATAACCTTGATCATGTGGAAAGGGTTACGAAAGAAGTGGGCAAAGAAATACAGAGGGAAGTGGAAGGCGCTGTAAAAGATTTTGAACCGGTGATCCGCTTTTATGCTTTTGGAGACAGCCGGATCAATTTCCGTACGATCCTTCGGGTGGTCGAATATTCTTACCAGTTCCCGGTAAGACATGAGTTTATTAAAAGGATACAGCAAAAGTATCAGCAGGAAGGTATCAGCATCCCCTTCCCTATTCACAATGTGGTTATGAAAAATAATGAAAAGTAAAACCGGGCAACTTGTTAAACGGTGTTAAAAGATTGTAGCATTCGTTGTCAGTTATTTGTTGTCTTGTGGTATGCAGTATGAAGTCACCTTTAGTATTTGGTCTTTGTCATTAAACTCATAAAGGTCGCAGGCAGAAACAAATGAAACCCGTTTGTTATCTCTTAAAAATTCCGCTGTTCCGTTTACAGCTACATTACCATTCTCAGCAATTACATTAAGTGTAACAAATTTGGTTGTAACAGATTTAAAGTAACTACCGACTTGTTTGCAGTTATCAATAATGGCTTTCTTACCTGTAAAAGTATTTTCTTCTATAACTATCCATTCTGCATTATCGGCTATAAAATCATAAACTTTATCAAATTCACCATTTGAAAATGCGATTGATTTCTCCTTGTTTGTCATAATAAATTATGTATAGCCCATCAGTTTTTTCTGTTCTTGTTCTTCTTTTCCGGCAAGAGTTTAACGTAAGTAAGTTTAAACCGGTTGTCAACAACTTCTCCCTGTACTTCGGCTTTGCGGATAGCATTGCAAAATCCGTCATCTGCGTGTGCATCGCCAAATGAATCAATATTTGCACCATCTGCGTAATACGCTTTATTATCTATACGTACCGCCAGGTCGCAGGTTTTACCTGGTAAACCAAGTTTGCATTTGCCGCAGGAAATTTCGGCAACCTGTATCTTTTTATCCGGATCGGGTGATGGTGATTTTGTTGTTTGGCCCCATACAATGGAAATATAGAAGCTGGAGCAAATGATCATTAAAACAGATTTCATAGTTCTTACTTTTAGAGTGAACATCAAAGGTAAGATAAACCGTAGTGCATAATTACGGAAAATATCTTTTGGAGTTAGTCGTAATTACTACGGTAAAAGAATTCAGAGCCGGCCTTTTTCATTTATTCTTGAGTTTCCGTCGTCTGGTCTCCCGGCCAACGGCGATTTAAATTTTACTACTTTTAATTTTGTTTATGAAGTATGCAGCAGCTTATTTCCGTTGGTCATAAGACCAGACGGCGGCGTTTGCTGGTGCGACAGTTAGCTTGCGTGTGGATTGGGAACACCCACAGCGGCGAAGAAAAGAGTGCTGATCACACTTGTTTGGACCGCACTCAACGGGGTAAAGATAAGCTGATAGGATTATATATTAGTATTATGCAGGAACGGAACTCATAAACTCATGAGCTTGTGTCCCAGCGGGGTTTTCGCAAACGGAATTTATTTTTAAGATATTTGCTCTGCGAAACCCCGATGTTTGTAGGCTCTCACTTAATAACTAGCCAAAAGAGGATTTATAAAGTGGTAGCTTTTGGGGTGTAGACATATTATTCATCGGGGGT
>JBGANE010000065.1:0-15340 GCA_044222465.1 Ferruginibacter sp.
TTCCATGTCGGGAGGAAAGTCAATCTTATTTTCATTCCTGAGAACTTTATCCAGTCTCAGGGTATAGGTACAGTTGTCTTGCCAGGATATCCGGAACCTCACAACGGCTTTCAGGGCTTCGCTGCTTTCGGTTTGGTACATACCTTTTCGTTCTGCAATGGTTATTACACCCGCCCTTGTATCTGCTATCCTGAACCTCCCCTCCCTGAATTTGCTGCAGTCTGGGGTTTGGCTGAAGGCGGTTAAACCGGAGATAAGGAACAATAAAAGGAGGGTGGGTTTATTCAAAGTTCAAGTTTTAGTTGCAGGCCCTAATCACAATTTACTAAATAAAAATACCTAATCAAATTCAGGTTGTGTTTTTAGTTGCTTCATTGTTAATTTCCCATAAGCCAAATCATTTGCTGTTTTAGGGCACTTATTGAGCAAGATATATTTTCCTTGTTTTATGTCTATTTTAATTTTCTCTAAATGCCTATTCAATAAGATGTCTAAGTGCAAAGTATCTTTAATATTTAGTTTTGATAGTTTTTCATTGCTGTTCAGCCATAAATTATTTTCATCCTGATGAATATAGATATTTGCCAGACCCAGTTCTAACCTGGTTGTAAGATTTTTATTTTGAAAGATAGGAACACCATTTAAACTAAGGCTTACGGTATCTTTCTTGAAGCATTCTGTAAAATAAATGGAAAATTGTAGACTGTCTTTCGAGTTTTGTCCAAAAGAAGTAACAGTAAATATTATCAATATGAATAAAAGGATTAGTCGCATGGCAATATGGCAAGTAAATCTACCTTACTTATTTCAAATTTTATAAAACCTGATTCTTTAACAGGTCTTCAAATTCATCCCGCCTTCTTATCAGTTTTGGTTCACCGTCTTTCACCAGTACTTCGGCTGGCTTTAGCCGTGAGTTGAAGTTACTGCTCATTTCAAAACCATAAGCGCCGGCATTATAAAAAACAAGGTAGTCACCTTCTTTGATTTCGTTGATCTTCCTGTCCCAGGCAAAAGTATCCGTCTCGCAGATATTACCCACTACAGTATATATCCTTTCAGGCCCGTTGCTATTGCTGATGTTCTCAATGTGGTGATAGGCTTCATACATCATGGGGCGTATAAGATGGTTGAAGCCGCTGTTCACCCCGGCAAAAACCGTAGCGGGGGTTTGTTTTATTACATTGGCCTTAACCACAAAGTAACCGGCCTGGCTTACGAGGTATTTCCCGGGTTCAAACCACACTTCCAGTTTTTTACCGTTCTCTTTTTCAAATTGTTTAAACACCTGTTCTACTTTTTTACCCAGCAGGTCAACCTCTGTTTCGGGGTCGCCGGGTTGATAAGGCACTTTAAAACCACTTCCCAGGTCGATATATTTTAGGTTGGGAAAGTGATTGACTGTTTCCAGCATCACTTCCAGCCCCATCACAAAAACATTGATGTCTTTTATTTCACTGCCGGTATGCATGTGTACACCCTCAACATTAAGCTTTGTTGTTTTTACAACCCGTTCAATATGCCGCATCTGGTGAATGGAGATACCAAACTTACTATCCACATGCCCTGTTGAGATCTTAAAATTACCTCCAGCCATGATATGGGGGTTAAGCCTGATGCATACCGGGTAGGTATTCCCAAACTTATTTCCAAACTGTTCCAGGATAGAGATATTATCAATATTGATGTTTACTCCCAACTCTTTTGCAGCAAGAATTTCTTCAAAGTCAACACAATTTGGAGTGTACAGGATATCTGAAGCTTTGAAGCCGGCCATTAAAGCAAGCTTTACCTCGTTGATACTTACACAATCAACAGCAGCGCCCAATGAGTTGATGTATTTGAGCACATTTACATTGGTGAGTGATTTACAGGCAAAGAAAAAACGGGCATTGCAGTTTTTAAAGGCATTCTGAAGCTTACCGTACTGTTCAGCGATGCGTTCGGCATGATATATATATACGGGTGTGCCAAATTCATTGGCTATAGCTACTAATTGCTGGTGAGATAAATTCTGAGGCATATTGCGAAAATAAGAAATGATAACGGAAGTCGGAGGACTGAAGTCAGAGGTCAGAAGTCAGATGAAGAATCCTCTTAGTTCATACTTCCGACCTCCGACTTCATATTTCCTATCTCTTTTAAGCAACTACTTCCTGTATTTGTGTAGGCTCTAGGTTGGCATTTCGCATGGCAATACCTCTTACTGCATTGGCAGCAAAATCCATAAATGCTTTTTTAGTAATCATATCATCGCCAATCATGGCGGGAACCCCAATATCACCACCTTCACGAATGCTTTCTACGATGGGTATTTGACCAAGGAAGGGAATATCAAATTCTTCTGCTAAATTTTTGCCGCCATCTTTTCCAAAAATGTAATATTTATTCTGAGGTAATTCTGCCGGGGTGAAGTAACTCATATTTTCTGCCAAACCAATTACAGGAACTTTCAATTGTGCCTGTCCAAACATGGCAATACCTTTTTTAGCATCGGCCAGTGCAACAGTTTGCGGAGTAGTGACAACAATCACACCGGTAACTGGTACAGTTTGCACAATAGTTAAATGAATATCACCGGTACCGGGAGGCATATCAATCACCAGGTAATCCAGTTCACCCCAATCCACATCACTTACAAACTGGCGGATGGCGCTGCTTACCATGGGGCCACGCCACACCACGGCCTGTTTTTCATCAATGAGTAAACCAATACTCATCATCTTGATACCGAACTTTTCTATGGGAACTATCAAACCTTTGCCATCAATTTCTCTCATCAACGGCCTTTCGCCTCTTACACCAAACATGATATGTTGACTTGGCCCATAAATATCCGCATCCATCAACCCAACTTTTGCGCCACCAGCTGCAAGTGCTAATGCAAAATTGGAAGCTACGGTGCTTTTGCCTACACCACCTTTGCCGCTAACTATTGCAATGATATTCTTTACGTCTTTTAAAATGGTTTTACCATCCTTGCGGTTGGTGCTGGTATTGCTGGTAAAGTTTACGGTAACAACGGCTTCTTTATTGACCAATAATTTTATGGCGTTGATGCAGGCATTCATGATCATATCCTTCAGCGGGCAGGCCGGGGTGGTAAGTACAACAGTAAATGAAACATTATTGCCATTTATTGTAATATCTTTTACCATATTCAGTGTAACAAGGTCCTTACCAAGATCGGGTTCCTGCACATTGCTCAAAGCCTTTAGGATATCATCGTTCGTCATCGTTCAATTATTTGTTAAAAAACCATTTGGAGCCCCAAAATTAATCATTGATGGCCTTACTTTGTTTAATTAATTAAGGAATGTTGGTATTTTTGGACGGGCTACTTATCATGCAGTTGTGTAGCGTACCAATATTGATTTTTGAATGAAGAAATTTATACCATACATTTTTATTGCCTTCCTGTTTTTACCTGCTGCTGCCAAAGCCCAGTTTGAAACCTTTAAAGATTCCGTAATTCAGTTATATGGTATTGTGATGACGGCCGATAGTTTAAAAGGCCTGGAATCGGTGAGTGTGGTTGTTAAAGGCCAGAACCGGGGCACCATCACTAATGGGAAGGGCGTTTTCAGTATTGTTGTTTTAAAAGGCGATGTGGTGGAATTCACGAGCATTGGATATAAACCAAAAGCCATAACTATTCCCACAGACCTGGAAGGTAACCAGCACAGTGTTATACAACTGATGGTTACCGACACGATCTACCTGGCTGCCACCATTATTAAAGCAAGGCCAACAAGGGCACAATTTGAAAGAGATTTTTTAAATACAGAAGTTCCTGACGATTATATTACCGTTGCCCGGAAGAATACCAATGAAGCCACCCGCCGCATGTTGATGGCAAACCTTCCTACTGATGGAAGAGAAGCCGGTAACCGCTACTTAAGGCAAGCCAGCAGTAAAGCCTATTATTCGGGCCAGGCTCCTCCAATGAATATCTTCAATCCATTTGCCTGGGCCGAGTTTATTAAAGCCTGGAAGAGGGGAGACTTCAAGAACAAAAAATAATTTCCCAACACATACTGAGGCCACACATGAATTTTTATTCATGTACATTCGCTGCAATAATTTTTGCATGAAAGTTTTTCTCGTAGGATTTATGGGTAGTGGTAAAACGCACTGGGGCAGTGTTTGGGCAAAGAAGGACGACTTACCTTTTTTTGACCTTGATGCTATCGTTGAAGAACAGGAAAAGAAAACCATTGCCGGTATATTTGAACTTCACGGCGAAGGTCATTTCAGGGAAAAAGAAACAGTTGCTTTAAAAGCCTTTGCAGCAATCAGCGATGGCATTGTGGCCTGCGGGGGAGGAACACCATGTTTTCATGACAACATGAAATGGATGAATGAGCATGGTACAACGGTTTATCTTCAATCAACAGCACAGGATATATTTAACCGTGTTTTAGAAGAACAGGATAGCAGGCCTTTGATAAAAAAATTAAATGAAGCCGAACTGCATTTTTTTATTGAACAGAAACTGAAAGAACGAAAACCTTTTTATGAAATGGCGGATATAGTATTAAACAGTAAAAAACTGGATGAACTGACCTTTTCAAAAAAAATATTAAAGAAGGCGTCCAAAAAATTTAAATGAATCTATGCATAAAGGGTTTTTAAAAACAGCAGCGATCCTGGGAGCATTGGCGGTAATGCTGGGCGCTTTTGCAGCTCACAGTTTAAAACAGGTACTGGCTGCTGACTTGCTGCAGGTATTTGAAACTGCAGTACGATACCAGTTCTATCATGTATTTGCATTGCTGGCAACAGGCATTTTATATGCAGCTTATCCAGGTAAATTAATGAAATGGGCAGGCTGTCTTTTTATTGCAGGCATTATTCTATTCAGCGGTTCTCTGTATTTGCTTTGCTATATAAAACATGCAGCACTGCCATTGAACTGGCTCGGGGCTATCACACCATTTGGCGGAGCGGCTTTTATTGCAGGCTGGATAATGTTATTTGTTGCAGTTGCCAGGAGAAATTAAAACTGGGCAACTTTCCTGCGTAATGTTACCAGTGTACCATTCTTATTTTCAATACTGAACTCAATACCCACATCTGTCATTCTTTTTTTCATATTCTTTACGCCATTACCAAACTGCCGCAGGGCATCGAGTTTGATTCCCACGCCATTGTCCTGGATATACAGTATAAGTTCATTGTTGTCTCTCACTAATGTGATCGTTACTTCAGTAGCCTGGGAATGTTTTAAAATATTATTCAATGATTCTTTCACCACCAGGAAAACATTTCTCCTGATCTCACCGATCACTTCAACATCAGGAAGGTTTTCGGGGATACTGATACGGCAATTGATTCCTGTATTCTCAAAATATTCCAGGGCATAGCTACGGATATAGGCTATCATATTGCCCAATGAATCATTACTGCTGCTCATGCTCCAGATGATAGCGTTCATTTTGTTCAGTAATTCATCGGCAGAGGAAGATATCTTATCAATTTCGGGCATAGGGTTATCCTTTAATTTCCCTTTTGCCAGTTCACTATACAGTCTGATGGTCGTCATCCCGGCGCCAAGGTCATCATGCATATCAGCACTAATGCGGTTACGCTCTTCCTGCTGGGCTTTGATTACTGCAATTTGTGTCTCAAATTCTTTTTTCTCAGCTTCCAGCTTCAAAGCCTCCTGTTCTTTAATACCAGTGATGAGTTCGTTCCTGTTCTTGTAAGTCAATCCCAGAAGAAAAAAAGCCAGTTCAAGAAAAATACCGATGTAATAATAGAACAGGGAAGAAAGGTATATCTCTGTGGCTTTTACTTTGAACCATATCAATGCCAGTGAGATGGCTGAAAATAGAACCAGCATGGTGTTTCCCGCAGCTATATAATTAAGGAGGCGGTTTCGTTGCTTTAGGGCTAAATAAATAAATGCAATGCCAATACCCAGTATCAGGAATTTCATGCCGTTCTCCAGGTAGAACTGGGGAAGGTAAGTAGGGGTGAAAAAATTAAGGTATGTATAAATAGCGAGCAATAACAGGATAAACTGTTCGCCATATTTCAATACCTTATCCAGCTGTTTATAATTGGCTGCTGTGCTGAGAAACTTACGGGTAAAAGTGATATAGAATATGGTGCCGGCAACCAACAGGAAAAAATCGAAATAGCTGTAGTATAGATTTGTAAACTGGGTGGTGGTTCTTGCCACATAGGAATTTAAAAAGATAAGCAAGAACATGCATAGTGAATAGAGGGCATTATAAAAGAATTCACGCTTGCCACTCAGGATAAAGTTGGTTATCATGAACAAGATCATCATCAATAATACACCACTCAATATCAGCCCGAAGATCTGCTGGTCTGTTTTATGGCCCAGTACAAATGATTTATAATTATCAACAAAGTGCTCATTGATAAAAATGGGTGTTATGCCATCAAACTCATTTTTAAGTGGCTTTAAGTAAACCAGGATATTGCATTGTTCTCCGGCAGCAAGCGTTAATTTGCCATAACCGGTTATTTTGTTAGCATCCGTAATCTTTACAGGTTGCTCGCCTGCTTTATACAATTCAATTTTTTCAAAATGAGAGCCCGGGTAAAGGTAAGCAGTTATTTCCCTTGCGGAATTATTTCTCACAAAAATTTTAAGATAATAGGAAAAAGTCACCATTTCTTTCGGTATGCGTTTCCGGAATTTAAATTCTTCCAAAGGAGTAAATTCTTTTTCCAGAACTTCCGGGATAGAAAGAGAAGCGCTGCTGTCGATATATATCTGTGCTTTTGCCAGCAGGCTGCTATCCTCATGTATGGAAGCTAAATTTATTCCAACAGAATCTGTTGTAACCTGGGCTTTACAAAAGATAACCGAAAAGCCAAAAATAAATAGGGCGGCAAAAGGCTTCAATAGCAGGACGTTTTACCAAACCTACACAAATTCACTGATACCGCATATTGCATGGGCATTTTTTATGAATTTGAAGCAGGGGTTTTTTATATCTTTGCCATCGATGGCCAATAAACTAAAATCTACGAAAACCAAACCTGTGAATGATGGACAGTTAAAACAGGAGAAGGAAGAAACTGTAGAAGTAAAACAATTACTGAAGGACGAACGTACCCATAAAATTGCCGGCAGCATCTTACTGCTTTTGGCATTCCTCTTTTTTATCGCTTTCACCTCTTACTTATTTACCTGGGGTGAAGACCAGGACAAGTTCAGCTACCGTATGCTGCTTGCCAACGAAATAAAAGTGCAGAATTTGCTGGGTACATTCGGAGCTTTTATCTCTGAGATATTTGTGCGACATGGATTCGGGATCGCCTCTTTTCTTATCTGCACCACCTTTTTTGTTATTGGAATAAATCTGTTCTTTGGCAAGAAGGTCTTTTCCATTGCACGCAATATAAAATACCTGTTGCTTGGTCTGCCGGTTATCAGTGTAACAGCAGCTGTAATTTTTAATGGCATGCCTTTTCCGTGGGGAGGCGCTGTTGGTGATATGACAAGGGACTGGATGTACAAAACAATTGGCGAGATAGGTACCATTGCTATATTAGTGGTGGCAGTACTTTCTTATGTTATCTGGCGCTTTAACCCGGTGTTTAAACTGCCGTCGAAAAAAACAACGGAGGAAAATATTGCTCCTGCTGAAGAAAATATTTCGGAAAAAGTAGAATGGCCTGAAACTGACGAACCCGTTCCGGCCAAAATAAATTCATTAAAGGGCGATGGAGGAATGATGGTAACTCCGCTTGTAGAAAAACAACTCAATGGCGATCTGAATGTTGTTGAAAAAGAAGCAGCGGTAATAAAACCGGAGCCGGTGAAAGAAGAGGTTGTATTAAAACCTGTTGAGCCAACTAAAGTGATCCTGCCGCCGAGCGACCTTCCGCTGGAAATAAAAACATCACCGGAAAAAATCATTGATGATGCTTCTGCAGCTCCAAAAATAGCTGCTGCAAAACCTTACGATCCCATCCTTGACCTGAGAGATTATAAATATCCTGTACTTGACCTTTTGGAAAATCATGGCAGCGATAAAATTGTACAGGATGCCAATGAACTGGAGAATAATAAAAACCAGATCATCGGCACGTTGAAGAACTATGATATAGAGATACAAAAGATATCAGCTACAGTTGGTCCTACAGTTACATTATATGAGATAATTCCAGCTGCCGGTGTTCGTATCTCAAGAATAAAAAACCTGGAAGATGATATTGCGTTAAGCCTGGCTGCATTGGGTATCCGTATCATTGCACCCATACCGGGTAAGGGAACCATCGGTATTGAAGTTCCCAATGCAAAGAAAACTGTGGTGAGTATGAAGACCCTTTTGTCTTCAGAAAAATTTCAGAAAAACAGTTTCTCGCTTCCCATTGCTATTGGAAAAAAGATTGATAATGAGAATTTCATTGTTGACCTTACCACCATGCCGCATTTGCTAATGGCAGGTGCAACGGGCCAGGGCAAATCTGTTGGATTAAATGCCATATTGGTTTCCTTGTTGTATAAAAAACATCCTTCTCAATTAAAACTTGTTTTGGTTGATCCTAAAAAAGTGGAGTTGAGCATCTATAAAACTATCGAGAACCATTTCCTGGCAAAACTTCCTGGTGAAGAAGATGCCATCATCACAGATACCAAGAAAGTTGTGCATACACTCAACGCACTTTGTATTGAGATGGACAACCGATACGATTTGCTGAAGGAAGCAGGTTGCCGTAATATCAGGGAGTACAACGAAAAATTTGTTGCCCGTAAACTAAATCCCGAAAAAGGACACCAGTTTTTACCCTTTATTGTTTTGGTGATAGATGAGTTTGCCGACCTGATCATGACTGCAGGTAAGGAAATTGAAATGCCGATTGCACGACTGGCCCAGTTAGCAAGGGCAGTGGGCATACATTTGATCATTGCAACACAAAGGCCTTCGGTAAATATCATCACGGGTACTATTAAGGCCAACTTCCCGGCACGTATTGCATTTAAAGTGAGCAGTAAGATCGATAGCCGCACCATCCTGGATATTGGTGGCGCCGAGCAATTGATCGGAAAGGGTGATATGCTGGTAAGTTATAACGGCGACCTGGTACGTTTGCAATGCGCTTTTGTTGATACACCCGAAGTGGATAAGATCGTTGACTTTATTGGCGAACAAAGAGGCTATCCTCAGCCATTTTTACTGCCCGAATATGTTGATGAAAAGGAAATGGAGGGCAAGGATTTTGACCTGGGAGATAAAGACCCCTTGTTTGAAGATGCTGCAAGGCTGATTGTTGCCAGCCAGATAGGAAGTACTTCATTATTGCAAAGGCGTATGAAGCTTGGCTATAACCGGGCCGGCAGATTGATGGACCAGTTGGAAGCAGCCGGTGTGGTGGGTACCAACCAGGGCAGCAAGGCAAGGGAAGTACTGGTAAAAACAGAGTCTGACCTGCAACAAATGCTAAATACATTCAATTAAAACCGTGAGTCGTCAATCGTGAATCGTCAGTGGTGAGTCGTGAGTTTCATGTCTCAGTTCTTTCGTCTCACGCTTCACGTTTCACGTCTCACAATATGTCTAAATTCCTCATTATTGGCCTTGGTAATGTTGGTGCAGAGTATGCAAATACCCGGCACAATATAGGTTTTGATGTAGTGAACACACTTGTTTTGAAACACGGGGGCAGTTTTAAGGTTGAGAGGCTTGCTTATGTTGCCGAAATAAAGTTCAAAGGAAAACAACTGGTCTGCATTTGTCCGACTACATACATGAATCTAAGCGGAAGGGCATTCAAATACTGGATGGATAGAACCAAAGTACCCCTTGAGAATACGCTTACCGTTGTTGATGATATTGCCCTGCCACTGGATAAAATAAGGTTAAGATCCAGCGGCTCTGATGCAGGCCATAATGGATTAAAAGATATTCAAAATATATTGGGTACTGATAAGTATCCTAAACTTCGATTTGGTATCGGTAATCAATACCCAAAAGGCATGCAGGCCGAATTTGTGTTAAGTAAATGGCTGAAAACAGAAGAGCCTGCGGTACGTTTAAAAATAGAAAAATGTATTGAAATAATTGAAAGTTTTGTCACTGCCGGCATCGAACAAACTATGTCAGTATACAACAATCTCTCTATAAAACCATAATCTCATCTATTATTTTCACATAATTGTTTTTTTTTAGCTATTTGTCTATATTCGTGCCTGAATCAGACTACCTTAAAACAAAGCGTGAAATGAAGATCATTTGTGTAGGACGTAATTATACCGCTCATGTAAAAGAGTTGGGAAACGATGTTCCGGATGTGCCGGTTTTGTTTATGAAACCCAAAAGTGCATTACTGCAGAGCCATACTCCATTTTATTATCCCGAATTTACAAATGAGTTACATTACGAATGTGAGCTGGTTTTACGTGTGTGCAAGAATGGTAAATATATCCAGGAGAAACATGCGCCTAATTACTATGATGCGATTACAGTAGGTATCGATTTTACTGCCCGTGATGTGCAGGATGAACTAAAAAAGAAAGGCCTGCCCTGGGAAAAAGCAAAGGCATTTGATAACTCTGCTGTCATTGGAAAATTCATAGATCTGACTCCCGATTTCAACAGGAAGAGTATTAATTTTTCGTTATTAAAGAACAAGGAGCAGGTACAAAAAGCCAACTCCAGCCAGATGATCTTCAGCTTTGAAAAGATCATTGAACATATCTCCAGCTACTTTTCGTTAAATATCGGCGATCTCATCTTTACCGGAACTCCGGCAGGTGTGGGCGAGTGTGTGGTTGGTGATGTATTGGAGGGTTTCCTGGAGAACCAGGGCCTGTTGAATGTGGAAATAAAATAGCGCCTCGCTGAATACCGGTTTGTATCGCTGTATTTACCTGTCAGCGATTTTTTATTTATACCTTTAACCTGTGTTTTAATTTTCTCATTTTTACGCTGCGTTTTAAATGATCGATACGGATATTTTATTTAAGGCCTATAGGTTAATGTGTACCGCAAAGGCCATGGCCGAAACCTATGAAGAGAACAGGCAGGTTTGTAAATATGTTCACTCCACAAGCCGGGGCCATGAAGCCATTCAGTTAGCCACTGCTTTCCAGTTATTACCCTGCGATTATGTAAGCCCATATTACCGGGATGAAAGCCTGTTGCTGGGCCTCGGATTTTCACCATACGAACTCATGTTGCAGTTACTGGCCAAGGGCAACGATATATTTACCGGTGGCAGGGAATATTATTCGCATCCAAATTACCGGGGAGATGATAAACCCAATATCATTCATCAAAGTAGTGCAACCGGTATGCAGGCTATTCCAACAACCGGCATTGCACAGGGTATAAAATACCTGGAGCGGATCAATTCCCCTCTCCTCGGGAGGGGGGCCGGGGGTGAGGCCCCCGTTGTCATCTGTTCATTGGGCGATGCTTCTGTTACAGAAGGAGAAGTAAGCGAAGCTTTCCAGTTTGCCGCCTTGCACCAGTTGCCCATTATTTATTTGATACAGGATAATGGATGGGGCATCAGTGTAACATCAGACGAAGCCAGGACAACCAATGCCCATGAAATGGTAAAAGGTTTTAAAGGAATAAAGCGTATCAGTATTGATGGCAGCGATTTTTTCCAGGCTTATGACGTGATGAAAAATGTAGTGGATGAAGTGCGGAGAGAGCGGTACCCTTTTTTAGTACATGCCAGGGTTCCTTTGCTCGGGCATCATACCAGTGGCGTACGAAAGGAATTTTACAGAACCGAAGAAGACCTTGCCAAACATTATATTGATGACCCCGGCCCTAAACTGAAAAATAAATTATTTGAATCGGGGATCGAACTGGAAGAATTAGCCAGGATAGAAGCCGATGCAGCAAAAGAAGTCGCTCACCATTTCCAGGGAGCTGTTGCTGCACCTGAACCAGACCCATCAACGGTTGAAAATTTTGTTTTTGTTCCAACACCTGTTGTTGAAGAAGCTGGTGAAAGAAATCCTGCAGATAAAGAAAAAGTATTGATGGTTGATGCGGCACTCTTTGCCATCAGGGAAATCATGGAAGAATATCCCGAAGCGCTTTTATACGGACAGGATGTGGGCCGCAGGCTTGGTGGTGTTTTCCGGGAAGCAGCAACACTTGCTGAGCAGTTTGGTGATCATCGTGTTTTTAATACCGCCATACAGGAAGCATATATCATAGGTTCTACTGTTGGTATGTGTGCAACAGGATTGAAGCCCATCGTGGAAGTGCAGTTCGGCGATTATATTTACCCGGGGCTAAATCAATTGGTAACAGAAATTTCCAAGAGCTGTTATTTAAGTTGCGGAAAATTTCCGGTGCAGACTTTAATAAGAGTGCCTGTTGGCGCTTATGGCGGCGGAGGTCCTTACCACAGCGGTTGCGTGGAAAGTACCCTGCTAACCATCAAAGGAATTAAAATTGTTTACCCCAGCAATACTGCCGATATGAAAGGCCTTTTAAAAGCAGCTTTCCTGGACCCCAACCCGGTAGTTATGCTGGAGCATAAAGGTTTGTACTGGAGCAAAGTTCCGGGTACTGAAGAAGCAAAGAATACAGAACCTTCAAGAGATTATATCATTCCCCTTGGGAAGGGCAACATTGTTTTACGGGCCGGTGAAGATAATATAGAGAATGGCGAAAGCTGTTGCATCATCACGTATGGTATGGGTGTGTACTGGGCAAAAGCTGCAGCTAAGAGATTTGCAGGCAGGGTTGAAGTGATCGATCTGCGTACATTATTTCCGCTTGACGAAGAATTGATTTTTTCTACGGTAAAAAAACATGGAAAATGTTTGGTGCTTACCGAAGAACAACAGAATAATTCTTTTGCCGAGGCCCTGGCAGGGCGGATATCAAAAGCTTGTTTCCGCTATCTTGATGCACCGGTTGAAGTAATGGGTGCCATGAACCTGCCCGCAGTTCCCATGAATATCATCCTTGAGCAGGCCATGTTGCCCAATGCAGAAAAAGTTGCACAACGATTAGAAATCTTACTCAATACCTGATAATGAGAATACTTGTCCTGGTTATCCTTTGTCTTTCATTTACCATTCCACATGCACAAACTCCAAAGAAAGACTATACACAGTATGTAAACCCCTTTATTGGCTCGGCTTCACAAGCCAATAGTTTGTCAGGCAGTGTTTTTCCCGGGGCATGTGTACCATTTGGTATGGTGCAGTTAAGTCCCGATAATTTCGATGCACCAGAAGAGCCTGCATCTGCATACGACTATGTGCAAAAAACCATTGTGGGGTTCAGTCATACCCACCTGAACGGAACAGGTGTGGGTGATCTCTATGATATCATGGTGCAGCCGCTTACCGGTACTCCTTTATGGCAACCCGGTGATGCAGCCAAACCACGAAGCGGTTATCGTTCTTCTTTTTCTCATGAAACAGAAAAAGCATCGCCGGGTTATTATGGAGTTAAGCTGGATGATTATGATGTGAATGTTGAACTCACAGCAACAGCACATGTTGGCTTTCATAAATACCAGTTTCCGAAAACAGACAGCGCTTATGTATTATTTGATCTGGATCATACACTTGATAAGAAAAGAAGCTACTGGTCCTGCAAGATAATTGCTGCACAAATGAGGCAGGTAGATGCTTATACCATAGAGGGATACCGTATACTTACCGGCTGGGCAAGATTGCGTAAAGTATATTTCGTTGCAAAGTTCGATCAGCCTATACAACAATCATTCTTTGTAAATGGCAGAAAAGTATTTCCTGGCGTAAACCTTGTCAATGGCAACAGCAGTAAAGCAGCATTTCGTTTTAATAGTAATGAAGGAAGTGTCGTTAAAATGAAAGTAGCATTGTCTGCAACCAGTGTAGCAGATGCATATAAAAATCTTACCGCTGAATTACCCGGCTGGGATTTTATAAGCACTGTTGCCAAAGCAAAAACTGCGTGGAATAATGTATTGTCTGTTATAGATGCTGATGGAACTGATGCACAGAAACAGATCTTTTATACCGGGCTGTACCGCAATTTCATCCAGCCTAATAATCTTGCCAATGCAGATGGTACTTATTCAGGAACAGATTTTACGACACGTAAAGCCAATGACGGAACGCATTATTCCACTTTTTCCTTGTGGGATACTTATCGTGCAACACATCCTTTATACACGTTAACGGCTCCGCAGAAAGATGCAGCATTCATCAACAGCATGTTGCGGCAATATGATACTTATGGCTATCTGCCCATCTGGCAATTGTGGGGCGATGAGAATTATTGCATGATCGGGAACCATGCTATTCCGGTTATTGCTGACGCCATGCTTAAAGGCATAAAAGGGTTCGATTATGAAAAAGCCTACAAAGCCTGTGTGGCTTCTTCAACAACCGATCATCCGGGTGCTCCATTCAGCGTGTGGGACAAGTATCATTATTTCCCCGAGAACATTCAATCGCAATCGGTATCACTTACTTTGGAGATCGCTTATGATGATTGGTGTGTTTTACAGATGGCAATCAAATTAGGCAAAACAGAAGACGTTAAATTCTTTGCCAGGAGAGTAGCAAATTATAAAAACCTTTATGATGCAAAGACCGGATTTTTCCGTGCAAAGAATGATAAAGGTGAATGGATCAGCCCTTTTAATCCTTTACAATACGGGGGCAATGGCGGTAACCCTTTTACCGAAGGAAATGCATGGCAGTACTTCTGGTATGTACCGCAGGATATGACCGGTTTAATTTCATTGACTGGCGGTGAAACAAATTTTAATGCAAAGCTGGATAGCATGTTCACCCTGCAGGCAAAAGATAGTGATGTAAATGGTAATGCATCGGGATTCATCGGCCAGTATGCACATGGCAATGAGCCCAGCCATCACGTGGCGTATTTGTATAACTACAGCGGCCAGCCATGGAAATCGCAGTTCTACGTACATAAAATTCTTACTGAATTATACGATGAGACAGTTACCGGCTTATCAGGCAATGAAGATTGCGGGCAAATGAGCGCCTGGTATGTTTTCAGCGCCATGGGTTTTTACCCGGTGAACCCGGCGAGTGGTTTGTATGTACTTGGATCGCCCTTGTTAAGTAATGCGGTGATCAAATTAGCCAATGGCAAAAAATTCACGATTAAAGTGAACAATGCCGGAAAGGCATATATCAGTTCAGTTAAATTGAACGGGAAACCTTATACAAAGGCCTATATCCGGCACAACGATGTTGAAGCCGGTGGTATTTTGGAATTTGTAATGGGTGATGAACCCAATAAGGAATGGGGGACAGGAAAAGAAGACAGGCCCAATAAATAATTCACCCGATTCTCAACCCGATTTTTACTCAAAATGGGCTATATTTGCGCCCCGATGATGGATATTTTCA
>JBGANE010000066.1:0-15050 GCA_044222465.1 Ferruginibacter sp.
TGGTTACTAAATACCCTGTATATAAAATTGAAGACGTGTATCATTTTGATAAATACAGTTCAAAGACATCGACTGCACTAAATATTTGGAGCTGGGTGCAACTGATGATGGTTTTATTTTTCATCAGTTATTTATTTGGGAATATTGCACTCATCAATAACCTTGATAAAACCTATATCTTCTGGTACGGAGGATTTGTTTTTTTAAGTGTATATGCTTTTACCGATCTGATGGACAGGAATGCATCGGCCATTGTTTGGGAGTGCATCCGGGGAAGTTTGGGCCTCACTTTTCTCTTTCAGCAAAATGATTGGTTTGGGGCCTCTGCCTATTTACCTGCTGTTAAATATATCCTCGGGACTTACTTTATAATCTCCATTTTTGTAACAGGTTGGTTTGTAATAAAGCACAGGAAAGAAGACCAGCAAATGAACTTAGCTGTGTAGATCAAACAACAGACCTCGTCAATTCATTATTTACTGTTCTATATATTCCCAACGGGTTTTCATTCTTCAATTCATCAGGTAATAAACCATTGCCCCAGTTTTGAAATGCAAGAGGCCTTGCAAAACGTTTGATACCATCTGCACCAACGGAAGTAAATCTTGAGTCGGAGCAGGCAGGGAAAGGCCCGCCGTGCTGCATACTTAAACAAACTTCAACGCCGGTGGGAACGCCATTGAGGATAAATCGTCCGCAAATATTTTTCACCGCTTCTATCAGATCATCATTCTGCTTGATATCATTTTCAGTTGCCATTAATGTGGAGGTGAGCTGGCCTTCCAGGTGTTTTGCCACTTCAATCATTTCATTCATATCCTTACATCGAATCACAATAGAGTAGGGGCCAAATACCTCCTGGTGCAGAACAGGATTATTTAAAAATGCCTGCCCGGTTGCAGTGGCAATGGTTGGCAATCCTTCATTTTCTTTTACGGTTGTTTCACTCTCGGCCACAAGATGAACTTCCTCCTGCAGCAATGCATTTCCTTTATTTTTTTTATAAGCCGTCACTATACCGGTATGCAGCATTGGCGCCGGTGCAATTTGCTGAATGGCTTTGCCAAGGTCGTGAACAAAAGTTTTCAGTGCATCGCTTTCAATACCGATGATAAGCCCGGGGTTGGTACAAAACTGCCCCACACCTAAAGTGATGGAGCCGGCATACATCGTTGCTATTTCATTTGCCGATGCTTTTAACTTTTCCGGTAACAGGAAAACCGGGTTGATGCTTCCCATTTCAGCAAAGACAGGAATTGGCTCCTTACGCTGGTTACCCCAGTCGAACAATTGTTTGCCGCCAAGATAAGAACCGGTAAAGCCGACCGCTTTGGTATGAGGGTGGGTAACCAATGCTTTACCTACTTCAAAACTTGCTCCATGCACATGAGCAAAGATTCCTTTTGGCATTTTGCATTTGCCGGCAGCAGTCATGATCGCTTTGGAAACAATTTCCGATGTTTCTGCATGGGCAGGATGAGCTTTTACAATAACGGGGCAACCGGCAGCAAAGGCACAGGCAGTATCTCCCCCGGCAGTGGAATAAGCAAATGGAAAATTACTGGCGCCGAAAACAACAACTGGCCCCAGCGGTACCAGCATCTTTCTTATATCCGGTTTTGGTGGTGCTTTATCAGGAATGGCGGTATCGATCCTTGCTTCCAGCCATTCTCCTCTTTCGCAGGCTTCGGCATAACTGTTCAGTTGAAAAATTGTTCTTGCCCTTTCGCCACGCAATCTTGCTTCGGGCAAATTGGTTTCACTCATCGCTGTATGAATTAGTGCATCGCCACAGTTCTCCAGTTCAACGGCGATGGCTTTCATGAACGCAGCCCGCTGTTTTAAAGAAAATTTTCTGTAAACATGAAAGGCATTCCATGCGTTCTGCATTATCAGATCAACTTCCTGCATTGTAGAGTCTGTAAACATAAAATATTAGTTGTGGGCTAAAACCCTGTAAACTTTTTTGCATTGCCCGGGCAATTGAATTGATCGAAAACGGGCTTTAACCCTACTATCAAAGACTAAAGAGTGGGTCTGTTTGCAATACCATCATTAATGATCTTCAAAACCTCATCTCTTTCTTTTCCGGCAATAGTTAACCTTGGTGCTCTTACATGTTCAGACCCCAGGCCTACCTGTACTTCTGCCAGCTTGATATACTGCACCAATTTAGGATGGATGTCAAGCTCAAGCAATGGCATGAACCATCGGTAAATTTTTGCTGCTTCTTCTATCTTGCCTGCTTTTACCAGATTAAAAATGGCTACTGTTTCTTTGGGGAAGGCACAAACCAATCCTGCCACCCAGCCATCTGCACCAAGACAAAGTTCTTCCATGGCCAGTGTATCTACTCCACATAAAAGTTTAAACCTGTCGCCAAAACGGTTTCGCATTCTTGTCACATTGGTTACATCTCTTGTTGATTCTTTTACCGCATTTATATTTTTACAGGCCACCAGTTCTGCAAACATATCCAGGGTTACTTCTATTTTATAATCAACCGGGTTGTTGTAGATCATGATGGGAAGCTCGGTTGAATCGGCAACTGTTTTAAAATATGTAACCGTTTCCCGGTGATCGCTTTTGTAGCGCATAGGAGGAAGCATCATAATGCCTTTAGCACCCCATGCTTTTGCATACTGCGCCTGCTGCAATGCTTCCCTGGTACTTCCTTCTGCAATATTCAAAACCACAGGAACCTTGCCGGCACATTTTTCAACAGCAAATTTTACCAGTTGTTCTTTTTCGGTAGTGGTTAAAACACTGGCTTCACCTAAAGTGCCGCCTAAAACAACTCCCTTGACACCTGCCTCCAGCTGTGCATTTAAATTTTTCTCAAACAGCGGAAGGTCCAGTTTGTCGTCGGCAGTAAACTTTGTAGTGAGGGCAGGGAAAACGCCTTTCCATTCGAAGCTCATAATAGTTTGGTTTAAATTTTTCACAAACTACGAAATCGGGGAATAAAAAAGCATTTCAAAATACCGAAAAGCTTTTTTGTATCCCGGCGCCCCAATTAAAATCTGACTTGCATCTTAAATAAATAAACGCTACTTTGTTTGTCCATCTGCCTTGCGAATTCGCTTAATTCTACTCCCTCTTTATTAATTTATTAAACAACTTCAACATGAAAAGAATCGTAATTATTGCGACAGGCTTGCTTTTACTGGCATCCTGCAACAATTCAACTGAAAAAAAAGTAAAGTACAGTGACCTGGTTAATGACCATGTTAATGGTAATGTCCAAACTGTTGAGGACACACCCTACCAGGTGGACAGTACCGGAAAAGCAGGTGCCATGGATTCCTGCTGTATTGATGTTACACAGTATGATGAGAACGGTAATGCGGTTAAGTTTACTTCCAGAGATAGTAAAGGAACGGTAAAGAATGAATCTGTTTTTACCAGGCATGAAAATGGATTATGGACAGGAGCTACGGATACAAAAGCCGGAAAACCTTCCGGCTCAATGAAAGTAGGGGTAGATGATAAAGGCCAATATACCGTAGCTCAAACAACTGATTCCACAGGCAAACCAGATATTTACTATACCGGTATTACACAAAATGAATATGGGCAGGTTCTTAGCTGGAAACAATATGATAAAGACAGTGTTTTCAGGCAGGCAGGAGAAAGTAAATATGATAAAAATTTATTTATGGGATTTACTATGAAAGACAGCTTAGGCAAAGTAAAATCTACCAGTTCAGCTAAGTATAATGATAAGGCAGAACAAACTGAGTTTTCGAATACTACAATTACCAAAGATTCTACCACAACCAAGGTTACCAAATATACCTATGAGACACATGATGATATGGGCAATTGGACCCAGCGCACAGAGTGGAATGATAAAGGCAAGGTGGTAAAAATTATCAAGCGGGTTTATACATACAGAAAAGAAGAAGCAAAAAAATAACTAATAAAAATAAAAAGCCTTTCGCCACTGAAGGGCTTTTTAATGTACTACTTCGCATCCTATACTACTTTTCGTGATATTTTATTTTTTCATTTAAAAATCTATTAAACATGAAAAAGATGTTCACCATGTTCTTGCTGATTCCTGTAATTGGAATGAGCCAGACAAAAAATGTACTTAACTCAACCCGTTATTTTTGCAAGCCCGACAAAGTGATGGAATTTGAAAAAGCACTGGCAGATCATGCACAAAAATACCATACCGGTGACTGGAAATGGAGGGTATGGTCAATTGAATCGGGTCCGGATGCCGGCGGGTATATGGTGACGGAAGGTCCGAGCAACTGGACTACCATTGACGGCAGGGGAGACATTACGGCTGAACATATAGCCGACTGGAATAAAAGCGTAGCGCCATTAACTATGGGTCGTGCTATTAGCACTTATTCTTCATTTCAGCCCGATCTGAGTACGGTGCAGCTTACAGACTATGCTGATAAAATTCTGATCACACACATGACCGCATTACCGGGGAAAGTAGCTGCTGTTAAAGCCCTGATCACCAAACTGAAAAAAGTATGGGAAACCAGCAAAGAATCCGTGGCAGTTTATTCATTAGTGGCTTCAGGTGAACCCGGGTATACTACTGTTTCCCGTTTAAAAGACGGCTATAAAGAACTGGATGAAAGTTACCGTAAGCCAATGGCCGACAGATATAATGAAGCCTATGGCGCGGGGACATGGGATACTTATTTAAAGGATTATGCAGATGCCGTAAAGGAACGTTGGTCGGAGTTGCTGATCTATTTACCTAAATTAAGCTCAAAATAATTTTTATTAAAAAAGCCTTTCGTTATCGAAAGGCTTTTTTGTACCACGTACGGGAATCGAACCCGTGATTCCTCCGTGAAAGGGAGGCGTCTTAACCCCTTGACCAACGCGGCATTTCCGTAAAGGACGGCAAAGATAACCCGTGGCAGTTTTTCAACCAAATATTTTAAAACAACCGTATCAGTTTGTTGTTTTTGGACTGTATCAGATAAAGCCAGCAAGGGCGTGGGTTTCAGGATATTCAAACAGGGTGAAAACAGGCAAAAAATATTCCATTTTATTGTGCCGTAAACTGTACTTTTGCACCTCAAATTCATCATTCATCATTTTTAATTTTTAATTGACATGAGTACAGTAAAAGTTGCAATCAACGGTTTTGGCCGCATTGGCCGTTTGGTTTTCCGCCAGATCTATAACATGCAGGGAATTGATGTTGTAGCTATCAACGATCTTACCAGTCCGGCAGTACTGGCACATTTATTAAAATATGACAGTGCCCAGGGCAGGTTTGGACAGGATGTGAAGTCAACTGAAAATTCAATTGTGGTTAATGGTGATGAGGTGAAGATATATTCTCAAAAAGACCCTGCCCAGATCCCCTGGGGTTCCCATAATGTAGATGTTGTATTAGAGTGTACCGGATTTTTTACTGATAAAGCAAAAGCTGAAGCACACCTTACAGCCGGGGCAAAAAGAGTAGTCATCTCTGCTCCTGCAACAGGCGATCTTAAGACTGTAGTATATAATGTAAATCATTCCATACTGGATGGCAGCGAGACCATCATCAGTTGTGCAAGCTGTACTACTAACTGCCTTGCCCCAATGGCAAAAGTGCTGGAAGAAAAATATGGCATCATCACCGGTTTAATGAGCACTATTCATGCTTATACCAATGACCAGAATACCCTGGATGCCCCTCATCCCAAAGGTGACCTGCGTAGAGCAAGGGCAGCAGCAGCGAATATTGTTCCTAACAGTACCGGTGCTGCAAAAGCGATCGGGCTTGTAATACCAAGCCTGAAAGGCAAACTGGATGGTGGCGCTCAACGGGTACCAACCATTACCGGCAGTGTAACTGAACTTTATTCAATATTAGCTAAAGATGTAACAATAGAAGAAGTGAACGCCGCCATGAAAGCTGCCAGCAACGAAAGCTTTGGTTATACCGAGGACGAGATCGTTAGCAGTGATGTGATTGGTATCAGTTACGGAAGTTTGTTCGACGCAACTCAGACAAGGGTGATCAAGACCGGCGACAAACAACTGGTAAAGACGGTGAGTTGGTACGATAACGAAATGAGCTATGTATCGCAACTGGTGCGTACAGTGAATCATTTCGCAAAATTGATCGGGTAATTTTTTAAGTAATATATTTATAACCGCAAAGACGCAAAGTCGCTGAGAGATATTACTCTGCGTCTCGTGTCTCTGCGGTTTTTATTTTAAATTTTTCCATATGTCAAAATTCAGCAATTTCAATTTCTCAGGCTGCAAGGCGCTCATTCGTGTTGATTTTAATGTGCCGCTTGATGCAGGCTTCAACATTACCGATGATACCCGTATGAAAGCCACACTGCCTACACTTAAAAAAATACTTGGCGATGGTGGTAGTGCTATCTTAATGAGTCACCTGGGCAGGCCAAAAGAAGGGCCAACAGAAAAGTATTCTTTAAAACACCTGGTGAAGCATTTACATGAATTGCTGGGAGGAAATACAAAGGTTTTTTTTGCTGATGATTGTATTGGTGAACAGGCTAAGCTCACTGCCTCTATGCTGAAAGGAGGAGAAGTGCTGCTGCTGGAGAACCTGCGCTTTTATAAAGAAGAAGAAAAAGGTGATGAAGCTTTTGCAGAAAAACTAAGTAAGCTCGGCGATGTGTATGTGAATGACGCTTTTGGAACGGCACACCGGGCACATGCGTCAACCGCTGTTATTGCAAAATTCTTTCCAGGTGATAAAAGAATGTTTGGACTGCTGATGGAAGGTGAAGTGGTAAGTGCCGAAAAAGTTTTGCACAGCGCCGAAAAACCTTTCTGTGCCATTATTGGCGGCGCAAAAGTTTCCGATAAGATACTCATCATTGAAAATCTTTTACAACGGGCAAGCGATATTATCATCGGCGGTGGTATGGCTTATACATTTATGAAGGCAAGGGGAGGAAAGATAGGCTCATCGCTTTGTGAAGATGATCGTCAGAAAACGGCTATGGAAATACTGGAGCAGGCAAAACAGAAAGGCGTAAGTATTCACCTGCCAGAAGATTCAGTGATAGCCGACAAATTCGCGGCTGATGCCAATACAAATACCTGCCCAAGCGATGCCATACCGGACGGATGGATGGGACTGGATATTGGTCCGAAGGCGATCGGCATATTCAACGAAGTGATCAGCAAGTCGAAAACAGTTTTGTGGAACGGGCCCATGGGGGTTTTTGAGATGGAAAAATTCCAGGTGGGAACAAAGGCCGTTGCCGAATCTGTAGCGGCATCTACGGCAAACGGAGCTTTTAGCCTGGTTGGCGGCGGCGATAGTGTGGCTGCTGTCAATAAATTCAACCTGGCCGACAAGGTAAGTTATGTGAGCACCGGAGGTGGCGCTATGCTGGAATACTTCGAAGGAAAAGTGCTCCCGGGTATCGCTGCAATAAAAGATTAACAGGTTTAAAAGGTTACTTTGGTTCATTCGTCTTATTAATACAGAGTATCAAGGGAAAATATTATTTTTAACTTCTAACACTAAAACAAAAAAACATGAAACGCACCGGTTTATTGATCCTGATAGGAATACTTGTTATCCTCGGCTTTTGGGGATGCAATGGTTATAATGGTTTGGTAAAACAGGATGAGAATGTAAAGAAGGCTTGGAACAATGTTCAAACGGAATATCAAAACCGTTCCGACCTGGTTGGGAACCTGGTTAACACAGTTAAAGGCGCAGCTAACTTTGAACAGGAGACTTTAACCAAACTGGTTGAAGCCCGGTCAAAGGCAACTTCTGTAAACATTAATGCAGACAACCTTACTCCAGAAAAGATTGCTGAATTCCAGGCTGCACAAGGCCAGCTGAGTGGTGCATTAAGCCGTTTACTTGCTGTTGTTGAAAATTATCCTGATCTGAAGGCCACACAAAACTTCACCCAATTGCAGGGTCAGCTGGAAGGAATTGAGAACAGTATTAAAAATTCAAGGAAGGTTTTTAACGAAGCCATCAACGTGTATAACACCAAGGTGAGATCATTCCCCATGAATATTTTGGGTGGTATGTTTGGTTTTAAATCCAAAGAAGGGTTTAAAGCTGATGCAGGCGCTGAAAAGGCCCCGGAAGTTAAATTCTAAACACTACATCTTTGAAAAAGAACTGGCTTGTCATTGGCGGTGTTTTACTGGTGATCGCTGTATTGCTTGTTACCACCTATAATGGCCTTGTAAATAAAGAAGAAAAAGTTAAGCTTCAGTGGAATGAGGTGCAGAATGCTTACCAGCGCAGGATGAGCCTCATTCCAAATATTGTAAATGTGGTCAAAGGCGTTTCTGACTTTGAACAAACAACATTGCAAAAAATAACTGAGGCCAGGAATAAGGCAGCATCGGTAAATATTAATACCAATACAGTTTCTGCAGATGAGTTTAACCAACAGTCTGCAGCACAGGATGAGTTAGCGACTGCAACAAATAACCTGATCATCCGGATAGAAAAATACCCGACCTTAAAAGGAACGGCTGCCTACTCAGGTCTGCAGACCCAGCTTGAAGGAACAGAACGGAGAATTAAAGTTGCACGGCAGGATTTTAATGAAGCCATTAATAAATACAATAATTCAGTCAGGAGTTTCCCGACGAAATTAGTGGCCGGAATTTTTGGTTTTAAAGAAAAGACAGGCTTCCAGTCAGATGCCGGAGCCGACAAATCAATAGAAATAAAATTTTAATGGGCATATTTCCATTTTTTAAAAAACGAGAATTCTTTTCTGATGCCGACAAAGCACAGATAGTGGAAGCCATACGCATTGCCGAAAAAGAAACGAGCGGCGAAATAAGGATCTATGTAGAAAGTAAAAACCCTTTTGTAGATGCCATTGACCGTGCTGCTGAGATTTTCTTTAAACTAAAAATGGAAAATACAGATCACCGTAATGCAGTGCTGCTGTACATTGCCATGGATCACCATGAACTGGCCTTGTTTGCTGATGAGGGCATTTATCAAAAAGCCGGCGCCCAATACTGGGACAATGCCGTAAAAAATATGATCTCGCAGTTTACAAAACACAATATCAGCAATGGAATAGAACAATGTGTGTTGCAGATTGGCGCAACGCTGAAAGAAAAGTTCCCCTACATACCAACAGAAGATAAAAATGAATTACCTGACGAAATTGTGTTTGGCAAATAATGAAAAAACTGCTCTCCATACTTATTTTACTGCTGGGTTGTGTTGTAACGTTTTCGCAAAAGACATTCGACCCCGAAGATCTCCTTAAACAAAAGCCAACACAACTGGTTACTGATCTTACCGGTACCCTTACTCCCGATCAAAGACAGGCGTTGGAAAATAAACTCGTTGCATTCGATGACAGTACGTCTACCCAAATTGCAGTTGTTATCATTCCTTCTTTAAATGGAAATGAAATTGCTGATTTTAATATCAAGTTAGGCAGGGCCTGGGGAGTTGGCGGAAAGGAGAATAACAACGGTGTTGTTTTGCTTATTGCCAAAGGCGACAGGAAGTTAAATATTGCGACAGGGTATGGCGTGGAAGGTGCGTTACCGGATGTTACCTGCAAAGAGATCATTGATGAGATCATTGTTCCCAATTTTAAGGGCGATGATTATTACCGGGGTATTGAAGAAGGCACTGATGCCATCATACAGGCAGTAAAAGGAGAATATAAAGCGCCGGCTGGATACCATAAAGCATCAGGGCGTTCTGCCGGGCGGATTATTTTTATTATTATCATTATTATTATTTTCCTCATCCTAAGTAATAAAGGAGGCAGAGGAGGTGGTTCATTCATGAGCCGAAGGGGTTATACAGCATGGACGATAGGTAATATCCTCAGCAATATGGGGCGAAGCGGTGGCGGCGGATGGAGCGGTGGTGGAGGAAGCTCCGGGGGAGGATTCGGCGGTTTTGGAGGTGGAAGTTTTGGAGGCGGTGGATCAAGTGGTAGCTGGTAAGCATAAAAGGAAATGGTTATATTATTTAACAGTCTAATTGTTTAGCACATTATAGAAAAAGCCCCCGAAATTTTTCCGGGGGCTTTTAATAGTAGTTACGCTTTTTTATTTCATCTTCTCAGCAATATAATCTTCAATCTCTTTTCCTTTAGCTTTTGACAATTTGGTTAACCCGCCTTTGATAGTAGGGTCAACAAATCCACGGAACTGTTCCGGCACTTTATTGCGGAAACTCACGATCATATCAATCCCTTTTTTCACATTGGTGATGTTCTGTATCTTTTCAAGATAGCCAGCAAAGGTGGCCGATGCGGTTACTTTTTCCTGGCTCAAAGGCAATTTATCGTAGCTTTTAGCAACCAGGTCAAAATCAGCTTCGGTTCCTTGTTCCATAATAATGCCATTCACAGCATCGCCCAGATCGCCTTTAGCATCGCTACTGTATTTCTTAGCAAGGTCATAGGCTTTTGCCGGTTCAAGTTCTTTCAATCCATTTAGTGCGGCCCCTGCAACAGAATAACTGCTGTCGTTAATATTCTTTTCATACAAGGCTTTATATTTGGCATCTTTTGTTTTTGCCAGGAATGCAATAGCTGCAGCTTTTGTAGTTTTATCTTTTTCTGTATTAACTAAGTTCTCGATCGACTGGATAATGGCAGGATCTGCTTTAAATTTAGCTGATTGGCCCAGCCTGTTGATCGTACTCCTCCGCAGTGGAGCAAATTTATCTTTCAAACCTTCTGCCAGTTCAGGCATTGCTTTCCTGTTAAAATAATCGAGTGCTTCACTGCGATCCATAAAAAGAGGTGCATACTTCCACTGGTGAACAAAGTTCTCTGTTGTCTTATTATCTGTTTTGGCCCAAAGCATTACTTTGTCGCCATCCACATTGATAAGATCTGGTTTTTGTGAATAGTTAAAAGTAAAAGTATCGATCTTGTTCTCAACCCAAACATTGTAACGCTTTTTAGAAGCGCCGTTATAAATATCAATAGCAATTGGTAGTTTAAAGATTTTCCCGGTTGTTTGTGTTTGTTCAATAATCACTTTGGCTTTGCCGGCTTCATCGTAATTGTAATCTATTTTTACAATTGGATGTCCGCTTCCAAAGAACCACTGGTTCCAGAACCAGCTCATATCTTTACCGGTTACTTCTTCAAATGCCAGGCGCATCTGGTGTGCTTCACCAGGTTTGAATTTATTGGTGGTCAAATAATTGTTCAGTGATTTGAAATAAGCATCATCGCCAACATAGTTGCGAAGCATATGATGGATGGCGCCGCCTTTTGGATAACTTACATTGTCAAATACATCTTCTTTATCGGCATAATAAAAACGTACCAGGTCTTTCTTGGCATTATTTGGGTCGGATAAGTAACGGCGCCTGTCCTGCTGGTTCTGTTCGTCTCCTTTATCCCTTCCGTATTTGTATTCAAACCAAAGTGTTTCGCTGTAATCGGCCATGCTTTCATTAACGGTGATGTTACTCCAGCTTTCTGTAGTCACCAGGTCGCCAAACCATTGGTGAAATAATTCGTGGGCAATAGTAGATTCCCAACCTATGCCATCTGTAAGTTCCCTTGCATTTTGATAAGCGCTTTCCTGGTGAAGGGTTGCCGTTGTATTTTCCATTGCACCACTCACATAATCCCTTCCCACCATTTGAGAATATTTCTGCCAGGGATAATCAACACCAAGCCTGTCAGAAAAGAATTTGATCATCTCTGGGGTTAATCCAAACACACCTCTTGCATAAGGAGCCTGGTCTTTCTCTACATAATAACTAACTTCTTTTCCTTTATAATTGTCTTTAATAATAGCAAAGTCGCCCACACCCATAAAAAATAAATATGGTGCATGAGGTAGGTCCATTTTCCAGTAATCAGTACGTGTACCATCAGCATTTTTCTTCTGGCTTATTAATAAACCATTGCTGAGGGTAACATATTTTGCCGGAACGGTCATGTACATTTCCTGCGTTGTTTTCTGATTCGGTTTGTCGATGGTTGGCATCCACACACTATTGGCTTCTGTTTCGCCCTGTGTCCATATTTGTGTTGGTTTATCTTTTTCTTCTCCTGTTGGATTAATAAAATATAAACCTTTGGCATCGCTGATGGCGGCACTCCCCTTTACTTTTACTTCATTAGGCTTACTGATGTAATCTATATATATAGTATAGTTTTCACCGCCTTTGTAAGTTTTATCAAGTTTAATTCTTAGCTCAAATCCATCATAATCATATTTTAGGGCAGATTTTGAAGCACCTTTCATTATAGCCACTTCTTTTATATCCATTCCCTTTGCATCAAGTGTTAATGAGTCGGTGGAATAAAAATGCGGCTTGGCTGTCAACCACTCTTTACCATACATCCATGCTTTGTCATAGTCAAAGCGAACCTCAAGCTTGGTATGTACCAGGTCGTTAACCTTGGTAGAGGTAGCCCTGTATATTTTTTTCCAGGAAGTATCGCTGGGTTCGGCTCCGGGCTGCGCCATTACAAAAAAAGGACTTGCAGCCAGGGCAAGTAAAAACAGAAATTTTTTCATACATAAAATTTAGGATGCGAATATAAGTGCAGTTAGGTTAACGGGAAGTCAATTTTTATTTAAATGGCAAGGACATTGTATTAATAAGTAATTTTGGCCGGGCCAAATAAATTGTAAAAATGAAGGCTTTTTTTTTGAGGTCGGTATCATTATTCTTTCTTTTTTGCATCCTTGCCGAAAACCTTTCCGGTCAGCAAACCAGGTTTATTTATATACAAACAGAAAATAAGCAGCCATTTTACGTTAAGTTGGATAAGCAAATATTGACCTCCTCTGGATATGGTTATATAATTATAGGCCAACTCACCGACAGTACTTATATTATTTCAACCGGATTCCCCAGGGCGGAATGGCCGGAACAAAATATAACTATAGCAATTAAGGGAACAGATGCAGGCTACTTGTTAAAAAATTTTGGAGAAAAGGGCTGGGGCCTGATGAATTTGCAAAACGCCCAGTTGATAATGGCTGAAAAAAAAGCTGAAAAAGAAAAAATTGTTGAAATAGAATCAACAGGAGATGCTTTTTCAACCATACTGGCCGCTGTTGTGAATGATCCAACAATTGCACAAAGAATTGTAGCAATAGGCGAAACACTACAGCCAGGCCAGGATTCAGAAACGAAAACAGAGCAAAAAACAAGTATAAAAGAAGCAGTCGATTTACCAAAGGCTACAATCACTAGATTGAAATATGATGTAACTACCGATGGGGTCAACATAATGTATATTGATAGTGTAAATAATGTTGCCGATACTGTAGATGTGTTTGTTCCTACTGCTAAATCAGGAGCAGTAGAAGATACAAAAACCGGGTCCGGGAGACCCAAAGCCATACAAGTAAAGGATGAGGATAAAAAGAATGACTCAAAGTTTATTGATATGGAGCTGGAAAACCCGAACCAGAAACCGGATCTTGTGCAAATACCTGCATTGGTTATTAGAGAGAAAGCGCAAAGGAATTGGGGATAAATTCCAATTGCAAAAATTTTGCATCGAGAGATGACTTTTTAAATCTTCGTAAACAAATGATTGCTATTGAAGGTTATGACGATATGATAAATGCAGCCCGTAGAAAATTTAAAGATAATTGCTTCACAACCGAGCAGATAAAAAACCTGGGTTCTTTGTTCTTAAAAGATGAGGGAAAATACAAATTTTATAATGCTGCTTATCCTTACGTCTCCGATTCAGATAACTTCAATATGCTGGAAAAGCAACTGACTGACAATTATTTCATCACCAAATTCAAGGCCATGCTTCATCATTGAGGGACAAGGGTGAAGGATAATTTTATGTTACGTTATTTCATCGAAGTTTCATATAAAGGCACCAACTATTCAGGTTTCCAGGTTCAGCATAATGCCAATTCTGTTCAGGCAGAGATAGAAAAAGCACTGCAGGTTTATTTCAAACAAAAATTTCTTCTGACTGGGTCATCACGTACAGATGCCGGTGTACATGCATTACAGAATTTCTTTCATTTTGATTCTGCAACGAAGATCAATGATGAAGTGTATAATCTTAATGCAATTCTTCCACCTGATATTGTTATCAGGAACATATATCCTGTAAATGAAAATGCACATTGTCGTTTTGATGCACAAAGCCGTGAATACAGGTATTATATTTACCGGGATAAAAACCCTTTTCTTCAAGACAGGGCTTATTATTATCCATATACGCTTAATGTAGATATCCTGCAGCAAGCCGCAAAAGAAATTCTCGATCATACAGACTTTACAAGTTTTTCTAAACGTAATACACAAGTAAAATCATTCATTTGTACGATTTATGAAAGTGAATGGCTGCTTCAAGCAGATTGCCTGGTTTATAAAGTAAAAGCAAATCGGTTTCTACGTGGCATGGTCAAAGGGTTAGTTGGTACAATGTTACAAGTTGGTAGAGAAAAGTTATCTGTAGATGAATTCAGGAACATTATAGTTTTAAAAGACTGTACTAGGGCAGATTTTTCGGTTCCTTCACATGGCCTGTTTCTTTGTAATGTAAATTTTGTCTGATTTTAAGTGATATTCGATGTTACTATTGTAAAAAGACCTGTGATATTTATTTTAGCGAAATAAAAAAATAAAAAATGATTTCTTGCTGTAACATGCTGCAGCAGATGCTTTGATTCAATATTATGTTTTTCTTTTCCTATTTGTTAATAACTATTTGACAGAATTATTTTGGTAACAGTTCATACCCCCTTATCTTTGCCGTCCGCTTTTGAAAAAAGAGCCAGTTCTTAACAGAAAATTCCCTCAGATTCAATCATTTATTTTCAAAAAAAGTAAAGAAAGATTTGGGAGATAAAATAAAGGCCCTTACTTTTGCACTCCCAATTAAAAAAGGGGGTAAAAAGTAAAGTCAAAAGATCTTTGAAAGTTTGGAAACAGCAGCAAATAATCATTTGATTATCAAGGTAATGTTAACACAAATATTAATTTAGAATTTGACGTTAATTTCCAATGAAATTACACAGTCAGTTCAAACAACTCATTTACAATGGAGAGTTTGATCCTGGCTCAGGATGAACGCTAGCGGCAGGCTTAATACATGCAAGTCGAGGGGTAA
>JBGANE010000067.1:0-14399 GCA_044222465.1 Ferruginibacter sp.
ATCCCATTGCCTATGGAAAAATATTCGGATGGAGAAAGATTGATGGCTCCTGTAAAGATGAGAAAGGCATAACCAATGAGACCGATAGTGAGATAGGATAAGAACTTAACACCCCTTGTGCCATAATATTCATTGATGATATCCGTCATAACAAAAACAACAGGCCATAACAATACACCGGCTGTTAAATGAAAACTGAACGGGCTGCCAAACAAATTGATATTGGCCCGGTTGACGCCTACGGTATCTTCCAGCGAAAATATCTTTACACCAATCACCTCTGCAATTAATGCACTGGTTATAAAAATACCGGCCAGTAAAATGAAAAGTTTGGTGCTTTTGTCTTTGAGAATATTATGTATCATAACCTTATTTAAAAAAGAAATGAAAGTAAACCTGGCAGCAGAAGATAACGATGTTAAAGATAACTATCCATTTGGGTATTTGTATATTCATTTTCAGTGAAACAAAAATAAAGTACAATAGCAGGAAAAGGGCATTGACGATGATGGCTCCGTAGCCCAATATCACCAATGTACCTTCCAGCCAGGGAAGTGGTAATATCTGTTCCGAACTTCCCTCATGTGTATTGTGCGATTCAAAATACCAGAATACCACGGCCAATATGAAACAGGCATTGCAGAGAACGGTAAGTTTTGAAAAAAAGCGCACAGGAAAAGTTTAAAAGGTTTAAAGGTTAAAGGTTTAAAGTTGTGGTAACTTTATTGACTCAATTGATAACTAATAACTCATAACTTTTAGCCGTTTCTCCCACTCAGCATCGGCACAAAAGAAAAATTATCAAATGCTTCTTCACTCACCGTTCCGTCTCCATTTTTAGTTATGCGCAGCATACGCTGATGATGGTCTTCATCAACAGGTATTACCATTTTACCTCCAGGCTTTAATTGCTCAAGCAGTTTAGGCGGAACAAAGGGGGCTGCAGCCGTAATGATCACTTTATCAAACGGAGCATAGGTAGGCAGGCCTTCATATCCATCGCCATAAAAGAATTTTATGTTGGGGTATTTTGTTTTAAAAATGAACTGCTTTGTTTTTTCAAACAGTTTTTTTTGCCGCTCAATGGTAAATACCCTCGCTCCCATTTCAGCCAGAACGGTGGCCTGGTATATGCTTCCGGTGCCAATCTCCAGTATTTTATCATTTGGTTTTACCTGTAGTAATTGTGTTTGATAAGCAACCGTATAAGGTTGTGAGATGGTTTGCCCTTCGCTAATAGGAAATGCCCGGTCCTCGTATGCAATTTTATCAAAAGCACTATCCAGGAAATAATGACGGGGAATATTGTTCATGGCTGCCAGCACATTTTCATCGCTGATGCCTTTATCCCTAAGCAGGTCTATCAGTTTTTTTCTCATGCCCTTGTGCTGGTAACTATCTTCGTATTTTTTCATCTGCTTATTTCAATTTCATTTCTTCAATGATCCTTGTGATCTTATCATCCAGTTTCTTTTCCGTTGCATCAAATTCCCTTGCATTATTCAGTTTGGTATTTACGCTGAAGTAGAATTTTATTTTGGGCTCCGTACCACTCGGCCTGGCAGATATCTTTGTTCCATCGGCCAGCACAAACTGAAGCACATTACTCTTTGGCAGCTCAATCTTCCAGTTTTTGCCAGTTTGTATGTTTTTACCAACCTGCAGTTCATAATCCAGCAACTCTGTAACCTCTCCCCCATCAATTGTTTTAGGCGGATCATTCCGATAGCCTTCCATCATATCTGCAATCTCTTTGGCGCCATTCATTCCTTTTTTGGTAATACTCACCAGGTCCTCTTTGTATAAACCATATTGAACATAAAGGTCGATCAGCTTATCAAAAAGGCTGCGTCCTTTGTTTTTTTCATAAGCCGCCATCTCACAGATCAAAGCCACAGCACTTACCGCATCTTTATCCCTGATCTCATCGCCGATCATCAGTCCAAAACTTTCTTCTCCGCCAATGATGTATTTTTCTTTGCCTTCTTTTTCTTTTATTAAAGCTGAAATCCATTTAAACCCGGTAAGTACATTATAACAATTCACACCACTTGCCTTAGCAATTACATCTATCATGTCGGTTGTAACGATAGTTTTAACCACCATATCATTCGGCTGTTGCAGGCCCTTTGTTTTCCTGGCTTCTATCATATAATTAAAGGCAAGCATGGCGGTCTGGTTACCGTTCATTAATATCCACTCGCCTTTATGGTTCTTTACACCAATACCAACCCTGTCAGCATCCGGATCAGTTCCCAACAAAATATCTGCATCCAGTTCTTTGGCATTTTTTAAACCAATACTCATCGTTTCTGTTTCTTCGGGGTTGGGATAAACAACTGTTGGGAAATTTCCATCGGGATTGCTTTGCTCTTTTACGATATGTACATTATCGAACCCGAATTTTTGCAAGGCCTTTGGTACCAGCATAATGCCCGTACCATGTATTGGAGTGTACACAATTTTCAAGTCATGTTGCTTTGCACAAACATCAGGATAAACAGACAAGCCCTTCAGCATATCCAGGTAAGCCTCATCCATGGCAGCACCGATAATAGTAATATTTTTTTCTCCGCCGCTCCATTTCACGTCATCAACCGTTTCTATCTTTTCCACTTCTTTAATTACATTTTTATCATGTGGGGGGACCAACTGTGCGCCATCATCCCAATACGCTTTATACCCATTATATTCTTTGGGATTATGGCTTGCTGTACAAACTACTCCACCTTTACTGCCTGTTTTGCGGATTGCATAACTTATTTCAGGTGTCGGGCGCAGGGCTTCAAACAAATAAACCTTTATACCATTTGCAGCAAATACATTGGCTGTTGTTTCAGCAAAAAATCGGCTGTTATTGCGGGAGTCGTGGCCTATAACAACACTTACATCGTTACCAAAGCATTGTTTTAAATAATTGGCATAACCCTGTGTAGCCATACCCACTGTATATTTATTCATGCGGTTGGTGCCAATACCCATGATACCACGAAGGCCGCCCGTTCCAAATTCCAGGTTCCTGTAAAAGGCATCTTCCAGGTCTGAAGGATTTTCTTTTTGAAGTTTCAGTATCTCATCTTTTGCAGATTGTTCATAATTCCCGTTGAGCCAGCCGGCAATTTTCAATTGTGTGTTCTCGTTCATAGTTTACCTGTTTACATCCTCAAAAATAAATGTTTCGTATATCTTAACATCACATAAGCGTATTTTTGTTTTTTATGAGCCAAACCACAAAATACATTTCAACCTTATTGATTTTTTTTATCATTGTGCTATTACCATTTTCATCATTTGCCCAGGATTCATCCAATCACCAAATTTCCATATCTCCAAATCAACAAATCAACCCCTTAACCAAACAGCAAAAAAACAAAAGAGTAGCAATAATTTCAGCAGCCAATATTGCTGGCTATGGTGGCTCCCTTATTGCATTTAATAAAGCCTGGTACAAAAATTATCCACGCCAGTCATTTCATACATTTAATGACATTAAAGAATGGCAGCAGGTTGATAAAGTTGGCCATGCCTGGGCAGCTTATAATACCGGTAAAGTCTCAACCGCTATGTGGCGTTGGGCAGGTATGTCACAAAAAAAGTCTGCACTTATTGGAGGGTTAAGCGGCGCTGCTTATCTGACAGTAATAGAAATTTTAGATGCACACAGCGCCCAATGGGGCTGGAGCTGGGGAGATATTGGCGCCAATTTTTTCGGCAGCGGTTTATTCATGGGACAAGAACTGCTCTGGCAGGAACAACGCATTCAGTATAAATTTTCATTTCACCGGAAAAGTTATCCAGGGCCCATACTTGTTAACCGTGCCGATAACCTGTATGGCAAATCATGGTACGAACGCATGCTCAAAGATTACAATGGCCAGACCTATTGGCTGAGTTTTAATATGAAGGCTTTCTTTCCAAAAACCAAAATTCCTGCCTGGCTTAATATTTCTGTTGGCTATGGTGCAGAAGGAATGCTCGGCGGCTTTGATAACAAGTGGGTTGATGCAAACACCGGTACTGCAATAAACCGGGCAGATATAAAACGATACCGCCAATGGTACCTGGCCCCGGATATTGACTTCACAAAGATCAGGACCAATAAAAAAGGAGTGAAAGTTCTACTTGCTTTTTTGAATGCTTTTAAATTTCCCATGCCGGCTCTGGAGTACTCCAACGGAAGTTTTAAAGTAAAAGCAATTGCGTTTTAGATCATTTAATCCTTTCATCGCTAAATCATCAAATTCCCAAATCAGTTAATCCATCCAGGCACCGGTTACTTCATTATTCTTAACTTCTACATAAATATGTTCATCTGTAGTAGTAGAAACAGAGACACCTACATAATCCACATCAATAGGGAAAGTCTTATGGGTGCGTTCAACGAGGGCCAGAGTCTGTATCTTTTCAGGCAGTTGTTCAAGCAAAGGCTTCAGGGCATAGAGCATGGTGCGGCCGCTATTGGCAACATCATCGATCAATACAATGGTTTTACCGTTAAACTCCATTTTTTTATCTAGTGTAATGACAGAGGGCTTCTTTTTGTCAAGGCTCAACTCCATCACAATAACTTCTCCTTTGTAAACTTCTTTTAAGTAACTGCTTATTTTTTCTGCGATCACAGAGCCGCTTGTTTTAATACCGATCAATACCAGTTGCTTTGCACCATGGTTTTGCTCAGCCACCTGCAGCGCCATACGCCGGAGTTTTTTATCAGCTACTTCAGCGGATAGTATGTACTTTTTATCCTTCATGATACCACGAATTTAATTGAAAATAAAATGAAAAGCCACCAGGACACGAAAGCACCAGGAAAAAACTTTGTGACTTTGTGCCTTTGTGACAAAATCCTTCTGTGTTTCCGTGCCTCTGTGGCAAATAAAATAATTAACTTAGCGGAACAAACTTGCTTATGTCCATTGTTCAGCAGACCCTTTTTGTAGCTCTTGCAGCGTTTTCCATCTGGTTTTTTGCAAAAAACATCGGTACAATCCGCCGCAATATTTTATTGGGCAAAGCCGAAGACCTGACAAACAATCCTTCTCAAAGATGGAAGAATTTATTACTTCTTGCCTTTGGCCAAAAGAAAATGTTCCGCAACCCCCTGGTAGCGCTCATGCACTTTGTTATTTATGCCGGCTTCATCATCATCAATATTGAAGTGCTGGAAATTGTTTTGGATGGCATACTGGGAACCCACCGTTTATTCCTTCCCTGGCTTGGCGGTTTTTATACTTTCCTTATCAACTTTTTCGAAATACTGGCCGTTGGCGTATTAACCGTTTGTATCATTTTTTTAGTAAGAAGAAATATCATCAAATTAAAACGCTTCATCAGTAAAGACCTCGACGGATGGCCACGAAGCGATGCCAATTATATACTGATCAGTGAAATTATTTTAATGACACTGTTCCTCACTATGAACAGCACCGACAGGGCTTTACAACTACAGGGCAGCGAACATTACCACGACACAGGCAATTTTATTTTCTCCGGCATCATCGCCCCTCTGTTCAGTGATCTTTCTTCAACTACTTTAATGGGTATTGAAAGAACCTGCTGGTGGTTGCATATCATCGGCATTTTTGCCTTTTTAAATTACCTGCCCTACAGTAAACATTTGCATATACTGCTAGCCTTCCCCAATGCCTATTATGCAAGGCTGGGTATTGCCGGGAAGATGGATAATATGGAAAATGTACAGAACGAAGTGAAGTACATGATGCAACCCGAACTGGCTCCTGAATTGCCCCCGGCTTCAGACGGGGGTGCGCCAATGAAATTTGGTGCAAAAGATGTTTTTGACCTGAGCTGGAAAAGCCTCCTGGATGCCTATAGCTGCACCGAGTGTGGCCGTTGCTCTGCTGCCTGCCCGGCCAATCAAACGGGAAAGCTGTTGAGCCCACGAAAAATAATGATGGATACCCGTGACCGCCTTGAAGCAGTGGGAAAGAACATTGCCGCCAATAAAGAGTTTAAAGACGATGGAAGGAACCTTTTCTCTCACATTACTGTTGAAGAGTTGCGTGCCTGTACCACCTGCAATGCCTGTGTACAGGAATGCCCTGTTTCCATCTCCCCGTTGGAAATAATTTTACAAATGCGCCGCTCCCTCATTATGGAAGACAGTAATGCTCCCCAGGAATGGAACGTAATGTTCGGCAATATTGAAAATAATTTTGCTCCCTGGAAATTCAGTCCTGATGACAGGGATAAATGGGTGGAGGAAATGAGTTAGGGATTTTGAATTTCGTGTTTGATGGCGATATAGAGTTAATTAAACTACTACGCCAAGTCCTGAACTTTATACACAATTGAATGAAGCATCCCTTACAATATATTATCCTTATTTTTCTCAATAGCTTTTTAATAATTGGAACGTGTTCATGCCAATCGGACACTAAAAAAGAAAACAGCAAAGTAAAACAAAGTAGAGTTTTTGATAAAAAACCAGTATTTGACACCTTGCTAAATGAATTTGCAAAACCAATTGGATATGTAAATGATTATGGAGGCCTATATACTTCCGATCAGGTTTATGAAATGGATTCTTTAATCTATGATTTTGAAACTAAAACATCTATACAACTAGTCCTTGTGACCTTCGATTCATTGATGGTTAACTCTTCAGAAATTGACGATGTAACTACGGCCATAGGTAATTGGTGGAAAGTTGGGGGCGATAGTAGCAAAGGTTCAGTTATTGGAATCAGTAAAGTATACAAGAAAATGAGAATTCAGAATGGCAAATACATACAAAGTATCTTATCAGACTCAAAAACCAAAGAAATTATAGATTCCACCTTTATACCAGAGTTTAAAAAAGGCCATTATTTTGAAGGCACAATATCAGGGCTTAGGGCATTTATTAATACTCTCCAAATATCTTTAGCAGAAAAAACAAAGGCCAAATTTTAAGATTAAAGTTTCTACTTGTCATTGCTCTTATGATCAACAACAAACAGTTAAAAAAAAATTATGTTGATGCATAACATACAACATCGGCGAAGATGAATTTGGCGATTGATGCAAAGAATGCTCCTAGCACAGAAAGGTTGATTACAATCAATTTCACTGCACTTCTTCTGCGCTGAATTTATTTACAAAGCTGTAATTGTTAGCCATAAATTCATAGTGAAATATACGGTGGTAGTCCTTATTAAGCTGTTCTTCTGATTGAGGGCTGATGATATTGCTGATGACATTAAACCCATCAGCCCTGAAGCAAAGCATCACATTTTGTATATCGGTGCCTCCCTTATTCAGTTCTTCAAAGACCATGCTTACCTGTGTTTTGTCAAATTCTGTTTTTATGCCTTTCATTCCACGTATGGTATTCCTGCAAAGATTATATGTGTCAGATGTCTTAACATCAGTTGACTGGTAATAGATCTGGTCAAAATAAATGTCTTTAAAGTGTTTATCCAAGAATTGGGCAAAGGCAATGCCCTCACTGGATAAATGCAGGTAATCCGGCTTGTTCTTCTCATCCGTATTCACTTTTCCATGACGGACGATGTATAAATTAATGGTCATAAAGCTGTTCTTAATTTAATTTTTCTGAATGTCTGAATCCGGGGCCGGAGAAATATGTAAGTAAAAAAGGAAATGAAAACCGCCAGCCTGTAAATTTAAGCTATTCCCTGCGGAATGCCCGAAATACATTTAAGATAGAGAGAAACAGACCATAATTCATTTTTCAGTCAAGTCACTGGCACAACTGTTCTCTTTTCTGTTGATTGGTTTTATAATCTAAATAAAATTTCGTTCCTTTAGTTAAGATCGTTACCTAATCTGTTATGAAGAGATCACTAATAATAATACTGCTGCTTTGCCCCTTGCTATCATTGACCCAGCCCCGTTTCGAGAATGATACTCTCTACACTTCTGGCGGGTATAAGATCTACAAAGGTCAAACCCTTCATTTAGCAAATGGCTCATCAGATGCCGGATATTTCCGGTTCATCAGGTTTCACAGCAACATGAGCAGGAATGATACCTACATCTTACAAAACAGCAGCTTCCTCGTCAGCAAATTAAAGGGTTCCAGGAATTCGATAGAAAACGACCAAAGCATCAGGCTATCAGGTATAGTAACTTATAGTAACAAGACTAAAGCAGAAGTGGAACTTATTCTGGATTTTGAAAAG
Source organism: Ferruginibacter sp. (assembly GCA_044222465.1). Classification (GTDB taxonomy): domain Bacteria; phylum Bacteroidota; class Bacteroidia; order Chitinophagales; family Chitinophagaceae; genus Ferruginibacter. Next base: position 8,148 of record JBGANE010000067.1, read on the forward strand.
GCCATAGAGTCCGTAGGCAGCTTAGCTCCTGAATTAACTGTACCGGAAGAATTCAGGAATAGAAGGGTGCAAACCGTGACGGTAGAACCCAAAAAACAAACAGTGGCTGAAGAGCCAAAAAAACAGGATGCCACTGCCGATATAAAAAAACTGCTGGTGGCCGATGAAATCAAAAAACTATTCGACCTGTATAAGGCAGGCGCTTTAACCAAAGAAGAATATGAAGCACAAAAGAAAAAATTGCTAGAGAGACAATAGAGATGCTAAAAAACACCAAATCATGAAAGAATTATTATTGACACTCATGATCCTTCCCCTTTTATCAGTTGCCCAGGACGCATCTCACAGGTTCGAGAATGATACACTTTATACTAAAAGTGGTTACAAGATATTCAAAGGTAATACCATTGAGTTTGCCAAAAGGCCTTGAACGTTGGGAAAGTTCAAACATGTATCGGTAAAAATGGTCTTCTTTCCACATCGCTTACAAGCTGCCCAGTAACCGTTAAGGGATTTAAAAGTACTCGGTCACCGAATTGGGTACTGGTTATATTATTTTTGATGGCTACTTAAAGCGCAAGATGGTTCTACTGAATATATTGTTTTACAAATGGCATTTGACAAGGCCATAGAAAATTCACCTGTTCTGCCCAGTGAAATAAAGGTTGGAGATGAATTCAGGAATAAATACAACCGGGATAAAAAAAGAGAGAGCGTGGCATTGCGAAATATGTACGAAGACAAAGTAATAACCAAAAAAGAATACCAGGAGATGAAAAAAAAGATAGATGAACAACTGCCTGATCAATGAAGCGGTAAAATCACATTCCTGTATCAATAAATTTACTTTCTTCGTGAAAATAGCAACTTGGAACTGCAATATGGCTTTCCGGAAAAAAGCCGTTCATATCCTGGAACATAAACCAGATATTTTAATTGTTCCGGAATGTGAATGCCCGGATAATCTAAAATTCAATGATGATATACCAAAGCCTGCCGATATGCTTTGGTTTGGAGAGAACCGGCATAAAGGCCTTGGCGTTTTTTCGTACAGCCATTTTAGATTTAAACTTATTAAAACCCATAATCCTGCTTTTAAAATGATCATTCCCATTGCGGTTACAGGTAGCAATTACAAGTTCACTTTGTTTGCTGTGTGGGCAAATAACCCTGCTGACCCCGATGGCGTGTACGTAGAGCAGGTTTGGAAAGCTATCAATCATTATAAATTACCGAAGAAAAATACTATCCTCGCCGGCGACTTTAACAGCAATACCATCTGGGACCGGAAATACCGTGTAGGGAATCATTCACATGTGGTAGATCACCTGCATAAAAAAGGCATTACCAGTTGCTATCATTTGCATCACAAACAAACGCAGGGTAAGGAAGAACATCCCACCCACTATTTATACCGTCACCAGGATAAACCCTACCATCTCGACTATTGCTTTGCCTCCTCCGACCTTGCTGAAAAAATTCAATCCGTAGAGATTGGGGAGTTTGATTTTTGGAAGCAGTACAGTGACCATGTTCCGGTGATGGTAACTTTTAATAATGACTGTTAGATATGCTCAACGGCTTAAAATATATTTTACACACAGTTCGCCGCTACTGTAATCAAAATCGTGCAGCCCCTGCTGAAAACCAAGCAGCAGGCTGAATCTTTTAATTCTTTTCTCTGTATTAAAACGAAATACAACCGGCTTATCACCGCTGTTTTCAAGGTAGCCGATATAGCCAGCCACATTGGTTTCTATACGCCAGCTGTTTTTATCCCACTGCAGCCCGGTACCAAACAAAAAGGCATCGTCCTGATTATTTTTATCCGATTCAATATGCCAGGTGTAAAACCCCAGCATACCTGTCCAGGTTAAAGCCGAATGCCCGACGGGTTTACCAAATGATATGTCAAAATAATATCCGGGTGCATCGATATCCCGGGCAGCACCAAAACCTGATCCTGTTGGAAAACGGTATCCGATCCTGGCTTTCAGGTTAATGTATTTTTTCCATCGCTTCAATATCTGGAAATTGGTATTCAAATGAACTTCGCCTTCACCTTTCTTATCGTAGTAAAACTGCGGATAGATACGCCTTTCTTCCTTCATAGCATGTGAAAGCTGATAGTATTCAAAGGGAACCCAGTAAATATCCATCGATATCAGTTCCTTCACCAGGCAATAGTTTGCGTATATAGTATAGTTCTGTGTATTATCGCCTTTTGAAAAATGAAAGCTGCCGCCAGCGCTGATAAAAAAATTACTGTCGATCAGTCCGTTGCCAACCCTTGGTACGGGTAATGCATTGGGCCCCTGGTAAGCCGGGTGAGTTCTGAGATATCTTGACCAATGGCTTACTCCATCCCATTGTACTAGCTGCGACCATTGTGCCAATGTTTGTGATTCAGCAGAAAAAAATGAAAGCAGGAAGAATGATAAGATCACAGTACGCATTTTTCAAACTTTATTGCTAAAGTTACAGTATCGGAAAATAGCTACACGAGCTGAAGTTGATCATTCCTTATTCAGCAACAGGCAATGCCCAGAAGTTCAATTTATTTGCTATTTGACCAATAGTCCGGCAGATCCTGAGGGAAGTACGTGGGCAGCAGGAGATCTATTCCACACTATAACAGGCAGTTATCACGGAAAAAGGGTATTGTCAAAAGCGATCTCAGCAGCAGTACCATGCAGACAGAAGGTACCGGTTTAGCAGCCACTCTCTTGGGCAGATTGTCTTAGGAAAAAGAGCAGCTCCCTTTATGTACCAGTGGTAGGATAAAGACAAACCCCATCACCTGAATTATTGCTTTTTATCAGCCGGTCTTGCCGGGAAGGTTAAACCGGTAGAGATTGGCGATTATGTTTCCTGGATAAATACAGTGACCATGTTCCTTTGATTGTAATTATCATGATGATTGAGTCATAAGAACAATCATCTCTTTTTTTAATGAGGTTTATTTCAATAAAAATAATTCCCTGAAACAGGTTAGTAATTTTTTAACTCGTACAACATTGTAAAAAGTATTTCCGGGTTTTTACAAACACAGTACCAGAAAACCGGGATGATAAAAATTATCTTTTCAAAAAAAAACAAAACAAAAAATTCCCTGGCATTGATATGTATATCATCATTTACGACTAACAAATTTGTGGACCGGAGAATATAGCATTGTTTCTTCAGAACAATTAATTTTTTTTGGTGGCAACCACAGCTGTAAAGTTTACCGGTTTTACCAATTTGTTTTTTCAGAAAAATTTTTTATCCACAATATTTAAAGTTGATTAAAATATCATGAAAGTAAAGCGTGGTAAGGGTTATAGTAATCATCAAGAGGAGAAAATAAATTATGCTTGTCCCGAATTAAAATCTGTTAATATTTTTTTTGTTTATATCCAACATTATTAAATATATTTATCGCATGGAAGCCTACTACAAAACCCTGCAAACAATTTTCAATATTACTAAAGACGATCCGCAACCGGAAACATATAAATGCCGCCCCCGGGAAATCATTCTCCGGCAGTTCCAGGATTGGAGTGTAATTCTTCAGCATTTAAAATTACTGGAAGATGAAGGACTGGTTATTACCAGCCAGGAAGATACACTTGTCATTTGCATCACTTCGGCTGGCATAGAAAAAGTAAGCAGTGGAAAAAAATTCACCGTAGAAAATTAATTTTTATTTTTTTGCAAAAAACTAATTGTGGTATCGCATTTTTTTTCCGTGGTAAAAGTTTGCATTTTTGAGAAATTGAAAATGATCTAAAACCCTACCATTGTTTTCCTGCGGTTAAAAAGTATTACATATATACCGGCAGGCACAGCTTGCCCTCTAATCCTTCTTCCTTTTTTGTATTTTTGCCCACTTTAGAACAAGAATCCTGAATTATGGAGCTGACTAAGAATTTTGAGCCCAGGGCCGTTGAGGAAAAATGGTATGCACACTGGCTGAGTAAGGGGTATTTTAACAGTAAACCCGATGGCCGCCCTGCATTTACCGTTGTGATACCCCCTCCCAACGTGACCGGGGTATTACATATGGGCCATACGCTGAACGAAACCGTACAGGACATCCTGGTTCGCAAGGCTCGTATGAGCGGCTTTAATGCCTGCTGGGTACCCGGCAGCGACCATGCCTCTATTGCTACCGAGGCCAAAGTAGTGGCCATGCTGAAAGAAAAGGGTATTGATAAAAACAAGCTATCGAGAGAGGAATTCTTAAAATATGCCTTTGAATGGAAGGACAAATACGGCAGCATCATCTACAACCAGATAGAAAGGCTTGGCTGCAGCGTGGACTGGAACAGGACAACCTTCACCATGGACGATCATTATTACAAAGCGGTAATAAAAGTATTTATCGACCTGTACAACAAAGGACTTATCTATCGTGGCGCCAGGATGATAAACTGGGACCCTGCTGCAAAAACGGCATTGAGTGATGAGGAGGTGGAGTATAAAGAATTACAGGGTAAACTTTACTATCTTAAATACCCTGTTGTTAGTTCGAAGTCAGAAGTCGGAAGTCAGGCTTCAGACTTCATTACTATTGCCACCCAAAGACCCGAAACAATAATGGGTGATACTGCAATTTGTGTCAATCCGAATGATGAACGATATGCTCATTTAAAAGGTGCATATGCATTTGTGCCGCTTATCAACCGTCGTATCCCTGTCATTTTTGATGATTATGTTGACCCTGCATTTGGAACAGGCGCTTTAAAAGTTACGCCGGCGCATGACATCAACGATTATAACTTGGGATTAAAACATAAGCTGGAAGTTGTTGATACCATTAATGAAGACGGAACGATGAGTGTAGCCGCACAGATCTATATTGGTGAGGACCGCTTTGCAGCACGAAAAAAGATCATTAAAGAACTTGCAGAAAAAGGATTTTTAACAAAGGACGAAGAATACACAACAAGATTAGGATATAGCCAGCGCACAGGTGTAGTTGTAGAGCCGAGGATAAGTACGCAGTGGTTTGTAAAAATGAAAGCGCTTGCTACCCCTGCTTTAAAAGCAGTTGTTGATGGTGACATCAGGATTCATCCCGGCGATAAATTTTTGGCTACTTATAAATACTGGCTGGAGAATGTTAAGGATTGGTGCATTAGTCGCCAGCTTTGGTGGGGACAACAGATACCGGCGTGGTATGATGCTGATGGGAAAATGGTGGTAGCCGAAACAAAAGAAGAAGCAGCTGAACAATTCAAAAAGCAAAATTCAAAAAGCAAAATTGAAGAGATACAGCAGGATGCTGATGTGCTGGATACATGGTTCTCCTCCTGGCTTTGGCCCATGGAAGTTTTTAAAGGAATTACCAACCCGGGAAATGAAGAATTGAAATACTACTACCCCGGTTCGGTTTTAGTTACCGGGCAGGACATTATTTTCTTTTGGGTGGCACGTATGGTAATGGCCGGAATGGAATATGAAAAGCAGATACCTTTTAAAGATGTTTATTTTACGGGAATGGTAAGAGATAAACTGGGCAGAAAGATGAGCAAGAGTTTGGGCAACAGTCCCGACCTGCTTGACCTTATTGACCGCTATGGTGCAGATGCGGTGCGTTTCGGTATCATGGTTTCTTCTCCTGCAGGGAATGACCTGATGTTTGATGAGAATAGTCTGGAGCAGGGAAGGAATTTTAATAATAAGATATGGAATGCACTGAAGCTGGTGAAGATGTGGGAAGGAAGACAATTGACAATTGACAATGGGCAATTAGCAGAAAGCAATTTTGCAAATGACTGGTTTGAAAACAGGCTGAACGAAGTAAAACTGGAAGTAGATGGATTGATGAAACAATTCCGTTTAAGCGAGGCTTTAAAAACTATCTATTCTTTAATATGGGATGATTTCTGCAGTTGGTACCTGGAATGGGTAAAGCCAGACATAGGAAAATCAATAAGTAAGTCTATATATGAAAAGACCACTGAGTTTTTTGAACAACTTATGCAATTGCTACATCCCTTTATGCCATTTGTTACTGAAGAAATTTATCACTTACTGAAAGAGCAAACTGACGATTTATGCATGAAGCAATTGGGCACAATAAACTCAGTTGATGAAACAGTTTTAGTATTGGGAGAAATATTAAAAGCTGATATTACTGCAATTAGAGATGCTAGAAAGAAAAATGAAATAAAAAATAGTGAGCAAATAAAATTCATGAATAATGCTACCGCCGATGCATTATATAGTCGAAATAATGACCTTTTTAATCTTTTACAAAAGCAA
>JBGANE010000068.1:0-13938 GCA_044222465.1 Ferruginibacter sp.
TCAGGCATCGTTCTAAACTGTACATACCCACTTTGAATTTATGCCTACTATCAATGATGTTGAATTTTAAAGAGGTCTTGCCGGGGTTCGCTTTTACATTCTTATCTATGAAGTCAACCAGTTCTTCATTGATGAATTGAGGCTCCACATCAATGATCACCTGCTTGGTAAGATTTGGCTTTACTGTTTCTAGCAAATGCAGTTTCTCTAATTTAAAATCATACTGGTCGCCATTATAACGTTTACGAAAGGCTCCTTCCAGCATTACTATGAGCCCTTTTTCAAGATAATTGGTATATTTCACGTAGTCTTCGCTCCATAACATGAATTCGGCTTTGCCACTGTAATCTTCGATAGTTAAAACAGCAAAGTTTTTTCCAGCCTTTGTAAGCCGATGCTGGGCATCAACAACCAATCCAGCCAAACGAAATTGTTTTGCAGGGTTTGGGTGAATATTTACCGCTGCCTTAAATTCGGTATAATCTGTCAGTGGTGTGATATTATAATGCTTCATTTCGAATTTATAGTTATCTAACGGATGGCCACTCATGAACATTCCGGTAACTTCTTTCTCATAATCCAACTGCACAGCCAAAGGCCAGGGTTCACAGACCGTTAATTTTGGTGGAACAATATCGGGCATCTGCAGATCGCCGAATAATGTATTCGATGTGTTTACGGCATTCGCCTGGTAAACACTTGCAAACTTCAATATCTTTTCCAATCCGGTTATATCGCCGGGTGCCTGGTAAAAATATTGTGCACGGGTTATATCTTTAAAACAATCAAAAGCGCCTGAATAAGCCAGGCTCTCCATTGATTTTTTATTGGCTGACCGGTGATTGACACGTTTGGCAAAATCAAAGATGGATGTGAAAGCGCCATGTTTTGTCCTTTCTTCAATAATATTTTGAATTGCATTTTCACCTACACCTTTTAACCCGCTGAAACCAAAACGAATTTCTCCTTTTGCATTTACGGCAAAGCCGTTTTGCGATTCATTGATGTCGGGGCCCAATACTTTTAATCCCATTCGTTTGCATTCTTCCATAAAAAAAGTGATCTTATCAATGCTGCCTGCATGATTTAATACAGCAGCCATATATTCACTTGGGTAATGAGCTTTCAGATATGCTGTTTGGTAGGCCACAAATGCATAACAAGTTGAGTGAGATTTGTTGAAAGCATATTGTGCAAACGCTTCCCAGTCTACCCATACTTTTTCAAGTACATCTTTGTGATGGCCTTTGGAAGAGGCACCCTCAACAAACTGTACTTTCATTTTATCCAGCACCGATTTTTGCTTCTTGCCCATTGCCTTACGTAAAACATCCGCATCGCCTTTGCTGAAACCGGCTAGTTTTTGAGAGAGTAACATTACCTGTTCCTGGTAAACCGTGATGCCATAGGTCTCTTTCAAAAATTCTTCCATATCGGCAAGATCATACGACACCTGTTTCTTTCCATGCTTACGATCAATATATTCGGGTATATATGCCATCGGTCCCGGGCGGTACAGAGCGTTCATGGCAATCAGGTCATCAAATTTATCGGGTTTAAGTTCCCGTAAATATTTTTGCATACCCGGGCTTTCAAACTGGAATGTACCATTGGTATCGCCTTGCTGATAAAGCTTGTACGTTTTTTCATCATCCAGCGGAATATCATCTATCTCAATGTAAACTCCATGGTTTTGCTTTATCAGGTGAAGAGCGGTCTTTAAAATGCTCAATGTTTTTAAACCCAGGAAATCCATTTTAATTACACCTGCTTCTTCAATGGTATTACCTTCAATTTGTGTCAGCCATAAGTCCGATTCTTTTGAAGTGGCTACAGGAATAAGGTCTGTCAGGTCCTGTGGCGCAATAATGATGGCTGATGCATGAATACCGGTGTTACGTACTGAGCCTTCCAATATCTCCGCTTCATGCAGTATTTTACTTTGCAGGTCATTCCCATTATATATCTCCCGGAGCTTTCTTACATTTTCTGTATCGTCGGCCTGCAACTGTTCTTTTTCTTCTAATGATATTTCACCATTCTTTGATTCCTTATTAGTAAAGGGAGAATGCAAGAGGCGTTTCAAATTTATCCCGGGACGTTCGGGAACAAGTTTCGATATGGCCCTGCTTTCAGCCAAGGGCAGGTCCATAACCCTGGCCACATCGGCGATGCTTGATTTGGCTGCCATAGTACCATACGTGATGATCTGCGCTACCTGGTTCTTTCCATATTTCTGAACAACATAATCAATTACTTTCTGTCTTCCTTCATCATCAAAATCTGTATCAATATCAGGCATTGTCTTACGCTCAGGATTCAGGAACCGCTCAAACAGTAAATTATATTTTATGGGGTCAATGTTTGTGATGCCAATACAATACGCAACCGCACTACCTGCTGCAGAGCCACGGCCCGGGCCGATGAACACACCCATATCACGGCCGGCCCTGATAAAATCACTTACAATTAAAAAATAACCTGCAAACCCCATTTTTTTTATGATGCCTAGCTCAAACTTTATACGCTCTTCTGCTTCGGGTGTAATGATCTTATAGCGTTCTTTTGCTCCCGACCATGTCAGGTTTTCCAGGTAATCATCCTGTGATTTAAAATTGGAAGGCACAACAAAGTGGGGAAGGAGTATCTCTCTTTTCAGGTCAAGTAGTTCAACCTTATCCACTATTTCATTGGTATTATCAATGGCTTGTGGAAGGTCTTCAAAAACCTTGACCATTTCTGCACTTGTCTTTAAATAAAACTGGTCGTTGGGAAATGCGAAACGTTTGTTCTTGATCAGCACATCATCATCGGTAAACTCACGCAGGGCCGGGGTACTTTGTTTTTCGCCGGTATTGATGCAAAGCAGGATATCATGTGCATTAAAATCATTTTGATCTACATAATGCGAATCGTTGCTGGCAATGACTTTTACATTGTACTTTTTGGCAAACTTCAATAATACGGCATTTACTTTTTCCTGTTCAGGAATACCATGACGTTGCAGCTCCACATAATAATCGTCCTGGAAAATATTGAGCCACCATTTAAATTCATTTTCTCCTTCAGCTTCACCTTTTTTTAAAATTGTTTGAGGAACAAGAGCACCGAGACAACAGGTAGTTGCAATAAGCCCTTCATGATATTTATGAATGAGTTCTTTATCAATACGGGGATATTTGGAATACATTCCTTCTATATATCCCAATGAAGTAAGCTTTACAAGATTCTTATACCCAGTGGCATTCTTCGCCAGCAATATCTGGTGATGGCGTGGGTCTTTTTCATCCTTGCTGAAATTTTTCCGCTGCCGGTCCTGTGTAATGTAAAACTCACAGCCAACAATGGGCTTTATTTTTAAAGTGCCATCAGGATTCTTATGATTGTATGCTTCTTTAACAAATTCAAATGCACCAAACATATTGCCATGATCACTTATTGCAAGCGCAGGCATACCATCGGCAATGGCTTTTTTATACAGGCCTTTAATGGAAGCAGCTCCATCTAGTAAAGAGAATTGCGTATGTACATGTAAGTGCGAAAACCTCATAGTATAAATCGTTTCTCGTTTCTTGTTTTTGGTTGCTTGTTACTCGTTAGGACTAAAATTAAAAATAAACTTACAGCCAGGAACGGAAAACGAGAAACCAGAAACGGAGTTACAAATATCGTTAACTACAAGCTGCTTACAGAATCCGTTTTTCCACAATAGCCGGCTTTTATGTTGTTTGTTCAATAATATTAATTATTCGTTAAAGGGTTGTATTTACGGCAATTGAAGGCTACCTTTGCAAAGCAATATATTTAATAACCAGTTTGTAGGGCAGGGATCACAGGAAAGAAAAGATAAGCATCACGATCAAAGATTAAAAAGACGAATAAAGAACAGAAGATTAAGTTGTACTTACGTATAACACCCCGATTTTACGTATGAAACACTTACTTTTTGTTTCTGTTGCCTTGGGCATTTTTTCAGGAACAACCTTATCGGCCACGGCACAAACCTCCGCCAAGTCCAAAGCTAAGCGGAGTAGTAGCCGTACAGCTAAAAAGAAATCAGAAAAGTTTATTGAAAGTATAGAGATCAGACCGGAGGCGACAGCTACTATACAACCTCCCAGTAAAACAGAAACTCCAGATCCGCTACCTGTTACAGACCAGGCCGATAAACCGGCTATTGAAGAATGTTCTTCATTACAATTCAAATATGCCCAATTGCTTAATGTAGATGTGGAAGCAGCAACCAATACTGACCTGTATGGCTTTATTGAAAAGTGGTGGGCCACGCCTTACCGCTATGGCGGCGCCACAAAAGATGGAATAGATTGCAGTGCATACACTGGTACCCTGGTACATGATGTGTATGGAACCGTTTTATCAAGAACCGCCAGGTCGCAATACCAGGAGTGTGACAAAATAAAGAAAGAAAATTTACGTGAAGGTGATCTTGTATTTTTTAAGACTCGCAGGGGAGTGAGCCACGTAGGAGTCTATTTAGCTAACGGATATTTTACGCATGCCAGTACCAGCAACGGGGTAATGATCAGCAGCCTGGATGAGGAGTATTACAGCAAAAGATATATTGGCGGAGGAAGGATTGCAGTGAATACCGCACAACAATAAGCTGCCTTACTTAAAAACACGGGGAGATACTAATCTCCTTTTTTTACGCCCAGCTTTTTTTGAAGAGTTACCCAAACAGGTTTTACATCGGGTGATAAGTTCAGCAGTTTTGTTCCAACAGCATACATAAAAACAAACAACACACTTCTCAATATCATTCCCCAAAAGCCATGCATATTTCTAAACAAAAAGAAACAGCAATAAAAAGTGGCAGCCCCAAGCAACAAAGTATATAAAGTTTTAAGTGTAAATGGTTGCAGGTTGAATTTTTTATAGAGAAACCAGTACCGGATACTATTGTAGATAGTAAAAGTGATGAGATTGGCAATGGCGGGGCCCATTACCCCATAATAATACTTGGTAAGAATATAGTTCAGCGGCAATGTTATTAAAAGCAGGATGACGCCGGTGATAAAATCAAAACGCCATAGGGTAGAAGTACCAATGATCTGGCTGTTTACCCCACTACCCATATCAACAATTCGCATAAGGCCGATAAAAAAGAAAACCCATGCTGCTTCCAGGTAGCGGTGTTGCAGCTGAAAATTTAAAACTGCATCATCAAAGTTGAGCCAGATGAGAGCAAACATAGCCACCGAAAAAAGCAATTGGTTGATGGATGAGCTGTGGTATATCCTGTTTATCTTTTGCATATCCTTATCTTTCCATGCCTTTGACAGTGGACCAATGGAAGAAGAGATAACGCCACGCTGGGGTGCCTGTATCAGGCTGGCAATGTTCTGGGCCAGTGTATATACCCCTGCAAGAGCAAGCCCATCAGGCAGTACCGCTGCAATAATAATAGTATCAATCACCATAGAAACTGTAAACACAACGCTGCCTCCATATACGAAGGAGATAAGTGAAACGATCTTCTTAAAGAATTTTTTTGAAACCCTGCTTACAGAAAATGTGAATGAAACCTGTTTGGTAATGACCAGGTAGCATAAAAGAATAAATGCAACAGCAAGAAAAGTGCAGGAATAAATTTTAATGAACAGGTCGAAAGAAGCAATAATACCGGTAAAACTAAAAATGATCAGCAGCGTGGTGAATAGCCGGAATTGTATCTCTCTTAAAAAATTAGTGAATACTGATTTTTTCAATTGCCAGGTATAAGCTTCCAGAACTGTAAACAAAGTAAGCCCAAGACCAAAAGGGAAAACGTAGTAATAATATTTCACCAGGTCGGGAGAATTGGTTCCGTATTTACGGATTACCAGGTCTTTGAAAATAATACCGGCAATGATGACCAGGCAAAAACCCAGCAAAGAAAAAAGTAATGCCCAGCTAAGCATATCGTTTTTCTTTTTGGGGAGATTATCGTTGTAGTAAGGATAAAACTTATAAATGTAAGCCACCATGCCCAGGTTGGCGAAGGAGTACATGATATTGGCAATGGCCATAAAGATACCCGTAAGCCCATATTCCGCCTGGGTAAAACCACCCTGCTTTGTAAATAGGTAAGTGTTTACGAAACCAATAGCAAACCCTATATAAACCACCAGTGAAGAAAGAATACTTTGCTTACGAATCTGCGACATTGCTTTGTTTGTTGCTAAATTACTCTACCTTTTTTGTTTTAATGTAGAAATTTGGATCCACTGCAAATGTATTATCACCTTCAGGATATAGATCCAGTGTTTGCCATTGCTCGGTAGGCTTTATCCATTGCCCGGTTTTGAACTTGATCTTCAGCGGCAGGTTGAATCCTTTCACACAACTGTCGTAACGGTAAGAAAGTTTATTGCCTTCGATCTTGTATTCCAGCACAGGTATCTGTGTAGTTCGTAAATACTGGTCAAATACTTTGCTGAAATCGATCTTGCTTTGTTTGCTGATATAATCTTCAACTTGTTTTGTTGTCACTGTCTGGTGATAGAATGTTTTATTCAACCCCCTCAGTATCTGCCTGAACTTTTCATCGTCATTGACCACCTGGCGGATGGTATGCAACATATTTCCGCCTTTATAGTACATATCGCCACTGCCTTCCTTGTTCACACCATATTTTCCAATGATGGGGATATCATTGTCTATATTTTTCCGGGTTCCCTGTACATAAGCATTGCCGGCATCTTTGCCATACCAGTAATCGGTAAACAGGGTTTCGCTATAGTTGGTAAAGCCTTCATGTACCCACATATCGGCAATATCCTTTGTAGTAATATTGTTGGCAAACCATTCGTGGCCGCTTTCATGTACAATAATAAAATCCCATTTTAATCCCCAGCCACTGCCGCTAAGATCAGAACCCATGTATCCATTTCTAAAACCATTACCATAAGCAGTAGCGCTCTGGTGTTCCATACCCAGGTGAGGGGCCTGTACCAGTTTATAACCATCTTCATAAAAAGGATAGGGGCCAAACCAATGTTCAAATGCCTTCATCATTCTTGGTGCGTCTTTGAATTGTTCTTTGGCTTTCTCCAGGTTTTCCTGCAACACCCAGTAATCCATTTCCAGCTTTCCTTTTTCACCTGCGTACTCTTCATTGAAATGAACGTATTTACCAATATAAGGAACGAGATTGTAACTATTGATTGGATTCACAACAGCCCAATCATAAGTAGCAGTACCATCGCCATTATTTAGTTTCCCCCGGTAGTGTCCGTTACCCACGCATATCAAACTATCCGGAACAGTGATATGCATCTCTGCACTGTCAGGTTCGTCGGTTTGATGATCTTTACATGGATACCATACGCTTGCCCCCAAGCCCTGGCAGGCAACGCTAACCCAGGGGCTTCCATCTTTGCTTTTCTTCCATATCAATCCTCCATCCCATGGAGGGCGGCGGGCAATACGGGGCTTGCCGTGGTAGTAAACAGTTACGTAGTTTATAGCTTGTAGTTTGTAGCCATTAAGGGAGAAAAAATAGGCGTTCCCATCCTTTTTAATATCAGCTTTTGAAAGCGTCTCTAAAACTGATGTCTTGGTTCTTCCATCTTTTGAAAAAGCAGATGCAAACCTGATGGTCATACTATCTAGCATCATCGGCTCCTGGAGATCGATCTGCATTACATCTCCTTTTTTTAAAACTTTAAACTGGATAACATTATACCCGCTGATCGTACTATCAGGTATATTGAACTTCACATGCAGGTCATACTTCAACACATCCCACCAGTCTCTGGAAGCGCCATAAGTACCACGAAGGGTATCAGCATGGGTAAAAACCTTTTTCTGGTTCAGCGGTTGAGCCTGGAGACAATTAATAATTAAGAATGAAAAATTAAGAATTATGAATGCTTTTGCTATTTGTTTCATATCAATTTGTATATAAGTGCTAATTTAGTTTTTTTATGCCAGTACAACACAAATACACAAAGCCGTTCATCATTTTCCTTTGTACCCTAATGCCCTTGTGTCTGCTGTTTTTTTCTTCCTGCAAAAGCCATCTGCATTCCGATAAAAAGATCTTCCATTATAATGAAAGCAGCGGGCTGGCTTCGCTTGACCCTGCTTTTGCCAAGAACAAACAAGTGATGTGGGCGGTACATCAATTGTACAACACCCTGATTGAAATTGACAGCGGCATGCAGATGAAGCCTTCACTGGCAAAACACTGGACCATTTCGGAGGATAACCTGGTCTTCACCTTCATATTGAGGGATGATGTTTTTTTTATGGACGATGCCTGCTTTAATAATGGCAAAGGACGAAGACTTACTGCCCATGATGTGGAATACAGTTTTAAAAGGATAGTTGATAAAAGCACAGCCAGCCCCGGTGCATGGATATTCAATAACCGTATTGACCCGGTGGATGGATTTAAAGCCATTGATGATACCAGTTTCCAGCTAAAACTCATACAGCCCTTTCAATCCATACTTGGAATTTTAAGTATGCAGTATTGTTCCATTATTCCTAAAGAAGCGGTGGAGAAATATAAAACTGACTTCAGGCGCCACCCGGTTGGCAGCGGCCCCTTCAGTTTCGTAGCATGGGAAGAAGGCCAGGCGCTCATCCTGAAAAAGAATAGCAATTATTTTGAAAAAGATGCCGCAGGAAGAAGATTACCGTATTTGGATGGCATAAAAGTAAGTTTTTACGACAGCAAGGCAACTGAGTTTTTGGAATTTCAACAATACAGGCTGGATTTTATTGATGATATTGATCCTTCATTTAAAGATGAAATTCTCACCAAAACCGGCCATCTTAAACTTGCCTGGCAGGATATAATTGAACTGCACAAACATCCTTACCTGAATATTGAATACCTGGGCATTTTAACAGATAGCGAAAATGTATTGGTTAAAAATTCACCCCTGCGTTTGCAAAAAATACGTCAGGCCATCAATTATGGTTTCGACAGGAAGAAAATGATGCTGTATTTGAGAAACAGCATTGGTATTGCTGCTGAAAGCGGTTTTGTACCGGCAGGACTGCCTTCTTTCGATCCGGTTGCTGTACAAGGTTATCATTATGATGTGAGCAAGGCCAAACAACTTTTAACAGAAGCCGGTTATCCTGACGGAAGGAATCTGCCGCCAATAAAGTTATTGACTATTCCCATTTATGGTGACCTGGGAACTTATATCGCCAATGAACTTTCGCAGATAGGTATTAATGTACAGGTGGAAGTCATTCAAAAAAGTTTGTTGATGGAGCAAACGGCTAAATCACAGGCTTTATTTTTCCGGGGGAGTTGGATCGCTGATTATCCGGATGCAGAGAATTACCTGAGTGTGTTTTACAGCAAGAACCCGGCTCCGCCCAATTATACCCGGTATAAAAATGCCGGTTTTGATCTGCTGTATGAAAAGGCGCTTTCTGAAAGAAATGATACCGCCCGGTATAAACTTTACCAGCAGATGGACCAATTGGTGATTAACGATGCCCCGGTGGTACCATTGTGGTATGATATGGCTATTCACCTCGTTCATCCAAACATTGTAAATTTTTATCCCAACAGTTTAAACCTGCTGGAATTGCGACAAGTAAAAAAATTATAACTCCATTGTTTGATCTTGTAATGAATGGTTAATGCAATGGAGAAAGGGCGGCTTGTAGTTTAAAAACATTTAAATTGCGATTCTTAAATACTTATCTATGAGATCGTATAAAAAACTTAAAGTCATTGGTATTCTTGCTGTATTCGTTTTTGCAGGCATTGCTGCAGTTAAACATCCGGAAAGAAATGACAGATTTAAAAACCTGCAGGTACTTCCGAAGAATATTACTGAAGATTCTTTGGATAAGATCATGGATGGCTTTAATGCAGACCTGGGTGTTGACTGCAAGTATTGCCACAAAAGGGATAAAAAAGCCGACACACTGATTTTCGATAGCGATGATAAATCAGAAAAAGAAATAGCCCGTAACATGATGCGGATGACCATGGACATCAACAAAAAATATTTCCAGTTCAATGAAACGGTTAAAGCAGAGCAAACACAGTCGGTAACCTGTTTTACCTGTCATAGAAAAGAAGCAATGCCAACTAAAGACGCGGGAGCTAAAAATTAGCTCCTGCTTCTGTCATCCTGAGCGATAGCGAAGGATCTACCAGGCAGTATTTCTGAAGCTGATACCTATCAGTGCTTCTTCAATTTATTTTTGAATACTTTTTCAAATTTCTCAACCTTGGGCCTTATCACAAACTGGCAATAGCCCTGTTCACCATTATTCCTGTAATAATTCTGGTGATATTCTTCGGCGGGATAAAATACTGTAAACGGCTCCAATGTGGTTACAATAGGGTTTGCAAAGGCACCGCTTTTATCCAATTCGGCTTTGTATTTGGCAGTCTTTGCCCGTTGCTCTTCATTGTGATAAAAAACAACACTGCGGTATTGTGTGCCTACATCAGCGCCCTGGCGGTTTAAAGTTGTAGGGTCATGTGTTTGCCAGAATATTTCAAGCAATTCATCAAAACTTATTTTTTTAGGATCGTACATGATATTCAGGCACTCGGCATGGCCGGTGGTCTTAGTGCAAACCTGCTCGTATGTTGGATTGGGGACTGTACCGCCACTATATCCACTGGTAACTTTCACCACACCTTCCAGTTGCTGAAAGATGGCTTCGGTACACCAGAAACAACCCGTACCAAAAGTAGCTGTATCCATACTGAGTGAAGTGGAAGTGTTTGCATTTGACATGATCTTATTCTCCTTTTTATTTTTAGCTGAATTGTCTTTTTGGGCACAGGAACTTAATCCCATAAAACTCACAATCGAAATAAATAAAACTTTTAACATGGTCTATAATTTTCATTTACTTACGTAAAGTTAACCGGCACAGATCGTAAAACAAATTGTTGCAACAAAAGTTTAACAATCGGTATAACTTTATCAACAGCAACATTTAAAAATAGCATGCAAAATATCACTACATATGTTTTTCGTTTAAAACCGGGGCAGGATCTGAAAGCTGATATCCAGAAACTGGTCAATGAAAAGCAAATTAAAGCCGGTTGGATCAGTACCTGTGTCGGCAGCCTGACAAACTATAATATCCGCTTCGCTAATCAGCCTAAGGGCAGTGAGGGAAGCGGTCATCTTGAAATTGTAAGTCTCACCGGAACCGTTTCGGTGAATGGCTCACACCTTCACATCAGCATCAGCGACAGCACCGGTAAAACTACCGGCGGGCATTTAATGGATGGCTGCATTGTTTATACCACCGCCGAGATCGTTATCCTCAGCAGCAATGAACTTGTTTTCAAAAGAGAGAAAGACGAAACAACAGGCTGGCAGGAGTTACTGGTAGAAGAAAAAAGAAAGCAATGAGCAATTGACAATAGGGAATAAGCCGGTAACTTTGCACTCTTTAAATCTAAATAGTCCGCCAACTGGTGGATTTGATGCATGAAATTTTTTCCCGAATCGGCGTTGGTGCAGCTTGAATATGAAAAGGTAAAAAACCTGCTGGTCATGCATTGCCGTACCGAGTACGCAAAGAATAAGGCTGATAACCTTCGCATTCACACCAAAAGGGAATTTATTATAACAGAGCTGCAGCAGGCTTATGAATTCAAACTTTTATTACAAAGCAGCCAGCATTTCCCCAACGAGTTTACGCATAACTTAAATAAAGAGCTGAAATTGATAGGTATCCCCGGCGCTGTTTTAAATGGAGAGCAGTTTTTACTCATCAGGAGGCTGGCCGGTAATATGCATAATATTTTTCGCTGGTTCGATAATGAACGACGCACAGCTTATCCTGCCTTGACAAAGGTGATTGATGATGCGTACTACGAAAAGCTGATCATAGAAATGATAGATGAAGTGCTGGACGAGGCCGGTAATGTAAAAGACAATGCCAGTGAAGAGCTGGCAACTATAAGGATGAGTTTGTACCGTAAGCGGAATGAACTACGCAAAGTATTTGATAAGATAGTAAGCAAACTTAACAAGCAGGGTTACCTGGCCGATATTGAAGAAAGTTTTATGAATGGCAGGAGGGTGCTGGCTGTTTTTGCCGAACAAAAGCGTATGATAAAAGGTATACTGCATGGTGAAAGCGATAGCAGGAGAACTACTTTTATTGAACCTGAAGAAACAACCGAGCTTAACAATGCCATCTTTTCATTAGAGAATGACGAACGAAAAGAAGTGTACAGGATATTGAGAAAGCTGACACAGGACCTGAGTGTATATGCCAGCCTGCTGAAAAACTATCATGCCATTGCAGGTGAATATGATTTCATCATGGCCAAGGCAAAATTTGCAACAGAAGTCAATGGCAATTACCCGGTAGTTACCGATAAAGCTCATGTTCATTTGATACAGGCTTATCATCCTTTATTGCTCCTGTACAATAAAACCAATAATAAGCCAACCATTCCTGTAGATATAAACCTCAACGACAAACAACGGATACTGGTCATCAGTGGCCCCAATGCCGGCGGTAAAACAGTTACATTAAAAACAGTGGGCTTATTGCAACTGATGTTGCAAAGCGGTTTACTGGTTCCTGTTCACCCGGATAGCGAGATGGGGATCTTTAAACAGGTGATGATACATATAGGCGATACGCAGAGCCTGGAATTTGAATTGAGTACGTATTCATCTCATTTAAAGAACATGAAACACTTCATGGAAAATGCAAATGGCAAAACTTTGTTCTTTATTGATGAACTGGGTAGCGGAAGTGACCCTAACCTCGGCGGGGCTTTTGCCGAAGTGATAATGGAAGAGCTGGCGCATAAGCACAGTTTTGGAATTGTGACCACCCATTACCTGAATTTAAAAGTGATGGCCAATAAAGTGCCTGGCATTATTAATGGAGCCATGCAGTTTGATGAAAAGAAATTACTTCCCCTGTATAAATTAGTGGTTGGTAAACCCGGAAGCTCCTATACTTTTTCTATAGCTGAAAGGATAGGGCTGGAAAAGAAACTGATTGATAAAGCAAGGAAACTGGTAGATGACGATCATTTTACGCTGGATAAACTACTGAACCGGACAGAACAGGACCTGCAGCATATTGATAAGGAAAAGGCTGAACTGAAGGCATTGATGAAAGAAAATGAAAGGCTGAAAAAAGAAATGCAGCAGGTGATGGACAAAGAAAAGCACCGGCAGGAGATCGAGAGGCTGAAACATCAGAATAAAATATCTGAAGACAAACTGGCTTATACAAAGGATATGGAGCGCCGTTTAAAAGCTATGGTAATAGAATGGCGCAAGGCCGAGGATAAAGACAAAGTGGTGAAGATGATACATGCGTTGCTCTTTAAGCAAAAAGAAAAGATAACTGCCGAAAAGCAACAGAAGAAACTGAATGAAAAATTTGAGGAAGTGGGAGGGGAGATCAAAGTAGGGCTTAAAGTGAAGATGAGGCAAAACCGCAGTGTGGGTATTGTAAAAGAGATCAAAGGAAAGAAAGCGGTATTACAGGTTGGCATTATGCCCATGACGGTGGAGTTGAAAGACCTGGTGGTGATCAGGGATAAAGAAAACATAAATCAATAAAAATCATTCATAACTATTCCCGCTTTTTTTATACGCAAAAAAGCAGGATAAAATACAAATGAACACCTGGTTGTTGAAATTAAACGCTGCATGTTTTCCGATATATTTTTTACTTTACAGAAGAAATGAAAACTATTCACTTTCTGCTCCTGTTACTGTTGAACAACCTTCTCGCTTTTTCGCAAAAGCCGAATGAGAAATTCTTGCTGAAAGCCATCAACAACAGGGATGAACAAAAAGCAGCCGGCTATTATCTAGCCTTGGTTAAAACTTCTGACAATACAGATATTTCGGGACGGAATAAACTCCTGGATTTTTATACCGGCCACAGCAATGACAAGGACCCTTACACATCATCCCGCAGCCTTTCATGGGTATGCTACCTGCGCAC
>JBGANE010000007.1:0-93002 GCA_044222465.1 Ferruginibacter sp.
GCAATTTCACTCACCCTCAGCCCTGCGCTGTAAGCAGTAAAAAGCATGGCTTTATGCTTTAAGTTATCCAATGCATTAAACAATCTTGCCAGTTCATCCTCACCTAAAACCTTTGGGAGTATTAAATGTTTCTTTGGCCTTGGTATTTCCCAAAAGAATTTTTCTCTGCCCAATACCTGTTCGTAATAAAATTTCATGGCATTGATGCGGCTATGTAATGTATTTTCCGACAGGTTTAATTTTTCAAAACAATAAACAAGGTACCGGCGCAAGTGTTCCGGTGTCAGGTCGTCGGCAGGAATTTTATGAAGTGTTTGCAGCAGTTGAGCCATTTCATTGAGGTAAGTTTTAATAGTGGAGTTACTAAAGGCTTTTAACTTCAGCCTTTGCCGCATAGTGGGTAATATATGGGCATTAACAGGCTGGATTTTTTCTGTACTATTTACGAGGGCACTGTTGGTTATAGTTATGGCCTGCGATGGTTTAGTGGCAATTTGTTTTAGCAACACAGGAGGTGGATCATTTTTCTCTTTGCCATTGTCACTTTTCTTTTTTTCTGTGAGGTAATTGTAAAGAGAAGATTGGTCTATCTGTGCTTTATCTTTCAATGCAGAAGCCAGGCGGTTGTAATTTTCCTCATTTAATGGAATGTACCAGCATTTATTTGTCTGGCTCCATTTTATGCAGGGTTGTGTCCTTACAATGTTATTTAAAAGAGCATCGCTGCTAAAATAAATCCCAATGCTTTCCTGTTGACGGTGGTAAAAGGGTTTTAAAATAACCTTTTTCATATTCTGAATATACAAAAAAGAAAAGATTGCGTTACGCAACTTTGCTCATCTTATTTAAACTATTTTTGTACACATGATCGTAAAATATCTCCGCTGGCTTGGCATTATCGCCTGCATCGCACTTATAGTTTCCTGTTTTTTGCCCTGGGTTTATTATGCCGATATCAATCAAAATTTTACCGGGTTCTACAGTTATCAAAACCAATATGGAAAACCAGGCAAATTCCTGGTAACGCTGGGTACAGTAGCGCTGGTATTTATGTTACTGCCCAAAGTATGGGCTAAGCGGGCAAATCTTTTTATATGCGCCCTGCTGCTTGCTTATGCAGTTAAAACTTATATACTTTTCAGTTCCTGCTACAATAATTATTGCCCGCAAAAACTTTTTGTATTGTATTTGATGCTGGGATCAGCAGCGATAATGTTGGTGGCTGCTGTTTTTCCAAAGCTCAGGGAATAAGTTATCAGCTAATTGTTATCTGTTAGCCGGGTGTTACAGGCAATTCATTATTAACGATTAACTTTTTTTGCTTCCTTTGCCCATGCATCCTTCAACGTAACAGTTCTGTTGAATACAAGCTTATTGCCAGTTGAATCTTTATCCAAACAAAAATAACCCTTGCGGATGAACTGGTAACGGGACTCCAATTTGGCATCTTTAAGTGAAGGTTCCACAACAGCATTGCTGATCACCTGTAATGAATTGGGGTTGATGGTATCTTTAAAATCTCCTTCTTCGGCCAACGGGTTTTCGGAAGAGAAGAGCCGGTCGTATAATCTTACTTCGGCAGTAAGTGCATGAGCAGCGCTTACCCAATGTATGGTTCCTTTTACGCTGATACTGCCGTCATCAAGGCCGCTTTTGGTTTGTGGCAGGTAAGTACAATGTATCTCCGTAATATTTCCGGCGCCATCTTTTATAAAGCTTTCGCACTTTACAATATAAGCGCTCTTCAACCGCACCATGGCACCCGGAGCCAGGCGAAACCATTTTTTGGCGGGCACTTCCATAAAGTCTTCCCGTTCTATCCAAAGTTCTTTGCTGAAGGGGATGGTACGGGTGCCCATGTTTTCATCGGGGCCATTCTCTGTAGTCAGTTCTTCCACTTTACCATCTTCGTAATTATCAATGATGAGTTTTACCGGGTCAAGCACAGCCATTACCCGGTTGGCAGTTTTGTTCAGGTCTTCACGCAGACAGAACTCCAGCAGGCTAAGGTCAATAAAATTCTCTCTTTTAGCCACGCCAATGCGTTCGCAAAAATCACGGATGCTGGCCGGGGTATATCCTTTTCGCCTGAATGCACTGAGTGTTGGCATGCGTGGGTCATCCCAGCCGGTAACATGGCCTTCGTTCACTAATTGCAATAATCTTCTTTTGCTCATGACAGTGTATGTCATGTTGAGCCTGGCAAATTCATATTGATGCGAAGGAAAGATGTTGAGTTTTTCGATGAACCAATCGTACAACTCCCGGTGCGGAATAAATTCCAGTGTACAGATGGAATGGGTTATGTTCTCAATGCTGTCGCTTTGCCCATGTGCAAAATCATACATGGGGTAAATGCACCATTCATCTCCCGTGCGGTGGTGGTGTGCATGTTTTATGCGGTAGATAATGGGATCTCTCATGAGCATATTCGTATGCGCCATATCTATCTTTGCCCGCAATACTTTTTCACCATCTTTATATTTACCTGCTTTCATTTCGGTAAAGAGTGTGAGGTTTTCTTCTATGCTGCGACTGCGATATATATTATCCTTACCCGGTTCGGTAGGAGTTCCTTTCATGGCGGCAATTTCATCAGGGGTAGAATCATCTACATAAGCCAGTCCTTTATTGATAAGGTCAATGGCAAACTGGTAAAGCTGGTGAAAATAATCGGATGCATAAAATTCGTTGGCCCAGCTAAAGCCAAGCCAGCGGATATCGTCTTTGATGCTGTCCACGTATTCGGTTTCTTCGGTAACGGGGTTGGTATCATCAAAGCGCAGGTTTGTTTGGCCGCCATATTTTAAACCCAGCCCAAAATTCAGGCAGATGGATTTGGCATGACCTATATGCAGGTAACCATTTGGCTCGGGTGGAAAACGGGTAAGTATATTTTTATATTTGCCTTCCTTTAAATGCTCTTCAATAATTTCCTCAATAAAGTTGAGGCTCTTTTCTTCACTCATCGTTTTTGATTTGAGGGGCAAATTTACGGTAAGATGGGCAATTGTGTAAAGATGGCTATACTAAAGGGGCCTGTCATGCTGAGCGAAAGCGAAGCATCTCATTCACAAGAACCGGGATGCTTCGTTCCTCAGCATGACAAAAAAAGGATTATTTGTTCCTCATCTGCTCCAGCATGATGATGATCTTGTCTAATTTCTCTGTTTCAATTTTATTGAGTTGTTTTTGCAATGCTTCTATCTCCAGTTTGGCTTCCTGGTTGGTGATATAATCTTCCTTTGCCTGCAAGCGATCTCTTTCGCCCTGCCTGTTCTGGCTCATCATAATGATGGGCGCTGCATAAGCCGCCTGGGTGGAGAAGATCAGGTTGAGCAGGATGAATGGATAAGCATCCCAATGTCGTATATAGCCGATCACATTCAGTAACATCCACAGGACAACAAAAGCCGTTTGCCAGATGATGAATCGCCAGGAGCCCATACCATTTGCCACCCAATCTGCCAGCCGCTGGCCAACGGTTAAAGATTCCTTATGTTTATCAAGCCATGTTTTTTCACTCATAGTTTGTGGTTTTATGAATTAAGAAGGCTTTTTATTATCCACATAAAAGTAAATAATAAAAAGGCGATAAAGTATGACGAAAAAGACGATAAAACCAATTCAAATCATCAGGCCCTGCCCATTCTCTTCAAATGTATGGCATGCGATGCAATGGCGTGGCGCATCCTCCTGAATTCAATATATCTTACCCCGTACTCCTCGCAGGTCTGTTTGATTATTTTGCTGATGGCAGGGTAGTGGATATGTGAAATTTTTGGGAACAGGTGGTGTTCTATCTGGAAGTTGAGTCCACCTACCAGCCAGGAAATAAGTTTATTCTTTGTAGCAAAGTTAGCAGTGGTCTCTATCTGGTGAATGGCCCATTCGTTCTCGATCTTGTTCACACCGGCATCCGGAACAGGGAATGCGGTATGTTCCACCGTATGTGCCAGTTGAAATACTATACTTAAAATAAAACCGGCAAACATGGCGATGATGAGAAAGCCAACCAGCCATGGCACAAAACCCAGTAACATGATGGGTAATACGATCATCATAAAAATATAGCTGACTTTTGCGATCCAGAATGCAAAGTGATCCCACAGGCTCATCTTCTTAATGGGAACGGGCCCTATTTTCTGGGTGAAATATTTTTTATAATCTGATTTAAAGACCCACACCAGTAATAATAAGGTGTACAGGAACCAGAAATATATATGCTGGAACCTGTGCATGAAATATTTTTTTTGTGTGGGGCACATTCTCAGGAAGGGCTGAATTTCTATATCATCATCAACGCCTTCAATATTGGTATAGGTATGATGTACAATATTGTGTTTATTGTTCCACATAATACCACTAGCGCCCAATGCATTAACAGAGAATGCTGCAATTTTATTCCAGAATTTACTCTTACTAAAACTACCGTGGCCTCCATCATGCATTACATTAAAACCAATGGCTGCTGTCAATCCACCCATTACAAAACATTCAAGTATGGCGATCCAGGTTTGTGGTGTAAAAAATAATACGTGTACATACAGTGCGATGTACACTGTCCAGAAAAGTATGGCTTTAAAATAGAGGCCGAAATTACCGGTGGCGGATTTTTTCGATTCCCTGAAATAATTGCTTACCCTTCTTTTCAGTTCCTGGTGGAAATTAGAACCTGCTACATTTAAAAACTTAGGTGTTGACATGTGGACTATTTGAATTTTAAATTAAGTATTTTCTTTTATAATGGCGTCAAAATTTTTTAAACCAACTATTTTGTCTGAAATAAAACCTTCGGCATATTTCACCCCTATCATCTTGCCAAACCATTTATGCCGGTAAACCACGCTGTCCAAAAAATCAGGCGAGGAGATATAGGTCTCCGGGCCATCGGTTCCTCCAGTATGAAACTGCGTTTTGTATGCTTTTATTGCCTCTATCTTCTGTTCAAACACGCTGGTAATGTCTATCACAAAATCGGGTTGCAGCATCCTGTCCTGTATGTACCTGAAAACGTATTTAGGCCTCCAGGCCTCCTGGCTGGCTCCATCCAGGGTGGTTTCAATTTTCATAAGGCCCGAAAGAAATGCAGCATCTGAAACAAGGTTGCTCGAACGTCCGTGGTCAGGGTGACGATCCTCAGGGGCATTACACAAAATGATCTCGGGGCGGTAGGCCCTTAGTGCAATAATGATCTTTCGCTGGTGGGCTTCGTCATTCTGAAAAAAGCCATCGGCCATCCCTAAATTCTCCCTGATATCCACACCAAGCACCATGGCTGCATTGGTAGCCTCTGTCTTCCTCGTTTCGGCGTTTCCCCGGGTACCTAGTTCGCCTGCAGTCAGGTCAATGATGCCCGTCTTTTTTCCGTTGTTTTTTTCTACCAGCAAAGCGCCGGCACAACTCAATTCCACATCATCGGGATGAACACCAAAAGCAAGTATATCCAGCTTCATTAATGCGTATAAAATTTGTGGCTGCAAATTAAAGCATTTACAGCATTTAAGTTGTAGAATATGGACGACTGGTAACTATTGTGGAGAGATTAACAATAAGAAGAAAAAACAACAGTACAGGTTCATTTTCCTTCCTGCATCATCCGGGGATAGGGTGTATAAGGATACCCGTTTACCCTGCACACTTCCTGTACTATCTTTTCAATTTCCTGGTCATCGCCCTGGGCATCGTAAGGCTGTTTTAAATTAGAGCTGAAGAAGAATGCAACCGTTTGATAAAAACGGGCAGTAAGCCCGCCTTTATATTCCTTAATGATCTCATAACAATTACTTCCCGTTTCCCGGTTGATGAGTTTCATTAACACCTTGCCCTGGTAAATGGATAAATTGGTGAGTGGATCGGTAAATTCTTTTTTCAATTCTTTTTCTCTCGACCTGATGATCTGCCTGCGGGAAGACCTGTCTTCAACTCCTTTCAGTTTCGCATTGATATCATTCATTACTACGCCGGCTTTGATGGCATAGGGATAGGTTACATAAATGGCATTTCTTAATCTTGTCCATTTTGCATAAGCCGACATATTGCCGTTGCTGTACCTGCCAAAGACTGCTACTTCGGATAAATACTTGTATTCAATTGTATCACCATTATATACTATCGCCGAAGTTCGTATGGTATCATATACACCTGTTTGTGCCAATACAGCATGGCTGTTTGCAACCAGTATGATGACAAACAACAATAATATCCTTTTAATATATATGAAGGGCTTTAGCCGGGGCATGCTGTAAATTTACCATTAAGACCAATATTTAATACCATTTGATGCTTAATGTAACCCTAAAGTTTAGGCTTTATTGTATGGGGATATAAAAATTCAGGGCCGGACTTAATTGGCAAAGAGGAACATATAGAAAAGTCCTGCCCCGGTAAGGACAAGCGCCAGAGCAGCATATGCCCGTGAACGCTTAGCCCTTTTGATAGCGCTCATCATAATGCCAATCGCCATAATGATCAAGCCCAGCCATACTAAGTTGATATAAGGAAAAACATATGCCTTCAGCGTAACATACTCAATGATCTTATCCGATTCTTTGATGCCTATTTTAATCTTTTTGTTTTCCGTTACGCCGGCAAATTTCAGGTAAAGGTTTTGTGCATATACCGTATCGTCAATTTGATTTACGCCAAACTGATCTACCTGTATCAGCGGCGATGCACTGTAGTGCATGCTGTCTTTGCTGATGAGGGTGATATCTGCCATCAACGCTGCATCGGTTGATTTGAAATGATATTTTTCATTGTTGGGATTCTTTATCACCCTGTTCAATATGATGATACCATTACTGTAAAAGCTGGTATCGCCTTCTCCCATTTCTTT
Organism: Ferruginibacter sp.; assembly: GCA_044222465.1. GTDB lineage: Bacteria > Bacteroidota > Bacteroidia > Chitinophagales > Chitinophagaceae > Ferruginibacter. The sequence goes on from JBGANE010000007.1 coordinate 6,839, forward strand.
TATGCTGAATTGGGTAGTGTCTTCTGGTCTGTTATTATTGATGGCGTAGGATACATATGTAAACACATCTTTCCCCAGGTAGGATTTGGTATCGGGGTTGCTGCTCATGTTATTATCCTTCATGAGGTACACATCAGGACGTAAAGTAAATTGTTCGGTCACTTTTTTTGATGCTGCATCTTTCCTTTGGAACAACAGTTCGTAATAACGCCTTCCTTTTTCATGTCCCATAGAGTCTTTCAGGTAAGTAACTTCATAAGGCCCCATAGCAACCGGAACCTGCCGGATGAGTGTAAGATTTTCTAAAGGATTATCAGCTTCCTTCGTCATCGGGTCTTTACCCGATATCTGCAGGTTGATACCGTTTGCACGGCTGTTGCTGATCACTTCTTTGTTACTCGATGAGATCAATATACCTGCCAGCATTAAAGCAAAGCCAAGATGGGCAACAGAACCGCCGGCAGCTTTCAGCTTGCCATTCAACCCTGTCCATATATAAGTTGCATTAGCAATTACAGAATAGATGGCGGCAAATAATGCGGCATAGGCAGCGCCTAAAAATCCGGCGCCCATTTTATAATAAGAAAGCGGATAAAAAACTGCCAGTAATACAGTAATGCTGGCTGCAACCAGCGTGGGCAAGGCAATCTTTTTTAAGATATAACCCGGTTCTGTTTTTTTGTATTTGAAATACTGAGCCACAGCACTCAATAGCCCGATGATGATAGCCACCAGTACAATTACTTTATTATAAGAAAATTCAACATTCTCCGGCGGAGCAATATGGGTACCGAATATCTTATTATAAACAGGCACTGATGTTTTTGCAATAATAAAAATGGAAGCCAAAAAGAAAACCAGCGAACCAATGAACATCCAGAACTCCCTGGAGTTTATATTTTCTTCTTTGGTTTCGGAAGGTATCTTTCTTACATTCTTTATGAATAAACTGAAAGGCGGTATGATGAATGCAGCCAGGAACAGGCCGATCATTGCATTGAGTACTTTAAAGCTAATTATCTTACCCAATAGTTTAAAACTGATAGCATCACCATTTTCTGTAAATGCATGCACCGAGGTATCGCCCAAAACTCCTGTTCTTGTTAAGAAAGTAGAGTAGAGTATGAAAATAAAAGTAAGAAATGCAAAAAGGTAACTTGCCTTTAATGAATGTCCCGTGGCTTTATAAATAACCATGGTATGTAAACCGGCTACGAGTATGAGCCAGGGAACCAGTGAGGCATTCTCAACCGGGTCCCATGCCCAGTAACCACCAAAAGATAAAGATTCATAAGCCCATTTTCCTCCCATCATAATACCAACACCCAGTACACATGCGCTGAACAATGCCCAGGGAAGGGCAGGGGTTACCCAATCGCCAAACCGTTTGGTTTGAATACCTGCATATGCAAATGCAAAAGGGATAATGGTTGATGCAAAGCCTAAAAATAAAACGGGCGGATGAATAACCATCCAGTAATTACGGAGTAAAACATTGAGGCCAACACCGTCCTTTATAAAACTTAAATAATTAGGCTGGCTGAAAATGGGTCCTGAAATCTCATTCCGGGTCAATATGAACGGACTGCTGCCCATACGTACATTAAAAACATATAAACCCAGCAACATCATCATTAAAAAAACCTGGGCTAAACTTACCACCGTCATTACCGGAGCTTCCCATTCCTTTGATCTTAAAATGATGAACAGGCCAAGCACACTGTGCCAGATGGTCCATAATAAAAAGCTTCCTTCCTGCCCTTCCCAGATACAGGCCAGCAGGTATTTAGACTCCAGTTCTTTGGATGCATGCTTGTAGGCATACATGTATTCGAAATAATGATTGGAACAGATATAAAATATGATGGCGAAAATGACAACTGCCGAAATAAGCTGGGTTATAAAAGCAGCCCTTGCAAAACGCAGCCATGATCGTTTTTCAACGAGGTCTTGTTTTCTCCCGGCTGTAAAAAATGCAATGGTGGAAATGATGGATGCAACAAAAGCAAGCAATACAAAAAAATGTCCTATCTGTCCCGGTAGTAAGTGTTCGCCTTCAAATTGCATTCGCTGTATTTATTATTTAGAGGACTCCTGTTGTTGTTGATTGGTGATGGTTTTCTCAAGCTGCTTTTTATCGTCTTTATACTTGCTGGGACACTTTAAGAGAATATCCTTGCATTCAAAGTGATCCCCTTTCATGGATCCCTTCATTACAATGCGTTCACTTTTTTCCAGGTCGGTTGGTTTACTGTTATGAAAAACAACTTTAGTTCTTCCGCCCAAACTGTCAATGGCATAAAAAGAAAGATAATTCGGGTTATTTACCGGGTCGTATTCGATAGGTTGTGTTTTATCCAGTTTGGCAATGAGGTGAACATATTTGCCGGGCTTCTCTTTGGCCGAATTGATGGTGTCGTAAGTAGAAAAATCACCAGCTGAAAATATGATCAGTGTCACAATGAGTGCAGCAATGGCTACAAGGATAATTATATGTGTTCTTTTCATGTCTTTCTCTTATTGTTTTTTTGCAACATGGAACCTGTCGGCCGTCAGGCAGGTTCGCCTGGAAACATCTCATTAGTGTACAACTATAACGACAAGGCTCATTTCATGCTAAAAAATTCAATACAAAGGTAACTGAAATGAAGATTTATCTTTTCAATTTGTTTAATTATTTAAATGGGTTGTATTTTACGTGTAAATCATAGTTATTGTCATTAAAAAAGATATATACCCAATGGCCGTTGGCATTTTGGGCGGTATTACTGTTCATTGCTGCCCAGGCTTTTTTTATGGCCAAGGGGGTTGAGAATGTGCCTTTCTTCTTATATCATATGTATGGCCAAAAACACCCACCCAGGGACTCAATTGGTATTTACCTGGTTAAAACAGCAGATGGCTATTTCAATCACAAAAAGCTCAGCAACCGGGGGGAGGAAATTTTAATGAATTCGGTTTCATACTATGTAAACCTTCAATATGCCGGCCATGATGGGATCAATGAATCCATAAAAAAACGATTTGAAAAGATAGTAAGCGGCAAGGGTTATGAATACCTGCAAAAACACCTGGCAAACGACAGCGTGGCAATCAGCAATTTCCCACAATGGTGGAGCAGGTATTTCAGCTCGGTATCAAATATCCATACAGGTTCAGTGAGTGTGATCAAGACCTATGTGTATTCAAAAGCACCTTATAATAAATGCGGTACTGATTCATTGATCTTTACCATTAACCTGAAATAACTGGAAAATACAACATCATATTATCCAAGAGCATTCATGGCAAGGGCAGTTTTTAGCTGGCTTTTCATTATACTTGTCTATTTCTTTTTTAACCACAGTTTATTGTCACAATTGCAACAACCGCCGCTCATCTATCCGGGCAGTGATAATAGTTTCTGGTTGCTGCACATAATCAATATTCCGCAATTTTTATTGCAACATCATTGGGCAGCTTTATTATTTGATATCTTGTTGACCTGCTCTTGTATCATTTGTGTAATCCTGCCTCACCAGCGTTTATTTACCTGGATCACCATTGTAGGGGTGTGGATGTTATATGTTGCCTACGGTTCTGCTGCCGGAAAACACTATGCCCAAATAGGCTACCTGTTAACCCCAATCCCTTTTATTGCCTTAAGTAATGTTAAATTTGATATACTCTGGAACCTGGTTCGCTACTGGATCTGTTTCTTATATGTTTCTGCAGGGATCTATAAAATTTATTATGGCGGATTTGGATATAGCGATAATATGAGCCATATACTCTGGCAGGATAATGCAGAATGGTTTGTCTTCAACAGGGAAGGTGTGGCCAAAGGTGTTTATCAATACCTGGTAGAGCATCCCGGCATTACCCAGTGGTTTTACCGGGGGGCTACATTTTTCGACTTGTTGTTACTGGTTGGCTTTTTCACCAAACGGTACGACAGGTGGCTGCTGGCCGGTTTGTTCATTTTTCACCTGGGAAATTTCCTGTTATTACATATCTCCTTTGTGGAGCAGTCACTTATCTTTGCAGCGTTTTTACCCTGGCAAAAATGGGGAGAACAATTTCAATTAAATAAAACTGATGACTGACCTTTCCAAATTTGATCCTAACTCGGTTGGCAATCCCAACAACAACATTTTTGGTTTACCCTTCGCAGAAGAAGAAGCAAGACTGGTGATACTACCCGTTCCCTGGGAAGTAACTGTTAGTTATACCGGAGGTACAGCAAGAGCGCCTGAACATATTTTTAATTCAAGCCTGCAGGTTGATCTTTTTGACCCCGATGTGAAAGACGGGTGGAAGCAGGGATTTTATATGCGGCCATGCGATAAAAAAGTGCTTATGAAAAGTGATTACTTACGCAAGGAAGCTGAACTCTACATCAATTATATAGCACAGGGAGAAATTGTTGCAGATAATAAATTCATGTGCAAATCGCAAAAGGAGATCAACGAAGGAAGTTTGTTTTTAAACAACTGGGTGTTTGAACAAACCAAGGACCTGCTGGAGAAAGGCAAGCTGGTTGGTTTATTGGGCGGAGATCACAGTACACCATTAGGTTATTTTAAAGCCATAGCAGAGAAACATGGCGACTTTGGTATTTTACAGATCGATGCACATTGCGACCTGCGTAAAGCATACGAAGGGTTCATCTATTCTCATGCTTCCATTATGTATAATGCCTTGCAGGAAATACCCCATTTGAAGAAATTAGTGCAGGTTGGTATCAGGGATTATTGCGAGGAAGAAGTGGACTATATCAACAATAATACAGGCCGGGTCGTAACTTATTTTGATAAGGACATTAAAGAACGGCAGTACGAAGGGCAAAGCTGGAAACAGATAGTTGACGAGATACTTACCCATTTACCTGAAAAAGTATTTATCAGTTTTGATATTGACGGGCTTGATCCAAAGCTTTGTCCGCATACGGGTACGCCTGTGCAGGGAGGTTTTGAAAGCGAACAGGTATTTTATCTTTTCAAAAAACTTGTTCAAACAGGGCGTAAGCTTGTTGGCTTTGATTTGAATGAAGTAGGCGTAAGCCAGGATGAGTGGGATGAGAATGTAGGTGCCAGGTGCCTGTTTAAGCTATGTAATTTAATGGTGGCTGCAAACCCTGCATAACTACAACCAGCAACCATGTTTTCATTCCGGTTAAAAAATACAAACATAAGTATTGAAATCTACGTTACCAGGGCGCTTTTTGCAATCGCTGCCGTAGCTGCGTATGTTTATACAGGAAATGTATATGTTAGGTATGGTTCGGTAATATTGTTGCTGGCGGTTGCCGTGTTCACAAAAACTATTCTGAAAAGGTACAAGGTTAATCAGTTGGTATTGCTTGGCGCTGGCGCTGTTGTTACTTTGCTCACATCGGGTTCGGTAGTATTTGCCCTTATACTCATCATTTACGGAGTTTTTTTAAAACTGATGGGAAAGGAAACAAAGCTTGAGATAAATACAGAAACGATCACTGTTCAATACGCTTTGTATAACAGGATTTATAAATGGGCTGATATGGATAATGTTGTTTTAAAGGACGGCATCCTCACACTGGATTTCAAATCGAATAAAATATTTCAGTCAGAAGTGAAAGAAAATGAAACTCCTGTTAATGAACAAAAATTTAATAAATATTGTGCTGAACAAATACAAAACAGCCTGCGGTTGTAACTGGCAGTCAAAATAAGAACCGGTAATGCTTACACAAAGTCCATACATATTATACTCAGATGGGAACGGAAATATTTTCGAAGACACATCGCTGTATGTGACAGGCCGAAGTGGCTGGGATGCTTTGCCCGTACCTGCAGATGACTGGATCGAATTACCCAATGGTGGTAACTTATATGAATTGCCCGGCCGTAGAGGAATTGGTATCGATGTAAAAACAGGGGAGATGCGGCTTTGCGAAAAAGGCTGGGCTGTAGCTGCATTTATTCCACCGGCACATACGGGCCTGTATATGGCTGCATATGAAACAGAAAAGGATGCACCAACACTTCCCCTGTTTTGTTACACGGCAGCAGGATGGCTTGATGAAAAAATTTATGTTCCTGCTGTGCGTATTGAACAGGATATACGCCAGGAAGCAGAAGGTTATAAAGGAGACCTGATAGAATCGGGCACCAAAAAATTACTGAATGCCTATCCGCACAACCGCCTGGTAAAACATTTAATGGAAAATTGCTGCATGACTTATACTTGCCCTGCTGCAAGAAATTTAGCTATTGGCAGATGGGAGTGCCCTGTTCCCGTTTCTCCTGCATGCAATGCAAATTGTATTGGTTGTATTTCATTTCAACCAGAAGAAGAAACCATCATCAGTACACAGGACAGGCTGACCTTTAAACCCAGCGCCGAAGAGATCGTTGAATTCACCGTTCCGCACCTGCAAACAGCACCATATCCACTGATTAGTTTTGGACAGGGTTGCGAGGGAGAACCCTTATTGATGTGGGAAACCATCCGGGAAGCCATCATTGAAATAAGAAAACATACCAAAAAGGGTAGCATCAACATCAATACAAATGGAAGTATGCCTAAAGCTGTAAAAGCTCTATGTGAAGTTGGGTTGAACAGTATCCGGGTGAGTACCAACTCTGCCAGGAAAAATATTTATACTTCTTATTACCTGCCTAATAATTATGAATTTGAAGACCTGGCAGAAAGTTTAAAAGTTGTACGTAGTTATGGCGGCTGGACAAGCATTAACTATTTTGTTTTCCCAGGTATGACTGACAGCATTGAAGAATACGAAGCGCTGCGAAAACTGATCAAAGAAACCGATCTGTGCATGATACAATGGCGCAATTTCAATATTGACCCGGATTGGTATTTAGGAAAGATCGGTGTAACCGACACGGGCGATTGCATGGGTGTTAAACAGATGATGCAGTTGATAAGAGAAGAATTTCCTGATCTGAAATTTGGTTACTTCAACCCGTCGATGGAAAGGATAAAAGGAAATTTTGAAGTTGATTTTGCACATTGAAGCCTATCCAGACTTTAATCGTACTTAAAGAACACTTTCATAAAGATGGTATAATCCTGTGTAGATGTCCAGCCGTCATTCGTTGCCGACTTATACTGGTAAACACCGGGCTCCGACCCAACAAAAGCAAAGGAGCAGGCTGCGCTGTCTGTCCTTGTTCCTTTCAAAACCTCGAAGCTTACAAAAATATTTTTCTTAGTTAAGATGATATTGTAATTATTCAGGTCAAATTCATAGGCTTTATCCGCGATGGCTGCATTATTGATTACCTGCACAATAGAATCTTTGAGTAATTCTTCTCCGGGGCGGCCATCAATAAATTCACGAATGTGCAGGCGTATCATATTGGTATCGCAACTGCTGTAAATTTTAAACCGAACCTTAGCTACCTGGTACACATCATGCGAAACAGTGATCTCACGCCCTATCTCCCCGCCATTTTTTTTGGTATGCCAGCTCCTGAAGTATCCAACTGTTTCAACCTTTGCACCTGCCACATCTTCTTTACTGAAAGATCTTACCACTACTGTTTCCAGGTTTTTGGAATTTGCCTTCAGCGTAAATTCATGATCTTTCAGCGCCTTACTCACCGGGGTCTTAAAGCTTTCATATCCAATAGAAGAAATGACCAGTGTATCATTTTCATTCAACCTGGGAATATGTAGTGTAAAATTTCCTGCCGTGTCTGTTACGCTTCCTGATGCCTGTTTAAGCAATTTGATGGAAGCATAGGGAACCGGGTTTGAATCTTCTTCAAGCACTTTGCCCCTGATAGTTGCCTGCGAATATATCCTGCCAGGAAGCAGTGATACTAATAAAGAGGCAGCGATGCATATTTTCTGTGTTACGGATAAGATCATTGACTTGTCTAAACTTGATTCCGGTGTTTATGAATGGCTGCAAAAATATTTTAATTACCTGCAGTAACGAAAAAAAAGGGATGAATGGTATAAAGCTGTTTAGTTGTTGATTGCCTTAGGATAGTCGAATACCAGTTGGCAAAAAGTTTTCACCCCCACAAACAAACGGCTATCGTCGATCATAAATTCAGGAGTATGATGTGGTGGTGCAAGTTTAGGGTCATTACCCCTTGGCATTCCGCCAAAATAAAAAAAGAAGGCAGGGGATTTTGTTCCATAATAGCTGAAGTCTTCCGCACCCGTAACCCATTCCATTGGCCGCACATTATCTTTCCCTGCCGCTACCTGTAAAGAAGGCAGCATTTTTTCAACAAGCTCAGGTGTATTGTAAGTAACGAGTGTCTTTTCAAAAAAATTCACTTCTGCCGTGGTATTAGATGCTTCTGCAATTTTAGCTGCGGTAAGTTTCATCCTTTCCTGTACATCCACAAGCATTTTGCTGTCGAGTGTTCTTAATGTCCCTTCAAGCATGGCTTCTTCAGGAATTATATTAAAGCGAACTCCACTGTTAAATTTAGCAACAGTAATAACAACCGGTGCTTTCGTCAGGTCCATCTGGCGGCTTACAATATTCTGAAATCCTTCAATGATCTGTGCAGAGATGGCAATAGGATCAATACCCAGCCAGGGTTGTGACCCATGAGTTCCTTTCCCCTTTACTTTAACAGTGAATTGATGAGCAGAAGCCATGAATGCACCGGGTTTGTATTGAATATCTCCCGCAGGTATCCATGATTCAATGTGCATTCCAAATACCACATCTACTTTAGGATCATCCATCACACCCTCTTTTACCATTAATGGCGCCCCGCCTTCTTCACCGGTTGGAGGGCCCTCTTCCGAGGGTTGAAAAATAAATTTTACTGTACCTGCTATATCTTTTTTCATCGATGATAAAACCTTAGCCGTACCGATCAGCATGGCGGTATGTGCATCATGGCCACATGCATGCATGACGGGAACTTTTTGCCCGTTGTAGTCAGTACTGTCTTTTGAAGCATAGGGAATATTTACCCTTTCTTTCACCGGCAGTGCATCAATATCAGCTCTTAAAGCGATGACAGGCCCCGGTTTTCCTCCTTTTAGAATTGCCACAACACCGGTTTTGGCAACACCTGTTTTAATTTCCAGGTCCAGGCCTTTGAGTTGCTCAACAATATAAGCAGCGGTCTTTACTTCCCTGTTGCCAAGCTCCGGGTTCTGATGAAGATGCCTTCTCCATTCGGTCAATTTGTTTCGGAGTTTCTGCGATTCCTCGTCAATGGTCTTTGAAATATCCTGTGCAGAAAGTGTATTGATAAATGAAAAGGATAAAAGAACAAGGATTATTTTTATCATATTACGGGTGCTATTTATTGTTCGGTAGATCTATTTATATTCTCCAAAAACTTTCCTCAATTCATCCGCTATTTCACCAAGCGTACAATAATTCTCCACTGCTTCAACAACTGCAGGCATCAGGTTTTCGCCACTAACCGCTTTTTGATGTAATGATTGTAAAGAAGCGGCAACTTTTGCATTATTCCTTTTCAGTCTTAGTGCTTTTAATTTTTCAACCTGCACGGTTTGTACATTTTCATCAACCTTAAATACAGGAATTGAATTACTTGTCTCGGTCTGGAATTTATTTACACCAACAATGATTTTTTCACCATTCTCAATCTGTCGCTGGTATTCGTAAGCGCTCTTGGCGATCTCTTCCTGTATAAAACCCCGTTCAATAGCGGCCACACTGCCACCCATCGCATCGATCTTTGCGATCAACTTAAGTGCTGCAGCTTCCACTTCATTGGTAAGCGATTCAATAAAATAACTTCCTGCCAGGGGATCAACCGTATCAGGTGCTCCACTCTCAAAAGCAACGATCTGTTGCGTACGCAATGCAATAGCTGCAGCTTCTTCAGTAGGAAGGCTTAATGCTTCATCATAGCCGTTGGTATGTAATGATTGTGTACCGCCGAGCACAGCAGCTAAGGTTTGTACCGTTACCCGGCTGATATTATTGAAAGGTTGTTGTGCCGTTAATGTACTGCCTCCGGTTTGTGTATGAAAACGAAGCATCATCGCTTTGGGATCAGTGGCGCCGAGTTCTTTCATAATACTTGCCCACATGCGCCTGGCAGCCCTGAATTTGGCAACTTCTTCAAATAAATTATTGTGGGCATTAAAAAAGAAAGAAAGCCGTTTTCCAAAAACATTTATGTCCAGGCCTTTTTCCAATGCGGCTTTAACATATGCCTTACCATTACTTAAGGTAAATGCAATTTCCTGCACGGCCGTACTTCCGGCTTCACGAATATGATAGCCTGAGATGGATATGGTATTCCATTTAGGTATCTCTTTAGCACACCATTCAAAAATATCGGTGATGATACGCATGGAAGCTTTGGGAGGATAGATATATGTTCCTCTTGCGGCGTATTCTTTTAAAATATCGTTTTGTATTGTACCTGATATCTTTTTAAGATCAGCGCCTTGCTTTTTTGCAAGCGCTATATAAAATGCCAAAAGAATAAATCCACTTGCATTGATCGTCATGGAACTGGATACTTCATCCAGTTTAATTCCACGGAATAATATCTCCATATCTTCCAGGCTGTCGATAGCAACACCCACTTTACCCACTTCACCGTCTGCCAGCGGATGGTCGCTGTCATAACCAATTTGTGTAGGAAGATCAAATGCCACACTCAAACCATTTACACCCTGGCTCAACAGGTAATGATAACGCTGGTTACTTTCTTCGGCAGTAGAGAAGCCGGCATATTGCCGCATGGTCCATAGCTTGCCACGGTACATATCAGGCTGCACGCCACGGGTGAAAGGGAATTCTCCAGCCCCCCCGCTCCCCGAAGGGGGGAGTGAGGAAAGGTCTTCATGAGTATAAATCGTTTTTATTTCAATACCTGAATCTGTATAGATTTTTTTATTTGCAGGCATAATTATTAAAAAATTTAAAACTGTTTCGTGTTATAAAAGTCTTTTGGCTTCAAATTGCAAAGCGCTTAGCACAACTGTATTGAGTTCTGCATTAGTACTTGCCACATATTCTAAAAGGCGTTTGCTCAATTCTATACCATTGGCTTCTGAGGGAAGCGTTGCAGCGATCTGGTTAATGATAAAAATATTCTGATCTTTTAAATTGCCAATAGCTTTCCACATTTCGGGGCTGATATAGATCTGTTGAGTAACATTATATTCATACTCCGACCTGAGAGTCTCTAAAAGCGTAAGTTGAAGGTCAACTACCGTTAAGCCCGAAGAAGGCGTACGGGATACCAGGTTTTTTAATGAAGACCGCTCGGCAAATAAAGTAAAACGTTCCAGGGCCTGCAACCGCAACTTAGTGATCTCGTCATTGATGCCAACTTTTTCCCTTATCTCATCCTTCATACCCTTGAACTCACCGAGCAGCCATGCCAGCACCACAATGAATAAAAAAATGGAGGCCAGAATAATATTTTGAATCGTACCTGAAGAAAGATCCATATCCTTAATTTGAAACAAAAATAAGGGATTGTGTGGATGTTAAGGGTGGTGCCATAAAAAGGCGGGCTATCTTTAATGAACTTCGCAATTCGTAAAGCCTGGTTGACGTTATTATTTAACTTTGTACAAAAGTTTTAATATGGAAACTGCAACATCAATACCGGTAACATTAACGCCATCGGCAGTAAACGAGATCAGGCGCCTGATGAGTGAAGACGGTTTTAATAAAAGCCAGTCTTTGCGGATCGGGGTAAAGGGAGGTGGATGCAGTGGCATGACCTATGTTTTGGGTTTCGATTCTAAAACAGAGAAGGACGAAAGTTTTGACATCAGCGGCATACCTGTTGTAATGGATAAAGCACAGGGCATTTATCTGATGGGAATGGAAGTGGACTGGCAGGGTGGCTTAAATTCACGGGGGTTTACCTTCAATAATCCCAATGCCAGCAAGACCTGTGGTTGCGGGACAAGCTTTGCTGTGTAATTAAAAATATTTATGGATATGAAAGAAGCCCCGTTAATTAGCGGGGCTTCTTTCATTATAACTCAGATATAAAACTAGACCGGCTTCTTTTTTTCCTCAACTGCATCTGCTGCTCCCAAAGGTTTGTTCTTGGCGAAGTCGATCAGCACCGGTGCACCTACAAAGATAGAAGAGTAAGTGCCGGTAACAACACCAACCAGCATGGCAAAAGCAAAACCACGGGTTACCTCACCGCCAAAGATGAACAATATCAGGATGGTAAGAAACACCGTAAGCGATGTCATAATGGTACGGCTCAGCGTATCATTAATCGCACTGTTGATGATAGTTGTTTTGCTTGCCCCTTTCTTATCCCGGCTGTATTCCCTGATACGGTCAAATACAATTACGGTATCATTCATCGAAAAACCGATAACCGTTAACACAGCTGCAATAAAGTGCTGGTCAATTTCAAGCGGGAAGGGTACGATGTTTTTAAAGAATGAGAAAACGGCAAGTGTTATAAGTACGTCGTGCAGTAAAGTAAAGATAGTTCCCATCGAATATCTCCAGTCACGGAAACGGATGAAGATATATATGAAGATGATCAGGATAGCAAAAATGGTTGCTTTAACAGCGCCACGTTTTAAGTCATCCGATATACTCGGTTGTACGGCTGAGTAACCTTGTATATTCTTTTTTGCAAATTCGGCATGGCTCAGGTTTGCAGGTAATACTTTTTTCAATCCGTCGTGAAGCCTCGATATTACGGCACTATCTGCATTATCAACACCTTTCAGGTAAGCAGTTGTTATATTTAAATGACGGGAATCACCAACTGTTTTAATAGTAGGGTTATCTCCATCCAATGCGGCTTTAAGATCATCACGTACTTCATTGGTAGTAACGGGCCTGTCAAACTGAACGGTATAGCTGCGGCCTCCTTTAAATTCAACACCTAAATGAAAACCGTTAAAGAAAGAGGCAACACCCAGTATCAATACAACAATCGAGATCATGTAGGCATATTTCCTGAACTCAATGAATTTATAGCTGGCGTGTTTAAATATCCTTTTAGATAATGCCGTAAAATAATTGAAGTGACGGTTCTTGTTTGTCCAGAAATCAGTGATCAACCTGGATACCAAAATTCCGCAGAATAAAGAGAGCAGGATACCGATGATCTGTGTGGTGGCGAAACCCAGTACAGGGCCAAGGCCGAAATAAGCCAGAATGATGGCAGTAAGTAAAGAAGTTACGTGGGCATCAATTACCGGTGCAAGCGAACGCCTGTAACCATCATTTACCGCCAGCTGGTAGGACTTGCCCTTCGTCAACTCTTCTTTTATCCTTTCAAAAATAATTACGTTGGTATCTACTGCCAAACCAATGGTAAGTACCAAACCGGCAATACCGGCAGCAGTTAATGTAAAGCCCATTGCAGTCAATACGCCAATGGTGAACAGTAAATTCAGGATTAGAGCAATATTAGCAACCCATCCGCCGGTGTTATAATAAACCAGCATTAAAATAAATATCACCAGGAAAGAGATACCAAATGCCATAGCACCACCTCTTACTGATTCCTTACCTAAAGTTGGCCCTACTACCTGTTGTGCAACAATCTTGGCAGGAGCATCCAGTTTACCAGATTTTAAAATATTGGCAAGATCCTGTGCTTCCTGAACAGTAAAGTTTCCGGCAATTTCGGAACTACCACCTTCAATCGGGCCATTTACATTTGGCGCCGAATACACGATATCATCCAGTGCAATTGCGATAGGGCGGTTTACATTTTTCGTAGTAAGCCTTGCCCAGGTTTTTGCACCGGTACCGGTCATTTCCATTTTAATGGCAGGGCGGCCTCTTTCATCAAAATCCTGCCTGGCTTCTGCCACGCCTTCACCTTCCAGCGGGGCCTTTTCACTGCCAGGTAGTGTTTTTACTGCATACAGCGGGAAATATCTTTGAGTTCCTTTGTCAGCTTTTTCTTCAATACCTAACAAAAATTTACAGTCGGCAGGGATAGCATTCTTAACTACTTCATTATTCAGATATTCAAAAAACACACCGGTATCCTGTACTGCTATGTTACCAATGTTCGACATGAAATATTGCTTACCATCCTTATCCGTTTGCGGATTTTGCGGATTCATCACCCTGAAGAAAGGGTTTACATTCTGCAATTTTTTGATAGAATCGGCCTTACCTATACTGTCCGTAACACCATTCAGGTAGTTTTGCAGGTTTTCATCAGCTACTTTTAAAGAAGCCGCTAATTCATCAATGCGGTACACTTCCCAAAACTGTAAGTGAGCTGAAGCCTGTAATAATTTACGTACCCTGTCAATGTCTGTTACACCGGCAAGTTCAACGTTGATGATACCTTTGTTCTCATCAAAATTAATATTGGGCTGGGCCACTCCAAATTTATCAATACGACGAACAAGTATCTTATAGGTTTCTTTGATAGCGCCCGATGCAATCGTTTTTAATTTGCTTATAACCGTAGCATCGTTATCGTTTGGTTTTACTTCTTTACCTGCTCCTGCAAATATGGAAGCTAATTTTCCTGGGCCATTCTGTTTGATATAAGAATCGGTGAACAGAGTAATAAAATCCGCATCGCTGTTGGTTTTTTGCGCTACTGCAGTCCTGAGAGCATTCTGTAAAAGCGGATCTTTAGAATTATTGCTTAAAGATTTCAACAAATCAACCAGGCTTACATCCAAAGTAACACTGATACCACCCTGCAGATCCAAGCCAAGGTTCAGCTCATTGGCTTTACATTGTTTGTATGTTGTTCCAAAAATCGGGTAAATGCTTTTTTCAGCGGTGCTGTCGAGGATACGTTTTTTTCTGAATTCTATGGCTGCTTCCTTTTCATCGCCTTTCAGACCGGGGAAAGATGCTTTTACTATTTTTTGTGCTTTAGCAGTTACCGAACTTTCGTAATTACGTACCACCCATGTATAGGATAATTCCCAAAGTGAAATGATAATTAGTGCAATTGTAAAAAACCAAACTAAACCTTTTAGCTTCATAATAATAAACGTTTTTAGTAGCTTCTCTGTTGAATTTTAGAAGTGTGCAAAGATAGGGGAAAAACCGATTGACTATTATTGGCTGTTATTTTTAGAATTTTACGCATTTTACACTGAAAACCAATGGTATGACCTTTAAATACAACCACTTTCTGAATTTTGTGGCAGCATTGGCAATTTTCATTTCCTGTAGTAGTGCAAAGCAGGGGAAAAACATTAGGAACAAGACCTTCCCAGTGACGGGAGCTGTGCCCGCAGATACCACCAGGACCGACGTATTTTTGGAGACCTTGCTAAAACAATATCCCCAGTATTTCGATAGCATCTTAACCCATAAAAAAGACTGGAACATACAGATCATTTATACACAGGTTAACAGGGGGAGAAACAATGTGCCGGCTTTTCAAAACCATTATTTTAATGTGAATGCGTCCAGGTATTTTTATCCTGCATCGACTGTAAAACTTCCCATTGTTTTGCTTGCCTTACAAAGATTAAATGAGTTAAAAGATAAAGGTATCAACAGGAATACAACCATGATAACCGAAACGGCTTTTAGTGGACAGTCAGCCGTTTATAATGACCCGACTACAGTATCTGGAAGACCCACCATCGCACAGTACATAAAAAAAATACTGATGGTCAGCGATAACGATGCATTTAACCGGCTATACGAATTTTTAGGTCAGGAATACATAAACAGGGAGTTGCACAAGAAAGGGTATGAGGATGTACAGATATTACATCGCCTGGACATTTTTTTAACGCAGGAAGAAAACAGGCAGACCAACCCGGTAATTTTTTTAGATAGCAATAATAATATCCTTTATAGCCAACCTGCACGGAGGAATGCTGAAGTATATGCACAAAGAACAGATAGTATGGGTAATGGTTTTTACCGTGGAGGTAATTTGATCAATGGTGCAATGGATTTTTCAAGAAAGAACCGGATCAGCCTGGAGGATCTCCACCAGATACTGATGAGTCTTGTATTTCCAGGTAAAGTAAAACCAGGCCAGCGGTTTAATATTACAGAAGAAGACAGGCAGTTTGTTTTAAAATATATGAGCCAGTACCCCACCGAAAGTAGTTACCCGCCTTATGCTTCCGATACGGTAAACTATTGGCCTGCCTATTGTAAGTTTTTATTGTTGGGAGCCGAAAAAGGGAGTCAGCCGGAAAATATCCGCATCTTTAATAAAGTGGGCGATGCGTATGGTCATATGATCGATGTGGCTTATATCGTTGATCATAAAAACAAAATTGAGTTTTTTATTTCGGCCCTTATTTATTGTAACAGTGATGGGATATTGAATGATGACAAATACGACTATAAGACCATCGGTCTTCCGTTCATGAAAAATCTCGGTAAGATTATTTACGATCATGAATTGAAAAGGGAGTATAAATTCAAGCCCGATCTATCGCCGTTTATATTCACTTACGATACCCCATTGCTCAAACAGTAATATGATGGGTCATCGTGATACACAGTAAATAGTTATTTTTGTCTGCAACAAAAAAACCTGTTCATGCAATTATCATCACTACTGCAACGCTTCAATGAACCAGAAACATTGAAAATGGCCAAGTTGGGCCGGGAATTAAGAGCAAAAGGTTTTGATATTACCGACCTGAGTTTGGGTGAACCTGATTTTGATACACCCGATCATATTAAAACAGCTGCAAAAAAAGCTATTGATGAAAATTACAGCCACTATACACCTGTGGCCGGTTACCCCGACCTGAGAGAAGCAGTTTGTGCAAAATTGAAAAGAGATAACAATCTTGAGTACACACCCGACCAGGTTATTGTGAGTACGGGTGCCAAACAAAGTATTTTTAACACTGTTATGAGCATTGTTGACCAGGGAGATGAGGTAATCATCCCTACACCATACTGGGTCACTTATTCTGAGATAGTAAGAATGGCTGGGGGAGTTGTGAAATTTGTAAATGCATCAATTAAGAACGGATATAAAATAACTCCTGAAGAATTAGAAACAGCTATAACAGAAAGATCAAAGCTGTTTATGTTTTCATCGCCTTGTAATCCCAGTGGGGCTGTATATTCCAAAGCAGAGCTAACGGCTCTGGCTGAAGTGTTCAGAAAATATCCTGCTATCTTCATCATGAGTGATGAGATATATGAGTTCATCAATTATGATGGGGAGCATCAAAGTATTGCTCAATTTGATTTCCTGAAAGACAGGGTCATTCTTGTTAACGGTCTTAGTAAAGCCTATGCCATGACCGGTTGGAGACTTGGGTATATTGCGGCTCATACAGCCATTGCCCGTGCCTGTGAAAAAATACAGGGGCAGGTTACCAGTGGCACCAATGCCGTTACGCAAAGGGCGGCCATCGCTGCATTGACGGGCGACATGAAACCAACGGAAATGATGATCGCTGAGTTTACAAAACGCAGGGCAAGAGTGATGGATCTGGTGAAAGAACTGCCGGGAA
Source organism: Ferruginibacter sp. (assembly GCA_044222465.1). Classification (GTDB taxonomy): domain Bacteria; phylum Bacteroidota; class Bacteroidia; order Chitinophagales; family Chitinophagaceae; genus Ferruginibacter. Next base: position 24,215 of record JBGANE010000007.1, read on the forward strand.
TAGAATGCAGCGAGCCTGAGGGCGCATTTTACGTTTTTCCTAAAGTAAACAGCTATTTCGGTAAGTCTGATGGAGAAGACAAGATAGAAAATGCCGATGACCTCTGCATGTACCTGCTGAACAAAGCGCATGTATCTACTGTTACCGGGAAGGCATTTGGAGAGACGAACTGTATCCGGGTGTCTTTTGCCAACAGCCTGGAAAATATTGAGAAGGGATTTGCTTTCATATTATTTTAATACATTTACCAAAACATAAGCATCAAACAATGAAAAAATTATTTGCCACTTTAAGTATAGTATTCGGGTTGACTCTTGCTGTTTCTGCACAAAACACTAAAGCTTCCGAGGCTCGTACACCAAAGTCAATTACCAAAGAAACTCCGGCTTCAGATGTTAAAACTGACAAAGTAAAAACTACCGATACACCTGCAAAAGATAAAATTGTAAAACCTGCTGTTGAAACAACTCCTTTTTCAACAGAAACGGCTTCAAAGCCTAAAGATGAGGCAGAAACTGAAACGGCTGATGTTGAGAAGCCAGTAAGTGATGTTAAGCCGGCCAAAGTTGTTTCAACTGAAAAAACAGTAAAGCCTGCCAAGATAAAAAATTAATTCTTCATAATTTATAATAAAAAAAACACCAGGATCGCTGGTGTTTTTTTTATGCTGGCTGGTAATGACCATATCTACTCAAAAAGTTCCAGTTTGTTCTTTGGCCTGCGTTTATCAAGCCATTTAAAACCCCTCAGTTGCTTTTTGTCTTCCGGAATTTGGCGGAGAGGATATAAGATACCATCAACCTTATTTACAAATTTCACTTTATTCAGTTCTTTCTTAACAAAGTAAATGTCTATCTGGTCACCACTGCTCCTGTTCATTCCGATATATGCGCTGTCGTCATCCTGGGGGTAAAAAATACTTTCAGCAGGAGAGCCCTTCACCCGAACATAATCAATGGAGCCATCTGTAAAGTATCCGTTCAATGTGCGTCCTGCAATCTGGTTATACATGGCATCATTGGCTTTATTGATGATCATACCATTATAATAGACATACAAACGTTTGGCTTTCTGATTTTCGGTGTACATATAAATGGTGTCACCCGTTACCTGCGACTGGTTATTCCAAACAACGGGTTCGCCAAATAATTTAAAGGTTGAATCTACGGTAGAGTAGTGGAGGCTGTCGCTTACCGCCTGCAATGAATCATTGAAAATACGAACGTGGCGGAATGCCAGGAAATAACGGATGGATGTATCCTTTGCACTGGTATTCACCGCTGTTGTTTTGTTGATGGTATCTTTCATCGTCACGATCTTTCTTTCCAGGCTATCGTATTTACGCAGCCCTGAAAAAAGCGTATCGGCAGCAACATAGGTGCTGTCGCCATCACGGTAAAAGATCATCACCGGCTTGTTGGTTGCCAGGAAGGAATTCAATTCGGTGTTCCCGAATATTTTTCCACCTACCACCGTTACCTGGTTCACACTGTCTACCAGTTTAGCATTGCCTTCCATTTGAAAGCTATTTGTTTTTTTATCGAAAGCGATTTTATCTGCAACACCAGAATGAGTACTGTCGCTGAAAGAAGTCCTGTCGAAAAAAATGGCTTCTCCCGTTGCCAGGTTGTAAGTGCCACTCTTTGTATCAATGATGCTTCCGTCTTTACCCACAATATGGGTTTTTGCAATAAAGGTTGCAATATTGGTTTTGATATTATAGAGCAGGCTATCGGTCCATATATCCCGGTCTGGATCTTTGAGATGAACATTCTTTTTAAAATAAACATCCTTGGTATCGGCATAATAAACACCATCATCACTGGTAAGTACCGTTTTCTCATTTGTTATTCTGCCTCCACCTTTATAGGTGGCAATACCTGTTCTTAAATTGTATTCGAGATCATCGGTATAAAGCGTTCCCTTTTTATCGGTAAGCTTCACATTCTTTTTCAGGTAAGCAATCCTGTCGGCACCAATATAACGCAGGGATTGTGCATAGGTATGAATACTGTCGTTGTCATTGATATGTATATTGCCAAAAGCTTCCAGGATATTTGTTTTTCGGTTCAGGGTAGCGCTATCGCAGGAAAATGTGGTAAGGCCCTCTTTGATGATGACATTGCCGGCAATGGTTTCCAGTACATTGGCAGAGTCAATGGTTTTCATCCGCAGGCTTTTGCCCTGCACAATTTTAATTACCCGGATCGTATCTGCCGGGTTTGATGCATCAATGACCTGTTGTGCAGAAAGGCCGGAGCTGCAGCAAACTAAAATGAAAATTAAAAACTTGCTGATGGTAAATTTCAATCGCAATGGTCCTTTTTTTATTCAGCCTGCAAATTGGGCTTTTATTTTTATAACAGAATGATAAAATTATCTCTGTTTCAGGTAAGGGGCATTTACTGTATCGGGTAAAGGCACAGTTAACCCGGCATTTTTATTTTTTTTGCCGAATACCGAAATGTTAACATACCGTTTGGGGTTTGTCTTCAGGTCGTCTATCAATAAATTCAGTTTGTTAGCTGTTGCGGTAAGATTATTATAGAGTTTGGTATCGTTCAGTAACAAACCGGCAGTACCTGTTGTACTATTAAGTTTGCCAATGGTTGACTTCAGGTCGCCGATAGTAGTATTTAACGTTGTCAAAGTTTTCTCCAGGTCTAATTTCGAAAGATTGGTAGCTGTCTTATCAAGATTACCCACCAGGCTGTTTATCTTATCATTATTATTGGCCAGGTTGCCGGTAAATGAATTAAGGTTGTTTAAAGTTTTAGCCAGTGCACCTGTTTGTGTGTTGAGTAAGATATCCAATGAGGCAGAGGCATTGATGAGGTTGGCCGTTGTCTTGTTCAGGTGGTCTAGTGTTGCCCCGATATTATTTTTTGCAGTCGGATCCAGTATCCGGTTAACGCTGAACAAAATGGAGTCGATGGAAGAAACAGCTTTTTTTACCTGTATAAAGACCGGGTCAACTTTGTTCAGTATCTCATTAAATATACCGGTGGTTGGTTCTGTGGCTATTGTATCTTTTTTTGCAAGATATTCTTTTGAGTCGCCCAGGTGTATAACAATGGTTTTTACACCCAGCAGGTCGGTATTGATAGTTGCAATAGAGTTTTTAGGGATATTAACGTCCTTGGTCAGGTTCATATTCACCAGTATCTCCTTCATGTTCTTGTCAGTGGTAATGCTGTAAACAGAACCTACCTGCATTCCATTAATAGTAACAAGGTTTGAAGTGGCGAGGCCCTGCACATTGGTATATTTGGCATACACGGTATGGCTTTTCCCAAAAAAGGTCTTCCCTTTTAAAAAATTAAAACCCAGTACTAATAAGGTAATCGCTATTGCGGTAAGGGCGCCAATTTTGGTTTCGTTCGAAATTTTCATTGTAGATATCCGGCTTTTAAAGCAATTTTTGCAGCATAAGCCAAAGTAATTTAATTATTATTTTCTAATTCAAATCTTACCGATGCATTATTTTTCAGGTCGGCAGATAAGCGGACTTCATAACGGCGTACACCATCAGTGATTACCATCAGGGCCGTATTGGGAGGAATGTCTCCCAGGTTATCGGCATATAGGATCAGTTCATTTGTTTTTCCTTCTGCAAGGTTTAATGTGAAAGATCTGGCTTTGGCCGTAAGGCTTATTTTATCAACCATCAGTGCATTGTTAAAATAAACAGATACAATATCATTATCAATTTCTCCATCGTCATACAGATCTACTTTTATATTGTTGCTTTTAACCTGTAAAATTTTTGAATCTTTTACCGGTCTTTTTTCCGGAGGAGCTGCAGTTATCAATTCTTTAGTTTTTGCCGGGGTAATTGTAACAGCATTTGAAGCCGGGGAATTGTTTGTGCTCTCCACCTGTTCTTTATAGCGCTTAACAGCTTTGGTAATGGCCTCTGCCAGTTCCTGCTGGCCTTTTTCACTATTCAGATAGCGTTCATCTTCTGGGTTATTGATAAAGCCGGTTTCAATTAAAATAGCCGGCATGTTTGTAGCCTGTAATACCCATATCCCTTTTTGCCGCTGGCTTACTCCTAATGCCTGCCTGCCGGTTTGATCAACTTCGTCGTTCACCAACGTAGCCAGCAGATCACTTCGTTCCTGGTATCTCTTAGCATATATGGCTGCAATGGTCCTTCCTTCAGGTGTTTTAAAATCCAGGTTGTTTTCAAGTGAATCCACGCCATCTGCTTCAATTTCAAAATTTTCATCACCATCCATGATTGCTTTTAGCTTATCACTTGTTTTATGTGCAGCAAATATCCATACACTGGTTCCGCTTCTTGTAAGGGGGTATTTAAAATATTCGTAAAGCGGCTCAACGGCCTGGTAAGGTTTTCTCTTTTTCTTTTTTCCTTTTCCTGTCACCTTATATCGGGTAACCACATGTGTGCCTATCTGGCGCCTTCCGGTTTTTAACGGGCCGCTGTCTGCGTGGATACATAAGAAAAGGTCGCCATGAGACTCATTTGCTATGGTTGCTTTTTCTCTCGGATTCTGATAAATATCAGTTGTACGGGTAGGAACAATATTCACATCGGGCAATTGTTTTTTTAATTCCTGGATCAATTTTAAAGAAATAGCCAGGGTTATATCTTTTTCTTTTGACCGCAATGAATTTTCATATTGCCCTGTTGCACCGGGATCTTTTGAACCGCCATGCCCGGCATCCACAATAATTGTCTTGATTTTTTTTGGAGCCTGTGAAAAGGAATTGTTTAATATTAACAAATGTGAAGCAGCAAAAAGAAACAGGAAGGGCACTTTGTTCACTGAGATAATCATACGTTTTAAAAGGGGTTAGTAATTAAACAATTATTCACAACTCAACCGGTAACTATCGGTACTTAATGGCTATTTTTGCCAATCTTTACTATGAACCATCCTAACAAAGGTAAGGCAAAATACATATTGATATCGGCAACTGCACTGCTGTTATTCATCATAACCACATACAGCATGACGAATGGTTTTAATGCCGTGGAATTTCACAGTTCTTTAACTACAGATACGGTTCCGGTAAATGCAGAGTCGGTTAAGAAAGCCATAAACAAAGATTCTTCAAAAAATAAAGAACAGATTTCCGACACAAATATTGTTGTAAAAAGAGATACTTTTTCTTTTAGATCTTCCAAAGACTCTTTGGATGCGCCGGTCATTTACCATGCCGATGATTCTATGGTGATGGACATCCCTGCCAAAAAAATAATTCTATATGGTAAAGAGACCCGTGTAAATTATATAGATAACAAACTTGTATCGCCACGCATTGAATTTGATCAACGCACAAACCTGGTGAGCGCCTACCTGGTAAAAGACAGTAACGGTAATGTGATTGCCTTCCCCGAATTTAACCAGGGCGATTTTAAAACAAAAAGTGATTCCATTAAATTCAATATGAAGACCGGCAAGGGGATCACTAAAGGCACCTACACACAACAGGGCGAGCTATTTGTTTATGGAGAGAAAATAAAGAAAGTAGATCCAGATATTTTTTATGCATTCCGGGGAAGGTTTACAACCTGCAACCTGGATACGCCGCATTTTGCTTTTGTAAGTAAAAAAATAAAATTCATCAGTAAGAAGATGGCATTTACCGGTCCTGTGCATCCCGAGTTTGAAGATGTTCCCATACCGGTTTATCTTCCCTTTGGTATTTATCCCATGCGGCAGGGAAGACATTCAGGTTTACTTGCCCCTTCTTTTAATGCCAACCAGGAACTTGGCTTGTCATTAGATGGTTTAGGATATTACCGGGTATTAAGTGATCGTTGGGATGCTGTGATAAGAGGTACATTATATTCTTATGGCGGATGGACGGCTAACTTAAACCCAAGATATTATAAGCGCTACCGCTACCAGGGAAATTTTACGATCAACGTTTTGCATTTGAGAGACCTTGATAAGTCGGGTGCAAGGGCATTTAATGTTCAATGGTCGCACAGTACCGATTCAAAAGCCCGGCCGGGTGTAAGTTTCAATGCCAGCTTAAATGCAGGCAGCAGTGGTTATAATTATGCTGTGCCCAATAATCCGCAACGTAATTTTCAGAACCAGCTTAACTCTTCTATCACGTATTCAAAGACCTGGAAGGACAAACCATTTAACATCAACATAAGCGGCAACCATAATCAGAATACAAACAGTAAACTCGTTAATATAAACTTACCCGATATAGGGTTCAATGTAAACACATTGTATCCTTTGCGCCGCAAGGAAGTAATAGGCGCTTATAAATGGTATGAGAACCTGGGGATCGCTTTAAATACAAATGCAAGGAGCCTCTCTTCTTTTTATGATACATCGGGTAATTTCTTTAAACAGTTTGCCGAAAAGTATCAATGGGGAGCCAGCCATAATGTACCTATTACTTTATCATTGCCACAGGTAGGGAACTTTCAATTTGCACCAAGTGTTAGCTATGTGGAGAAATGGTACCAGGAAAAATTTACAAGAAGCTGGGATACTGCCAATAAAAAATTAGATACAGTCATAAGAAAAGGATTTTATACAGCAAGGGAAATGAGTTTTGGAATGGGTGTTACCACACGTATTTTCGGACTGTTTACTTTTAAAAAGAAAAGCAGGGTACAGGCTATACGTCATGAAATAAGACCATTACTTTCGGCCAGTTACAAACCAGATATGAACAAAGCATCGTGGTACACAACACAGGTTGATACTTTCGGGCATGTGCTGCCTTATTCGCATTATGAACGCAGTATATTCGGAACTTTTGGATTAGGAAAATATGGAGGGTTGAGTTTTGGCATTGACAACAACCTGCAAATGAAAGTGCGTAATAAGAAAGATACAGGGGAAGCAGCAATGAAAAAGATAACGCTGATAGACGGACTTAGTCTCACCAGCAGTTATAATTTTTTAAAGAAATCATTTAAGCTGGAGCCGATAAATATGTCGTTAAGAACAAATCTTTTTGATAAGATCAGTATTTCGGGTAGTGCTATTTTTATGCCTTACTTAACCGATAGTGTTGGAAATTTTATTGATAAAACAATCTGGCGAAAGAAAATTATTGCATTGGGTAAACTTACCAATGCCAGTATTGCTATGCAAACACAATTTAAGGGAGGCGATAAAAATGAGAAGTTGCCAACAAACAACCTGCAGAATAATTTGGTGAATACTATATCTGGCATGCCATTAAATGAATACCAGCAGGAAGCAGCTTATATCAGCAACAATCCCGGTGAGTTTGCCAATTTTAATATTCCGTGGAGCATTAGTTTATCCTATGCTTTCAGTTATACCCGGGTACCCAATGGTTTGGGAACAGGATACAAAGGTTCAATTTCTCAAAACACAAACTTCACCGGTTCGTTGAATCTTACACCTAAATGGCAAATAGGAATAAATGGCTCTTATAATATCACATTAAAAGAACTCGGCCTGATAAACATGTACCTAACCAGGGAAATGCATTGCTGGCAGATGGCCATTAATATTTCACCGGTTGGCAGGTACCGCTACTTTAATATCAGCATCAGCCCCAAGTCGGGTATATTAAGGGATTTGAAAATTAACCGTAGCCGGTATTTTTATGATCTTTAAGTGAAGGGATGCTTCGTACCTCAGTATGACAAAATCATCAGTTCAATTAAATCTTCTTCACGTATTCCTGCAGCATGATATTGAAAGTTTTTTCTTTCAGGTACTGTATGCTCACTCCTGCAGAAGGAATGGCCGGCAAAAAATGCATTTGCAGTCTTGTAGGTAAGAGGAAAAAAGATTTATTGATGGGCATTGCTTTCTTTGTTCCGGTTATCACGCAGGGAATGATATCTTTATTTGCTGCAACCGCCAGCCTGAAGGCACCATCGTAAAAGGGTTTTATTGGCTCTGCCGTCCTGTTTCTTGTTCCCTCGGGATACACACACATATGCATACCGGTTGCCAGAACTTTTTTCATCGCATCAAAACTTTTGCTGCGGCTTTTTTCATCTTTCCTGTCCACCAGCACTGCACCTTTTTTGTAAAACAGGCCGAACAAGGGAATTTTTGCAAAAGATGCTTTGGCAATAGTTTTATTTGCGCCCGGAACATAGGGAGCAGATAAAGGTACATCCATGAATGCATTGTGATTGAACACAACAACGTATGACGTGTTGTTTTTGAAATTTTCTTTACCACTCACCTTAACAGGGCATCCAACTAAGAACAACCATATATTCATCCATATCCTGGAAACAGCAATGAAATACCTTTGTCCTTTCGGGTCTTTCATCAGGTGAGCAAGCATAGATGGTAAAAGGATGATAAGGAAGGTAACAATGAAAGTGATCAATGCCCACAAGGCCCAAATTCTTCCAAAAATATTTTTAAAGAGTTTCATATTTCTTTCTTCCTGAACTATGGTGTAAGCAGTTTCCAGTCAATGGGTGATATACCTTGTTTTATTAAAAGTTCATTTGTTTTTGAAAAGTGTTTACAGCCAAAAAAACCTTTATCAGCTGAAAAAGGGGATGGGTGAGCTGCTTTTAAAACAAAGTGTTTTGTTTCATCAATCAATAATTGTTTTTCCTGTGCAAACTTTCCCCAAAGCAAAAATATGATACCGGTTTTTTCATCCGATATTTTTTGAATGACAGCATCTGTAAATTCAGCCCAGCCAAATTTTGCATGGCTGAACGGTTCGTTGGCTCTTACGGTAAGTGCTGCATTCAGTAAAAGCACACCTTGTTCAGCCCATCTTGTAAGGTTGCCATACTGCAAAGGCATGGCTACACCAATATCATCTTGTATCTCCTTAAAAATATTGATGAGCGATGGGGGCGGCTTGATACCATTAGGAACTGAAAAACTTAAGCCATGTGCCTGGCCGGCGCCATGGTAAGGGTCCTGGCCAAGTATTACTACTTTTAATTTGGTAAACGGTGTTTGATTGAAAGCATTAAAAATAAGCGGGCCCGGGGGATAAATGATCTTGCCGGCAGACTTTTCTGTCTTTAAAAATGTAACTATCTGCTGAAAATAAGGTTTGGTAAATTCACTCTTTAAAACTTCTTTCCAGGATGGTTCAATTTTTACGTCCATTTGTAATATAGATTCAATGCAATGTAAAAATTTCTTAGCTTTGCGCTTCAAAAAATTGGTCCGGTAGCTCAGTTGGATAGAGCATCAGCCTTCTAAGCTGAGGGTCATTGGTTCGAATCCAATCCGGATCACTTGTTTTTTCAATTTTACGAATATGAAGTCCTGATTTAACTTAAAGAACCTTGCCAATGGCCTGGTAAAAAGAATATCATTCTTTCTTTAAGTCTTCTACTGTTACATTAAACTCCTTTTAGGAGTGATTTTTCTATTTTTAATTTTATCAATAATGACTGAAATAACAGATCAGGATACGAAAACTTCTATTTTCAAATTATTTATACAAGCTGTCAGAGGCGATGTAAAGGATTTTACTACGGGCAGTATCGACCGTGCTATATTTTTATTGGCAGTGCCGATGGTGCTTGAAATGTCACTTGAATCTTTATTTGCCATAGTGGACATTTTCTTTGTAAACAAGGTTAGCCCGGCTGCAGCAGCTGTTGTAGGATTGACAGAATCCTCTCTTACCATTTTATATTCTATTGCGTGGGGATTGGCCATGGGAGCTACTGCACTTATAGCCCGCCGTGCAGGGGAGAAAGATTTTAAGCGTGCATCAGACGTGGCTGCACAGGCAATTATCATAGCGGCTGTTTTTTCTGTATTTATCAGTGTTATCGGTATTATTTTTCCAAAAGAGATATTGGGTTTTATGGGTGCAGATAAGCAGGTGATAGAAGAGAATTACCAATTCACCCAACTAATGATGGGAAGCAATATCGTTATTATGCTACTGTTTGTAAATAACGGGATCTTCCGGGGTGCAGGCGATGCCTCTATAGCTATGAAGGCTTTGCTGATCGCTAATGCCATCAATATTATACTTGATCCCTTGCTGATAATGGGCTATGGGCCATTTCCAAAAATGGGATTAATGGGGGCAGCAGTTGCAACTACTATTGGCAGGGCCTGTGGGGTGATATACCAGCTTTACCATTTATTTGCAGGGAAAGATCTGATAAAACTAGCAATTAACCAGTTCAGGATTAAACTAAGCCTGGTGAAAAATATTCTCAATACTTCATCGGGAGGAATGTTTCAATTCCTTATTGGCAGTTGCAGTTGGATATTCCTGGCAAAGATCATTGCGGAATCAGGAGTAGAAGCAACGGCTGGATACTTCACTGCAATACGCATCTGCATCTTCACCATATTGCCTGCATGGGGTATAGCTAATGCAGCCGCAACACTTACCGGGCAAAACCTTGGTGCCGGCCAGCCAGAGAGGGCTGCTAAATCTGTTTGGCGAAGTGCGTTCCTGGCCCTATGCTTTTTTGCGTTGGTAGCCGTGGTATTTTTCTTTCTTGGAGAAACCCTGATGAGGTTTTTTACCAGCAATGAATTAGCCATAGCCGAGGGTACGCTTTGCTTGCATATACTGGCCATCAGTTATATGTTTTTTGCCTATGGGATGGTTCTTACACAGGCGTTTAATGGGGCAGGCGACTCAAAGACACCTACTTACATAAACCTGGTGGTGTTCTGGCTTTTGCAAATACCAATGGCATATTTGCTGGCAAAATACCTGAAAATGGGTTCTCTTGGGGTTTATATTGCTATTGGAATAGCCGAAAGTGTTTTGGCAATTGTAAGTATTATTATCTTTCGGAGGGGAAAATGGAAACTGGTAAAGGTTTGATTTTAACTATTTTGCCTCAAAATAAATTTATTTACAAATTTTGCCTTTCCATTAATTTAACATTATATTTGCACATAACTCAGATAAAAAATTTTAATCAAATTAAAGTTTATGAAACAAAAACTAACGCTAATTCTGGCACTATCTCTTTTGGCCACAAGTGCTTTTTCCCAAAAAACAAAAAAGATGGCTGGTACCAAAAAGGGGCCACTAGTTGGTATAAATTTTAACCTTGCAGATTTTAAAGCTCCGCTCGGTATAAAAGATCCAATTACCGGAAAAGTTTACAGCAAAATTAAGGATATGAACAAAGGCCTTTCCCTTACTTACACAAAGGGGCTTAGTTCAAGAATTGATTTCGGTGTAAAATTAAATGCTATGTTCCGTGATTATGCGTCCATTTATTATGGCGAAACACAAAAATCCGAAATAGGAGTAGAACTTGAGCCTTCAGTACGCTTCCGTCCTTTCAGAGATGAAGCTTTATTAAGCCCTTACTTATCTGTAGGTGGTGGATTTGGATATTATACCGGTCGTTGGGCAGGATATATACCAGCAGGTCTTGGCGTTCAGGTTAATTTCAACAGCCAAACCTATTTATTTGTTCAGGCAGATTACAAATGGACCTTAACTAAAAAGACTTTAGGTGATAATCTTTTCTATTCAATTGGGTTAGCTCAAAATATTGGTCGTGAAAAAGTAAAAGTTGTTCCACCACCACCACCGCCAGTGGTTGAGCCTCCAAAAGACAGGGATGGTGACGGTGTATTGGATGTGGATGACAAATGCCCGGATGTAAAAGGCCTTGCTTCTTTGAAAGGATGTCCTGACAGGGATGGTGATGGTATTGCAGATGGCGATGACAAATGTCCTGATGTTGCCGGTTTGGCTCGTTACCAGGGATGTCCAATTCCAGATACTGATAAAGATGGTATCAATGACGAAGTAGATAAGTGTCCAACTGTTCCAGGCCTTTCACGTTACCAGGGATGTCCAATTCCTGATACTGATGGCGATGGCGTAAACGACGAAGAAGATAAATGTATCAATGAAAAAGGACCTGCTTCTAACTTTGGTTGTCCTGTAATTGATGAGAAAATAGTTGAGCGTGTAAACAAAGCTGCTCAAAATGTATTCTTTGCAACAGGTAGCGCTAAATTGCTGGCTAAGTCATTCTCTAAACTGAATGATGTGGTTTCTATCTTAAAAGAGAATCCTACTTATAAAGTACAAATTGATGGTCATACTGATGATGTAGGTAAAGATGAGACCAATCAGACTTTATCTGACAACAGGGCGGCTTCTGTAAAAACTTACCTGGCCAGTAAAGGTATTGATGAGGGACGCCTTTCTTCAACAGGTTATGGCGAAACAAAACCAGTTGCTGATAACAAAACTGCAGCAGGTCGTGCCAAGAACAGGAGAGTAGAAATGACTTTGAGAAATTATTAATAGATAATTCAAATCATAAAAAATCCCCCCGATACTAGTTCTGGGGGATTTTTGTTTAGAGAACAGCTCAGGGTAAAATAAAAAAGGAGATAAATATCAGCGCATTCTCTCTTCCAGCTTCATTAGCTTTTCAAATACGATTTCATACTCCGTATTTGCTTTTTGCAACTCTTCTGTATTTACTTTATAGGCGGTTTCAGTTTCCAGGAACCGGGCCTTGTTGCTATATACATCCGGCGAAGCCAGATCTGTTTCCAACTGGGCCTTCTTTTTATTCATGGTCGCTATCTTCTCTTCCAGCTGCTGAAACAGTTTTTTTTGCTTCTGCAGTTCCTTTTGTAGCTCCTTATCAATGGCATTTCCTGTTTCCTGCTTCCTGTTACTTTTGTTTTGAATTTTATTGGATACTGCATCAGGCTGGAGAGTTATGGTCTCCTGTTTATTACCTGTTTTTCGTTGTTCAGCCTCTCTTCTTGCTTTCCAGTCTTCCCATTCTTTATAAGTGCCTTTGAACTCACGTATCTTATGATCTTCTATTTCCCATATTTTATTGGCTATCTGGCTTATGAAATACCTGTCGTGGCTCACCAGCACAATACTGCCTTCATATTTATTCAATGCTTCAATCAGTAGTTCCACTGAATGCAGATCCAGGTGGTTTGTAGGCTCATCAAGTAGCAGGAAGTTTGCCTTACTTACTATGGTCTTTGCCAATGCCACCCTTGCTTTTTCTCCACCACTTAAAACTCTTATCTTTTTATCTACATCATCTCCACTAAACAAAAAACATCCCAGCAGGCTTCTCAATTCCAGGTCTGTTTTACCGCTTCGGCTACTCTTCATTTCCTCCAGTACATTATTATTTATGTCCAATGCCTCCAATTGGTGCTGGGCATAAAAAGCGTCATCTACATTATGGCCCCAAATCCTGTTGCCGGTAAAAGTCTCTGTTCCGGCAATAATTCTTAGTAATGTTGATTTTCCTTTTCCATTGGCACCGATCAAAGCAATTTTATCTCCCCTGTCAATTTCAGCTCCTGTATCCTCAATGATCTTTACATCCCCAAAACTTTTAGAAACATGTTTAAGTGTACATAATATCCTCCCTGGCTGTTTATCAACCGAGAAATTAATACGCATATTGGGCCGCTCAATCTCTACGTCTTCGATCCTTTCGAGCTTATCCAGTCGCTTTACAATACTTTGTGCCTGTGCAGCCTTACTGGCCTTGGCTTTAAAGCGCTCAACAAACCGTTCCTGCTGACGAATATAATCCTGTTGATTTTCGAAAGCTTTTTTCTGAATATCAACACGAAGAGCTTTCTCTGTTTCGTAAAAAGAATAATTACCAGTGTAAAAATGTAACTGCTGCTGATACAACTCAACGATCTTGGTCACCATCCGGTCTAAAAAATATCTATCGTGACTTACAATTACCACGGCCCCGGGATAGTGTTGTAAATATTTTTCCAGCCATTCAATACTTGGCAGGTCAAGGTGGTTAGTAGGTTCATCCAGCAATAAAACATCCGGATGCATCAGGATCATTTTTGCCAATAGTACTCTCATCCTCCATCCGCCACTGAATTGTTTATAAGGTTTTTGCAGGTCGGCATTGGCAAAACCCAGACCCTGCAATATCTCTTCGGTCTTATGATGAATATTATAGCCGCCCAACACTTCCATTTCATGCAACCGTTCAGCATAATCATGTGCCAGCGATTCATCGCCTGTCAGCTCCAGTTGCTTGCCAATGGCCTCAATTTCTTTTTCCAGCTCTTTTACTCTTTCAAAAGCACCCATAGCCACTTCAAGGATAGAATCTTCTGTATCAAAGCTCAGCAGGTCCTGGTGTAAGAACCCGATCGTAGTCTCTCTTCCTTTTTCCACAGTTCCTTTATTAGGGAGATATTGCCCGGTGAGAACTTTTAATAACGTAGATTTACCGGTTCCGTTATACCCGATCAGGCCGATCCTTTCATTGGGTTGAATATGCCAGGTAGCATCTTCCACAATGGTCCTGGCGCCAAATTCAAAAGTTATGTTCTGTAGTCCTAAAAGCATATAAACTATCTTTAACCGGATTTTGTAAGGCGCAAAAATAACGATTATCGAACCTTAAACTGTAATTGGTGTTATAATATCAAAAATTCTTTACGTTAACCGGTCAATTTATTTTTTGATGGGTTAGCTTTGTAAAAAACAAGGGTTATGAAAAAAATAGTTTTGGTTGTACTCGTTCTTATCCTGGCCATTGGAGGTTATTATTGGTACAAGTTCAGTAATGCTGGTAAAGGAGACTCAGGGCCAAAGCAGGCGCCACTTACTTTAAAAAAACATTCCAACACATTTAACCAGGCTATAACAACCGCTATGAATGCCTATTTTGATATGAAGGCTGCATTTGTAGATGCAGATACAACCAAAGCAAAAGAAAGTTGCCGGAAGTTTGTACAGCTGATGGACAGCATTCCCTTTGATGAATTAAAAAAAGATACAACCGGTATTTATGAAATTGCTTTCAATGACCTTTCGAATATCAGGAGCAATGCTGAGTCTTTGTTGGTGCAGGCCGATATAACCGAAATGAGAAAGGACTTTGGGATGGTTTCAGAAAATTTATACCCCTTCTTGCGAACTATCAATTATGAGGGGGAGAACATGTACTGGCAAAACTGCCCTATGGCTTTTGGTGACGATAAAGGAGCCAACTGGATAAGTAACACCAAAGAGATCATTAACCCCTACCTGGGGAAAAACCACCCGGAATTTAAAGGAACCATGCTGCATTGCGGTGAAATAAAAGATACCATAAAGGCCCAATGAGCATTTTAATGACCCGGACGGGTAAATCTGTTTTCAAGATCAAGTAACCATGAAAATATACTTTTTTGTTTTTCTTTTCTTGTTGGGTTCTTTGTTTACCAATGCACAGAATAAGCATACCATCAGTGGGTTCGTAAAAGACTCACTTAATGGAGAAACCCTTATTGGTGCAACTATTACAGTGAAAGGGCAGGCAAAAGGCATCAGCAGTAATCAGTATGGTTTTTATTCCATTACACTGGATGATGGCAATTATACATTGGTCTGCTCTTTTATTGGCTACCGTACTAAAATTTTTGAAATTGATCTTAAGGCGAATACAAAATTTAATTTTGAAGTACTGCCTAGGATAAATCTTTCTCAGGAAGTAATTGTTACCACAAAAAAAAGAGATGCCAATGTTAAGAATGCCCAGATGGGGAGATTTACATTGCCTATTGAACAGATAAAATCCATCCCTGCTTTTTTGGGTGAAGTAGATTTGTTAAAGACCATCCAATTCCTACCGGGAGTACGCAATGCAGGAGAGGGGAGCGCCGGTATTTATGTACGTGGGGGCGGACCTGATCAGAATTTGATCTTGCTTGATGATGCGCCTGTTTACAATACCGGCCATTTGTTCGGATTCTTCTCGATATTCAATGCTGATGCTATAAAAAATGTTTCCCTGATAAAGGGAGGAATGCCTGCACAATATGGTGGCCGCCTGTCAAGTGTGTTAGACGTATCTATGAAGGAAGGAAACAATCAAAAATGGCAGGTTGATGGGGGATTGGGAGTTATTGCATCCCGACTTTCGATACAAGGACCCATCAAGAAAAACAAGTCATCATTCATTATCTCTGGCCGAAGAACCTATATAGATGTGTTGACCAAGCCATTCATAAAAAAGACCAGCCAGTTCAATGGGAGCGGATACTTCTTTTACGACCTGAATGCGAAAGTGAATTATAAATTTTCTGAAAAGGACAGGCTATACCTGAGTGGCTATTTTGGAAGGGACGTTTTTGATTTTGCCAACGGCAAACAAAGCCTGAAAATAAATATCCCCTGGGGAAATGCTACAGGCACATTGCGCTGGAACCATGTATTCAATAACAAGTTATTCGGTAATACCACCGCTGTTTATAATGATTACAATTTTACATTCAATGCACTACAGAATGATTTTGAATTGAAGCTTGCTTCGGGGATACGTGATTTAAGTTTAAAACAGGATTTTGATCTCTATCCTTATACAGGTCATAAACTAAAATTTGGCGGCATTTATACTTACCACAAATTCACTCCTTCTATTGTAAGCGGAAAACAGGATTCTACTGTTTTTAAGCCAAACAATGCCCAGATAAAATATGGGCACGAAGCCAGCCTGTATTTACAAGACGACTGGGAGATCAATGAAAAAATAAAGATACATGCTGGTTTACGGTATAGTTGGTTTCAGCAAATAGGGCCTTATAAAATATATCAAACAGATGATAACGGAAACAGGACAGACAGTACGGTTTTTGGAAAGGGCAGGGCTGTTAAAACTTATGGCGGCCTTGAGCCACGCTTTACAACCCGCTATGCCTTGAATGATGAGACATCCGTTAAGGTTTCGGTAACTAAAAACTTTCAATACATTCATCTGGTAAGTAATGCAGGCACTACTTTGCCCACAGATGTGTGGGTGCCCAGCACCTACAAAGTAAAACCACAGGTTAGTTGGTTATATGCAGCAGGTCTGTTCAAAAATTTTAAGGATAATATGTACGAAACTTCGGTGGAACTGTATTATAAAACAATGCGAAACCAGATAGAGTACAAAGAAGGATACACCCCCAATTCCATAGAGGATACTGAAAACTCTTTTACGTTTGGCAAAGGATGGAGTTATGGTGCAGAGTTTTTTGTCAATAAAACAAAAGGTAGATTAACAGGGTGGATAGGATATACTTTAAGCTGGACCTGGCGTAAATTCCCGGGTTTGAACTTTGGAGAGAAATATCCTGCTAAATACGACCGGCGAAATGATATGAGTATTGTTGCTGTTTATGAACTTAGCAAAAAATGGCGCTTGTCGGGTTCTTTTGTTTACGGTACAGGTAATGCTGCAACCTTGCCCCAGCGGTTTTATATTGTTGGAGGTATTCTTACACAAGAATATAGCCGTATCAATGAATATCGTTTGCCTTCTTATCACAGGCTTGATCTTGCAGCCATACTTACGCCAAAGAGAAATGCAAGGCGAAAGTGGAAGAGTGAGTGGGTATTTAGTGTGTACAACACATACAACCGTAAAAATCCTTACTTCATTTATTTTGATCAAACGGGTAGCCCTTTTAACGGAACTTTGGAAATACAAGCCAAACAGGTTTCTTTATTTCCTGTTATTCCTGCCATTACATGGAACGTGAAATTCTAAGAATAGAAAAGCACCCGCTTTTAGCAGATGCTTTCAGTACTATTAAAAAATAATTTTTAGCGTACAAAAGTCTGGTACCTTTCAACTTTCAATCCCGGAAATGCAGGATCAGCACCTGTGTTTACTACTGTAAACAGTTTATCAGTTAGGGTCAGCATCTTCCACCTGTAATTTTGAGGTATGGAATTGGAAATTACCGAATCAGCGCCTACAAACTGGTATGTACCTTCATCAGGCAAACTGGAATTAAACTTATATTCAAAACTGCCGGCAGCATCAAATTTTACATAATTAGGATGGTGATTTAATGCCAAAATGGTATCCTTTATAAATATGCTACCCGAGTATAATCTTAGTTGGATTCTGTTTATGCTCCAGGTGCCTACTACCTGCTGTTCTTTTGGGAGGTCCTGGCTGTGGTCGGCTTTGGCGCAGGAATTCGAAATGACAGTGGCCGAAAACAGGCCAATAGCAATAAAAACAGGGGTAAAAATAGTTTTCATGATTTACTACAGATATTGGTATGGCTTTATAACGCAGTATTTACCCGATTATTGCCCTTTTTTGGGCTTGTGGATAAACCTTATAACCCCACTTTTCTGCAGGTCGGAAGATATACGGGCTTCATACCTTTTATCCCCATCTTTAACCACCATGAGGGCTGTATTCGGAGGGATAGAGCCAAGGTTTTCTGCATACATGATCAGCTCATTTATATCCTTGTCGTCGTCAACATTCAATTTTAAACTAATAGCTTTATCGCCAAGCCGTTTATGGGATAACAGCAACTTGCCATTGAAGAATAAGGAAATACTGTCGCCGTCAATTTCTCCATTATCATATAAGTCCACTGTAAATGTTTCATTTTCTATCTCAATGGTTTTTATGAGGTCGCTGTTCCTTTTCTCAAATTTAATATCCGAGGGCTTCTTTTCTTTACCATCCTGTGCATGCAAAACATCTTTATCAGGCAAATCACTCTTGGCGATCTCAGTAGATTTTGCCGAAGGAAGGTTATTGGCCGGCTCTTTTTTTACAACCGGTGGTGTGGTTTTTTGTTTGGGTTTGGTCTTTACAACAGGTTGGGAAGTTGTTTGCTTGGGCTGAACCTTAACTACAGGCGGTGCTGGTTTAGGATTAGTTTTTGTAACTGGTTCAGCAACTTTTGGTTTGGGTTCTTTTGTAACCGGGCTATTATAAAAAGCAGAATTCTTTTTAAGTATCCTGCGGGATAAAACCGTGGTTCCAAATCCACAATCGCCCTGTTGGTTGGGTGCCGGTACCCAACTACCTTCCAGAGTTTGTTCATCTCCTTGCTTAAAATAAGTCAGCTTATGAATCTGGAAACAATTGCGGATGTTTACCGGAACATTTGTTTTTGTTCTTTCCGTCTCGGTGATCTCAATATACTTACTGGCTTTATCTAAAGTACCTTTTAATTTACAGATAGTGTAATAGCGTTTGCCTCCATCGGTGAAATAGGTATAGGAATAACCCGTTACATTTTTCCCTTTACATTCAATTTCAAGTACATAATCACAACGGTCACCACCCCAGCCAACAAATGAAGTACTTTTGTCTACGAACTGGCCTTTCCACTGCCCGGTGAAGTCTTGGGCAGATATTGTCGTTGTTAGGAAAAACGTAAATAAGAGGTGTACAATTTTTTTCATGTTCGCCGGCATATCTGTTAACTTGATCCGGTCTTTTACCGGATACCTTCTCTTAATTCTCCAATAAAATTTTTCAAGAATTAGCCTGAATTAATTTACCTGGGTTTTACAAAGATATTTTAGATAAATTTTTCCATAGCTAATACTTCGTTAAATTTGCAGCCCGCCTGCTTATCAGGCACACAATAAAGATATGATAAAGATAACATTACCGGATGGTGCAGTAAAGGAATACGAACAAGGCGTTTCTGCAATGGATGTTGCCAAATCTATTAGCGAAGGTTTGGCAAGGAAAGTTTTAGCTGCTAATATTAATGGCGAGGTATGGGATGCTGTAAGACCAATTAATACAGATGCTTCTTTGAAACTGCTTACGTGGGATGACACAGATGGTAAATCAACTTTTTGGCATTCTTCTGCTCATTTAATGGCAGAGGCGGTGGAGTCTATGTTCCCTGGAGTAAAATTTTGGGTAGGCCCTGCAATTGACAAGGGCTTTTATTATGATATGGACCTCGGCGATAAAAAGATGACCGAAGATGACCTGGCAATTTTGGAAAAAAAGATGAACGAACTGGCCAAACAAAATAATAGTTATATAAGGAAAGAAATATCAAAAACAGATGCAGTAAAATATTTTGCCGATAAAGGGGATGAATATAAACTGGACCTGTTGACGGGTTTAAATGATGGCGGAATTACTTTTTATACACAAGGCGGATTCACAGACCTGTGTCGTGGGCCACATATACCTAATACAGGGTTTATTAAAGCTATAAAATTGACCAGCGTTGCCGGGGCATATTGGAAAGGCGATGAAAAAAATAAACAACTTACCCGGATATATGGTGTTACATTCCCCAACCAGAAAGAACTTGATGAGTATTTAGCGATGCTTGAAGAAGCAAAGAAGAGGGATCACCGGAAACTAGGTAAGGAACTGAGCATTTATACTATGGATGATAATGTGGGGCCTGGCCTTATATTATGGATGCCTAATGGAACTGTGATCATTGAAGAACTGGAAAAGCTGGCGAAGGAAACCGAAAATGCGGCTGGTTATAAAAGGGTGGTTACACCTCATATTGCAAAAGAGAGTATGTACCGCACCAGCGGCCATTTGCCATATTATGCCGATAGTATGTTTCCTCCCATGGAAATGGATGGAGAAAAATATTACCTGAAGGCAATGAACTGCCCTCATCATCACAAAATATTTGATGCTGAACAGAAGAGTTACAAAGATTTGCCTTATCGAATTGCAGAGTATGGTACCTGCTACCGGTACGAGCAAAGCGGTGAGCTATTTGGATTAATGAGGGTACGTTGCCTGCACATGAACGATGCTCATATTTATTGCAGCAAAGACCAGTTTGCCCAGGAATTTAAAGCGGTGAACGACATGTACCTGAAATATTTTAAAATATTTGGGATAGATAAATATGTGATGCGACTGTCGTTACATGATCCTGAAAAGCTGGGACAAAAATATGTAAATGAACCGGAGCTTTGGCTGGAAACAGAAGAGCTTGTAAGAAAAGTACTGATAGAAACAGGTGTGCCATTTGTTGAAGTAAAAGGAGAAGGAGCTTTTTATGGGCCTAAGATAGATGTGCAGATATGGAGTGCTATTGGCCGTGAATTTACACTGGCCAC
The DNA here is from genome assembly GCA_044222465.1 of Ferruginibacter sp. Classification (GTDB taxonomy): domain Bacteria; phylum Bacteroidota; class Bacteroidia; order Chitinophagales; family Chitinophagaceae; genus Ferruginibacter. The sequence continues at coordinate 45,002 of JBGANE010000007.1, forward strand.
TAACCAGGTTGATTTTGCTCAATCCCGAAGCTTCAAATTATCATTTGCCAACCAGAATAATGAGCCTGAAATTCCTTTGATCATTCACCGGGCACCACTGGGCACCCACGAACGTTTTATAGGATTTTTGCTGGAGCATTATGCAGGCAAATTCCCTGCATGGTTAGCACCTTTACAGGTTAAAATCCTGCCTATCAGCGATAAATTCATGGATTATGCAAATACAATTTTGAAAACGCTGAAAAATGCAGATATTCGTGTGGAGATTGACGACAGGAACGAAAAGATAGGTCGTAAGATCAGGGATACGGAGATGGCAAGGGTTCCTTACATGCTGGTGATCGGTGAGAAAGAAATGAACGAAGGGAAAGTGTCCATCCGCAGGCAGGGCAAAGGCGACCTGGGAGCAAAGAAAATTGATGAATTTGTAGGCGAGATCGTAGCCGAAATAAAAGAAAGAAGGGCTGACTAATTGTTTATTGATCCCTGTTCAGGGGACTCCGATAAAAAAACAACATTGTAAACTAAAAAAATTAAATGTCATTTCCACCAAGACCCCGGGGTACGTTTAACCCCCGTTTTAAAAAAGAACAACAACAGGAACACCGTACCAACCATATGATAAGAGTACCTGAGGTACGATTGGTTGGTGATAATGTAGAAACCGGTATTTATAGCTTTTCAGATGCACTGAAAATTGCACAATCACTTGAACTTGATCTGGTAGAAATCTCTCCGGGGGCCAAGCCACCGGTTTGCAAGATCATTGACTATAATAAGTTTTTGTACGATGAGAAGAAGAAGAAGAAAGAAATGAAGGCTAAATCGAAGACAAGTGAGGTTAAAGAGATCCGGTTTACACCCAATACAGATGATCACGATTTTGAATTTAAAGTAAAACACGCCGAAAAATTTTTAGGCGATGGAGATAAAGTAAAGGCACACGTACAATTTAAAGGCCGTGCCATCATGTTTAAAGAAAGGGGCGAATTGTTATTACTGAAATTTGCCGATAGGTTGAAAGATGTTGGCGCCCTGGAAGGGCTACCTAAAATGGAAGGGAAGCGGATGCTGGTGATGTTTGCACCCAAGGCCAAACTTTCAAAAAGAAAGCAACAGGCGGCTGATAAACTTTAATGAAGAGCAAAAAAATTAAAATGGGGAAGTTATAGCTTCCCTTTTTTATTTTTACAATTGCTGTAATAAATATGGATATTAGTTTGAACAAATACATTAGTGAAACGGGTTTTTGCTCCCGCAGGGAAGCCGATAAATATATAGAACAACTCAGGGTTACTATCAATGGGGTGGAAGCTTTGAAGGGTAACCGGGTCAGAGAAGGAGATGTTGTATTGGTAGACGGTGAGCCCATTAAAAAAAAGAAAGCAACTGTTTACCTGGCGCTCAATAAACCCAAGGGCATTACCTGTACCACCGACCTGAAAGACAAGACCAACATCATTGATTATGTAAATTTCAAATCGAGGATATTTCCCATTGGCCGGTTAGATAAAAGAAGCGAGGGGTTGATATTCCTCACCAACGACGGAGATATTGTAAATAAAATACTCCGGGCCGGTAACCGGCACGAGAAAGAATATATTGTTTCTGTGGATAAGCCAATAACCCCAGATTTTATCCAGAAAATGCGAAATGGGGTACGCATTTTGGGAACTGTAACGCAAAAATGTTTTGTAAAGCAGGAGGGCACGGACCGGTTCAGGATAATACTCACACAAGGCCTTAACCGGCAGATACGCCGCATGTGTGAAGTGCTTGGATATAATGTTGAAAGCCTGAAACGTATCAGAATTATGAATATAACCCTGGCAGGGCTGCCATCTGGGAAATGGAGATATTTTACAGCAGCTGAAGTTGAAATCATCAGTGAAATGCTTAAAAACTCCAGTAAAACAGCTGAAGGGAATGAGGGGATGGATGAATAGCTGTCAAATAGCGATATAATAGTACAAGAGCCTGCCTGCCGGTAGGCAAGTGCGACGCAACAGTACTATACCAGGGTACCGAAGACTAGCCCAAAAAAGTTCTCTCAAATTGGCCCAATTTTGCCTGTTTCCCCTTATCTTTGCGGCCCGAAAAAGAACAGTTCTTTTTCAGACATTTCCCACAAGGCTCAACAAGTGTCTATCCGTTTAGACCGCCAGTAGGGAGTAACTCAAAACAGTTATGTAATGCCAAAGGTTAAAACCAACAGCAGCGCCAAGAAGCGCTTTAAAGTTACCGGTACAGGTAAGATCACTTTCCAAAAAGCTTTTAAACGTCACATCTTAACCAAAAAATCTACAAAGCGCAAGCGTGCCATGCGTAAAGATGGTGTGGTTAGCGACGCTAATATGCATTTTGTAAGAAGGTTATTGGGACTTAAATAAGCAACCATTAACCTCATTTTTCAACTTTTAACTTTAAACTTTTTAAGATATGCCACGTTCAGTAAATGCAGTAGCCAGCAGGGCCCGCCGCAAAAGAATATTAAAAGCCGCCAAAGGATATTTTGGTAAGCGTAAAAATGTGTACACCGTTGCCAAAAACGTAATGGAAAAAGGGTTAACGTACAGCTACGTTGGCCGTAAAAATAAAAAGCGTGAATACCGCACTTTGTGGATTGCACGTATCAACGCCGCTGTAAGGGCCGAAGGAATGACTTATAGTGAATTCATTAATAAACTTACAGTAAAGAAGATCGACCTTAACCGCAAAGTGTTGGCCGATCTGGCGATGAATGAACCAGAAACATTTAAAAAACTGGTTGAGTCAGTAAAATAAATCTGGAAGTAAATAACAGACGGCCGGGGTGATATTCACCCCGGTTTTTTTATGCCCGAAATTTCAGTATTCTGTTACATTTGTAAAAAATATTCTCTCATCTCAATTAAGCAGAACAGTAAATGGATAATACCTACAACGACCTGGTGCAGCAAACCTTTAACTTCCCCCAGGAAGATTTTAAAGTTAAGAATGACTATTTACAATATAACGATCTTGACATTAAGGCCCTGATTGATAAACATGGCACTCCATTAAAACTCACCTACCTGCCTAAGATCGGGATGCAGATCAATAAGGCAAAGAAAATGTTTGCCGTAGCTTTTAAGAAGCATAAATATGAAGGAGCATATAATTATTGTTACTGCACCAAGAGTTCGCATTTTTCTTTTATTGTTGAAGAGGCGCTAAAAAATGAAATTCACCTGGAGACCTCCTATGCCTATGATATTGATATTGTAAAAAAACTATACGCTAAGAGAAAGATCACCAAAGAAACTTTTATCATTTGCAACGGGTATAAGCAAAAACCTTATACTAACAGGATCGCCGGGCTTTTGAACAGCGGGTTTAAAAATGTGATCCCTATCCTGGACAATGTGGATGAACTGCGTGCATATATCAAATCGGTTAAAGTTCCTTTTAACCTGGGTATTCGGGTGGCTGCTGATGAAGAGCCTAACTTCCCCTTTTATACTTCAAGGCTGGGTATCCGTGCAAAAGATATACTGGAATTTTATGTAGATAAGATTGAAGGAAATGAACACCGCTTCCAGTTGAAGATGCTCCACATCTTTTTAAACAAAGGCATTAAAGACGATATTTATTACTGGAGTGAACTGAACAAAGTAATTAACCTGTATTGTCAGTTAAAAAAGATTTGTCCCGAACTGGATTCCATAAATATTGGCGGAGGTTTTCCCATTAAACATTCGCTCGGGTTCGAGTACGATTACCAGTTTATGATTAATGAGATCGTACGCAATATAAAACTGGCCTGCAAACGAAGCAAGGTTCCCATGCCGAATATCTTTACAGAGTTTGGAAGCTACACCGTAGGAGAGAGCATGGCTCATATTTACAGTGTGATTGGCCAGAAGATGCAGAATGATAAAGAAACCTGGTACATGATCGATTCTTCTTTTATAACTACATTACCCGATACCTGGGGTATTGGTGAAAAATTCCTGATGTTGCCCATCAATAAATGGGATAACGAGTATCACCGGGTGGTTTTGGGTGGAATAACCTGCGATAGCCACGACTATTACGATAGTGAGGAGCATATTAATGAAGTGTTTCTGCCCAAGCTCAATAATGGAGAGCCACTTTATATCGGCTTCTTTCATACGGGAGCTTACCAGGACCAGATCAGCGGATATGGCGGTATTAAGCATTGCCTTATCCCTTCGCCCAAGCACATTATTGTTGGACATGATAAAAATGGGAAACTAACCGACTGGGTTTATGCAAAAGAACAAACAGCCCAAAGCATGTTAAAGATACTCGGATACAAATAAAAAATTTATAAGCCATGAAATATTATGTAATTATCCTTTTAGCGGTATGTCTTTCGTTTACAGCCAATGCACAAACTGCAGAAGATTCGGTTAAAGCAGTTGTGAACAATCTTTTTACAGGGATGAAAAATGCCGATGCTGTTTTGCTTAAATCAACTTTTGCGGACAGTGCAATACTTCAAACCATTACCAGGAATAAAGAGGGTAAGACGATTATTCAAACGGAGGAAGTTGCCGGCTTTGTTGAACAGGTAAGTAAGATGCCAAAAGACGCAGCGGATGAAAGAATTACTTTTGATGTATTAAGGATAGATGGCCCATTGGCCATTGTATGGACGCCCTACAAGTTTTATTTCAACGGCAAGTTCAGTCATTGCGGAGTAAATTCTTTTCAATTGGTAAGAATAAACGGCAACTGGAAAATTCAATACCTGATAGATACCAGGCGCAGGGCAGGTTGCGAATAAAAAAAGCCTTCCCAAGACTGGGAAAGCTTTCGCCACTTATTTTACTTGTGGCACAAACCAACTGTATACTCATTATGAAAAAACTACTGCTTACTGAATCGTAATTTCTTTAGCGCCACTCTTTACTTCTTCTTTTTTAGGAAGATCCAGTTTTAAGATACCATTTTCATACTTTGCGGTAATGTTTGCTGCATCGATCTTATCATCAACAGTAAAACTGCGTTTAAAAGATCTGTAACTGAATTCTTTCCGGATCATTTTTTCGGCCTCCGTACTTTTTTCTTCCTTTTTTTCTGTGCTGATGGTTAAAACTTTACCATCTAATTTTACATTGAAATCTGCTTTCTCCATTCCTGGTGCAGCCAATTCAATGTGATAGAGATCATTTTTTTCAATGATGTTCACTGGAGGGAAATGCAATACATCTTCCCTCATTGCCTTACCAAAAGTTGCTGGCAACTCATTGAATAGTTCGTTCATTAATCCATCAAAGGATTTGTTGATTGGGTTGTTAACTTTTACGAGTGTCATAGCTATTATTTTTTAGGTTTTAATTTTTTTTGACCATACGATCAATACGGCAAATGGTATTCCAACCCGTTTTTTGCGACAATATTTCAAATTTTAAAATAGTTTGGGGCCATTCTGACTGCTATGCTGAGTTCTAAATGTCATAATTTCCGTTCAGCCCAATTTCGATATCGGGAAATGTATCAGCCGGTTAAAGGTTATTAAGAAGAACTGCTTAATTTTGTGGCACATTAAAAAATTAAACCGAATTATGTATCCAGAAGAAATTGTAATCCCGATGAAAGAGGAGTTAACGGAGAATGGTTTTTCCGAATTACTGACTGCCGAGGCGGTAGAAAAAACCCTTGCTGAAAAAGGCACTACACTGGTAATGATAAATTCAGTTTGTGGCTGCAGCGCAGGAACTGCCCGCCCGGGTGTTCTGCTGGCTGTTTCTAATACTTCAAAAAAGCCGGATCATATGACAACCAGCTTTGCCGGTTTTGATATTGAAGCCGTTAAGAAATTAAGAGAGCACCTGATGCCTTATCCTCCATCTTCACCGGCAATTGCACTGTTTAAAGATGGTAAACTGGTCCACTTTATTGAACGCCATAATATAGAAGGCAGAAGCGCCCAGATGATCGCTCAAAACCTGATGGGGGCTTTTGAACAATACTGCAATTAATTGTATCCCGTAAAATTCCGGTTAACTAATATGAACCTCCTGTTGCAAGCAGGAGGTTTTCTATTACCACTGCGTTGAATTATTGAATATATTGCAGTCCAATTTTAAAAAAAAATCAGCTAACCGATGTATCCCAATTTATATTACGTTTTCAAAGACTTGTTTGGAGTGGAATGGAATGCATTAAGTTTTTTGAACACATTCGGTTTGATGGTTGCTATGGGCTTTGTAACTGCAGCCATTGTTTTAAGCAAAGAATTACAGCGAAAAGAAAAGCAAGGTCTGTTATCTCCCCGGGAAGAAATGATAATTGTAGGCAAACCTGCTTCGGTTGGCGACCTTATCATTAATGCATTGGTAGGGTTTATTTTTGGGTTCAAAATATTCGGGCTCTTCTTCAGTAAACCAGCGGATGTTAACCCACAGGATTATATATTTTCCGGTGATGGCAATATTTTAGGCGGACTCTTGCTCGGCGGGTTATTAGCCTGGTTAAAATGGTGGGATAAGAACAAACAAAAACTGAAAGAACCCGAAAGGCGCAATGTTCGTATCTGGCCGCACGACAGGGTAGGAGATATTATCATACTTGGATTGATCTTTGGTATCCTTGGTGCAAAATTGTTTGATAACCTTGAAAACTGGAGTGAGTTCATTAAGGATCCTATCGGAAGAATTTTTTCTGCAAGTGGATTAACTTTTTATGGTGGATTGATCATGGCAGCAATTGCTATCTGCTGGTACGCTTCAAAAAAAGGAATAAAAGTTATACACCTCGTTGATGCCGCAGGACTGGCACTATTGCTTGCTTATGCTGTCGGTCGTATTGGATGCCAGATTTCAGGGGATGGAGACTGGGGCGTTTTCAACAGTGCTTACATAACTGATGAAAATGGCAAAGTGATTTTGGCTAAACCCGGCGATTATGAAAAAGCCCTTGAAAAAAATGCTACTTATTATCTTAGTGGTAGTGTTATTGAAAAGGTTAATCAAAACCAGGATAGTATTGTGTTTGTAACCGACCGTAAATACGAAAGCCTGGATAAAGTACCTCACAGGTCATTTAAAGCCCCCTCTTTTTTGCCGGTATGGATGGTTGCATATACATATCCCCAAAATGTAAATAAAGACGGAGTGAAGATTTCTGGCTGTAGTGATGAACATTGCAGGGCATTACCCTTACCTGTTTTTCCAACTCCATTTTACGAAACTATTGCCTGCACTTTGCTCTTTATTGTGCTTTGGGCCATTCGTAAGCGAATTACAGTGCCCGGTGTAATGTTTGGGATATACCTTATTGTAAATGGAGTGGAACGGTTTGCAGTGGAACTGATCCGGGTAAATAATACCTACCCTATATTTGGGTTTCACCCCACGCAGGCTGAAATTATCTCTACAGGACTCGTTCTGGCAGGCATTATCCTTATAATTATAGTCAAGAGGCGGGCTTCGCTTGATAAGTAAGCTCCATTCCTGGTAGATTCTCCTCTTAAAATCAGGTTGTAACCTTTGGTTTTTTTCTGCGTATATAAGGATATTGCCAATTATCCTTAAAATTTGCCGCCCAGTATAAAACAATGTACTATGTAAAACAAAGTACCTACTTTTGTGAAGTAGTTATTAAAGTATAGAACTACAGATTTTATAGCCAAAAAAACAAAAAGTATAGCCATGAAACAATTTTTCAGCCTGCTGGCTGCTATGAGCATCGCCGTATGCAGTTATGCCCAAACCGGGGGCAAAGTAACCGGAAGTATTAAAGATGGAGGCAATCAGAAGATCATTGATGCCGCCTCTGTTTCACTCCTGAGAGCAAAGGACTCCAGCCTTGTAAAAGTTGCGGTAACCGATAAGGACGGTAACTTCTCCTTCGAAAATGTAAAAGACGGTAATTATTTAGTGCTGGCAACATCTGTTGGGCACTCAAAGAGTTACAGCAGTCAATTTTCAATTGGTGCAGATAAATTATCTGCACAGGTTGGTGTTCTGCAACTGATTCCTTCTGAAAAGGCTTTAAAAGAAGTATCAGTAACCGCCAAGAAACCACTAATTGAAAGGAAGCTCGACCGTACCATTGTTAATGTGGAGGCTTCTATTACCAGCGCAGGTAACACTGCCCTGGAAGTATTGGAAAAAGCGCCTGGTGTTTCTGTTGATAAAGATGGAAATATCAGCCTTAAAGGAAAGTCGGGTGTGATTATTTATCTTGATGGACGTCCCAGTTACTTAAGCGGACCAGACCTGGCCAACATGTTGCGTAACATGACTGCTGCTCAACTGGATCAAATTGAGATCATGACCAATCCTCCTGCAAAATATGATGCAGCAGGTAATGCAGGAGTGATCAATATCAAAACAAAAAAGAACAAACAGTTTGGATACAATGGAAGCATAACTACTGGTTACACACAAGGCAGGTATGCCCGTTTTAATGAGTCTGTTAGCTTCAATTACCGTACAAAAAAGGTAAACTTCTTTTCAAATTTTAATTACAACAGGAACCACAGGGGAGAAGACCTTTATATTACACGTAACTTCCGTGAAGCATCCACTAAAGAAATAAAATCGATATTCGATCAAAGATCTTCTATGGAAAATCAACGTCATTATTATAATGCCAAGATTGGCGCCGACTTTACCCTCTCTAAGAAAACAACCCTGGGTGTGGTATTGAATGGATATTATAATCCAAGCAAATGGCAGAGTTCAACAAATACTTCTATTTACGATCCAAATTATGTGCTGACAAGTAAAACAGCAGCTTTCACAGAGAATAAAGAGAAATGGAAAAATTTCAGCAGTAACGTGAATTTCCGCACTGTTTTAGATTCAGCAGGACAAGAGATCACGGGTGACCTGGATTTTATTCAATACAAATCAACCAGTGCGCAGCCATTAACAAGCTCATACTTTGATAACATGGGTAACCCTACACAGTCTCCAGATTTGTTAAATGGTACATTGCCATCAAATATCAAGATATACAGCGGTAAGGTTGACTACACACTTCCATTGAAGAAGGGAGCAAAGTTTGAAGCCGGGATCAAATCAAGCTATGTAAAAACGGATAATGATGCCAGGTACGACAGCGTAAAAGCAGGATATTCGGTTTTAGACAGTGGACGCAGCAATCATTTCATTTATGATGAAAATATCAATGCTGCTTACGTGAACTATAGCAGGCCATTGGGAAAAAAATGGAGTGCACAACTTGGTTTACGTTTAGAGAATACAAATGCTAACGGAATTTCAAAAGGATACACGTATAATACAGTAAGCAATAAGTTTGAATATACAGAAACTAAATTCAAAAGATCTTATTCACAGTTGTTTCCTACAGTTTACCTGCAGTACAGCGCCAACGAAAAAAATCAGTTCGTTATTAATTATGGCCGCAGAATTGAAAGACCCGATTACGAGGATATGAACCCATTCGTTCACTTTCTTGACAGGTACACTTTTGAACAGGGTAATCCAAACTTAAGCGCCCAATTTGCCCATAATGTTGAACTGAGCCATACTTACAAAGGATTTCTTACAACAACTGTAAATTATTCCAGCACCAATAATATTATTCAGCAGGTGCTTGAACAAAATGATATAACCAATGAAACCTTTATCAAAAAAGCTAATATCGCAAAGAGGGAGCAATTTGGCTTAGCTGTAAGTGCAAACAAATCTATCACCAAATGGTGGACTGCCAACATCTATGCTAATGTGTATAACAACCACTTTACAGGAAAGGTTAATAACGATGATATTTCGATAGGTGTAACCACCTTTATGACACAGGTTCAGCAGCAATTTAAATTTGGAAAAGGCTGGGGAGCTGAGTTGAGTGGTTTTTACAGGGGTAAGGGCCTGGAAGGTGTGATCTACATTAAACCAATTGTTCAGGTTAATGCAGGCTTCAGCAAACAGGTATTAAAAAATAAAGGTACTGTACGCTTGAATGTACGTGACATTTTTGCTGGTGGTGTGTTTAAAGGTTACAGCAAGTACGGGACAGTAGATGCAAACTTTAAAGATGTAAACGATAGCCGTGCTGTAAGTCTTTCTTTCACTTACCGTTTTAATAAGGGTAAACTTAAAGCAACCAGCAGCAGGAGAACCAGTGGCGCAAGTGATGAACAAAACCGGGTTAAAAGCGGAAACTAAGCAGTAGTTGGATAAATAAAAGGAAATGGTTCTTTTTGTAAAAACCTGTCGCTTTTGTGCGACGGGTTTTTTACTTTTGAGAAAAATACAGCTATGCCATCATTTGATCTTGTTAGTAAGGTAGATCTGCAGACACTCGACAATGCAATCAATGTTACTACTAAAGAAATAACCAATCGTTTCGATTTTAAGGGATCACATGTTGTGATTGACCTGAATAAAAAGGAATTTAAAGTAAACCTGGAGGCGGACAGTGAAATGAAGATAAACCAGATCATCGATGTAATGATCAGCAGGAGTATGAAGCAGGGACTTGCGGGTGAAATATATGACCTTAGCAAGGAACCATTTCAAAGTGGAAAAGTCGTGAAAAAAGAAGTAATGGTCCGAAATGGCATCAAGCAGGAGGATGCCAAGAAGATCGTGAAGCATATTAAGGACAGCGGATTAAAGGTTCAGGCAGCCATAATGGATGATATTATACGGGTAACCGGCAAAAAGATCGACGATCTGCAAGATGTAATCCAGGCTTCAAAGGGCTGGGGTATGGGAATTCCTCTTCAATATATCAACATGAAGGGCTAAGTATGTGATTTTTTTTAATGTTTGAACTTGAAAGTTCAGCAAAATGCCCTACATTTGCAGCTTGAATAACAGTACGGCAAAATCCGTACACTAAAACGACAAAAATTATGAAACAAGGAATTCACCCTGAAGGCTACAGACTGGTTGTTTTTAAGGATATGAGTAACGGAACCCAGTTTCTTAGCCGTTCTACAGCACCTTCAAAAGAAACGGTGGTTTATGAAGATGGTAAAGAATACCCGGTAATTAAACTGGAGATATCTAATACCTCTCACCCCTTTTATACCGGTAAAAATGTATTGGTTGATACAGCTGGTCGTATCGATAAATTCAACAAGCGGTACGAAAAAAAGAATAAATAATTTAATTTAGATTATTATCTTTATTTAAAGTTTGTTTTTCATGGCTATACTTTAAGTCCCTTCGGTTCTCCGGGGGGATTTTTATTTTTAGTAGTTTTACCCATGCAAAAGATAATATTTACAGAGGAATACTGTAAACCGGAGAATCTCCATCCTTTTACATATACACGCCATATTCAAGATATCCGCATTGGCATTTTAACCATTCGTGAAAAATGGGAAAGGTATCTAAAGGTGCTTTCACTTAATAAATGGGAAGATCATTATCTCGACAATACACAATCCATAAAAATCGATAAAGGAATTGGTAAAGGTGATTATGTACTTATACATGCCAATGTATTGCCTTCAAAAACGATCATCAGTAAGATAAAAAAAATGCGGCATGGTGAATTCCTTTCAGCAGGAGAAGAGGGTGGGATAGCCTACAAGTTTTCGCAGAAAGAGGTTTTAGGGCTTCATAAAATAAAAGTCAACCATTCGGTAGATTACCGGGGAGAACTAAAAGTGATCCATTATCCCTGGCAAATTTCGCAATTGAACGATTGGGCTTTACGGGAAGATTTTAATTTGATAACTACAAAAAGAAAAAGTAAAGCCATTTCCAGTAGCAATAAACCGATAAACCGGCCTGCAATTTTTATGGAAGCAGGCGCAAAAGTTGAAAATTGTATCTTAAATGCTTCTGAAGGGCCGATCTATATCGGGAAAAATGCAATAATAATGGAGGGAAGTATGATACGAGGGCCGGTGGCGATATGCGATGGAGCTGTGGTAAAAATGGGCACTAAAATATATGGGGCAACTACCATTGGCCCGTTTTGTACCGCCGGGGGAGAAATAAAAAATTCTGTTTTATTTGGGTTCAGCAATAAAGCACATGATGGTTACCTTGGCGATAGTGTTTTGGGAGAATGGTGCAATCTTGGGGCAGGTACAACCAACAGCAATGTAAAAAATAATGCCGGAGAGGTAAAGTATTGGGTAGATGCAGATAAAAAGGAGATAAGCGCCGGAACAAAGGGAGGTATGTTGATGGGGGATTATTCAAAAGCAGCGATTAACACATCTTTTAATACCGGAACCGTGGTTGGTGTTTGCTGTAATGTGGTTACACCCGGGCTCACGCCTAAACTTATCCCAAACTTTTCATGGGGAGCCGATGGAATAACTAAATACAGATTAAACAAAGCCCTGATAGATATTGATAACTGGAAAAAATTGAAAGGGTCTGCAATAACCGAACGAGAGAAACAAATTTTGACAGATATTTACAAACTATATTAAAAACTGACTTACTATGCGTAAACAAATTGCTGCAGCAAACTGGAAAATGAATCTGACACTGCAACAGGCAGAATCGTTGATGAATGAATTAATAGCTACACCTCACGATCTTAAAGGAAACCAGGAAGCTGTTTTTGGCGTTCCCTTTCCCTATCTGATTAATGTAAAAAGCAAATTAGCCGGTAAAAAAAATGTTTTTGTTGCTGCGCAAAACTGTTACGATAAAAAAAGTGGCGCCTATACAGGGGAAGTAAGTGCAGAGATGCTGAAAAGTATCAATGTGGATTATGTGATACTTGGCCACAGTGAGCGCAGGGAGTATTTTAATGAAAGCCATGCGATGTTGGCTGCAAAAGTAAATATCTGTTTAGAAAATGGATTGAAACCCATCTTTTGCTGCGGCGAACCCTTATCGGTGAGGGAAGCCGGTAATGAAAACAGTTTTGTGGAAACACAACTCAAAGAGAGCCTGTTTCATTTAACTGCTGTCCAGTTAGCTGGTTTTGTAATTGCCTATGAACCCATTTGGGCGATCGGTACCGGTAAAACAGCCACCAACGAACAAGCACAGGAAATGCATGCCTATATTCGTAAAGTAATGGCCAAAGCAGGTAATGCTAAAGATATATTTGGGCAGCCTGATGTAGATGGTGGCCTGGTTGGAGGCGCCAGTCTTATAGCTGCAGATTTTGCAGCCATTATCAAAAGCTTAAAATAGGGATCAGGAAGAAACAGTTTTTGGATTGCTTGCAAAAGAGAAACTTATATCAGCTTCTGTGAACACGTTTAACTTTTCAAGATCAAGTACGGTTTTTTTACCGGTAGAACTGCGGTGATACATAGGAACAAATTTCGCCCCTACCACCACTTCTTTTAATGAGTAAGAACTCCGGTCAACCACTGTATTACTGAACATATCGTCAAAGGCCTTTATAAAAACTATTATCTCTCCATTCGAATTGGCATAATCTTCTGCAGTGAAATTATAGAACGGACTGTTTTCAGTAATGGGATGGACGATCGTCCAGTTCAAAGTGAGCGCATTGGCCTTGTCAAACTCCAATTCAAGCGGAAAGAAACGGTTGATCATTTTTCCCTGTTCTTCTACTACCATTCCCAAAGTGACTTTTGCCTCTGCATCGGTAAGTGTGGTATTCTTATACGGCGTCACTCTTAACATTAACCCGGTAATGTCTTTATAAGGTGCAATGATGGCATTGTCTGAAAATTTAAGATATGCAGTAGGTTTGCTAAACCTGCCATAAAATAAACCAGTGGCAATGGCAAAACTAAGCAGTCCTGTCAGGGCTTCCGTGGCGGCAATAAAACTGGTTAAAAACCCTTCGGGGCTTATATGCCCATAGCCAACTGTTGTGAATGTTTGTGCACTGAAAAAATAAGCCGACCCGAACTTTCCCCACTCAGACAAGCTTGAAATGCCATTTAAATATTCAACACCCACAAAATAATAAATGCATGCAAAAACAAAGTTTATAATAAGATAAAAAGAAAAAAGAATGATAAGGAACTTCCATCTTGGCAAGGCAAGCATAGTATGATACCAGCTGATGCGACCTAAAAAACCAATGCCACGTATCTCAATATTGGGTTTACCATCCTTATTCACAAAGCGTCCGCCATAATCGGAGGCATTTGTTCCAAAACCGGTGTTGATCTCTGTTTTGGCTTTCGAATTTATCTTGCGCAATAATGCCATAATCAGGTCGTCAATTGTTTTTTATTTTTTACTGGACTATTCAGCTAAATTTGAGTTACTCAAATATATGATTTTGACTGCAGATTATTTTTCCAACATCATTACTAACCGGTATGCAGGCAGGTAGAACCTTATTTCAAAGCATATTGTGGAGGGGCTTGTATTATGCTACGGTCTTTATCATCAATATTCTGATTGCCCGTCATTTCCTGGCCGCAACAAGCGGTTCTATTTATTATATCAGCAGTATCTATTCGTTTGTTGTACTTTTTATCAGCTTTAGTATCGAATCCGGGATCACCTATTTTGCTGCCGGTGAAAAACTTTCCATAAACAAACTTTTCAGCTTTTCTATATCATGGTCATTACTTGTAGGCATTCTCATATTTGCCTTGCTGTCTTTTACAGGTGAAATGACTTATACCGGGGTTGGTAAACAGTTTTTACTTGTTTCTTCCACAACTTTTATTTGTGGCAACCTGCTTACTGCATATTGTACAGGGATATTTTATGCAAAGAATGATTTCATGTTACCTAACCTGGTGAGTATTGTCATTGCTCTCATCTTAATTGTTTTATTGCCTTATAATGGCCGGTCAATAATCGAGGGAATTACAGATGCTAATTACTTCTACCTGTACTTTGGTTCTTTTTTAGTGCAGGGAGTTTGTTTGGCTGTAATTCTTGTTTCAAAATATGTAAACATGAAACAGTCGTGGTTTTTATCTGTTGCAGAGTTCAGGCTGTTATTCCGCTATTGCATGATGGCTTACCTGGCAAATATCATTTTCTTTCTTTTATATCGTATAGATTATTGGTTTGTCGAAAAATATTGTACCCCTGTTCAGCTTGGTAATTATATACAGGTTTCAAAAATTGGCCAGTTGTTCTTCATACTTCCAACAATTCTTGCCAGCGCTGTTTTTCCACTAACGGCAGGCGGCCAAAAAGAAAAGATAAATAGCTTATTGACGATGCTATCAAGAACTGTTTTCTGGCTGTATGTTCTGGCCTGCCTGTTATTGGTGATAATGGGCAAATGGCTATTCCCTTTTATTTTTGGAAAAGACTTTGTGGAAATGTACCAGCCTTTTGTATTGCTGATACCGGGTATTTTATCTTTGTCGGGCTTATTTACTTTAACAGCATACTATGCAGGCAAGAACAGGATGAAAGTAAATATTATAGGGTCATTTCTTGCTCTCGGGGTTATTATAGTTGGAGATAGTATTTTTATACCGGTCTATGGTATCAATGCAGCGGCTTTAATGAGTAGTATAGGATATATTGTTTACCAGTTGTATGTTTTGATCATTTTTAATAAGGAATACCATACGCAAATGCGTGAGTTTTTTATTTTTAAGATTGCTGACTGGAAGAACATGAAAAAAATATTGCCAGGTTATTTTAAAGACTGATATGCAGGTTAGCAGCAACGATATGTATTTGAATGGGGAGTATTTTAAAAATAACCCTGAATGGGATGTGCAGGATGCTCCCTGGAAGGCTGCTATTATAAATGGATTGTTACAAAAAAACAATATCCGCCCCGCCAATGTAATTGAAGTGGGCTGTGGAGCAGGGGCTAACCTGGCAGAGCTGGCAAGAACAAACCCGGAAATAAAAAAATTGACTGGTTATGACATATCACCCCAGGCCATTGATCTTGCAACAAAGAATTCAACAGAACGCATTCAGTATTTTAATAAAGACCTGCTTGCTGAAAATGAAATATCAGCCGATCTTTTAATGATAATCGACGTGGTAGAACATGTAGATGATTATTATGGGTTTCTCAGGAAGCTAAGGCCAAAGGGTCGGCATTTTGTTTTTCATATTCCGTTGGATCTGTCGGGTAGAACTGTATTGAAACCCCACGTTATGTTACAGCAGCGAAAATCTGTTGGCCATATTCATTACTTTACAAAAGAGATGGCAGAATGGAGCCTCCATGATACGGGCTATACAATAATAGACTGGGTTTATACCAAACCTGTTGTTGACACACAACCGGCAGATTCTTTTAAACGCTGGGTAAAGAAAACATTAAGAAATTTTTCCTTTGCAATAAATAAAGACTGGAGTGTAAAAAAGTGGGGTGGTTATTCAATTATGATCCTGGCTAAATAATTTTGTTTGAAAAATGTACTTTGGTTAGCAAGCTGGTATCCAAACCGCATGGATAATTTTGACGGCGATTTCATTCAGCGCCATGCAAGGGCTGTTGCCAATTATTGTTCCGTTTATGTTATCTGTGTAATAAAGGACGTTTCAATTTCCGGTAAAGAACCGGTGATAGAAAAAAATGTCACCGGCAATTTAACCGAAGAAATCATTTATTACAATTCTGCAAAAACAGGTATCTCTATTCTCGATAAATATTTTTCTCAGCGGAAATATAACCGGCTATATCAAAATGTTATAAAGGAGTATGTTGCTGCAAACGGAAGACCACAGTTGGTTCATGTGCATGTGGGTATGAAGGCAGGGCCGCTTGCGTTATGGATGCAGCGCCAATGGAATATTCGGTTCATTGTATCTGAGCATTGGACAGGTTATTTACCCAATGCCGATAGCAGGCTTCATAGTTTTTCCTTTATCTATCGGAGGTGGTTGAAAAAGGTATTGATAAATGCTTCTGCAATAACGGTAGTCTCTGAATACTTAGGCAATGCCATTAAGAAACAATTTCCTGTTACAAATTATAGGGTGATACCAAATGTGGTTAATACAGGTATTTTCTTGCCGGTAGGTAAAGAGCCTGTTGCAACAACACGGTTCATTCATGTATCAAATATGACCTGGCAAAAAAATGTGGAAGCAATTTTTCAGGCGCTAAGCATTTTGAAAAAAAACAACGTTGATTTTGAGATGAATGTATTTGGAACTGTAAGATCAAAGTATCAGCAAATGATCAATGAGTTGGGCCTCGAAGGTTGTGTATTTTTAAAAGGAGAAGTACCACAGCCCGAATTGGCAAAAGCCATGCAACAATCCGATGCACTGGTATTGTATTCCCGTTTTGAAACCTTTGGTTGTGTATTGATTGAAGCTAATGCATGCGGTGTTCCGGTTATTGTAAGTGATATTGAAGTCTTTCATGAATTGATTGAGGAAGGGAGAAATGGAATTTTTGTAAAAGAAAATGCCGCTTCAGCTTTAGCTGAAAAACTAAGTGCATTTATTGCTCAGAAAAATACTTTTGATAAAAATACGATCGCTGAAGCAGCAAGTGCAAAATATAATTTTAAAAGAGTAGGGCAGCAGTTCATTGACCTGTATGATGAATTATCTCCCGGCAAAGAGTAAGGATCTATACTTTTTGTTTCGACCTGAGCATATAAATCAAACCGATTAAGGGCCCTGGTGCCAGGAATAGAAACAGGAACCTGGTATCAATGTAGCCAGATAAATAATTGAGCAATTCAATACTGATGATTGTGATGGAAAAACCGATACAGGTTACCATCGTAAGGGAAGTGCCTTTGATCGTTGGCACTGCATTTTGAGCTACCAGTGTAGAGAATAAGGGTGAGTCCGCTATTACTGCAAGTCCCCAAAAAATTAAAAATGTAAGGAACGGTACTGCAGGAAGATAGAAAATCAGGGGAGATACAATACAACAACACCCGGATAAGAACAAGGAAGCGAAAGCCGTTCTTTTAACTCCAAATACTTGCGAAAGATAACCGCTTACAACACAAGCCAGGCCACCTGCAGCAATGATTGAAAAGGATAAGACAGGGATATTAAAATTATCAGCAGGATGCAAAGTTTTATAGGTCGCTAATATCACAGGAACAAATGCCCAGAATGCATATAATTCCCACATATGTCCAAAATACCCAAAAGCAGCAGAGCGAAAAGGCGGGGTCTTAAAAACATTAAATATGGTTGTAAAATTCAGCGACTGCCCTTTTGTTCGATAAGAACCATTGGGGACTAGTAAAAACATTAACGCACCCCCGCTAAAACACAATCCCGATGTAAAGAGCAAAACCGTTTTCCATGGAAGTGCAACTGTAAAACTTTTAAGCAGGTGGGGAAATGCAGTACCTGCAACCAATGCTCCAACGAGAAAGCCCAATGCTTTTCCTAATCCTTTTTCAAAATAGTCGGAAGCTATTTTCATTCCAACCGGGTAAATGCCTGCCAGGAAAAAACCGGTTAAAAAACGCAGCACCATTAAACTGCTAATGTTATGTTCTCCCAGCGTAATACTGAAATTTGACAAAGCACCTAGAGCAGCGCTGATAAAAAAAACAAGTGATGGTGAAATGCGGTCGGCAATCATTAATGCAGCGTAAACCAGTGTTCCAATAATAAACCCGAACTGAACAGCAGAGGTAATAT
This sequence comes from Ferruginibacter sp., assembly GCA_044222465.1. Classification (GTDB taxonomy): domain Bacteria; phylum Bacteroidota; class Bacteroidia; order Chitinophagales; family Chitinophagaceae; genus Ferruginibacter. The sequence continues at coordinate 63,433 of JBGANE010000007.1, forward strand.
GGCCTAAGGCTGTCTTGCTAAGTTCAAGGTCTTTAACAAGGTCTGAAAGAATAGCATTACCGGCAAACCAGAGCGATGTACACAGAAACTGGGCAATAACAATTGTTGCCAGAACCAGGTTGGTATTCTTTTTTATCATTACGTGTTAGTAAACTGATTTAAAATTAACGCTTATCGGTAAACAGGCAGTGATTATTTGATAATCGTATCTAAATGTTACTTTCGCAGAATATTATTAATCAAAATATCAAAGAATGAGTGAAGTAAAACTTACGCAGGGTGAAATTCACACCAACAAAGGAGTAATGAAATTTGAATTGTATGATGATGATGCCCCCATAGCAGTGGCCAATTTTAAAAAGTTAATTACAGAAGGCTTTTATAACGGGCTTAGTTTTCACCGGGTGATTCCTGGTTTTATGATACAGGGTGGTTGTCCAAACGGAACCGGCTCAGGTGGGCCGGGTTACACTATCAATTGCGAATTGAAAGGAACTAAGCAGACCCATGATCGTGGAGTCATTTCCATGGCGCACCGGGGTTTAAATACCGGGGGTTCCCAGTTTTTTATCTGCCATAACCGTACAAACACAAAACACCTCGATGGGGTTCATACCTGTTTTGGGAAAATTATTGAAGGGGTGGATATCATTGATGATATCAGGCAAGGCGATATTATGGAAAAACTCATCCTGCTTTAAACTTATCGCCGGTTTAGATAATAAAATTCCTTATGCAAACCCATGTCTGCATAAGGAATTAATTTTTTCCACTAAATGCTCAGTTTTACCATGCCAGGTAAGCAACTAATGCCATAGCAGCATAGAAGCAGGCGATCAGCCCAATTGCAGTTAATACATCTGCAAGCAGAGGTGAATAGAACTTTTTCATAACCTACGGTTAAAATTGATTAAAAAATAAAATGAAGGATTTCGTAAAATAGAGGATCACTGAAAAAGTTGAATCCTGGGGGTGTGAGTATTGTCAGAGGTGTAGGATCAGGTGCAAGATAAAAATAATAGTTTGTCCATGCAAGAATTCTTCAAAAAAACTGCAACTGCTATTTGCTCCGTTATATATAAATTAATTGTGGTTAGTAAGCTAATAAATATAGAATCATGGTCATGTGTTTGCTCTAAAAAAAGCCCAATGATCATCTATTAATACAGGGTTTATTGATATCGGTATTTTAAAAAGATTATAAAAAAGCATAAATGCCTTCACCGTGTTTTTAAAGGGTTTGTCACATTTTTTTCACAATGAAACAATGGCCGGAAAGTCAATGTTTTAATTTAGTAATTTTATTAAAATTTAGAGGCATATCATGCGTAGTTGTACAAAATCCTTTTATCTGGTAATCATTACCCTGTTATTTAATTCGCTCCTTCTCTCTGCTCAAAATAATTATGTAAAGAAATACGGTAATTCTGTTGTCTTTGCCGGTATTGAAGTGGGTTCAAAAGGAGTAAAGATGAGTTTGGTGGAAATAGAAAAAACGGCCCTTCAAAATGGTTCTTTGAATGTGATGAAGGACACAACGGTGAATACCGATTTTATTTCCTTCACCCAGGCCACTTACCAGGCCACATTGGCTGCATTGAACAGTTTATACGACATGGCATTGAAGAACTATTCCATCCCGGCCAATCATATTTTCACTGCAATCAGCAGCGGGGTAAATATTCAGGCAGTAAAAGAAAATAAACTTACCTGGGTAGATCAGCTTACGAATGCATTCAGGTTTAATTTCAATGAACCCGAAAGAAAGGTCAGTGTAATTGATGTAAAAGAAGAGGCCCGTCTTTCTCATCTTGGTATTGTACCTGATTCAAGGCGCTATAATACTTTCCTCATCGATATTGGAAGCGGAAATACAAAGGGTGGGTTCTTTCCTAATGATAACACAAAGGATTTTAAACTCTTTCAATTGAGTTGGGGCACAAAAAGTACAAGCAATGCTGTTGAAAAAAGATTGGAGGGAGACAATAGCCTGGAAAATTATAATAAACATTTGGCCCGTGTACTTGCAGGAGCAGAAAATAATGAAATTATATATGCAGTTAATGAAAGTGGTTCTTACCCGGTAAGTGACAATGTGGCTTTCAGTGGGGGAATAGCCTGGTCACTGGCTACTTTAATGTACCCTGAACTGATAGGTAATTCAGTGGTCCCGGTAACTTATGAGGAGGTTTTGAGTTTTAATGAGAGGTTGTTAAAAAATCATAGCTCTTTAGCAGATAACAATATCTTAAAAACCTTAGATGACAAAACACTGGATATGGATGCGATTGCAAAGGAAGTAAAAAGGGTAAACCAGGTATTTGATCAGAGATCACTGCTGGCAGGAACCGGCCTTTTATTGAAAATCATGCGGCAATTTGAAAGTGTCTATGAAAAAAAGAGTTTCTACCTGGTTAAGAACGGTGCAGTGGGTTGGATCACTGCCTATGTTAATCAAAATTCTTCCAATTAATGTTCCTATCAACCCTCCTCTTCAACAATTCATGACATTTATATGATTAGCCTATGAGAGATGCCAGATCATTAATATTACTCCTCGTATCATTATTGTTGGTCTTAGTATCGTTTGTTTTAATATGGACATGGGGCTATCGCTTCTACAATAAAAATGATGAATTCAAGGTTGCTGCAAAACTGGTCATTACCGACTCCAACGCCTTGGCCAACCGTATCCGGGATTCTTTGCAAAAAGTATATAATGAAACTTTGTACAAACTGGATACTCAACTCGATTCGACTTTACTCAACTCTGATTCTTTAAAAAAACAACTCGACATTAAGTTAGCCGAGTTTTACAGGCTAAGCGGTGAAATAACCGCTATCTTAAACAGGCGCAATAATAATTATGCCGATATAGATATGGCCAAGAAGAAGATTGGGGAGTTGCAGAATAAGGCCGATGATATGAGGGATAAGAACCAGGTAGTAGATTCGGAAAATAAAAAACTCACTGAGATACTTGACCAGGTACAAAAAACAGAAAAGGGTTCAGAGAAAAATATAAAGCAGGGGAATGCAGAAAACAATGTAGCTGTTGAAAAAAGCAACCCTGCCTATTCGGTCTTTACTGCATCCGAAATGAAACTTTCGGCAATAACAGTAAATGACGAAAAGGAATCGGAAACTTTTTTTGCCGATCAGACAAAGAAACTGGTTGGTGCTTTTACGGTTACCAACAACAACAGCCAGCTTAGTAGTGCAGAAGTGATAGTAGTGGTTCAACAGCCCGACGGACGTGTTTTAAAGAATTCGGAATGGGAATCAGGATCATTTAGTACACCCGAAGGCAAAAAATTATACTCTTATAAACTGAACTTTAATTACTCAAAGGGCGAACCTAAGCGCTTGTATTTTTCTTTAAAGGCGGATACTTACCAAAAGGGAAATTATACCATGCAGGTTTACTATAATGGTACCATGATCGGTAAATTATTCAAAACACTCTCCTGATACTTTCCTTACTGCTGTTTTACTTATAGAATATACCAACCGAAAGGCAGATGGCGCAGATAATGATGAGTAATATAATAAGCGGGTAAATAAAACGCCACCAGGTTTTAAAACTCACATTTACCAGTGCCAGCGAGGGTAATATCAATCCCGTTGGGGTTATAAAATTCATGATACCCATACCAAATAAGTAGGCATTAACAATCTCCCTGCCCGGCACATCTACCAAAACAGCCAATGCACCCATGATGGGCATGGTGAGTACGGCCATGCCTGATGAAGAGGAAATGAACAATGTAAAAAGCATGTACAGGAAAAGCATGAGTACAATAAATAAAGCCGGGGGCATACTGCCGGCAAGTTTGGCCGAATAAAATAAAATGGAATCACTGATATGACCCTCATTTAAGATAATGGTAACACCCCTGGCCACACCTACGATCATGGCTACGCTTAATAAACTCTCTGCACCGGTGATGAATTGTTTGATGTAAACAGATTCATTAAGCCTCAAAATGATAGCCAATAAAATGGAAGATGCTAAAAATAATGTAGTCATCTCCAAAAGCCACCATTCAAAAAACACCACCCCGGCTATCATTGTTAAAAAAGTGAAGAGAAAGATGACCAGTAATAATTTTGTTTTGCTGGAGAGCCTCGTATCACTATCAGTATTGTTGCTCGTATTAATTGAAGGGTAGGGCGAAATGATCGCTCCGTCAGTTTTGTAAACGAGTGATGCAGTCGGGTCGGCCTTAACTTTTTTAGCATACCGGCTAATGTACCAGATGGTTACAGCAGTAGTAATTACAAACATGATGATACGTTCGGCCAGCCCTTCGGTCCAGTTTACACCTGCCGCATTAGAAGCGATTATGGTGGAGAAAGGGTTTGTAAAAGATGCCAGGTAACCGATCTGGGCTCCGGCAAAAATTACCGCAACAGGAACTAAAAGATCGTAACCCGCAGCTAAAAATAATGGAACTATTACCGGGTAAAACACCAGGGTCTCTTCAGCCATGCCGTAGGAAGCGCCTGCGAATGAGAACAGGAATGTAAGTATGATGATGAGCCATGTTTCTTTACCCTTCATATTATACGACAACGCTGTCAATCCCCTTACCATAGCTCCCGATTCATTAAAAACGCTCATGAAACCTCCAATGACCAGTATGAAGAATACGATATCAATGGAATCGTAGACGCCTTTTATGGGCGCCTGTAGTATTTCAATTAACCCCTGCCTGTTCCTTGCAATGGTCTGATAAGTTCCCGGAACAGAAACAGGTTTTCTTATGGCACCGCTCTTAAATTTATCCAGTGAAATTTTTATGCCCAGGCTGTCCAGTGTATGTTGTGTAAATGGCAGCGAAGATTCACCATCTTTTGTGATGAATGTAAACTTGTCTCCTTCGGTATAAGAAAGCCTGCTGTATTGCCCGGCCGGTATCACAATGGTGGCAAGGGCCGCAATAATGATGACAGCCATCAGGATGGTGATAGGCGAAGGCAATTTTCTTTTTGACGTCATAGCTTATTTTTTCAATATTGAATATAAGTATTTTAATGTTCTTTCTGTGTATGTTTCAAAACAGGTTATTTTAGCAAGATGAAAGCAGCAACCATCCCGGAACTAAAAACCGAACTGAATAACTCTTCACCCGAACAGTTGATGGAAGTATGTATACGGCTTGCCAAATTTAAAAAGGAGAACAAGGAACTGATCACTTACCTGCTGTTTGAATCTTTTGATGAGCGTGCCTATATAGAAAACATAAAAAAAGAGATACAGGCACAGTTTGATGAGATCAATAAATCGAATGTGTATTTTGTAAAGAAGAGCCTGAGAAAAATACTGCGGTTTGTAAATAAACATACCCGCTACATTGCTTCAACAGAAGCCGAAGCAGACCTGCTGCTCTCTTTTTGTTCCCGGTTGAAAGCATCAGGTGTGCCCATGGAAACGAACCCGGTCATCAGAAACATCTACCAGAATCAATTAAAGAAAATAACCAAATCAGTGGCAACCATGCATGAAGACCTGCAGTATGATTATGTGAAACAATTAAAACTTCTTTCTTAATTTTAAAATGAACAATAAATTTTCGTACATTCAAAATAAAAAATATGCCGAAATCTAAAACAAGGAAACATCATCATGATTATAAGCCACCACCCAATGCAGAAAAGGCAAAGAAAAACAGGAGTGCCGTTTTAATTGCCATGATTGTCTGTGGTATTCTTGGTATGGGGATAGCATTTTTTGCTTTTGACGATGCGATCTGGTTGCTGGCAGGGGCTGTTTTTGGGGCCGCAATCGGGTATTTTGCCGGCAAACAGCTCGACAAGTCCTTTTCCAAAAAATAGCCCCCACATTACAAATAGTTGTACAGCCTTTAGGGGTTACTAACAGTTTTCACCCAAATGTGGAAATGATTACCCATTACCCGCTTGCATTTGGGTAAACTAAATATTACTTTGGATGATATTTATAATTTAACCTCACCAAAAACTTAACTTATGGACATTAAAAAATGGGTCATTGGCGGAATAACTGGAGGAGTTCTCTTCTTTCTTTTAGGCTGGGTGATTTATGGAATGCTGTTAAAGAGTTTTATGGAAGGCCATCCTGGAGCAGCAGGTAATGTATTCAGGGAGCCTGAATTCCTATACCTGGCTATAGGTAACCTGGCTATGGGATTTCTCATTGCCTACATTTTACTTAAGGGTAATGTTACTTCAATGGCGGGTGGTTTCGTAACTGCCGGAATTGTAGGAGTGCTTGTTGGAGTTGGTTATGATAGCATGATCTATGCTACAACCAATGTGATGAGTAAAACGGCCATGGCAACCGATGTTGTGGCTTCATCAGTAATGACTGCAATTGTGGGTGCCGTTGTTGCGATGGTTATGGGTATGGGCAAAAAGACCGCCTGACCTTAGGTTTTCTTCAATACAGGTACCCTAAATTGCCTCAGCAGGATAAGCTTTGATGAGAGAGGCGTCTATTCTATACTTGGTTAGAAATAATTTTTGGGAATAAGGGAGTCCAGTGATGGGCTCCTTTTGTTATACAGCCAACTTTATATTTATCTTTACCCAATAGCAAAATATTCATGATAAAGAACAAATTATTACTTACCACTGTTACGGCATTTTATTCATTCAGTCTTTTTGCACAAAAGGATGCCCCGTTTTCCGAAGAACTTAAACGGGAAATGTGCAGTAAAGTAAAGGATGCTGCAAAACACGCCTGGAAAGGATATAAAGATCATGCCTGGGGAGCAGATGACCTTAAGCCATTGACAAAGGAACCGAAGATCTGGTACAACACATCAATGCTGATGACCCCGGTTGATGCATTTGATACTTTTACTTTACTGGCACTGAAAGATGAAGCTAAAGAAGCCAAAGAACTTATACTGGCCAAACTCGATTTCAATATTGATAACGATGTACAGGTATTTGAAATAACCATTCGCCTGCTTGCCGGACTATTGACCGCTTATGAACTGGATGGTAATAAAAAATTCTTAACGCTTGCCGAAGACCTGGGTAACCGGCTGATGCCTGCTTTTAACACGCCAACAGGAATGCCATACAGGTATGTGCATCTTCAGACCGGTAAAACAAGGGATGGCATCAACAACCCGGCAGAGATTGGAACACTGATGATGGAATTTGGAAAGTTATCGAAGCTTACCGGAAAGAATAAATATTATGCGGCAGCAAAAAAAGCCATCATGTATGTGTACAATAAAAGAAGCAAGATTGGCCTGGTGGGAGAGCAGATAGATGTGAATACAGGTAAATGGGTAAACAGCAGGAGTCATATCGGCGCTTATATTGATTCATACTATGAGTATTTATACAAAAGCTGGCTGCTCTTTGGTGATAATGATTTTAAAATGGCATTTGATACGCATAACAGGGCCATAAAAAAATACCTGGTCAGTAAAACCGATCATGGGTGGTTCATGCACCAGGTAAATATGAACACAGGAAAAGTCATAGGAACAAGATACGGCGCCCTGGAAGCTTTTTATGCAGGCCTTTGTGCTTTTGCAGGCGATATTGAAACGGGTAGGGAAATACAGGAAGCGAATTATTATATGTGGACACGCTTTAACATTGAGCCGGAGGAATTCGATTTCAAAAAGGACAGCATCACCAGCGCTTATTATATCCTGCGACCCGAGAACCTGGAAAGTTGTTTCTACCTGTACCGCCTCACCGGTCAGTTAAAATTCCTGTGGCAGGGTAAAGTGATGGTGGAAAGTATCATTGACCTTTGTAAAACTGATGTGGCGTTCGCTTCGTTAAAGAGTGTCCTCAATTTTGAAAGAGAAAACTCAATGGAAAGTTTCTTTTTTGGTGAAACATTAAAATACGCTTACCTCATCTTTGCACCTGAATCAATGTTGAATCTTAAGAAAGTAGTGCTCACCACGGAAGCCCATCCTTTTAAAATTGAAAAGAAGAAACAGTAATTAAGAAAATAACAAATGGCTTCAACAAAGAATGCTGCTGTAGGATTTATATTCATCACGCTGCTTATTGATGTGATCGGTTTTGGCATCATCATACCCGTAATGCCGGGGCTTATTTCCAAACTCAACAATGTTGATATCAGTACGGCTGCCAAATACGGCAGTTATCTTACCGTTGCGTATTCTGTCACCCAGTTTGTTTTTGCACCAATACTCGGCAACCTAAGCGATAAGTATGGAAGAAGGACTGTGTTGCTTTGCTCCTTGTTCGGTTTTGGCATTGACTATATTTTTATGGCGCTGGCGCCTACATATGCCTGGCTTTTTATAGGCAGGATCATTGCCGGTATTACCGGTTCAAGTTTTACTACTGCTGCTGCATACATTGCCGACATTAGTAATGTTGAAAACCGGGCAAAGAATTTCGGAATGCTGGGAGCTGCTTTCGGCATGGGATTCATCATTGGCCCGCTGCTGGGTGGTTTATTGAGTGGCCTGGGGCAACGGGCGCCATTTTATGCAGCAGCAACACTGGCATTGCTTAACTGGGCCTATGGATTTTTTATTCTGCCCGAATCGCTGAAAAAAGAAAATCGCAGGGAATTTGAGTGGAAGAGAGCAAACCCCGCTGGCTCTTTGATGTCGCTCATGAAATTCCCTTCTGTTGTTCCGCTTATTATCAGCATATTATTATTGTACATTGCCGCCCACGCCATCATGAGCAACTGGAGTTATTTTACCATTCACCGTTTTAGTTGGAGCGAAAGTATGGTTGGGTTATCTCTCGCCGTGGTTGGTGTATTGGTTGCATTGGTGCAGGCAGGGCTCACAAGGGTCATCAACCCCAAAATAGGAAGTGAGAGAAGTTTGTACTATGGCCTTGCCTGTTATTCGGTAGGCATGTTGTTGTTTGGCCTGGCTACACAAAGCTGGATGATGTTTGCATTTCTTGTTCCTTATTGCCTCGGCGGCATTGCACAACCTGCGCTTCAGGCTGTGATGGCCGGAAGGGTTCCACCAAATGCACAGGGCGAACTGCAGGGTGCCATTACCAGTACTATGAGCCTGGCTGCCATTATTGGCCCCTTTGTGATGAACAACCTCTTCTTTTATTTTACGCATAGCGATGCCCCGGTTTATTTACCGGGTGCACCATTCTATTTAGGCGCCATCCTTATGGCAACAAGTTTTTTGATCGCTTACCGTACATTGCATCCGTCAAAACTTCAAACCATAACATGAAGGATATAACCGGCTTTAAAAACGTTTTTTTTATTGGTATTGCCGGTGTGGGTATGAGCGCTATTGCACAATACCTGGCAGGTATCGGAAAAAAAGTAAGCGGCAGCGACCGCTATTTTAAGGAGGGAGAATTTAACGACACAAAAGAAAAGCTGGAAGCAGAAGGAATACAATGTTTTCTGCAGAACGGGGAAGGTATTACACATGAAACAGACCTTGTTGTTGTTTCAACCGCCATTGAGGATACCGTTATTGAAGTGCAGAAAGCGAAGCAGCTGAATATTCCAATCATCAAACGTTCCGAATTGCTGGCACTTATTGCCAAAAGCAAAAAAACGATCGCTGTTGGCGGAACGTCGGGTAAGAGCACAACTTCAGCCATGCTTTTTGATATACTCGACCATGCAGGCTTGCAGCCCAGCATCATTAGCGGTGCAGGCCTGGTGAGTATCATTAAAGAAGGGAAGATTGGTAATGCAAAAGTAGGGACAGGGGAGTGGCTGGTCATTGAAGCGGATGAAAGTGATGGCAGCATAGTTCAGTACGAAGCGGAGATCGGCTTATTATTGAACGTAGATAAAGACCACCAGGAGATCAATGAACTGATGAACATCTTCAGCATTTTCAAAAACAACAGTAAAAAATTCATCGTCAACCAATCGAATGTTTTGGCAAAACAGCTCTCTCAAAACATAGATCAGGATTTCTCAACTGATGAAAATTTAAAAGCCGGGTATATTGCGACCGATTTCAAACAAGAAGGCTTTAGTATTTCATTCAACATACAACACCTGCCTACCGGACAGGTAGGTTCAACATTCAACATAACTACTATTGGAAAGCACAATATGGAGAATGCCCTCGCCGCAGTTGCAGTAGCTAATCAGATAGGCGTTGACCTGCAATCCTGTGCTGCTTCTTTAAAAAACTATGAAGGCATTTACCGCCGTAACCAGGTATTGGGAAATAAGAATGGTATTTGGGTAATTGATGACTATGCTCACAACCCGGTAAAATGTGCTGCTGCTATTAAAGCCTGCCAGCCGGTGGCCGGTAAAGTGGTGGCCTGGTTCCAGCCGCATGGTTATGGGCCAACCCGTTTTTTACGAAACGATTTTGTGAAAGAGATATCGGCAGCCCTAAGGCCGCAGGATGAGATTTGGATGAGTGAGATATTTTATGCAGGCGGCACGGCGGTAAAGGATATAAGCGCCGGTGATCTCATCAATGATATTAAAGCAACGGGTAAGAACGCTTTTTTTATAGAAGACCGGAACTCTTTTTTAGAAACAGTGAGGCCGCATTTATCCGGTGATTCTGTCTTACTTTTAATGGGAGCCCGGGACCCTTCACTGGAAAAATTTTCTACCTCGGTTTTTGAAAATTTGTAAACAGGTACTGTGAAAGTCAATATGAATAAAAAAATAAAACTGCTGCTGATCCTTGGTTTCAACTGCCTGTTCATGCAGGCACAAAATATGGCTAAGGTCGACCTGGTGAATACATTAATGGGTACATACTCTAAACCCGATCTTTCCAATGGTAATACTTATCCTGCTATTGGTACACCATGGGGAATGAATTACTGGACACCACAGACCAATAAGAATGGAGATGGATGGCAATATATGTATAGTGGAGAAAAAATCGTTGGATTCAAACAAACACACCAGCCCTCACCATGGATGAATGATTACGGCCAGTTCTCCATCATGCCATCCATTGGAATGAAGTGGAAGGAAGAGCAGCGGGGCAGTTGGTTCTCTCACAAAGCCGAAGAAGCAAGGCCATACTATTATAAAGTGTATTTAGCCGATGCAGATATTACCACTGAGTTAACGGCAACCGAACGTGCCGCCCGCTTTCAATTCACTTTTCCACAGTCGGACAGCTCCTCATTTATTGTGGATGCATTTAACAGGGGCTCTTTTGTAAAGATCATCCCTGCGGAGAACAAGATCATTGGCTACAGCACCCGCTACAGCCGTGGCAAGCTTTTGAATTTCAAAAATTATTTCGTTATCTATTTTGATAAGGCCTTTGCTTATGAAAAAACGGTAAGTGAGACAGGTGCATTCATTGACTCACTTGAAATAACCAACTCACATGCGCTGGCGGTTGTAGGTTTTAAAACCCGTAAAGGCGAAAAGATAAACTGCCGGGTGGCATCCTCATTCATCAGCTTTGAACAGGCCGAACAGAATTTAAAGGAACTGGGTAATGATAGTTTTGAAAAACTGAGATCAGCGAATAAGAACAAATGGGAAAAAGTTTTGAATGCTGTGCAGGTTGAAGGCGGCACCGATGAACAAATGCGTACTTTTTATTCCTGTCTTTACCGCACGGTAATGTTCCCCAATAAATTGTACGAGATAGATGCTAAGGGGCAAATTGTGCATTATAGTCCCTACAACGGAAAGATATTGCCGGGCTATATGTATGGCGGCACCGGATTCTGGGATACATTCCGGGCATTGTATCCGCTGCTCAATGTATTATTCCCTTCTATAAATAAAGAAATGCAGGAAGGGCTCATCAATGATTATAAAGAAGGAGGTTGGTTGCCCGAGTGGAGCAGCCCGGGTTATGCCGATATCATGATCGGCAACAATTCGGCATCGGTGGTAAGTGAAGCTTATTTAAAAGGGTTGAGGGGATACGATATTGAAACGCTGTACCAGGCTTTACTGCATGGTGCAAATAATGAAGGACCGGTGAGTGCAGTAGGCCGCAAAGGTGTGGCTTACTATAATAAACTCGGTTATGTGCCCTACGATGTAAAGATCAACGAAAATGCGGCACGTACACTGGAATATGCTTACGACGATTTTGCCATTTACCAACTGGCCAAAGCATTGAATAAACCAAAAGAAGAAATAGAACTTTATGCAAAACGCTGTTTGAATTATCGAAACCTGTTTGATCCGGAAACCAAACTGATGAGGGGGAAAAATGAGGATGGTACATTTCAATCACCTTTTAACCCGGTGAAATGGGGCGATGCATTTACCGAAGGCAACAGCTGGCATTATAGCTGGAGTGTTTTTCATGATGTGCAGGGGTTGATTGACCTGATGGGAGGTAAAGCCATGTTTTGTAAAATGCTTGACTCTGTATTTTCGATGGCGCCAACTTTTGATGATACTTATTATGGCGGCACCATTCATGAGATAAGGGAAATGCAGATCGCAGGTATGGGGCAATACGCACATGGCAACCAGCCTATCCAGCACATGATCTACTTATATAATTATGCAGGCCAGCCCTGGAAGACACAGTATTGGGCACGTGAGGTAATGAACAGGATGTACAAACCAACACCCGATGGTTATTGTGGCGATGAAGATAATGGCCAGACAAGCGCCTGGTATATTTTTTCGGCGATGGGTTTTTACCCGGTATGCCCGGCCAGCAACCAGTATGTGATGGGTGCGCCGCTTTTTAAAAAACTAATTTTAAATTTAGAAGGCGGGAAAAAATTTGTGATTGAAGCTCCGCAAAACAGCGCTCAGCATAAATATGTGCAATCAGTCAGTAAAGATGGTAAAGCATATACTAAGAACTGGCTGGACCATTTTGATATTTTAAAAGGCGGTAGCCTTAAAATAAATATGGGGAATGAACCGGGTAAGGCCTGGGGCGCTTCCAATGCAGATGTTCCTTATTCTTTTTCGCTTGAAAAATAAATGTATGAAGATCATTCTCGGCATATTGTTCCTTGGGTTTTCATTTTCTTCCCTGGCGCAGATAGAAGGAGGAAGCTTAACCTATAAAGACCTTAAGGACCTGGCGGGTAACTGGGGCGGTACCATGGTTTATACTGCCGAAACATCGCAGCTCACCTTTCAAAGCAAACTTGAAATTGTGGATATGAAGGATTCGCTGATGTTCAGTTTTATTAATACCGGCGCTGATGGAAAGCAGGTAACAGAAAAATATGCGATGTACATTTATGATAACGGCAACAAACTCCGGTTCGACAGCAACGAGTTTGAAATTGTGGCCATCAGGCGGAGGGGTGTAAGGCTCACCATCATCATTGAACGGGAAGGCGTTGATAAATACAGGTCGGCCGAATTCCAGGATACCATCATCATCGGGCCGGTAAATTTAAATATCGAAAGAAAGATCAGGTACACAGATGCGGTGGATTATTTTATCCGCAGCAGGATATCGCTTACTAAAAAATAGACCATGCCGGCATTGCTCATAACACATATCAGACAGTTGGTGAACGTTCGTGAACAAAACGAATTGCTACGGGGTGCTGCTTTAGCCCAGCTGCCTGTAATAGATGATGCTTTTGTATTGATTGAAAACGGTATCATTGCGGAATATGGCGCCATGTATGAGCTGGAACTGAAAGTTCCGCAATTGCCGAAACTTATTATAGATGCACAGGACCAGTTTGTTCTGCCAACCTGGTGCGACAGCCATACGCATATTGTCTTTGCCAAAACAAGAGAAGAGGAATTCATTGATAAGATAAAGGGAATGAGTTATGCAGAAATTGCTGCCAAAGGTGGCGGCATCTTAAACTCTGCAGCAAAACTAAATGCAGCAAGCGAAGATGAACTCTTCAACAGTGCGTGGCAAAGGCTGGAAGAAATTACTAAACTTGGTACCGGCGCTGTTGAAATAAAAAGCGGCTACGGTTTGACAGTAGAAGGGGAGTTGAAAATGCTGAGGGTGATAAAAAAATTAAAAGAAAGATCAAACCTCAGCATTAAAGCAAGTTTTTTGGGTGCACATACATACCCTGTCGCTTATAAAGAAAACCACCAGGGATATATTGACAGCATCATCAATGAAATGCTTCCGGTAATTGCAAAAGAAAAACTCGCCGATTATATTGATTGCTTCTGCGAAACAGGATTCTTCTCAGCTGCAGAAATGGAAACTATATGCAGGGCAGGAATGAGCTATGGATTAAAACCAAAACTCCACGTAAACCAGTTGAACAGTATCGGTGGTATCAAATCGGCCATAAAACTAAATGCACTTTCTGTTGACCACCTGGAAACAATGACTGACGCCGATATAAAGAATATTTCCGCCTCAAATACCATTGGAACATTGCTTCCAACCGCCGCTTTTTTCCTGCGGATGCAATACCAACCGGCCAGGAAACTGATAGACAATAATTGTGCGATAGCTCTTGCAACTGATTATAATCCAGGTTCATCGCCAAGCGGCAATATGAACTTTGTTATTGCCTTAAGCTGCATACAGATGAAGATGCTACCCGAAGAAGCCATCAATGCGGCAACCCTCAATGGAGCCTATGCCATGGAGCTGGAAAAAGAACTGGGCAGCATAACCATCGGCAAAAAAGCCAACCTTATTTTCACCAAACCCATTCCTTCCATTGCCTATTTGCCTTATTCTTTTGGAACAAATTTGATTGATAAGGTGATGATCAACGGAGAATTAACTTAACTGCAGAGAAAATGAGAACAGGAGTTAACGCAGAGATTCTCTGCGAAATCTCAGCCACTCCCGTTCTCAGCGGTAAAAAATAAATACAATGAAACAATTGATTTTTGCATCGGTCTTATTATTCTTGTCAGTGGGTTCATATTCCCAGGATAACAACTGCCTTCAATACCATAAAGGAAAATTCACTTACACCGATTCTGCCAACAATGTGATACTGGTCAAAAGAAAAAAGAAATTCCAGGTGGAGACCAACCAAACCACGGGGGTATGGATCAACTTCCGGATAAAATGGATCAGTGACTGTGAATATGAACTGGAGCAGGTTGGCACTAACAGCAAAGCCAGGAAAAAATACAATCACGGTATATCAACCTCCATCATTTCAAAACCACTAGGCGATGCCGGGTATGAATATACCTGCGCCTGTAAAGACCCGGGCACTACTAAAATAACCGGGGTTATGAAAAAACTAAAAGATTAATTTTATCTAGTCAGGTATAAAGATCTTAAATCGCTCAAAACAATACTTCGTCAGCATTTCCCTGTCATCAGGATGAGCAATATCGATCATTGACTTTGCCCGCTGTCTCAAGTTCTTCCCAAATAGAAAGGCCACGCCGTATTCCGTAACTACATAATGTACATGCCCACGGGTAGTTACCACTCCGGCCCCTTCTTTTAAATATGGTACAATTCTCGGAATGCCTTTAGCTGTACGGCTGTTTAATGCAATGATAGGTTTACCACCGGGACTTAATGCTGAGCCACGCATAAAATCCAGCTGGCCGCCAATACCACTATATTGAAGGTCGCCGATACTGTCGGCGCAAACCTGGCCTGTAAGGTCCACTTCAATGGCGCTGTTAATGGCGATCACTTTGGGATTCTGGCGTATCACATGCGGATTATTTACATAAGCTATATCCAGGAAATTGAAAGAAGAATTATCATTTACATAATTGTATAATTTTTTGCTGCCGATGGCAAAAGAAGTAACCGTTTTATTGGGATGCCTTGCTTTGTTCTTGTTATTGATCACATCTTTTTCCACCAGGTCAATGATACCATCGCTCAGCATTTCGGTATGAACACCCAGGTCTTTATGGTTGCTTAAAAAAGATAACACCGCATCGGGTATGGTGCCAATGCCCATCTGCAGGGTACTTCCATCCTCTATCATATCGGCAATATGTTTACCGATCAGCAATTCTGATTTACCAACCTTGCTGCTGTAACTTTCTTCCGGCAAAACTGATTCGTGAAAGACCATTTTTGTAAAGCGGTCGGTATGTATCATACCATCGCCATGGGTACGGGGCATATTGGGATTTACAAGGGCAATGGTTTGGCGGGCATGGTCAACCGCAGCACGGGCAATATCCACCGAAACACCCAGCGAACAATAACCATGTGCATCCGGCGGCGATACCTGTACAATGGCCGTATCCAGTTCGAGCAGTTTACTTGTAAACAGGTAGGGGATATCACTTAAAAACACAGGAATGAAATCGGCCCTGCCTTCAGCCACTGCTTCCCTGATAGGGGCTGATACAAATAATGAATTGATGTGAAAGCAGTCTTTGTACTCCGGTTTAATGAGCTCCAGTTCTCCTTTCAGCGTGATGGAGACCAGTTCAACATTTTTTAAACGGCTGCATTCCTTTGCCAGTTCATTCAGCAGGTAGGTAGGGGTACAAACACTGCCATGTATAAAAACACGGGTATTGCTTTCAATAATAGATAAAGCTTCTTTGGCAGTCACGTATTGGTAGGGGTGAATCATTGTTATTATATTAGTAATGCAAAAATGCGGTTTATTAAAATATTTGTGGGAGATATTTATCATACAGGAACATGATTTTATTTACTTTTTTGTCTTGATACAAAAAAGTAACAAAAAAGATCAAGGCAAACCCGAATGGCTCCGCCCGTTTTGCCGGCCAGCGCCACGGAACCAGTCTGCTTTTTCATTCTACTTCTCATCATTAATACGGCATTTTAAGTCCCCTGGTTTCATTTAATGGCTTCTGATTTGAAGATAGACGCCTCAATAAATAGCTTTGCCTGGAACAGAAAGCAACCATGAACAAAGGCTGTATTTGCTAGCTCATTCGATAGGTATCCATTTAAATTCATTCAGTTTTTGTTTATGTAAATTCTCTGCTAACTTCGCTATAGTTAAAAGCTGCCGCTATCCTAAGAGTATTGCTATAAAAGCTGAAGCTACAGTAGTACAACCGATGCACATAGCTGTTTCCCGAAATCGGGGTGTAATCGATTTCGGGGCTCCTTTTTTCGTTCTTTTTTGGAGAAGCAAAAAAGAACAATAAGAAAACAAAAGAATAACTAACTATATGAATCAACTCATCGAATGTGTTCCAAACTTCAGTGAAGGCTACGACCTCAACCTTATCAAACAAATAACCGATGAAATAGAAAAAGTAGAAGGCGTACGCTTATTAAATGTTGACCCAGGCAAAGCAACCAACCGCACCGTTGTAACCATGGTAGGCGAACCAGCCCAGGTAATTGAAGCCGCATTCAACGCTATAAAAAAAGCAGGTGAGCTGATCGACATGAGCAAACACAAAGGCGAGCACCCACGCATGGGCGCTACAGATGTTTGTCCGCTGATACCCATTGCCAACATCAGCATGGAAGAAACCGCAAAGTTTGCACAGCAGCTTGCCAAAAGGGTAGGAGAAGAACTAAAGATCCCTGTTTATTTATACGAAGCCGCACAACCCGATACAACAAGAAATAATTTATCCGTGATACGTGCCGGCGAATACGAAGGCTTCTTTAAAAAAATTAAAGAACCAAAGTGGAAACCCGATTTTGGCCCGGCAGAGTTTGATGCAAAGCGAGGCGGCACCGTAATTGGCGCCAGGGATTTTTTGGTGGCATATAATGTAAACCTCAATACCACATCCACACGCCGTGCAAATGCAATTGCATTTGATGTACGTGAGGCCGGCAGGAATATTGAAAAGGACGGGAAAAAAATAAACCAACCCGGCACATTAAAAAGCGTGAAAGCAATAGGATGGTTCATTGAAGAATATGGCGTGGCACAAATTTCCATGAACCTCACCAATATCAATATCACACCAGTGCATGTGGCATTTGATGAAGTGTGCAATAAAGCCAATGCAAGAGGTATAAGGGTTACGGGCAGCGAATTGGTAGGGCTCATTCCTTTAAAAGCCATGACCGATGCCGGTAAATATTTTTTACAGAAACAAAAACGCAGCACCGGTGTAAGTGAAAAAGAGTTGATCAAGATCGCCATCAAATCCATGGGATTGGACGAACTTACACCCTTTAAGCCCGAAGAAAGAATTATAGAATATATGCTCAACGAAAAGACCAACAGCCGCCTGGTAAATATGACCCTCAGCGACTTTGCTGATGAGACAGCCAGCGAAAGCCCTACACCCGGCGGCGGCTCCATTGCAGCATACATTGGTGCATTGGGTATCTCACTCGGCACCATGGTGGCCAATTTAAGCAGCCACAAAAAAGGATGGGATGACAGATGGAAAGAGTTTAGCGATTGGGCGGAGAAAGGAGAGAAGTACAAAGCCGAACTGGTAAAATTAGTGGATGCCGATACCGCCGCCTTTAATAAAATTATGCAGGCATTTGGTTTACCTAAAAGCAATGATGCAGAGAAAGCGGCACGCAAGCAGGCCATACAGGACGCCACCAAATATGCCATTGAAATTCCTTTTAAGGTAATGGAAGCCGCTTATGCAAGTATGGAAGTTATAAAAGCCATGGCAACCACCGGTAACCCCAATTCTGTTTCTGATGCAGGTGTTGGCGCTCTCTGTGCCCGCAGTGCGGTAATGGGCGCTTTTATGAACGTACGCATTAATGCCGCCGGTTACGATGATAAAACTTTTGTAACCGATATCATTGCCAAAGGAAAGGAGATAGAGAGTAAGACAATTGCATTAGAAGCGGAAATAATAAAGCATGTAAATGAAAAGATAGGGATCTAGCGCATCCTGAGCGGAGTCGAAGGGGCGATGCCAATAATGTGATTTCGAGCGGAGTCGAGAAATTTTATGCATACCACTACGAAGCGAAGAACGAAGCGAATTGATAGAACACAGATAACACGGATTTATGCACAGATGCTCACAGATTTTGATAATGCTGAATATTGCTGTCATTCCGAGGCACGAGGAATCTGCCGGGACTAAGTAAAAGATTTTGTTACCAGCAGTTGTACTGAGCGTAGCCGAAGTATCATAGCATCATCGTTGTGTCACTCACTTGTACTCCATACCTTTAAGAAACTATTATTGAAAAATGGCTTTGCCGTTGTTGGTGTTCGTGCCGATGGTAATGTAGCCAGGCAATCACCAACAACACAACATTCTGCTTATACTGATGAGAACCAAATCGTACCTAATATGTTGTTGGTGTTGCAAACGCTGCTTATTCCTTTACACAACACCAACAACGGCAGAAAGATTGTATTTTATTATTTGCAAGGTGACTAACCCTGGTCTCCCCTTTTAAATGTGTGGAAATAATTATAGTTTTACACTTATTTAATCGGCTTTGTCTATGAGAAGATTTCTACTTATCAATACTGCTCTCCTGCTCGGATTTACAACCCTCGGCCAGCCGAAGATAACTTCTTTTTCTCCTGCATCCGGACCAATCGGATCAACAGTCATCATAAACGGGACGGGTTTTAATCCATCGCCTGTAAACAATTTTGTTTTCTTTGGTGCAGTACGGGCTGTGGTTCAATCAGTATCATCGAATTCACTGACGGTAACTGTGCCTCTTGGAGCTACATATGAACCGATCACGGTAACCACATACTTTTTCACTATGTATGATACGGCTTACTCCGGGCAATCATTCTTTGTTACTTTCCCGGGTGCAGGATCAGGCTTTGATCCTAATTCATTCAATGCACAGGCTGATTTTGCCACTGCAGTCAAACCATATGGACTTTCAAATATTGACCTTGACGGCGATGGCAAACCAGACCTCGCTACCGCAAATTATAATGGCAACTCGATGTCCATATTGAAAAACACAAGTACCGGTGGTAATTTTTCCTACGATCCGCATGTAGATTATTCCACAGGACTTCTGTCGCAGGATGTTTTTAAGGGAGATTTCAATGGAGATGGCAAGCCGGACCTGGCTGTCGTGAATTGGAATTCCAATACTTTTTCAGTGTTCAGGAACACCAGTACAGCAGGAACTATTTCATTTGCCCCGAAGCTGGATTTTGCTACTGGCACATCACCCAACAGTATTGCAATAGGTGATATCGATGGAGATGGTCATCCTGATGTGGTTGTGACCAATGTGAATTCACATGATGTGACCATTCACTGGAATACCGGCTACAACGGATCCATACAATTTGCACCGCCTTTATATTTTCCGACCGGCTTCAACCCTTATAATGTTATATTACGCGATCTGGATGGAGATGGAAAGACTGATATGGCGCTTTCAGTGAATGGAGCCAATAAGCTGGCTGTTTTCAGGAATACAAGTACGCCAAACAATATTTCGTTTGATCCAAGATCGGATATAAATACCGGCCCCGGGCCATTCTGGGTAACAGCAGGAGACCTGGATCTGGATGGAAAAACCGACCTGGTGGTTACCAATAATCAGGGCACCACACTTTCTGTTTACCGGAATATATCCACTTTTTCAGTGATCCTGTTTAGTCCCAAGGTTGACTTCTTTACTGGAGTTTTTCCGCAGCATGTAGTTATAGGAGATCTTGACGGGGATGGTAAACCTGAGATAGCATTGGCGGGCAATGATGGATTTGCCTCCCTTGCATCCATCTATAAAAACAATTCAACGGTTGGTAACATTTCTTTTGCAAACAAGGTGGATTATGTCACCACAGGTTCCGCGTATGATATCAAGCTTGGTGATGTGAATGCGGATGGCAAACCTGATGTGATCACAACCGGCCGCAATGGCAATGTGGTTTCAATCCTTACAAATAATATCGCGGCCTGTATTACCATTACTATAACTGCACAACCTTCCAATGTCTCAACATGTATTGGAACAAATGCGATATTCAGCATTAATGCCAGTAATTCGAACAGCTATCAATGGCAGGAAAATACAGGATCCGGCTGGAATAATCTTATGAATAATGCTACTTATTCAGGGTGTCTTACCAATACCCTAACGATAACTGCGGTATCGGCGGGCATGAACAATTACCAGTACCGGTGTGTAACCACGAATGCATGCAGTAATATCAATTCAAACCCGGCTGTCCTTTCGGTAATCAGTTCGGGTCTTCCTTCAATAACTATCAGTACAGCTTCTAATGTTGTTTGTGCAGGATCGGCTGTAACATTCAACGCTGCAACGGTAAATGGAGGAACTGC
Source organism: Ferruginibacter sp. (assembly GCA_044222465.1). Taxonomy (GTDB): domain Bacteria; phylum Bacteroidota; class Bacteroidia; order Chitinophagales; family Chitinophagaceae; genus Ferruginibacter. The sequence goes on from JBGANE010000007.1 coordinate 84,479, forward strand.
ACCTGTATTCCAATGGAAAAAAAACGGGATCAACGTGGGTATAAACATCAATTCCTATACGGATAATAGTTTCGCTACCGGTGATATTGTTTCCTGCGAACTTACTTAAAATTCGACTTGCGTAATATCCAATACTGCTGTAAGCAATACTATTACCATGACAGTGAATCAAATGCAAACGCCGGCAATATCCATTGCCGCATCAGCAAATAATGTTTGTTCCGGAACGCCCGTTACCTTCACCGCTTCCTCGGTTTATGGAGGCACCTCACCATCTTTTCAATGGACCAAGAACGGTACCAATGTAGGAAGTAATTTGTCTACTTATACTGATAACACCCTCAGCAACGGTGATATCATCCGGTGCATACTTACTTCAAATTACAGCTGTGTAACATCCAGCACAGGAACAAGTAACCAGGTTGTGATGAGCATCATACTTCAGGTAATACCTGCAATCAGTATTGCCGCTTCAGTAAATAATATTTGCCCGGGTACCCCGGTGATCTTTTCTTCTTTGATTTCCAATGGGGGTAGTTCACCGGTATATCAATGGGAAAAGAATGGAATAGTAGTAGGAACAAATTTGCCGGTATATACTGACAATACAATTGCTCAGGGCGATCTTATCAGTTGCGTGCTCACCTCCAGCGCAAGTTGTCCTGCAACTACAAATACAACCAGCAATATAATAGAAATGTTCCTGACTCCGTCTCTGCCGGTTGATTTAGGTCTGGATAGATCTTTCTGTGCAGGAACCGTTTTAAGGCTCAGCGCAAAGCCGGGATATTCGTCCTATTTCTGGCAGGATGGTTCAACAGATTCGGTTCTTAATATTAATGCTCCCGGACATTACCAGGTAACTGTGGTGAATGCCTGCGGAGTAAGTTCTTCTGATGATATCCAGGTGGGGCTTTATCCTAAGCCGACAAGTTTTCTGTCATCCGATACATCCGTTTGCTTTTACCAGCCTGTGATCCTCTCTGCAAATAATACCTTTCAGCAGTACCTATGGAATACCAATGCGATAACACCATCCATTCAGGTGAGCACCTATGGCTTATACTGGCTGGAAGTGAAGAATATCAACGGTTGCACAGGCAGAGATTCCATTATGGTCAATTCAAAGAACTGTATGAAAGGCCTGTATGTACCAAACGCATTTACCCCGAACGGAGATGCAAAGAATGACCTGTTCAAAGCGGCTTTATTCGGAACAATCCATCAATATGAATTTACTGTTTACAACCGTTATGGGGAACTAGTATTTAGTACACAGACCTTAACAAAAGGATGGGACGGAACCTATAAAGGGAAACAACAAAATGCGGGTGTTTATGTATGGAAATGCACTTACCGAATAGATAGCCAAATGCTCACTACGGAACAGGGAACAGTTGTACTGATTAGGTAAACGTTACTGTTGGTATTACTGTGACTCCCTTCTGGCCCCTCTGGCGCAACTATTCCCTTCGCCGCTGGTGGTGTTTCAATCCATACGCAAGCCACTGACGCATTAATATACCCCCCACTGGCGCAGATATGCAGCAAAGAAAATATAGCGTGGCGTATCTGTGCCAAATCTTATTCTTAAAATTAAAGGCCTTAACTATTTTTTCTCCATCTGACGCAAGTGTTCCCTTCCAAATGATTAAATTAAAAACGTAAAGTTTGTGGGATCACCTTTCCCAGCAACGTCTCCGGCACGGGACGTTGCGTCAACGAATTGATATACGTACGCAACGTCCTCAGCCATCACACAAAGCATAGGAGAGACGTTGCTGAAAAAGGGGATGTTTGAAAGAGCAGGCCAAAAACACAATGATAAATTTCAGCTCTGGCAGCCTGAAAGTCACCCTATAGAATTAGGTACAGCGGAAATGGCCAATTAAAAACTGGATTATATCCATTACAATCCCGTGGAAGCAGGATTTGTAACCAAAGAAGAAGATTGGATATACAGTAGTGCAAAAGATTATAATGGAGGTAAAGGATTGTTAGAAATAATTCAATTAGAACCTTTAATTATGTAATTCATTACAGGCAGGATTGCGCCAGTGAGGGAAAAAATTAAGGCTGGCAACATTTTTAATTGCCAGCCTTAATCTATCAATCATCATCCTTATCCCCGGTCTTTTCTTTTTCCTGTTCTTTATCCTGCTGCTTGTTAGTACTATTACCGTTTGCTATTTCTGTATGACGGATCTGCCCGCCTAAATAACCTGTACGTGCCATAGATCCAAAACATACCGCAGATAAAATAAAGGCAAGTAAAAAAATAATGTTTGCCTGTTTGTGTTTCTTCCAGGCCATAAGGAGGGCAGCCAAAGAAATAATGCCGGTTATGCCCATCAGCCAGATCGCAATTTCAGCAGCCTCTTCATGAAGAGATATCATATTTTCAGATACACCGTTTAGATGTTCAACAGATTCTTCAGCAGGTTCGCCTGTTAAGAATACAGGAATGGCTATTAGGGCCATGGCTGCCAATATAAATGCTGATATTGACTTTGTTTGATCGTTCTTTTTGATGATGCCCCATAACAGGAGGCAGCTGCCGAAAAGTGTTCCAATGATAGGGAAATGATTCAGCAGCAAATGAATATGTGTCTGGTTCATTGCTATAAATTTAAAATGTAAGTAAAAGATTATCCTGTAACAGAATAGCAATTCCGGGGTGGCTGCCAGATGGAGTTTAAATACTGAATTGGCAGAAACCGGTTTGTATAAATGCCAAATAAATTTTTGATCTCTTCTTTGGTATCAGTTGTGCATTCCGGTAAATTGGGTGGCGAAAGTGAAATAAAGGAAACTGAAGCGGCATTTTCCAAAGATTTAAAAGGCAGTTTGTTGTCTTCTTCAACATCTTTATCTGTACCATCTTCATAATAATAATGCTGCATTAAAAAAGTACTTAAAGTTATTGACTTATTTTCTTCCCGGTGACCATAGTAATGGCTGATCAATGCCGGCATTTTAAATAACTCTATTGCAGCACTGGCTGTAAACAGGTATACAGTAAAAAAAATAAGGGCTGATATTTTTCTTTTAAAATTCACAGCCCAATTTTAGAATATTACCCGGTATTAAAAAATGATTTACCTCATATGTGGGTATCTTAACAAAGGATTATTATATCAGTCCTCATCCTCAGCCTTGTTTCGTATCTCAAGAACTGAATCAAAACCAGGCCCATCAGCTCTTAACCTGGCACAATTAACGACTGCTCTCTTAAAAGTTACCACAGTCTTTTATGGAATTAGTACCTGCACACAAAGGCCATGCTGCATATCTGTGCCAGCCGGGAGCTGCTACTTAATTGTATTTTTCAAAGCAATAAATTCCTTCTCGGTAAAATTGGCTGCTTCTGTTGCCTGGAAAAAGCCGGTTGTATTTCCATTTATATCAACGGTAACGCCATACACAATCTTTTTGTCGGTTGTAAACTTTAAATTATAAACCGAAGTACCCAGAATCACATTCGGGTCAACCAAATGATCGGTTGTAAGCAGTAGATCTTTTGTACCTGGTTTATAAACCCCCGATGTTATTTCTGTTCCTTTCAACCCTGACTTGCCTTTATAATATTCGACCAATTCGGTGTTGTCTTTATTAATTGACTCAAATTTCCATACGAATTCTGCTTTTGCAGAACCGTTATCCTGAATATCTATTTTGCAAACACAAGTAAAATGATCGGTAGTGTTTTTTACCGTCCATTCCCCTGTGTAGAATTTTGTTTGTGCAGCACAAGTGAAAATGGCAAAATGAGCAAATACAAAAAAAGTTATTTTTTTCATCTTAATTTTTTTTTTGAAGTTACTCATAACTTTTTTGCCAAACATACGTACTGGTGGGTATAAAATAAATAAGCAAAGAAAAGGCTGTAACATGCCTTTTCTTCCCGTAGGCATCTCCTGCAAGGGACGTTGCGTTAACGAGATCATATAAAATACGCAATGTTCTCAGCAAAATACTTAAACCACGGGAGAGACATTGCTGGAAAAAGGCACAAGTGACCCATATCGTTTCTGTAAAAAATATGTTTTATAAGAGGGAAAACTTGCGCCAGTGAAGGGTCTATATCCTCCGAATGTTGATGAAGTAAATTTATTTATTTTTATAACCACTCATCATGTTGGTAAATACCAATCCCACCTGGAAACGGCTCAACCTGTCTTCCGGTGCATTGGCAAGTTCCTGCCGGTCACTGCTTTTCCATGCCTTGTTGCTGAAACTGCCGGTGTAGCTGGCCTGTAATCCAATGGTACCATTGCATTTTGCCGGTTTAAAACTAATCCACTCCCCAGGTTATAGGTAGTAAAAGAGTTGGTGAATTTTACGGCACTAATGGCGCTTTTTGTGTTGGGTGAATTGAGTACATCATTAAAATTAACGGCTGAGTTATCCTTATAAAATTTTGCCTGAAAACCCTCAATCCCCAAACCAACTATCGGGTACAACATTATTTTTTCGGATGGGATGAAATCATAACCGATACTGAAGCCTGCAGCCAGTGAACGAAGGTTGCTGCTTTTTTTATTGCGGTTGCCACTCATGCTGTTAGCTCCGGTGATGGTAAGATCTGAAATAAAGTTCTTCTTCACCATGCGTGACCCCAGACTTATAGTACCCATGTAATCCCGTAAGATTTTGTATTGCGGGTTAGCTGCAATTCGGCTGCTAAGTCCGCTGAACTGCTGAAAGCTGACCCCAATGCCCTGTATCTGAGTCATACTGCCGGAGTGCCATTTTTTGTCTTTTTGTGCAGCTGCACCAAGAGTAAGCATAGTTAATAATGCTAAAACTGTAATTTTCATATTTTGTAGTTTAATTTGCCATGTTAAACAGACAGATAAATGATTGGTTCAGTATTTGACAACAATATTGCTGTTTAAACATTCAATTAACATAATGTTTACATTTCTTTATTTTCGCCACGGTGGGTGTTCTCTAGTAGAACATGACCAGTCTCTTCGCTTTAGTTTGTGTCTGGAAACACGGCAGGGGAAATTGTAAAAGCTGTAAATCCGGGTCTGTATTCTTTCATTTCAAACAGTAAAATCACTTATATGCCTGGAGAAACAAATGCAATACAAGCAGGTATAAACAAGCTTATTAAAAAACTGAAGAATGAGAAAGACCCTTCTTCTCAGCAACGTTCACAAAGAAAAAAGTAGCAAAAAGGAAAAGTAGTAATAATAGTAATCCTTACGGAAATTCTAATGGCAAATCTAAAGGTATCCTGTAAGGGACGTTGCGTTAATGAAATCACATAAATACGCAACGTCCTCAGCTCAATACACAAACCACGGGAGAGACTTTGATGGGAAAAGGGCCTGTTCTATTTCCCGTACTTGTATTCCATCTTCGTTTCCCTTACCGGCTCATAGGTATTACTTGCTGCATTCCATTCTGTAAACTGAATCCATACAGCATTGTTGTGTTCATCATATTCATACTTACGGCCACTGCTTTTTTTTACCCCGTTTTTCATGTTATATACACTTAACATCAGGTGCCCATGTTCATTGTATTTTTCCCATAAGTTAGGGTCTTTTTTGAGATCAAGGGGGTTGTCTGCAAAAGCCTGCCAGCGGGATTTTTCCTTACCCTCGACTGTCATCACAAATTTGTCGTAAACCGAAATGCTGCCATCGGCATTCATATAGATCCAGAACCATACCTTATCATCTTTAAGGAGGGTGATGTACTTACGGAATTCATTCACCTTGCCGTTGCGGTAGCGGGTAATGAGCATTTCCCGGGTACTGTCGGTGCTGCTATAGCTTGTATCGTTCCTTACAGCTGGATCTGGTTTGTTAAATGCGATCATGTCCCTTGATTCCCTTATTTTCTTCTTGTCTTCATAAAAATTCCGGAACTGTAGAACTCCCTGTTCATTATAAATGAATTCCTGGTGATGTGAAAAATAATCGGGTTTGGCTTCAAACCTGCCTTTGGAATCCTTACTGATATTAAAGAAGTAAGCGGTCATGCTTCTTACTTTCCCATTCAGGCTGTCGTAGAGACCTTCGGATTTTGGCTGGGCAAGGCAAATTGTTGCATTAAAAATAACTAAGCAAAAAAGGGTCATTCTCATAAAATAATTTTTTATAAAATTATTGGATGGAATTATTTAATTACTACCCTTTATTGGGTATTTATTTTCTTTCTGTCCCTTGCCTCGGTTCGTGGCACAGGAAACCATGTACCTGTTAGACCATTTTTATTTTCCCACGCCCGGCTTTCAGCCAAAGGCACCGGGCCTGGCATATACCACAAGCAATTAAACTGTTCTACTAAAATCTTCATTGGCCACAAATCATGCGACGGCAGTTCAAAAATTTTAATTCCTTGCAAGTGAGGGCACCAACCAGGGTAAAGTTTATTTGCTTCAGACTTTTCAGATCAGAACAACTTCTCCTGCGGCGGAATAATATTCAGTTCCCTGATATAAATAGTGGTTTGTCCACGATGGTGGGTCTGGTGCTCAAAAGTTTTCAGCATCATTGCGAACTTTGTTGTTTTGAAACCGAAAATGGTTAGTTCGTCTTTCCATTTTGCAGGATCGCATTTTTTCACCGCATCCATCGCATAATCATAACTGGCATTTACAAAGTACACCACGGAGTCCCTGCTTTGGGCACTGGTTCTTTTCTCAAGCGTAAAGCTTGCCCATGGCGCCGGTGCCTGGCCGGTTGCCTGCGACATCAGGAACACATTGGCACTGGCCAGGTGTAACAACTGCTGTGCAAAACTGCGCAGGCTGTCTATGGCTTTAAAGGAGTATTTATCTGCGGGCATGGTATTCATGTACTCCTGTGTGTATGCTTTTGCCCGCTGCCATTCTGCGGCCATTAAGTTTTTCAGGTCGTCATTGCTCATGGCCTGTGCAATAACGGAGTTAGAAAATAAGAATGTTGCAAACACAAAGCATAAGCTTAATAATATCTTTCTCATAAGTAAAATTTTTTTAAAAGGTACAGAAAAACTGCTTAACCCTGTTATTTTTTATCAGGGGTGGTAAAGAGCGCCATATTATGATTTATGAAAAAGAAAAATTAGATTTATTGACCGTTTGGTTCTGCCATTGTTGAGATACTTATTGTTTAACCAGAAAATACAAAAATGAAAATAGCATTTACATCATGTTGCAGTATAGGAAGGCCCGGGCAAAGCAGTCAGCCCGTATGGGGTATTATACATGCTCAGAAACCTGACCTGGTAATTTTATTGGGCGACAACGTTTATATCGGTAAAGATGGATATGCAGTGGGAGATGAGCTTTTTGATACGCAAATTCTTGAAGACAAATACCGAAGGCAACTGGCAGAACCTCATTTTAATAAACTGCTTTGTGATGTTCCCTACCTGGCCGTATGGGATAATCATGATTTTGGATTACCCGGCCATAGTTTTAAAGCAGGCAACCCCCATGTAAAGCGATACGGAGCCGAGGTATCCACAGAATATAGAAACGCCGCCAGGGACCTGTTTAACCGCTATCTTAAATACCGGTCTGTAGTTCCTTATTCAGAACATGTGTATTGTTCGTACACGGTAAGCAATATCAAATTCATTATGCTGGACGTACGTTCATTACAGCAAGACCCCGATGATGGCGCTGATGCAACATTGCTTGGCGCCTGCCAGGAAGAATGGCTAATGAATGAACTGGAATCAAGTACAGCTGAAATTAATGTCATTTGTTCCGGAATTCCTTATGCGTTTGGTAAAAATGGCTGGAAAAAACACAAGAATTGGTTCAGGCGGTTTAATAAAAAATTAAAAACAGTCAGCAAACCTATTTTCCTTGGAGGAAATATTCATTCGAATGAATTTAAGCAGCATAGGCTTAGGTTGGATCCCGAAACTGTAATTGCCAAAACAGCCCGGCAAAAAAAAGGGGTTGATGATTTTGTTATTGCGGGAAAATATAAAATATTCTATGAGGTCATATCCTCTGGTGTTGGGCAGAATTATAAGATCAGCGATATTGACGAACCTGACCCTGATATTGAAGATGCAGATAATGACGACACGCCGGGAACATTGCCCCAAAACAATTATGGCATTATTGATATTACAAATGATTTGGTGAAAATAAGTTTATACGGACAGAAAAAGAGCAACATACATTATGCAGAAATTAAAAGAAGAAACTGGAAATTAAATACGCACCTGCAATTGAAATAATAAGTAAATCTATGCCTGATCTTTACATACAATTGCTACTGGCAGGCAGATACTTAACCCCTAATCCCTAACTCCCAATCCCAAATTTCCTGAAACAGTACACTATGCCGTAAGGATTTTAATTTGTATCTTTTCCGGTATCCGTAAACCCGGAATAATGAAAAAACTACTGCTTTTATCTTTTTGTACAGCAGTCGCTGCAATGGCGAAGGGGCAGGACCTTTCGGCAGATAAGCTGATAGATATGCTGTCGTTACCGGAGGCAAAAGCAGAAAGTTTTTTATTGAGTAAAAAATACCGGCCTGCAGAGCCGGAAACTTTGGGT
>JBGANE010000069.1:0-13717 GCA_044222465.1 Ferruginibacter sp.
AACTTATATTGTTACGCTTATTGTTGACGATACAGTTTTTTGCAATACTCCCGATACAGTCGTAAAAACATTGCGAATCAGTCCTAATGTAAAAGCCATATTTACAACACCGGCAAAGGGTTGCGTACCATATACTGCCGAATTTAAAAATATTTCTTTGGGTGGAACCGACTGGATCTGGGAGTTTGGGGATGGTGGTATATCAACAGATTTTGAACCTACACATACCTACAATGCAACGGGTACATACAATGTACGCCTGATTGCTATTGATACCAGTACCTGTAATAAACGAGACACGTCGGCTTATTTTACAATTACAGTCTTTCCTATACCTACAGCCAATTTCAGCTGGACACCTAATCCACCTGTCGAAAATACTATTACACGGTTTACCAATTTATCAGTAGGAGCAATCCGATACCTTTGGGATTTCGGCGATGGCGAGAATTCTACCGATGTTAATCCATCACACTTATATAATGCAACCGGAACTTATAAGGCTACCCTGTATGCCTTTAATGTTGCCGATTGTGTAGATAGTATTACACTGGACGTACCAATAATCATCAGGCCCTTACTCGATGTACCCAATGCATTCACACCCGGAAGATTTGGCATAAACGGAATTGTAAAAGTGGCGGGCTTTGGTATAGGGAAAATGGATTGGAGAATATATAACCGCTGGGGACAAGTTGTTTTCTCTACAACCGACAGGCACCAGGGGTGGGATGGTAAATTTAAAGGAGCAGTACAACCCCTTGATGTATATACCTACACGTTGGATGTAGAGTTTACAGACGGTGTTAAATTAAGAAAGACAGGCGATATAACCCTATTGAGATAAAAGAATTTGATACAATTCTAAATGAAACAGTCAATAAAAATATTATTTCTTTTTGCATGCAATTGCATTCTTGCAACCGGATTGTATGCACAGGATCTCCATTTTTCCCAGTTCTTTAATTCGCCCTTAACAACAAACCCGGCTAATACAGGATTTATTCCTGATGCCGACTACCGTATTGGCGCCAATTATCGTAACCAGTGGAGTTCAATAATGGCAACTCCTTATAAAACCATCAGCGTTTTTGGCGATGCCCAGGTAATGAGGGATAGGCTTGAGAATGGCTGGCTGGGCCTGGGGGCCGTATTGTTGAGCGATCAGGCAGGAACCGGTAGTCTGACAAGTACAAAAGTTTATGGTTCGCTGGCTTATCACCAGATGCTGGGCTTAAGCAGTTTGGTTTCTGCAGGCTTTAATATCGGATGGGCTAATAAAAGTATTAACCAAAGTAAACTAAAATTCCCAGACCAGTTTGACGGAAAATTCTTTGACAATACATTGCCCACAACTGTGGTTCTCAATACCAATAATGTGAGCTACCTGGATGTGCAGGCAGGAATGAATTACGCTTATTTTCCCCAGGAAAATGTTTATATAAACGGGGGCTATTCAATCCAGCATGTGAACAGGCCCAAAGAAACTTTCTTTAATGATAATAGCAATAACGGTCGCATACCCATGCGACATACGGGTTTTGTAAATGCCATTTTAAAAATGAACGACAGGGTGATCATTAACCCTAATGCCTATTTTTCTACCCAGGCAAGGGCTACCGAGCTGGTGTTTGGCATCAATGCCAACTATAACCTCGGCGATTTTGGGGAAAAACAATTACTGGGGGGCATTTATTACCGTCTTGGCGATGCCATTGTACCAATGATTGGTTTCGAAATTAAAACTATCCAGTTTGCATTCAGTTATGATGTAACCTTATCTCCACTCAATAAATTCAATGGCTACCGGGGTGCCAGCGAATTCAGCATTATTAAAAAAGGCTTTTATCCTGATAATGTTGACAGAGCTTCTTTGTGCCCCAAGTTTTAATACTAAAATAAAATGCACCCGCCGGCAGGTGCATTATAGTTCTTCAGGGTAAATGATCTTTACTCTTTATCGATCCTCATCTTAAAATGATCTTGTTTAAAATACTTGCGGTATTTATCTGTAGTTTTTTCAGACTGTTTTTTACCGTCAATGTAGAGGTCTTTGTTCTTATATTCTATCGTAAATCCTTCTTTTGAGTTGATGAGGCCGTCTTTTTCCATCTCATTGAACATTTCTTTGGTGAGCTTCAGTTCTTCTTTTGCTTTGTCAATACCTTCCCTGGCTTCACTCATTATCTTGTTTAAATCCAGCTTATTTAGTTCAACCTTGCTTTTTTCCATTTCCAGCCTGGCCTTCTCCAGTTCTTTTTGAATCTTGTCACCGTCAATATCCTTGATCTCCATCTTTGCTTTTTCTATTTCTTTTTTTGCTTCCTTGAGCGCTTTTTCTATCTCTTCATTTTTACCTTCCAGGTCAATATCATTCAGTGATGATTTAACCTCTGCCAATAACTTATCCATATCCACAGCTTTCAATGAACGGCTAACGTCTGCCATAATTTTTTCCATATCAACCGCTTTTAAAGAAGATTCAATATCCTTTTGAATTTTTGCAAAGTCAATTTTCTTAATTTCAGCGACTGCGTCAAGTATGGACTTATCCAGTACATTTTGTAAGTTGTCAAAATCTTTCATTTTCATGGAGCCGGAATATTCTTTCTCCGGTACCGTATCCAAAGTACATTTTGGTGTTGGGGCCGAATCTTCTTGTACTGTAAACTTGGTGTAACTGAAAGGGGAGTCCTGGAATGACATGGTGATCCCACCGATCAACAGTATGGCTATAGCACCTGTGATGGCTTTTTTGTTTTTTAAAATAAATTGTTTCATGGCTATACTTTATGTTGGTTAAAAATGAATACGAATGAATTCGTAACAAATGTAATCAGGTCTTTTGTTTTTTGCGCTTAGTTAATAAAATTTAACATTTTCAAAGGGCAGGACAGCAAGTAACATCATTTTATGAACTCACTATTTTATACGATTTTTACACAAATAATGTTACATGCAAACTGCTGAAGGCCTAAGGGGAAACGCAACTGCTTATATTGAACAGTTTAAGAAGATCGTTGGTGAGGGCTTTGTCTTCGCTGATGAAGAGAGTTTAAACAATTATGCACATGACGAAACAGAGAACCTTCATTTTCTGCCTGATATCGTTATTAAACCCAGGTCTGCTGATGAGATCAGCGCTATAATGCGCCTTTGTAATGAGGATAAAATCCCCGTAACCCCAAGGGGAGCTGGTACAGGCCTTAGCGGAGGGGCTTTGCCGCATTTAGGTGGTGTACTTCTTTCCATGGAAAGAATGAATTCTATCCTGGAAATAGATGAACGAAACCTGCAGGTAACAACCGAACCGGGTGTGATTACCGAAGTTTTACAAAATGCAGTGAAGGAAAAGGGGTTATTCTATCCGCCCGACCCCAGCAGCAGGGGCAGTTGTTTTATCGGTGGCAACATTGCTGAAAACAGCGGGGGACCTAAAGCGGTTAAGTATGGTGTTGTAAAAGATTATGTGCTGAATTTGGAATTGGTTTTGCCAACAGGTGAAATTATCTGGACAGGCGCCAACGTGTTAAAAAATTCAACAGGGTATAATTTAACACAATTAGTTGTGGGTAGTGAAGGAACTTTAGGCATCGTTACAAAGATCGTATTGAAACTTTTACCTTTTCCAAAATACGACCTGCTGATGCTGGTACCTTTTAATTCTTTGGAAAAAGCAGGAGCAGCAGTAAGTGCAATATTCAGGGCCGGGTTTACACCCAGCGCCATGGAACTGGTTGAGATCAATGCATTAAAGATCGTAAGCAAATTTGTTGACAGTACCGTTGTTCCGGTGACCGATGAAATGGAAGCACACCTGATCATTGAAGTAGATGGCAATCATATGGACACATTGATGAAAGAAATGGAGGCGATCTCGGAATTGCTTACGCAATATGATTGCGGCGATGTTTTTTTTGCTGATGATGCACAGCAAAAAGCTGAACTATGGAAATTGCGCCGCCGTGTTGCTGAAGCTGTAAAAATAGATGGATATACAATTGAAGAAGATACGGTTGTACCCAGGGCAGAGTTACCTGCATTGATAAAGGGTGTAAAGGCATTGGGCAAGGAATATAATTTTGAAGTTGTATGCTATGGACATGCAGGCGATGGTAACCTGCACATCCGGATAAAGAAGCCAGGTAGTATTTACAGCCTGAATAACCCCGATGTAATACCGGCATTAAAAGCATTGTTTGAGCTGGTAAAGAAACTGGGAGGCACTATCAGTGGAGAACATGGTATTGGCCTGGTGCAAAAAGAATATATGGATATTGTTTTTGCCGATGCTAATATGCAACTGATGAAAGGGATCAAAAAAACATTCGACCCGAATAATATCCTGAACAGTGGTAAAATATTCGATTGCTGAGTAAACTATACTGCTATTTGTTACTCAAAAGATTAAGCCATAAAAAAACAAATAAAATATACGTACATGAAGAAAGCTATTATTGTATTACTGTTGTTGCCTGCTTTTTATACTTCCATGGCACAAGATGAAGGGGACTTGAAAGAAGAGAAGAAAGTAGGATTTAAAAAAGAAAACCTTTTCGTTGGCGGGGATATAACACTTGGGTTTAGTAACCTGTATACAGCCCTTGGAGCCAGTCCTTATTTTGGGTATAGTCTCAATAAATACGTGGATGTGGCTGCATCATTTAATTTTACCTATACATCGCAGCGAGACATTGTGTTTTACGGCGACAAAGGGAGGCAAACGCAATACGGTCCCGGAGCTTTTGTAAGGGTGTATCCTTTGAAATTTTTGTTTGCACAGGCACAATTCGAGCATAATTTCATCAGGTTCAAATACCTGGCGGTTCAGAATTCCGGCTATCTTTCCTCAACAGATCATTTTGATTCAAACAGTTTCCTAGTTGGTGCAGGTTATGCAGGTGGAAGAAGTGCTGAGGATAAAAGCTTTTACTACATATCTATTTCGTGGGACATCATAAGAGATAAGAATTCACCTTATGTTGATGGTTTGGGGAGGCCTGTACCAATAATCAGGGCAGGATATAATATTGCTTTATTCCAGGGGCGAAGGTAAAGGCAGTGGTATCAAAAATATTTTACCAGGTCTTCGGGGGTATCAAGTACAACCAGTTTGTCTTCTATCTTATCATATAAAAACCCTTCGGCTTCCATTGTTTTTGCCAATGCCAATAAGTGATCGTAAAACCCTGCTGTGTTGAGTATGAATATTTTTTTGTCGTGAATGCTGAGTTGGTTCCAGGTGATCATTTCAAAAAATTCATCCATAGTACCATAGCCACCGGGCAATATAATGGCTGCATCACATTTTTCATAAAGCATTTTTTTACGGGTATGCATATTATCCACTATGATCAGTTCTGTTATTCCTTCATGATGGATCTCCCGGTCTTTTAAAATAGAAGGGATGATGCCTGTTACTTTTCCTCCCTTATGCAGTACAGCGTTGGATATTGCGCCCATGATACCTTTATTTCCTCCGCCATAAATAAGCGTTATTCTTCTTCCTGCTAAAAGAACTCCCAGTTGTTTGGCATGTTCTTTAAATAAAGGATTGTTACCGGTTTTACTGCCGCAAAAAACAGCCAATGATCTAATTGCCATAAATTAATTAACTTCAATTTGATTGCAAGCTAATTATTCATTATTAATTCTTCATTATAATTTCATTTATGTCTCCACTTGTCTTATTTTCTTTTGTGATCGGGTATTTTGTATTGTTACTGACTGTAGCCTATTTCACATCAAGGGGCAGCAACAATGAATCTTTTTTTATCGGCAACCGAAACAGTAACTGGATGCTGGTAGCTTTTGGCATGATTGGCACAAGCCTCAGCGGTGTAACCTTTGTAAGCGTACCTGGTGGAGTTGGTAGCGGCAATTTTTATTATTTCCAGATCGTATTGGGTTATTTGATAGGTTATATGGTCATAGCTTTTTTGCTGATACCATTGTATTACCGGATGAACCTCACATCTATTTACACATATCTTGAAAAACGTTTTGGAATAAATGCACACAAGGCAGGGGCATTCTTTTTTATACTTTCCCGGGTAGTTGGCGCCACAGCCCGCCTGTACCTGGTGATCAGTATCCTGCAGATATTCATCTTCGACAAACTGCACATTCCTTTTGAATTAACGGCATTGGTGATCCTTATACTTATCTTATTATACACCTTTGAGGGCGGAGTAAAGACGATCATCTATACTGACACCCTGCAAACAACAGGTATGCTGCTTGGCCTGGTGGTTTGCATAATTGTTATTGTAAGATCAATGGGTATTGATTTTAGCGGCGCCCTGTCGTTAATGGATGAAAAAGGTTATACCAGAATATTCAATACTGATGTCAAAGCTGGCTCCTTCTTTTTAAAGCATATTATTGGAGGTATGTTTATTGCCATCGCAATGACGGGCCTGGACCAGGAAATGATGCAAAAAAATATCAGCGTAAAAAATATCAGGGACTCACAAAAGAATATCATGACGTTTACTGCGGTATTAATGGTGGTGAATCTCCTGTTCTTATTTTTGGGAGGCATCTTGTATTTATATGCAGGTGCAAATAATATTGTTACTGCCCCCGACGACCTTTTTCCTACTATTGCATTAAGTGATGCCTTCAGTGGAACAATTGGTGTTCTTTTCATCATTGCTTTGATATCAGCATTATTTCCCAGTGTGGATGGAGCTATTACTTCCCTTACTTCCTGTTTCTGTATAGACATTTTAGGCATCAATAAAAAAGAAGGGACAGAAAAAGAGAAGAAGCGCACCCGGCTTAAAGTGCATTTTACTTTTGCTATCGTGTTTTTTATTATGGTACTCATTTTTAAAGCCATTAATGATAAACTGATCATTGACTTTATTCTGAAATTCGCCGGTATTACTTATGGCCCCTTGCTGGGATTATTTTCTTTCGGCATTTTAACTAAGAGACACCTCAATGACAAACTGATCTGGACCGTTTGTATAATTGCGCCATTACTCGCTTTGGGCCTCGATATGCTCAGTAGCCCTGAATGGTATGAAAAGAAGCTGCATGTTTCTTTGGGCCTGCAGTCAATTTCACAAAGTGTTTTTAACGGGTATAAAATTGGCAATGAATTGATCTTGATAAACGGGATCCTTACATTCCTTGGTTTATTGTTAATTTCCAAAAAAGGCGACAGCAAAGCGAATATTTCTCTGTAACTTTACTGCGCTAGTAAGTGCCATTCTCCACTTTTATAAAGTGCGGAATGGCTTTGTGTTTTCAGGGGAAAATAAGATCGGATTTATAACTAAAATGCCCGGAGCCGCTATTTAATGGAACTGATAGAGCATAGCGTAGAAAATTACGCAAAAAAACATACTACAGCATTGGATGAAGTGACCAGCGAAATAGAAGCCTGCACCTTAGCTAATCACCCTCATTCCCAGATGCTGAGTGGTCATGTACAGGGTAAAGTGCTGGAAATGGTTAGCCGGATGATAGCCCCAGCAAAAATTTTAGAAATAGGTACGTTCACCGGTTTTAGCGCACTTTGCCTGGCTAAGGGCTTACAACCGGGAGGGAAACTACATACTATTGAGTTAAGAACTGATGATGCTGAAACAGCAAGAGCGTATTTTAAAAAAGCAGGTGAAGAAAATAAAATTGAATTGCATGTTGGAGATGCATTAGAGATCATTCCGGTATTGAAAGAAACCTGGGACCTGGTATTTATTGATGCAGATAAAGTGAATTATATACCCTATTACGAATTAACTTTGCCACAGATTAAAAAGGGAGGTTGGATACTGGCGGATAATGTTCTTTTTCATGGCGAGGTTTTGGAAGAAAACATAAAAGGAAAAAATGCTAAAGCGATACAAGCCTTCAATGAACATGTAAAGAATGACGTCAGAGTGCAGCAGGTAATGTTGACGATCAGGGACGGGCTCTTATTAATTCAAAAAAAATAAATTGATGAACCGACTTTTTATATTCCTGCTATTTTTTTCAGTTTCATTTTGTGCAGGTGCACAAAAAATTTCTGTAGAAGAATATATTGAACAATATAAAGACATTGCCATCCGGGAAATGAAACGAATGGGAGTGCCTGCAGCTATTATATTGGCACAGGGTATATTGGAGACCGAGAATGGAAACAGTGACCTGGTAAAAAAGTCCAATAATCATTTTGGGATCAAATGTAAGGAGACCTGGACGGGCGGACGGGTATATCATGATGATGATGCAAGAGGAGAATGTTTCAGGGCATATGAAAATGCAGAAGACAGTTACCGGGACCATAGCAATTATTTAAAGGGAAGCAATCGTTATGCTTTTTTATTCAGGCTTGATCCAACAGATTACAAAGGCTGGGCCTACGGCATAAAAAGGGCTGGTTATGCAACTAATCCACGGTACCCACAAATACTCATTAAAAATATTGAGCAGTATAACCTGCAGCAATATACATTAGCAGGCCTTGAAAACTTACCTAAATACGAAGAAGATAAAGCAAAGGAATTACCTGTGGAAATTAAAGGAGAAGGTGAAATTAAGCCGGTTGAAAACGCATCAGATGCCGGAACAGAAGAAAGAATAATTACTATTAACAGAACAAAATGTGTGCTGGCTAAAAAAGGCACGTCGTTGCTGGCCATTGCCATCAAAAATAATATCAACCTGAATAAGCTGGTAGAGTTTAATGACCTTGACAAAGAAGGTATACTTGATAAGGATCAGTATGTATTTCTCCATAAGAAACCAAAGACAGGAGATAAGGAGTTTTATTTAATTCAGGAAGGAGAAACCCTTTACGATGCAGCACAAAAAAACGGGTTACAGCTCAAGTACCTTAAGGAGTATAATAATCTTAACAACGATGGAGAAGTAAATGCAGGCACGAAGCTTTTTTTGCACCCGGGTTCTGAAGAGGGAATAATTAAAACACACCGGGTAGTTGCCAAAGAAGGGCTGTATGCCATCGCTAAAAAGTATAAAGTAACTGTGCGGCAACTGAAAGAGTGGAATAACCTTGATACAAATGAATTAAAGATCGGGCAACAACTAATTGTTTCGAAATAATTAATAACACCGGCTGATACCGGGAATTAAACCTTAGAACAAATGATCATCCAGGTACGGGATAAAAAATTTCAACCCTTTATTAAGGCAGGGCAGATACAGGAACAGATTGGGATGCTTGCCAAACAGATCAATGCTGATTATGCCGGTAAATGCCCTTTAGTCATTGCAATATTGAATGGGTCCTTCATGTTTGCTTCCGATCTTTTTAAGGAACTGACTATTGATGCCGAAATATGTTTCATTAAACTAGCTTCTTATAAAGGAACAAAGTCAACAGGAAATGTGATCACTTCTATAGGCCTTGATGAGCCTTTGCAGGGACGACATGTTATCATTGTGGAAGATATTGTAGATACCGGGAAGACCTTATATGACTTTTTACCACAATTAGTAAATCAGCAGCCTGCCAGCTTGAAAATAGCCGCACTTTTACATAAGCCCGAAGCACTGACATTTCCGCTTACAATTGATTATCTTGGGTTTAATGTGCCAAATAAGTTCCTGCTGGGCTATGGATTAGATTACGACGGATTAGGCCGTAACCTGAAAGAAATTTATCAGTTGGTAGAGGGTTAGCGGGCAACAAAATTGGTCGAAAGAACGTCTTAGTTCTGAATAGTATAACCTTTGTTACAATCAGCTTGCATTGAAAAAACGGATACTTTATATCCCCTTGTTATTAATTGCATTCACGGCAAATGCGCAGCGCTATTTGCGTGGGGAAATTAAGGACGAAAAAAACCAACCTCTCCAGAACGTAAAGATCCGTTTACACTCCAATAATCATCTTTATTTTACCGGGCCTGCCGGGGGCTTTGGTATAACTACAAATTCGGTCTATGATTCACTTACTTTAAGCCTTGATGGGTATGAACCAAAAACCTTGAAGGTAAACAGCGACCAATGGCAATATATAACCTTAAAAATATTGCCTTCCAATGTAAATAAAAACAGGCCGAAACTGATTTCAGTTACGAAGGATTTAAATCAAACTTCAAGGCTTAACTGGTATATAAGTGATGAAACTTATTTTCAGCTCGTAGAAAATGAATACGTAAATGCTGCAAAATATCCCAACACCGGGTTTTCATTGAATGTGAACAAAGCATCATATAGCAATGTGCGCCGGTTTATCAACATGAAAAGTATTGTGCCTCCTGATGCGGTACGTACCGAAGAAATGATCAATTACTTTAACCTGCATTATAATGAACCAAAAGATAATGAAACCTTTAGTCTTACATCGCAACTTACTTCCTGCCCCTGGGATGAAGAAAAGCAATTGCTCCTCCTGAATATTAATGCAAGGAAAATAAACCTGGATAAGATACCTCCCGGCAATTTTGTTTTTCTAATTGATGCATCAGGGAGTATGGATATGCCCAATCGCCTGCCTTTACTGAAGGCGGCTTTTCAATTGTTTGTAAAAAACCTTAGACCGATAGATACGGTTTCCATTGTTACTTATGGAGGTACTGTTGGTATTTGGCTACAGCCTACCAGCGGGGCCGAAAAAGAAAAGATCACTAAATCTATTGAAGAGTTAACTGCAAGTGGTGATACTCCGGGCGAAGCTGCAATTATGACCGCCTATGCGCTTGCTAACAGGACATTTATTAAAGGAGGAAGTAACCGGGTTATACTGGCCACCGATGGTGATTTTAATGTGGGAATTACGTCTGAAAAAGCTTTAGAAGATCTGATTACAAAGGAACGCCAAAGCGGTGTTTATTTAACCTGCCTGGGTGTTGGAATGGGTAATTTTAAAGATTCCAAGCTTGAAACACTTGCCAAAAAAGGCAATGGGAATTATGCGTACCTGGATGATATCCATGAGGCAGAAAAAGTGTTGGTAAAAGAACTTACACAAACTTTTTATGGTGTGGCTGATGATGTGTTCATGAATATAAAATTCAACCCGGAATTTGTAAGGCAGTACCGACTGATTGGATTTGATAACCGGAGAGATGCAGTTGCAGACAGTACCATAGATCTGGAAGGCGGGGAAATAGGAAGCGGTAACAGTGTAATGGCCATTTTTGAGATCTTGCCGTCTAATGATAATTTATATAAAGTGGATTTTTTTCCAAAAGAAAAACTGGCTAATGTTGAACTGCGTTATAGTTTATGTAATGATACGGGACATGCAGTATTTGTAAGTAGCTGTTTAGCGAATTATACAGAGTTTAAGAATATAGATAAAGAGCTGAAGTTTGCAACAGCTGTTGCCATGTTCGGCCTTAAAATAAAACAGTCGAAATACATTAAGAATGCCGACTGGCTTGAAATACAGGAGATAGCATCAGAAGCATACGACCCTAAAAGTTACCTGCAAACAGAGTTTTTGCAATTAGTTGAAAAAGCCCAGAGTATGTATAACCGTAAAAAAGGGAAGAAGCCCAAAAAGAGTTAAGAGAACATTTCCCTTACTTTATCAAAAAATGATTTATCAGTTTTTTCCGGCTTGGGTTTAAAATTTTCTGATTGCTGCATTTTATCCAGCATAGATTTTTCATCTGCCGATACATGTTGCGGTGTCCACACATTTACCTGTATCAATTGATCACCTCTCTCATAACTGTTTACATTCGGGAAACCTTTACCCTTTAGCCTGAATATCTTGCCGCTTTGCGTGCCGGGGGGTATTTTTATCTTAG
The DNA here is from genome assembly GCA_044222465.1 of Ferruginibacter sp. Classification (GTDB taxonomy): domain Bacteria; phylum Bacteroidota; class Bacteroidia; order Chitinophagales; family Chitinophagaceae; genus Ferruginibacter. The sequence goes on from JBGANE010000069.1 coordinate 11,721, forward strand.
CCCTGCCATCAATTGTAGGTACTTCTACCTGGGTACCAAATACAGCGTCGGGTATGGAGATATGCAGGTCAAAAGCCACATTTAAACCATCCCGGTGTAACTGCGGATGTGTTTCTTCTTCAATCAATACGATCAAATCTCCCGGGGAGCCTCCTCGTTCGCCGGCATTACCTTTTCCGCTTAAACTTAACTGCATGCCTTCCTGAACACCTGCAGGTATATCAATGGTCACCGTTTCTTCGCCATAAACCCTTCCATCGCCTTTACAGGCTGTACATTTATGTGTAACGGTACTTCCTTCTCCATTACAGGTTGGACAAGTAGTTACTGTTTGCATCTGTCCTAAAAAAGTATTCTGAACCCTCCGCACCTGGCCACTGCCACCACATGTACCACAGCTTTGAACACTGTTTTTGTCCTTTGCACCACTGCCATTACAAGTATTGCAAAGCACATACTTTTTTACTTTTATTGTTTTCTGGGCGCCTTTTGCAATCTCTTCATAATTCAATTTTATCTTAACTCTCAGGTTGCTGCCTCTTGTACCACGGCTTCTTCCTCCGGAACTTCTTCTGCTGTTTCCGCCAAAAAAACTTCCAAAGGGATTGTCATCTCCAAAAATATCTCCAAACTGACTGAAGATATCATCCATATTCATACCACCGCCACTATATCCGCCGCTACCTCTTCCGGGGGCAAAGGCCTGGTGCCCAAATCTGTCGTATTGTGCCCGCTTGTCGGCATCACTTAAAATTTCGTAAGCTTCGGCGGCTTCTTTAAATTTTTCTTCTGCGGCCTTATCACCGGGGTTCCTGTCGGGGTGGTACTGCATGGCAACTTTACGGTATGCCTTTTTTATTTCATCCGGTGTTGATGATTTTGATACACCTAGTATTTCGTAAAAATCTTTTTTAGACATTTCTGATTTACCGTTTTAATTATTTCCCAACAACAACTTTCGCAAACCGTATCAATTTATCATTAAGGTAGTAGCCCTTCACAATTTCATCCACCACTTTCCCTTTTTGTTTTTCAGAAGCTTCTATTTCGGTAATGGCTTCGTGTTTCTCCACATCAAAATCAGTATTCACACTCTCCATAGTTTTTAGTCCTCTCGATTGTAAAGTATTTCTCAATTTATTAAAGACCAACAGAACACCCTCTTTATTGGCTGCCGCATCATCGCTTTCTTCCATTTGTTTTTCTGCACGGTCACAATCATCCAATACTTCCAGCAAGGAAATGATTACATCTTTGCCCGCAGTCTGGATCAATTCTATTTTTTCCTTGGCATTGCGACGCTTGAAGTTGTCAAACTCGGCAAAAAGGCGCAGGTATTTATCTTTTTGTTCTTCCAGCTCAGCCCTCATCTTTCCCAAAGCATCTTCGCCTCCAGGATTACTAAGGTGGGTGTTTCCGGGCACATCGGCATCAGCATTAATATTCATTCCTTCGTTTTCAGTTGTTACTGTTTCTCTTTCTTCCATATATCGGGTTTAAAAATGGTTGCGAAGGTACGATAGTCAAACATTTTGCCAAGCCCTGATTTGCAGTCAAATTGACAAATTAAACGAATATGTGGCTGATAGTTTCAAACTGTCTGACACGGAGGTTACCTTTACCCCATGAAAAGCATCTTTTTGAATAAAAACATCAGTCGGAGGGTGGAATCTGGCCATCCATGGATATTTGGAAATGAAGTAAATAGGGGCAAAGCACTGGATGCTGCCGCGAAAGCCGGCGAAGTGGTGAATGTGTATACCTACGATACAAAGTTCATAGGAAGGGGTTATATAAATCCTCAATCCCAGATAATGGTAAGGCTGCTTACGAGAGATAGGGAAGAAGTAATTGATGAGCAGTTTTTTTTCAACCGGATACAAAAGGCATGGGAATACCGGCAAAGGATCGGGTACATGGAAAACTGCAGGCTCGTTTTTGGCGAAGCGGATGACTTGCCACAGCTTATTATTGATAAATTCAACGATTATTTTGTT
>JBGANE010000008.1:0-86461 GCA_044222465.1 Ferruginibacter sp.
CAGTGAATTTGAACATTCATTTCCTTTTATAGTCGTTGGCTATTTTACCAAACTTAAACAATTAGGAGTTGGAAAAGAATACATTGTAAGAGGTAAAAACTGGTTATCATCAGGACCTATGACGGATATGAAAACAGGAAAACCCGTATCAAATTTTGAAGCAGGTGGACAGTGGAAATGTATTGATGTTACTATTGAGGAGAAATATTATAGCCTTTCTTTAGTTCTTGAAAACGAAAAAGGCGAACAAATACCTTTAGGTGTTGACAATTCAAAAAAAACAAATTGGATTTTTGAGTTCGAACAAGCAGAAATATATAAGAAAAAATTTGGGAATGAAGATTGGCAACGCATTTTAAATGGTAAAGTCAAGATAGGCATGACTAAAGAAATGTGTGTGCTATCTTGGGGTAAACCGAAAAATATCAATGAGACAATTACTTCAGGTAAAAAATCAGAACAATGGGTTTATTTAGGCAACTATTTATATTTTGACAATAGCATTCTGACTGCAATACAATAATAAAAAGAAGAACCAACTGGCGCAAGTGTTCCCTTCCGCAATCATTAATTTAAAAATGTAAAGTTTATGGGATCACTTGATGCCAATTAAATCTGCCGGACTTTGTCCGGCATTTGAAAAACAAATGTTGCTTTTGTCCCAGCGGGGTTTTCACTGCATACTTTTGCCGTTGTTGGTGTTCCTACGTTAGCCAAAACAGCTTTGGCAATCACCAACAACTCAGCAGAGTATTGAGTAATAATAGTAAAACCAACATTCTTCGTTGTTTGTGACAGCCCGGCCCCGTACCATCAGCACGAACACCAACAACCAGCAGAGTGCTAAAAAATAAATACCTTAGGCTCTAAATAACAAGAACTGCATCCTGTGTTGTTGGTGACTGCCCTAACACAAAACCATCACCACGAACACCAACAACGGCAAAAACGACCTATACAAATTAAACGGATGAATGACGAATCAAAATGGTTTCATATTTCCAATGCAGATGAAATTGATTCTCCTGCCCTGTTGGTTTACCCGGAAAGAGTAAAGACCAATATTCAAACGGCGATAAAAATGATCGGTGATATTAACCGGTTACGTCCCCATGTTAAAACACATAAGTGTGCTGAAGTTACCGGTATGATGATGGCTGAAGGCATTTACAAATTTAAATGTGCAACCATTGCCGAAGCAGAAATGCTGGGCATAACAAAAGCCAAAGATGTTTTGCTGGCCTATCAGCCTGTTGGTCCAAAATTGAAACGTTTTATTCAACTGGTAAAAAAATACCCCAACACGCTTTATTCCTGTCTTACCGATAACCTGTTCAGCGCCGCTGAACAATCCAAAGCCTTTGCTGATGCTGGTTTAAACATCCCTGTTTATATTGACCTGAATATAGGTATGAACAGGACGGGGATCGCTCCTGGTGATCAGGCTTTGGAATTATACAGGGTTTGTTCTTCTGCGCCGGGCATCATCATAAAAGGTTTGCACGTATACGACGGGCATATCACCAACTCCAACTTTGAAGAAAGGAAAAAAGAAATCGATAAAGCTTTTTCAAAGACTGAGACCTTCATCGAAACCATTAAAACAACCAAACTTCCCGAACCCACTGTAATTGCAGGCGGGTCTCCTTCTTTTCCTGTTCATTGTAAAAGACAGGATGTGGAATGCAGTCCGGGTACATTTATTTATTGGGATAAGGGTTATTTAACTAATTGCCCGCAGCAGGAATTTATTCCTGCTGCGATCGTACTCACCAGGGTGGTTTCCATGCCGGGTAACAACATCATTTGTACCGATCTTGGCCACAAATCCGTTGCTGCCGAAAATGAAATAACAAAAAGGGTCTTCTTTCCGGAACATGAGTATTTAACTGCAACTGCCCAAAGTGAGGAACACCTGGTCCTTGAAAACAAATCAACACATATTTTTAAACAGGGCGACCTTTTATATGGTATCCCCTGGCATATTTGCCCTACCGTGGCTTTATATAACAGTGTACTAATTGTTGAAGGTGGCCGCTGTACAAATGCCTGGAAAAACATTGCGAGGGACAGGAAGATCTCTGCTTAATAGCGGTTTCTTCAATACAGTTGTTCATCAGCTACTTTTACACCCGGCAATATTTAATATTGAGCAAACCCGGCCCTGGCACAGTTATTGACATACTATTCACATCCGGTATCCTTTGAATACGAAAACTAATATTAGTACTATTTCTACAGTGAAATAAGATTACATTTACAATTACCTCTCCGGCCATAATTAATTTTACATTTTTAGCGTTATATATTTTTCGGTTCACAATCCTATTTTAAAACACAAAAGATATTTTATGAACGCCCCAAAAAGCCAAACCGAGCTTTTGCTCATGGTAAATACCAGTTTCTTTTCGAAGCACCTGGAAAAGGTAAACAAGTTTGAGGCCCGGGACTGGTATTCAAAAAAAGAACAATTGATAGAAGCCTGCTGGGAAGGTTTTACCCCCGAGATTCTCCCCGAATGTTTTAATAATAAGGACCAGAATGAAATACCCCTGAGAGAGATCATTGACGGGAATACGTTTATTGACCTCCGGTTTTGTGAAGGCAGGAAAAAGAAAGAAAAGCAATATTCGCTTAATCCATATGTTTTCATGCAGGTGCAGGCGATGAATTAAGTAAACAGTTATCATGTCCCTGCTGAAAGAAACATTTCAACAACAGAAGTTTTTTTTATTTTTTGTTCTCCCCCGTTCTCGAAAAGTATTTCTGCTCATTTACTTGTTTTCCACTTTCGTAAAGGTTTCCCATGCCCAATTACTTCCTGGCTTTAAACAGGCCGGCCCGTTTGAAGAACAGGAACTCACCATAAAAGACCAATGGAAGAATGTGATCGTTGATATTTGCGCCCCATTACAGTTTAACCGAAAAGGAAAAACTCATCTTATATTCTTTGCTTTGCCAAATGGTAACAGTATTGAATGGACAAAAGGGAAGAAACTTAACCCCGGCGATGACTGGCACTTTGATATACAACATATAGCCGCACAAACCAGGTATGTGAGAAGCACTAACAAAAAAGATAACTACATAATAGCCTACTTAATGGCAGGACAAAAAAGCTGGCCAGCCTGGAAACGTAGTACACCGGATTCAATTTACATGATCAAAAATATTGTTGACAGCATTACCAATATGTTTAAAGAATATAACCCTCTACTAATATTGAACGGGCATAGCGGCGGAGGTAGTTTCATTTTTGGATTTTTAGATGCGGTGAATGAAATTCCAGGCAACATAGAGCGTATTGCTTTTTTGGACAGTGATTATGGCTATGAGGAAAGCATGCACAAAAACAAACTGGTAAAGTGGCTCTCACAAAATAGCAGCAATAAACTGCTGGTACTTGCTTACAATGACAGTGTGGTGATTTATAACGGTAAACCTTTGGTCAGTGCAACGGGCGGTACCTGGTACCGCAGCAGGCTGATGCAGAGAAACCTGGCTGAATCATTTTCATTCACTACTACTTCAGATACATCTTTTATTACTCACGAGAGTTTGGGTGGCAGAATAAAGATCATTCTTAAGGAAAATCCTCATGGATTGATCTATCATACCGAGCAAGTGGCAAAGAATGGGTTTATCTTGTCGCTTCTTTCCGCAACAAAGTTCAACAGGAAAAAATATTTTACTTATTTTGGAGAAAGGGTATATGAAAATTTTATAGCAGATTGAAACGGCCTGTAAACAGTGAAAAATCCGAAAAATACAGTACTATCTAATTTTTATTTAAGTAAATTTGGTAAAACTCAAATTATGAAATTAAAACTTTTTATACTGCTAATTACAACCCCGGCTTTGCTCCCGGTTGCTAAAGCACAAAATGCGCAAAATGATTCTGCAGCGGTGGCCGCCTCATTCAAAGAGCTGATTTCTATTTGTAAAAATGTTGATTTTGGTGATCCCGAAACAAAAACCCTTGGCATGTTCTATAAAGCTGCTCCTTACGTCGTTTACCGGGGTGCCGATAAAAAAAGGGCCTGGAAAACTTCAGCCAACTATAGTAACGCCGAAGAAAAAAAAGGTGTGGATGAAGTTTGTATCCGAATCAACGAAACAGTGAACAGGGATAAAAACTATCAAATAATAAAATACCTCACCGAAAAAGAATCGGAAGGCACCTGGCATGTACTGATGGTAAGTTATAAAAAAAATGGGGTTGAAAAAAAAGCAGCCTTTGCTTTTTTGAAGATCTTTAACCGCTTTGCCCTTGGGGACATTGATTAGATTTTGCTAATTTAGCCTTATGAAAACAAAGCGTATCATCACTTTATTGGTGGCTCTTATTGCTTACATTAGTCTCTCCTATGCCCAGGTAACCAGCGAAGCACAATCCCTCTACAACGAAGGGCTAAAACTTAAAGATGAAAGGAAGGTAACAGAAGCTCTCGAAAAATTTAAGCAGGCCATTTCGATAAACGCAAACTATACCGATGCCCTTTACCAGGCCGGCTGGTGCCAGAATGATCTGAAAAATTATTACAGTGCTATTGATTACCTGCGAAAAGCAAGGGAGGTATGGAGTGTTATTCCCAAAGTGTACTTCGAACTGGGTTATGCATTTGAAAAATCAGGCAGTATAGATTCAGCTGTTAAATGTTATACCCGCTGCCTTGACCTGAAGCCGGATTATGCCAATGCCAGCAAACAGTTAGGATATATTGAATTTAACCAGGGTGATTATGAAAATGCATTGGCTTATTTCACCAGGTATGAATCAGACTATAAGTCAGAAATACGTGACTACCTGTTTTGGTATCGTAAAGGCTATATCCAAAATGTACTTAAGGAATATAGCAATGCAAAGACAAGTTTACAAAAATCATTGACCTATAAAGCTGATTATTTCAATACCTTCCTTGAACTTGGCTTTGCATCTGCCAAATTATACCAGGATGAAGAGGCAATAAGTTATTATAAAAAAGCAATGGAAATTGATCCGAAGAATCATGTCCCTATAAATGGCATAGCCGAAGTGTACAGGGATAATAAAAAGGACAGGCCTGAAGCCATGGCCTGGTACAAAAAAACATTGGCTTTGAATCCTGATGAAAGAAAAGCCAATTTCGGTATGGGGTACTGCTACAATGCATTGAAAAGGTATTTCGAAGCCATAGATTACCTGAAAAAAGCCATAGAAAAAGAGCCTGCTTATACTGCAGCCTATGTGGAATTAGGCTACAGTTATTTTAAGCTGGGCAGAGATGATGATGCAATCGCCCAGTTCGATAAAGCCATCAGTCAGAATCCAAAGAACGAAAATGCCCGGTATTATGCCTGCTTATTGTATATACGGGTAAAAAATAAAACCATGGCCCAAAAAGTATTGAATGAATTGAAAGCTTTATCATCCAGGTATGTGCCCGAATTACAACAAGAGTTGAATGCATTATAAGTTCATCTTTTTATCTGTACATGACCAGGTGCCCTGCCCAAACATGCCGGTAACTGAAAAAAACATCTGCATTTACAGCCACACTTTTAAAACCTGCTTTTATCAATTTGTACCATTTTAGCAAAAAATTCGTTTCTTTAATCAACATTCACATAGTGACAGATTATATTGACTATTAAACTCAAGATCGTTTTACCTGAACCGGGATATATACAATGAAAATAGGCATCCTAATAAAAGATTTTAACCTGCTGGAGAACTGGGAACTGCGGATACTGGATACAATCAGGAAAGATCCCTCCCTTGAACTCTGCCTGTTGATACGAAATGGCAGAAAAAAAGCAGGTGAAAGTACAGGTGACCGGTTAAAAAAATTAATAAGATCGGGAAACGTGGCTGGTAAAATACTTTTTAAAGCGCAAACGATAGTTGAATCAAAAATTTTCAAGTCCCCATACACGGTAAATAAGCAGGAGATCATTAACTGGCTCAGCACCATCAAAAGCATTGAAGTAACACCCGAACAAAAAGGATTCCTGGATATATTCAGTAAAGCCGATGCAGAAATGGTGAAGACATATGATCTCGACATCATATTAAGGCACGAATTCAATATCATCAGGGGAGAGATACTTGATGCGTCTGCACATGGGATATGGAGCTTTCATCATGGCGATAATACTATAAATAGGGGAAGCCCTGCCGGTTTTTGGGAAGTATATTTAAAACAGCCCGTGGTAGGGGTAACACTGCAGAAACTTACTTCGGAACTTGACGGAGGCTTTGTAATAGAGCGTGGTTATTTTAACAGGCATTGGGCCTTTTACAAAACAAACAGGAACATTCATGAAGATTCTGTTTCCATCTTATTCAAGAGTATTAACAGGCTTCAGCGGGGTAAATTAACCCTGAGTAAATCACCTGTATATTATAACCCGCTATATAAAGTACCTTCTTTTGGAATAACGCTGCTGTATATATTCAGGTTTTACAAAAACCTGGTTACAAAAATGCTGGGCAGCCTGATGTTAAAATTCTTTGGAGTAAGGAGCGATTGCTGGACATTGTTTATAGGCAAAGGCAATTACATGGAATCCACCTTATTTAAGTTAAAGCCACAGATGCCTCCAAAAAATGAATTCTGGGCCGATCCGTTTCTCTTTCCATATAACAATGAATTATACGTTTTCTTCGAAGTGTACGACTATAAAGCAGCCAAAGGAAAAATTTCCTGCGGGAAGCTGGCTGATAATAAAATAACAGGCATAATTGACATACTCGATCTGAAGACACACCTGTCATACCCCTTTATTTTTTCTGAAGGCAATGATATTTTCATGATGCCGGAAAATTCCGGCTCACTCAGGCTGGAAGTGTATAAGTGCGTTGAATTTCCTGCCAAATGGGAATTGTATTCAACGGCATTTGAAGGTGAAGAGTTGATTGATACTACTTACTTTATAGACGATTCCGGCCAACGATGGTTGTTCTTAAATAAAGGCCTGGATAAAAAATACAGCGAGCTGCATATTTATAAAATTGATTCGCTGAAGTTAAATACAATTGAAGGCCATTCATTGAATCCCGTTATCATTGATTCCAGGATTGCCCGCAATGGCGGCGCCATATTCAGGCAGAATGGTAACATTTACCGGCCGAGCCAATGCAGCATCAATGGTGTTTATGGCTATGGACTCAACCTGAACATTATCAAAAAATTGACCATTGATGAGTATGAAGAAGAAAAAATAATGACCGTAGAGCCTAATTTCAAAAAAGGATTAATAGCTACCCACCACTTGCACCAGCTCGAAAATATTTTTGTAATAGATGCCTGCTACAAACACATGTAGCCTTGTTAATGAAATTTAACACTAATTATTTCCACACCTTTCTATGCTGGCATAATTTTTTCCATCTTTGTGCAAAACAAAAAAGTTGAAAAGAATTTTATCTGTCATCTTACTTGGTTTTTCTTTTGCTGCAAAAGCACAAAAGGTAGAAAGCATTTACGTAAACCTGTACACCGACAGTTTAAAAAAAGGAACATTCAACTACATCAATATTGATGGCAGGTTATCCGATGGCAAATACCTGCCACTCGACAGTACACACCTTGTCTTTTGGGCGTCTGCAGGAAAATTCAGCGGTAACAGTTTATGGATTGACAGGAATTTTACAGAAGAAAAAGTAAATATAAAAGTTACGCTCAGAAATAGCCCGGCGCTATTCAAAGAATTTACCATGTACATTAAAAAGAAACCCGACCCCGAGTTGAAAACGATGGATGAGCTCATGAACAAACCTAAAACAAAAGGAAGCAAGAACTAATTACAAACCACAGAAAACGAAATGCCCGGCTCATCAGGAAGATTTGCCGGGCATTTTAATACCGGTTAAAGAACAACAGTTGTTTTATGCAAACTTCTTGGCGTCTTCTAAAAACTTAGCCAGCCCAATATCTGTTAAAGGGTGCTTCAGCAACCCTAAAATAGAATCTAGTGGGCAAGTACAAACATCGGCTCCTGCTTCGGCACAACTGATGATATGGTTTGGATTACGGATAGATGCCGCAAGTATCTCTGTTTTAAAACCCTGCACATCGAATATCTGGCGGATCTGGTGGATCAATATCATCCCGTCCCAACCACTATCATCAATGCGACCTATAAAAGGCGATACATAAGTTGCACCCGCTTTTGCAGCAAGAATAGCCTGCCCTGCACTAAACACCAGCGTACAGTTTGTTTTGATCCCATTATCAGTAAACCATTTCAATGCTTTGATGCCTTCTTTTATCATCGGCACTTTCACTACAATGTTCGGATGAATAGCCGCCAGTTTTTTCCCTTCTGCAACAATACCGTCAAAATCCGTTGAAATAACCTCGGCGCTGATATCCCCATCCACCATTTCGCAAATGGTCTTATAATGTGCCATCACGGCATCGCTGCCTTTAATACCTTCTTTTGCCATTAATGATGGATTGGTGGTAACGCCATCTAAAATACCGAGGTCATTGGCTTCTTTAATCTGAGCCAGGTTGGCTGTATCTATAAAAAATTTCATTACGACTGATTATTTAAGATTGAATATTTAAGATTTTTTCAGGCTGGCCTGACTTGTTTTTCTTGCCGCCGCTAAGATACTTGCCAATTCGTTAGCTTCAATAATAATTGCCGACAACTTTTCTACAGGTAATAACTTTAACTCCTGAATCCCTTCAAGCCAGAATAAAGATTCATCTGCCTCTTCAAAAGCAATACTAAGTTTGGAAACAAAAGCTTTCTTACTGATTGCTTTACAGGCTGCCCTGTAATTTGCCGCAGCTGAAAATGCTGAACGCAACAATTGATCTTCTATAACTTTTGAAATTTTATTTTTGGGAAGTGCATCACACAAACTAACAACCCTATAAGCCAAAGACCTCAATCGCCCCTCCAATTCCTTAGAGTTCATAAATATTCAATATTACATCGACAATATTAAATAAAAAATGGCAAGTTACTTACATCGCACCGCTCAACCACCTACCCTTGCTACCTTCCGGTCCTGGGGGAGTTCAGCAGGAGCTGGTCGTATAAGACTTGCCGGCGCAAATATACGGCACAATGGCCAATAATTAAGTCAAAGATCAAAAGTGCTGTTTTACATTTCTAAAAGCTGAACCCGGGCCTGTCTGTTCTCGAATTTATTTTGCCAACCCCTATCAACTGGTCCGCCCGGTCAGTAAATGCCTTGTAATACATAAGGATGGTATAACTATTCTCTGTTTCCCAATAATCACCCTCCAGTTCACGCCTTTGAGCCGGGTTATCTTTATCAACAGTAATATAAGTATAGTTATAGTACCCCTGCTTTAAAAATGCTGTACACTCATACACCCCCTTATCTGCGTTAAACGTCATTTTGGTTTTATTGCTGAACTCGTAATTGGTCAGTTGTCCTGCCAGGTAAATATCTTTATTGGCATAGGGTGTTGCATCAGGCGCTGCCAGGCTGAAATGAACAGTTGCAAAATCGCCTTGCCAGTAAGGATTAATTGTCTCATAACTTTCAATCAGATACATTCCGTTCAGGTCACGGAAATAAACATATTTCTGTGCACTGCGGTCTCCATCAGTAAATAAATACATGTCCGTGGCATTTTTTTTATAATCTGCTCTCTCTACCCGGTCGCTCTGCAACCTGAAACTACGCAGGTCAAGCCAGCGCCATTCCTTACCACCGGGGAAAACACAACTATTCTCTGTATTATACTCCAGGCTGTTGCCACGTACAAACGTGGGCACAATATCCTTTGCAGCATTATCCCACCGGTTATTTTGAAGTATCACTACTTTTATCTGTTGTGCAGCACTGAAGGTGTTTAAGCCGGTTATGTTTGCTGTGAACTGAACTTTCTGGTGTGTACGGTAAAGCTGGGGTGTAAAAGGTTGTGTGATCTTGGCACTGATTGCAGCCTTTTGATCCAATACCAGCATCCGCCTTGTAAAGGCAAGTTTGGTAGTATCTCCATCCAGGTAAACTTTCAACAGGTAATTTCCTGAAAGGGTTATAGTGGTACTCCTGTCGGGTAAAATGGCCTGGTAATGGGTGTACTTTGTCAATGCTATGGAAGAATACCGGTAATTTGTTATCCGCTGCTGTGTAAACCCTTTGATGTAAAGAAAAGGGCTGATGTCAACCGGCACCCAGTTATAATCACAAAGCTGAAAACTATAATAATAACTTTTAACATTGCTTTCCAGGTCGTCAAAATTCAATTCCAGCTGGTCGGCGCTATTCATATTATACACGGGTAGTGATTGCTGATCGCCATACATATGAAAACGAACGGCCTTGATGTTGTCTTTATAAACTGCATCAATCGTTTGTGCAAAGCAGGAAATAGAGAATAAAATGAACAAAATAAAGAGAAGGTATTTTTTTTGTCCAGGCATTTTATCAGTACTCATCATCCTGGAATTTATCCTGAGCGAAGTCGAAGGATCGCCCTCTTGTACCATTGTGCTCAACTGAACTTTTTCCATGTTAACTTTAGTCATTACGTGTAAATAAAATACATTTGTAAGATACCAAAAATATGCCGTTTGAATGTTTCTGTATTCATAGCAAGACGAATAGCCTTTAACCGGCAAAAGACCTTTTCTAAATTCATTATCCGGCTGGCCATCTGTGCCACAGCTATTAGTGTGGCCATTATGATAGTAGCCATGAGTTTTGTGAACGGTTTTCAGCAGGTCATCAGCAATAAGGTATTTAGTTTTTGGGGGCATATCCGTGTGCAGCAGGACATAGAAAATAAAGTTAGCATCGCCGAGGAATATCCTATTACACAAAATGATACGGTTGAAAAATACTTACGGTCATTGCCCGAGGTGAGATCAGTAGAACGCTATGCCACTAAATCTGCTATCGTTAAATTTGGAGCCGGCATTGAAAGCGTTTTATTGAAAGGGGTTGATTCTTCCTTCAACTTTATCCGTTTGCAGCCATTCCTTCAGCAAGGCAGGTGGGTATCTTTTAAAGACAGTGGGTACAGCAACGAGATCAATATCTCTGTTTACACTGCCAACCAGTTAAAAGCAAAACTACATGACAGCGTATTTGTTTTCTTTTTTCGTGAAGACGGCACCAAAACGGCTCGCTGGTTAAAAATTGCGGGCATTTTTAAAACATCTATTGAAGAATACGACAAGAATTTTGCCCTGGGAGATATTAACCTCATTCGCCGCTTAAACAACTGGGAGCCTGACCAGATTGGCGGCTATGAACTTTTTTTGAACGACTATAAAAAAACAGATACGGTAAATAATTTGATTTATGCCGAACTGCCACAAACCTGGTACAGCAAAACCATTAAAGAGATATATCCCAACATCTTTGACTGGCTTGGCCTGCAGGGGCAAATTAAGAATATGCTTTTGATCATTATGATGGTGGTTGCTGTCGTCAACCTCATCACCTGCCTTATCATTTTAGTTTTGGAAAGAACGAGGATGACCGGTGTATTAAAGGCATTGGGCGCCACCGACTGGAATGTGCAACAGGTATTTTTATACAATACTTCTGTAATTGCAGTTACAGGTATTATTGCCGGGGCATTGCTTGGTTTAGGTATTTGCTGGCTGCAGGAAGCTACAGGTTTTATCAAACTGAACGAAGAAGCCTATTACATGAGCGCTGCACATGCCGATGTGGTATGGTGGCAGGTATTATTGATTTGCCTGGCTACACTGGTCGTTTCATTTGCCACATTGATTATCCCTACTCTACTGATAAAAAAAGTAAACCCGGTTAAAGCAATACAGTTCAGGTAAATGTTATTGGTCAACAGAGATGTGAAAGAATAATTCCGGTTGCTACTGCAGCATTTAAAGATTCTGCTTCCCCAATTTTAGGGATCGTAATTTTTTCATTTACCAGCTGTAATACTTCGTCGCTTATACCATGAGCTTCGTTTCCGATAATAATTATGCCTTCCTTTAGTTTTCCAAGAGATTGCACAGTTTTTCCATTTAATACAGCAGAATAATTTTTTATGCTTTTATTTTCCTCTAGCCAATGAGGTAAACTTGTATAAACAATATTCACCCTTCCCAGGCTGCCCATGGTACTCTGCACCACTTTTGGATTATACATATCGGCACAACCTTCCGAACAAATAATATCGGTTATTCCAAACCAATCTGCAATACGAATGATGGTTCCCAGGTTACCCGGGTCCTGTATGGTATCCAACACCAATGTTATTTTACCGCTGGTCTGTATTGCAGTATTTTCTTTACCCTTTTCAAAAACCGCCATTACTTGATTTGGAGTTGTCAGGGTAGAAATTTTTTCCAGTTCAAAATCCACTACTGTTGTAACAGTAGCTTGTGTTAAAGTTGATAATCGTTTTGTATTACCGGTAACCCAATCCTGCAAGGCAAAAATTTCTTTACAGGTAAATTTCCTGCTTTCTAACAGATCCATCACTACCTTCGGCCCTTCAGCAATGAACAGGTTGTATTCATCCCTGAATTTTTTGTGCAGCAAACTTTGGATATATTTGGTATGTGTTTTGCTTAACATAGTCGTTTTAAAAATTTATGCCGGTTAACCCATTCAATACATACAAGCTCCTGCAGCATTTGAAAAATATCCTTTTCATTTCTTTACTGATCAGTTCCTGCACCATCCCCAAAAAATACCAAAAAGGAAAACCATTCATCGCCAAAAACAGTATCGAAGTTAAGGGAGGAAATTTTACCAACGAAGAAAGGGCTACTTTAAAACAACGACTGAATGCTCAACTGGATGACAGCTCAAGAATAAACACTATTGACAAATATTTTGTAAGGCATATAATACTTTCACCCCCTGCATACGACAGCAGCGCAGCCGCACAATCTACCCGTAACATGGAAACATCCATGCTGCACCTGGGTTATTATAATGCCAAAGCCAACTTTCATGCAGATACCAATCGTGTGGGAGACCAGCAGCGGGTGCATGTAAAATACATCGTTCAGGTAAACAAACCTACCTTAATTGATACCGTAAGCTATATTTTAAGAAGGCCTGACCTGCAGCTGTTAGCCGAACAAAACAGGGATAAAACTGTATTGGAACCAGGTAAGCCCGTAACCAAAGCTGATGTACTGGGCGAATTGGCAAGACTGGTTGAACTATACCGTAATAATGGTTATTATAAATTTACTGCAGAGGAATTAAAAATGCGGGGCGATACCACAGTAGCTGCACTAACCACCATCACAGATGACATATTTGAACAGCTGAGGCTACTCACAGAAGCGCAGGCGGCAAGGGACTCACCCACTATAAAACTTGCAGTGGTCTTAAACCCACCGGCCGACAGCAGCAAACTGAGGAAATACTACATCAACAATATTTATATTTTACCCGACTACCGCCCGGGTGATAGACTGAATGACTCAGCCCTTACAACGGTGTATGGAAAGAGAAGAAACTGTGATACATGCCAGGTAAATTTTATTATCAGGTACCACAAAAAACTATTCCGCACCGGCTTCCTCCGCAGGAATTTGCAGATAAGAAAAGGAGATCTCTACAGCCAGGAGAATTTTTATAAAACCCTGAACAATTTTTCAAAGGCAGGTGTCTGGCAAAGCAGTTCTATCCAGGTAGTGGAAGTGAAGGACAGCACTGATAAAATAGACCTCATTGTTCAGTTGATACCCGGTAAGCGCTATGGCTTTGAAGCTGCCATTGAAGCCAGCTATTCAGCAACCAGCAATACAAACAGCGTTACTGCAGCCAATGCAGGTAATCTATTGGGCCTGTCCGGAAATATTTCTGTGCTTGACCGTAACCTCCGCAAGGAAGGTATCAAAATGACCAATTCGCTGAGTGCAGGTATTGAATTCAATTTTAAGCCCGACAGCAACAATAAAAAGAATATCATCAACTCAAACGAAGTGAGTTATGGTAATAGTATTGTTTTCCCCAGGCTTGTTTTTCCTTTTTTGAGATATAACAATAATAAAAGATTCACAGCTACCGAATCCTTTATCAATACCAAGGTCTCTTACATAAACCGTATCAACCTGTTCAACCTGCAATCTTTCAATTTTGCTTTAGGGTATAATGTAACGACAAAAAAGAATCACCAGTTCACCTTTAAACTGCTGAACTTTGAATTTGCCCGCCTATATAATGAAACCGACAGTTTCAAAAAAACACTGAATGAAAATCCTTTCCTGCGTTATTCATTTAATACAGCCCTGGTTGCCGGTGGAAGTATCGGTTACCGGTCATCTAAAGTAAATGTGAACCATCCCAACAGGCAACACAGTTTTAAAATAAATGCCGAAGTATCGGGGATACCCTGGGGAGCCCTTAATCTTTTTAAAAAATACATGCGGCAGTTTGTGAAAACCGATGTGGAATATATTTATTCTGCGAGCCGGCCAAAATCTGCTTTTGTATTCCGTATGTTTGGAGGTATTGGTATTGCAGCCAGGGGCGATACTACCCTGCCTTTCTTTAAACAATATTTTGGCGGAGGTAGTAATAGTATGCGTGGCTGGCCCGTACGTGGCATAGGGAGGGGTTCACAACCACTCACACCTTACGGAACAAACAAATTCAATGACAGGACAGGTGACATACAGCTGGAAAGCAATATCGAATACCGCTACACCATTGCACAGATCATCCCCAATTCTTTGATCCTGAGAGGTGCGCTTTTTATGGATATTGGAAATATATGGAACCTGAGAAATACGGTACCAGGCGGAGGCATTGACACCACACAGTTTCAGTTTAAGAATTTATACAAGGAATTAGGTGTTGCTGCTGGTACAGGCTTCAGGCTTGATTTCAATTATTTTGTATTGCGCTTCGATCTTGGCTTCAGGGTGAAGCGCCCCGATGTAAGCAAGAACGATGGCTGGCAGGTTCCGCAAATTACTTTCAGTAATTTATTCAGGAGAGGAGTAAAATTACCTGACCCTGTTGATCCGACAAAAACTTACAATGATAACCGCTACAGGAAATGGCGTTATGAGAATTTTAATTTTACCATTGGGATAAGTTATCCGTTCTAAAAGTTTAAAAGGTTTAAAGTTTAAGGTTTAAGGTTTGCTCAAACTCTTCTATGCTGGTTGCATCACCAATCTTAAATTCACCTATCCTGGTGCGGCAAAGGCTGCTAAGATAAGCTCCACAACCCAGTGCAGCTCCGTAATCATTAGCCAGGCTGCGGATATAAGTGCCGGTTGAGCAAATAACTTTAAAATGTACAACAGGTAATTCAACTTTTGTTATTTCAAAAGAGCTAATGTGAATACTACGTGATTTTAATTCAACTTCTTCTCCCCTCCTTGCTAATTCATATAAAGCAACGCCATCTTTTTTTATAGCTGAGAACATGGGTGGCAGTTGCTCTATATCTCCAATAAATTTTTTAGTTGCAGTTTCAAGCATGGCTGAAGTAATAAAAGAGAAATCCTTTTGCTGTTCCGGTTCACTCTCCAGGTCATAAGTAGGTGTAACAGCGCCGAGGGTAAAGGTTCCGGTATATTCCTTTTCCTGCGCCATAAACTCATTGATCTTTTTGGTGAACTTACCCGTGCAAACGATCAATAAACCTGTTGCCAGCGGATCGAGTGTTCCGGCATGGCGATCTTTTTTATCTGCAACAAACTGCGCAGCTTTCTCACCACATCAAACGAAGTCCAGTGCAGGGTTTGTTTATTAAAAGAGCTTTTCCTTCGAAGTATGGTTGCTGAATAGCAGGATCAAGAGCAACTCTTTCTTTACGTTCTTTTTTAACCGGTTCTTCGCCGGCTTGTACCAGCTTATTGGTATATCTTAAACGGTAGGTTTGTTTACGTGCCAAAACTCCAAATGGTGATTTAGTGCAAACGTACAGAAACTTTTAAACTGACGGATTTTGCATGATTAGAAATTATATCGCCTGCCTAGCCTTCAGCTCTAAATATTTATTCACTGCATTGATGGTAAGTTGTTCGGGAGCTGTTAACACAGAAAGGATTCCATGCTTCTTTAATTCTTTTACGATCAGCCTTTTTTCAAATTCAAATTTTTCGGCGATTTCGCCCCAGCGGGGTTTTCACCGCATACTCTATAAATCATAATTCTCCTGAGTGAAACCCCGCTAGGACACATAAATTTCAATTTCTTTAACAGCTTTTTATCGCTAAGCAGGTCAAACTTGACTACATTAGTAGTATAACCAAATAACTTATGCTATGAATACTCTCATTTACGTTCGCCTTTCGATTCTTGCAGTTGTTACTTTTGTCTCGTCTCTTACATATGCCCAAACAAACGCAGAGAAAATAAAAGCCAAATGGGTTGTTGAAAAATTTGAAACTGAAAAAAATACGCCGCAAGCTATTCAGGCGAAACAAGACTTGGAAGGCTCCTATCTGGCTTTCGAAAAGGATGAATTAACAATCACAAAAAAGACAGGATCCGGCGAGAGTTTAATTAAAAGAGGACAATATCTTGTGTTGGACAACTCCCTGACCTTAGGAAAGGATCAAGCCACCATTTTAGAGCTTTCTGAAAAGCATCTTACTATACAAATTCCAAATCAAGGTATTCTTTATTTAGCAAAGATGTAACTTAGTTCAAATGCTTAGCAACTTGCCGTTAACATCGGTTTGACAAAATAAACTTATATCGCCTGCCTTGCTTTCAACTCCAGGTACTTGTTCACTGCATTAATGGTGAGTTGTTCAGGTGCTGTAAGAACAGAAAGGATGCCATGCTTCTTTAATTCTTTTACGATCAGCCTTTTTTCAAACTCAAATTTTTCAGCAATGGTCTTTATATACACTTCCTCTACATTCTTTGCATCCAGGTGAGAAAGTGTATGCAACTCGGTATTCTCAAAGAACACCACCATCAGCAAATGATGTTTGGCAATGGAACGCAGGTAATTCAACTGGCGGTTCAGGCCTGAGAGTGATTCAAAATTAGTGTAGAGAACAATGAGGCTACGGTGCTTGATGCGGCTGCGTATCTGCATGTATAGCATTTCATAGTCACTTTCCAAAAATGCAGTGTCCTGGTTGTATAATAACTGCAAAATATTTTCCCGCTGTATGGGTTTACGATCGGCAGCCAGTAAAGAGCCCATCTTATTGGAAAAGGTCATCAGTCCAATTCTATCTTGTTTTTGCAGACAAACATTGGCCAGTACCAGTGTACTGTTAATGGCATAATCCAATAGGGTAAGTCCGCCAAATGGCATCTTCATCAAACGGCCCTTATCAATAACACAATATACCTGCTGGCTTTTTTCATCGGTATAGTTATTCACCATCAGCGATCCTTTTCTTGCCGTTGCTTTCCAGTTCACACTGCGGATATCATCGCCCCTCACATATTCCTTTATCTGCTCAAACTCCATGCTATGGCCTATTTTACGCATGCGTTTGTTACCCTGCTCGGTTTGAATAGAGGTTTGTGAAAGCAGTTCATACTTGCGCATTTGAAAAAAGGAAGGATATACAGGAACAATCTGCCCCGCCTCTATATTATGCCTGTGTTTTAATAAACCCAATAATGATTTTACATAAAGGATGATACGGCCAAAATCATATTCGCCTCTTTCAACAGGCCTTAATTTATACAGGATATTCTTTTGCTCGCCTGCTTTAAATCGATGAAACAGTTTCCAGTCTCTTTTTTGAAACTGAACCGGCAATTCATCAATGATCTCCATATCCACCACAAAGAGCATATTGTTTTTCACCTGTAGTTCTACCTTATTGTCGTCGCCGTTACTCAAACGGTCAGCCATTAATCTTTTGGCCGAAGGGCCCTTGCTGAAAATGAACAGGAACAGGTAGTCAATAATTACCAGTACAATAAAGACCCAGAATAAAATTTTAGGTATTAAAAAGATAACCGGGTAAAGAAATGAAGCAATGAACAATACAATACAAAGGCATGCCGCCAGGTAAAACCTGGTGGTAAGGTATAAAGCGCCGATATATTTTTGTATAAAGTCCATACTCTGTTTATATCACTCCCGGAACTTTGCTTACCTCGGTACTTCAATTGATTTTAAGATAGTATCAATAAGATCATCTGTTGTGAGGCCTTCCATTTCCTTCTCTGGTGTTAAAATGATCCTGTGCCTCAATACATGCGGCGCCATCTCCACAATATCTTCAGGTGTAACAAAATCCCTTCCTTTGATAGCAGCATTTGCCCTTGCGGAACGAAGTATGGCCAGCGATGCCCTTGGTGATGCTCCTAAATAAAGCGCCGGGTTGTTCCTGGTCTCATGTACAATTTTTGCAATGAATTCTACCAGCTTGGGTTCAACGATGATGAATTGTATCTGGCTCCTGTAATGCTGAATGTCGTGTGGCGATAATAATTTTTTCACAGCTTCTATCATCTGTGATTGTGTTTTACCCTGTTGCCTGTTGAGGATGCTGATCTCCTCTTCAAGGGTTGGGTATTTAACATCAATCTTAAAAAGAAAACGATCCAGCTGTGCTTCAGGCAAACGATATGTTCCTTCCTGTTCAATGGGGTTTTGTGTTGCCAGTACTAAGAAGGGAATACGCATTGTGTGGGTGATCCCGTCAATGGTCACCTGGCGCTCTTCCATCACTTCAAATAATGCAGCTTGTGTTTTGGCGGGAGCCCTGTTTATCTCATCGATCAAAACAATATTGCTGAATATGGGCCCCGGCTTAAATTTAAAATCACCTTCCCTTGGGTTAAAGACAGATGTTCCCACTACATCGCTGGGCATAAGGTCGGGTGTAAACTGCAGGCGTGAAAAATCAGCATCAATGATCTTAGCCATCAGTTTTGCCGTTAAGGTTTTGGCAACCCCGGGTACGCCTTCAATTAAAATATGCCCATCGCACAATAAACCTATCAGCAGCAGGTCAACCATTTTATATTGCCCGATGATGACCTGGCCGATCTCGTTTTTAATTTCATACAGGGCTTTGTTAAGGCCACTCAGGTCGGTGCGTTGTTGAAAAAGATTTTCTTCCATCTGGTTTTGTTTTATCTCAAACCCGCAGGTTTGGCGTGTTTATTAAATATACTACCCTTTATTCTTATAAAAATTCTGTATTTGTTCGTGTAAAGAAAGTAACTGGTAATCGTTTACTTCCATGTTCCCGTGCACGCCGGCAATGGTACGGTACAGTATTTCCACTTTATCCTTATTCACTCCGCTCTTCCGGCTCAGGGTCGTAATAAAATCTTCATTCACCAGGTTGGTGTTCAGGAAATATTTGTTGCGGATGTATTCGTTGAAGTAGGTGACCATTTTATCGGCAATATTCTTATTGTCTTTCTTCTGCAGGTATAACCTGCCGATGGTTTCTGTAAAAGTTACCGTAGTATTTTCATTGGGTTTACGCTGCTCAATAACACGCTGCAGCCTTTTACTGCCAAAGAGGATATACAATAACAGCAACAGGATAGATAACCAGAAGGCATAGACCAACTGCTCGTATTTCATAATTTCGCTGAAGACCGAAAAACTTTTTTTGTCATTCTTTCCTTTTTTGCGGTACCAGGTTTTGTAATAATAATCATCCCAATAAACACGTTCGGGAAAACTACGGGTGAATGCAAATGCATTCTGCAGGTATTTATAATTTTTTTCCTGCAGCAGGAAATAATTACTGAATGCTCGGGGATCGCAATGCAGGAACAACCTTCCTTTGCCACGAAAATAAACAATGGCATTGGGCCTTTTATCTTCGTTATACCCTATTACACGGGTATTGCTGCTATCCAGGTTAAAAAAATAATTCCTGAAAGGAAGATAATAATAGGAGTACGGTGAAACCGGTTCTGCAATCCCATTCGAAAATGTCGTCTTCATATTACTGTACATTTCTTCCCTTGCAGGGCTGGCATGAAACATTTCATTACAATTTATTTTCGTCAGCAACAAAGGATCGATATAACCAGCAGAAATGAAGAGTTCATTGCCAGCAGCTATATAATCCATCATGGCCTCGATCTCTTCATCATTCACATGCAGGGCAGGTGCTATGCACACATACAGCGAAGAGGTATCATTGATCTCTTTCCAGGTTCTTATAAAAGATTCTTTTCTGAACCAGATGGTATTATCGTTGTAGATGGCCCCCAGTTGGCGATAGGCAATATTGGTACCGAAGGGTTTATTATCATTTTTCGAATAGGACTCCGTCAGAGAAGGCATTCTTTTCCGGCTAACATCACCCATGCAGCCTGCCAGTAAAACAGTCGCCAGCAGGATGCTAAAAAGATATGTTTGTTTATGCTTCAATGACAGGTCTATAACTTTTGATTAAGCGCCGTAAAATTTGATTCGATCTTTTGGTAGATGCTCTTGTCTATAATAAATTCTCCGTACCACACATATTCGTAATTCAATGTAAGCGATGCAAAATCGTTTTGAAAAGCAGGATTCCTGAGTTCACGTACATACTGGAAATTTGTTTTGTCCTTTGCCAGTTCAACAAGATTCCTGTCTGAAAGTTTATGCAGTGTCTTTAAATACTGGTATCGTACCGCCTGCCGGTAATTATTAGCCTGCAATGCCTGGTTAATGAGATTATTGAAATCACTTTCACTGCTGATCACCTCTTCCTCCACTTCCGGTGTTTGCTGTTTTACGGCCCTGGATTCTCTTTTAAATACTCCTTCAGCAAGAAAGAGTTTATACAAAATGAAAAGAATAAAGAGTATGGCCAGTGTCCATAAGAATACACGTACAACCGATGAGGCCAAAATACTGTTCATCACTCCAGGCTCGTAAGATCCTGGTTTTGACCTCACCTGCGTTTTTTGTTTTTCCTTCAGCAAACTGTCCAGGTATTTTGCATAGGCAAATTCTTTCAGATCTTTCCAGTTTTGCATTGAGTCTGCAGGAAAGGGTAGATTATTTATATATAACGTGGTGTCAGGTTTCTCATCAACGCTGTTCAATGTATGGTCCTCTGCCGGAGCTTGCTCAACCACCCCTTCTGTTGCAGAGGGCTCTTGGTCTTTTACAACCTGTGTGTCGCTTACCGTATATTTTTGATCCTGAGCCTGAGCAGCAGACAGAAGGGCCATACATACAAATGATATATAGATGATCTTACGCATTTTCTTTTTTCAACCTGTTGATGATACCATCGGGTTGAATGTAATAACCTTTCTTATGTAAACGGATGGGATAAATAACAAAATACCAGATGATGAATGCAAGTGAAACCGATAAGATGCAGACGCTGGCCCAAACAGGCAGGCCGGTATTGTTTGCCTTATCATAAGTCTGGCTCATTAAATGAGTGATATAACTTTCAAAAAAAGCGGCAACAATAAATATTGGCACCAGGCTTATTAAAACTTTGGCCGCATCCTTTGCACCTCTTTTAAATGAAACACTTCTTGCATAAGTGCCCGGAAATAAAATTCCACTGGCCAGGATAAAGCCTGCAGTAGCGGCAATGACAATGGCAGAAATTTCCAGTGTGCCGTGTATCCATATCACCAGCACCGACTTTATACCCAATCCTTTTGCAAAGAACATGAATTGGAAAGCGCCCAGCATTATGCCATTGCCCCACATGATCCACATGGTGAACAGGCCCAGCGTAAACCCTCCAATGAATGCTTTGAACGCTACACTGATATTGTTAAACCCTATCCAGACAAACATCGAAAAAGGGTTACCGTCTTTATACACACCAAATGGATCGCCTTTGGCAATATTCTCTTCGGTCATATCCACATATCCATCGCCAAGCACTCCCCTCACAAATTCTTCGTTGTTCATGGAAGAAAAGACGCCAATAGTAACAAAGAGGATAAAAACAACACTTGTAAATAAAAAAATGCGGTGATATCTTTTAAACAGCAGCGGTAATTCAAATTTCCAGAACTGGAATATGCGGCTGTACTTTTCTTTTTTATTCTGGTAGATGCTTTGATAGATACTTGCGGCGATACCATTTATCCAGCGGGTTACCTTGCTCCTGGGGTAAAAGGTTTTTGCATAACTCAGGTCATCGATCAGGCTGACAAAACGCTCAGCTGTTTCATCAGGGTTATCGGTGGGAGAATGCTGGTATTCATTCCATTTGTCAGCATTCTTCTTTATAAACATCGCCTCCCTCATCTCAAAAAATTACGGGTTATCATTTTACCCTGTAAATTCCCCATTTTTTCAGTCATAAAAAAATTCAAGTTTCGTCCTATCTGTACATTGCAAATTGTAATTTGCAGCTGACATGGCCATCATACAAATAGCAACCGCATTCAATATCGACCTGGAGTTTGAAATTGCAGAGTTTCATAAACGCCTGCTTGCGTACATGATCGATTTTTTGCTGCTTATCATCTTCCTGTTCAGCATGAAATACCTGCTTTACGATGCTTTACGGCTGGGTTTTGAGCAGAATGCCGGCCTGGATATTCTTGTCATCTCTTTACCCATGTTATTATACTCCTTTCTAACCGAGTTATGGATGAACGGGCAGACAGTAGGGAAAAAACTGTTGTCCATTCGGGTGATAAGCCTGGAAGGAGGCGAACCTACTTTTGGTCAATACCTGCTTCGCTGGATAACCAAATTCTTTGAATGGCCGTTTCTTTTCGGGTATATCGCTTTTTCAAACAGCAATGTGCTTATATATACTTTTATTACCGGTTTATTTGGAATTGCGGTAGTCATTATCATTTCCATCTCCCCCAAAAACCAACGCCTTGGCGATATGGCAGCCGGAACGGTGATCGTAAATACTAAGTCTGCATTAACGGTTGCCGATACGGTTTTCATGCAGATAAATAAAACAGATTATAAAGTGATGTTCCCAGAAGTGATGCGATTGAGTGACCGTGACATCAATACCATCAAGGGTGTTTTGACGATTGCTGCCAAAAGAAGCAACTACGATATGTGCCATCGGGTGGCGTTGAAGGTGAAAGAAGTACTGAACATTAATTCAGATATGCATGTTGACCAGTTTTTAGAAAAACTTTTGGAAGATTATAATTACTTAGCCACAAAAGAATAAATCGTCGTTTTGTTGTACAAATGAAAATGCCTTGATAGTTCAAGGCATTTTTTTATAAGCAGAAAACAAGCAATCATTATAACCGGCCCCCGCTCCTTAACGCTTCCATGAAGAGCGCTCCGAAGAGAATAAAATAAATGATCATGATCAGCAGGAATATACCGCCCAGGATAAGCCCGATGATCGAACAGGTTCTGCCTGCATTGGACGAACTGTAGCTGGACGAAGTATATAACTCAGGGGTTGCCTGGTACAACTTACGGTCCTTATTGGCAAGTACTAAACCAATGATACCGCAGATGACACCAACAATACCGTAACAGAATGCACCAACAATGGAAATGATACCCAACACCAGTGATGCTGTTGCATTGGGCAGATTGGCTGGTGGAATAGATGAATTTGAATTTTGCTGACCGTTCATATGATGTGTTTTAAAAGTTAGTGTGGTTTATGAAAAACGGGAGGCGCTTGATACCGCAAATACAATAAGAATGATGTAAAAAAAGAGCCCTACAAGCTGTAAACAAATGCCAATGATGGAGCAGATACGCCCTGCCCTGATATTATTATATGATGCTTCGGAATACAATTCGGGGTTGGCCCTGTACATACTTACATCTTTGTTGGATATCACCAGCGCTATAATACCACAGATAAAACAAATGACAATGGATAATATACCCAGCACGAGAGTAGCCGTAGCATTGGGTAACTGGGCGGCGCTGTTGTGTGGATTGGTCAGGTAATCCCTGTTTTGATCAGACATGACTTTAGTTAGGTTTTGGTAATTATTATTTTGTAAATATAGCTTACCATAATAATACCTGCACAAAAAATGTAGGAATATTTAAGAATGGCGGTTCCATGTTTAAACCGCTTTAGCAAGTGCAGCAGCAAAAAACCAAAGAGTAAAATAATGGGAACCAGGGCCGGGTACATAATTAAACTACCGGTTATATCACCCCTTAACAGCAGTATAAAACTTCGTTGCATACCACAACCGGGACAATCAAGATGAGTAACCTGTTTAAATAAACAAGGCAGTTGGTGCTGTTCAAGCCAGTGGATGATATTTAAAATGTAGAATGTCACAACTGGGGTTAATACGCTCTTGCAAACAATACCCTTTGTGTACTCGCCTTACCTGTTAAAACACATTTACCGGCTTCCTGTTTATTATTCAGCGGAATGCATCGAATGGTGGCTTTCGTTTGTTCCTTTATCTTTTCCTCTGTTTCGGTTGTTCCATCCCAATGTGCAGCAATAAACCCGCTTTTCTCATCCAGTAATTTTACAAAGTCATCCCAGCTGTCTGCATTCCTGATATTTTCATTTCTGAAGGTTAATGCCTTGTTGTACATGTTCTGCTGTATATCGGCTAACAGCTTTACAATATGATCTGTCAACCCTTCCATTGACACACTGTTCTTTTCTTTGGTATCACGCCTGGCCACTTCCACTACTTTGTTTTCCATATCACGCAGGCCCATAGCAATTCTCACAGGTACACCCTTCAATTCGTATTCAGCAAATTTCCAGCCGGGGCGGCTGTTATCACTGTTATCATATTTAACTCTTATACCAGCCGCTTTAAGCTGTGCAATGATCTCATTTGCTTTTGCATCAACCTGTGCTTTACTTTCTTCACCTTTATAAATAGGAACGATCACTACCTGCACCGGTGCGATCTTTGGCGGCAGTATCAATCCCTGGTCATCGCTGTGCACCATGATGAGCGCCCCGATCAATCTCGTTGTCATACCCCATGATGTAGCCCACACATACTCCTGTTTATTTTCCTTGTTTAAGAATTGTACTTCAAATGCTTTGGCAAAATTTTGCCCCAGGAAATGCGAAGTTCCTGCCTGCAGGGCTTTTCCATCCTGCATCATGGCTTCAATACAATAGGTTTCAACAGCGCCGGCGAAACGTTCATTGGCTGTTTTAACTCCTTTTATCACGGGTACAGCCATATACTCTTCCACAAACTCTGCATACACTTTCAACATTTGTTCTGCTTCTTCTACAGCTTCTTCACGGGTTGCATGTGCCGTATGCCCTTCCTGCCATAAGAATTCTGTTGTTCGCAAGAACAAACGGGTACGCATTTCCCAACGCACTACATTGGCCCACTGGTTAATTAATAATGGAAGGTCACGGTAAGATTGTATCCAGTCTTTGTACGTACTCCAGATAATAGTTTCGGATGTAGGTCGAACGATCAGTTCTTCTTCCAGTTTTGCATCGGGGTCAACAACAATTCCTTTTCCGTTTGGATCGTTCATTAACCGGTAGTGTGTAACCACAGCACATTCTTTGGCAAAGCCTTCTACGTGTGCCGCTTCCTTGCTTAAAAAACTTTTAGGGATGAATAAAGGGAAATAGGCATTCACATGCCCGGTGTCTTTAAACATTTTATCCAGCTGGTCTCTCATGTTTTCCCACAGGGCAAATCCATAGGGTTTGATGACCATACAACCTTTAACGGCTGAATGATCGGCCAGCCCGCCCTTAATGACAAGATCGTTGTACCATTGCGAATAATCCTCTGCTCTTGATGTTAGTTCTTTACTCATTTATTTGATTTATTGTTTTGATCCGCCCCCCGTTCTTTTAGCACCGCTTTAACAACGAACGATTTAACTTTAATGTCTGTTGGCAAAGGGTCGTGCAATATTACAAAGTACTTGAGACCTGCACAAAAGTAGTAACTTCAATTTTAAACCGTTTTAAACATATCATCATGAAAACAAAAATTCTACACTTTACTTTACTGGCAGCGGTTTTAAGCAGTTGCAGCACCGCTTACAAAAGTACCCAGACACCCGATGATGTTTATTATTCCCCTGTAAGGGCCGAAAAAGAAAAAGAAGAAAAAGAGCGTGACGAAGTGAAAAGAGAGCCTGAAAGAGATTACCAGATAAGCATGGGTATCCGTGACTACCGCTGGCGTGATTTCAGGGATGATTACAGTTACGACAACAGCCCCTATAATTATACCTGCAAGAAGTATAATTATGGTTATTATTACAACCCCTATTATTATCCCTGGGTTATTTATACCGGTAAGACAAGCTATTCAAAACCGGTTAATACAAGCCCCAGAATGGTTAACCTGAATGCCTATAAAGGATATAATCCTAACGTGGCCATATCAAAAACAACCGGCACGGTCAATTCAAATTCTTCGTACAGGTATAATAACAATAATTCAGAAAACTCAGGCAGAAAGCTCATCCTTCCTTCTTCCAATAATTCTTCATCATCGAACAATACAAGAACTTATACGCCTTCTTCAAGTAACAGCGGAAGTTCTTCGGGCAGCAGCAATTCAGGATCAGTAAGCAGGCCAAAGAGAGGCGGATGACAGCTTTGTAAATAATATCCTTATTTATACAGGTCATCC
Source organism: Ferruginibacter sp. (assembly GCA_044222465.1). GTDB lineage: Bacteria > Bacteroidota > Bacteroidia > Chitinophagales > Chitinophagaceae > Ferruginibacter. Next base: position 26,402 of record JBGANE010000008.1, read on the forward strand.
ATAAAAAATATCTGTCAGTAAATCTTATTACATGAAAAAATATTTACTCCTCCTTTCTCTTTTTGCGGTTACAAAAATTATTGCCCAGGTTCCCGAGGATGCAATACGCTATTCTTTCTACCCGCAGAACGGAACGGCACGTAACCTTGCCATTGGCGGCGCCATGGGTTCATTGGGTGGCGACATTACCGCCACTTATGTAAACCCGGCAGGACTTGGTTTTTTTAAGACACGTGAGTTTGTTTTTACTCCGGGTTATTTTTTAAGCAACAATAAAGCAAGTTTCAGGCAAACCGATTCAAAGAATGATAAGAACGGTTTTGGTTTGGGGCCAACCGGTTTTATTTTTGGCAGCACCAATCCCAATAAACCCGGCAAAAGCACTGCCATCAGTTTAGCGATTACACAAACTGCCAATTTCAATAACGATATACGGTACAGCGGCTTGAATAATTACAGTTCCTTCAGCGAACAGTTTGCCGAAACCATGGCGAAGGATAAATTAAGTATTGATGAAGCGTTGACTCCCAATTCAGCTTATGCATATACTGTATCTCCTGCTGTATATACTTACCTCATCGACACAGTTACCATCAATGGTGTGCTGCAGATCAAAGGAGCACCGGAATATATACTGGATGCCGGGCAGGCGCTGCGGCAGGAAATGATCAAAAAGAACCGTGGTGGAATTTATGAGCTGGCGCTTGGTTATGCCCGTAACAATGATGACAAATGGTATTGGGGTGTAAGTATTAACCTGCCATTAATAAACTACAGCAGCAACACGTACATTAAAGAATCAGACACTTCAAATAATACTGCCAATCATTTTAAACAGGCAGAATATACCGATGATTTCAGGACCACCGGTGTTGGACTTAATGCCAAGCTGGGCATTATTTACCGGCCTATGGATCATATACGCCTGGGGCTGGCCATACATACACCTACGTACATGAGCCTTACCGACAAACGTACCACAACCATGGTAACCGACCTGGAAAATCCCATCGGGCATTTTGAAGTAAAGTCAGATGTGTTTACCAACGACCAGCCCGGTAAATCAAAATATGTGCAAACCACGCCTTTTAAAGCGATGCTCAGTGCCTCTTATGTTTTCAGGGAGATTGAAAACGTAAAAAAGCAAAGGGCATTCATCACTGCCGATGTTGAATATGTGCGACACCGGGGTTCCAGGTTCAGCAGTAATAACGAAGAACCAACCGAAGAAGAAAAAATGTATTATAAAGCGCTGAACAAAGTGGTGAAAGCAAACTATAAAGGCAATTTCAATTTTCGTGTGGGCGGAGAACTGAAGTTCAATGTTATAATGGCGAGGCTGGGATTTGCTTATTATGGAAACCCATATAAAGATGCGGGGTACAAGGCTAGCCGCATGTTACTGAGTGGTGGACTGGGTTACCGTAATAAAGGGGTGTTTGTTGACCTCAGTTATATTCATGCCATCAATAAAGATGTTCATTTCCCTTACCGGCTTGAGGATAGGGCAAATACTTATGCCACACTCAAACAGCAACAGGGAAATATTGTAGCTACAGTTGGATTTAAGTTTTAAGTTTTTACCATTGCTAAGTGCTTAGGTGCCCCCGGCAAAAGTCGGGGGCATTTTTATTTTACCGGGCACTCGGTAAAATATGTATCGAGTTTATAAATTTCGGGAGAGTGCTGTATATTTAATGAATAGCAGAAACTGTATTAAACAAAAAAACCGATGGCCTTCAGCAAACTTGTTAAACGTGAAATAGAAGTGGCTTTTTCAAAAAGGTCGCAGCCGCTTTGGTTCAGGTTGTTGAAATACCTGGTATTAGGCGTTACCATTTTCTTTTTTTGGAGAAGCCGCACATTCTGGCTCATACTTTCCGGGCTCTTTGTGCTCAGCATCATACTTCATTTCTGGTACAGGCATAAAACCCGGGGCTGGACAAAAAGCTTTGGCGGCTGGAAATATGATAAAGACGGGGCTGAATAATTCTCAGCAATAAAACTCCAGTGATCTTTAGTCACAAACAGTCAGTCATCAACTGACTTTGCAATCACAAAATAAATGCTCACCTTTAAGTAAGCAGACTAGTTTGACACTTGATGTACAACTAAATGAACAGTATGAATCCAAAAGTTGATTTCTTTTTTGATAAGGCCAAGGCATGGCAAAAGGAGTTTGAAGCATTGAGAACGATCATTCTCGGTTGCGGGCTCACCGAAGAATTAAAATGGGGGCAGCCTTGTTACACCTGGCAGGAGAGTAATATTATTTTAATGCATGGTTTTAAAGAATACTGTGCCGTACTTTTTTTTAAAGGTGCTTTGCTGCATGATGCGAATGGTATACTGGTACAACAAACCAAGAATGTGCAATCGGCACGGCAGGTTCGCTTCACCCATGTGAAGGAAATAGTGAAGATGAAGAACATACTGAAGGCTTATATTTATGAAGCCATTGAAGTGGAGAAAGCGGGCCTGAAAGTGAAATTCAAAAAAACTGCAGCATACGATATGCCTGATGAATTCAAAATCAAATTGAACAAGATGCCCGCCCTTAAAAAAGCTTTTGCTGCATTAACGCCGGGGCGGCAAAGGGCCTACCTGCTTCACTTTGCTGCAGCCAAACAATCCGCCACCCGGACAGCAAGGGTTGAAAAATGCATTCCGATGATCCTTGAAGGAAGAGGATTGAATGATCAACGTTAATGTAAAATGTAAAAGTTATTTGTATGAGCAGTAATAAAAATAAATTATCCGCCGAACAACGCTCAGCGCTGTTCAAAACATTGAAAACCCGTTTTGAAAAAAACATGAACCGCCACAAAGGTATTGAATGGGCCAAAGTGCAGGCAAGACTGGAAGCCGCTCCGGAAAAATTATGGTCGCTGGATGTAATGGAAGAAACCGGCGGCGAACCGGATGTGGTGGGGCATGATAAAAAAACCGGTGAATATATTTTTTATGATTGCTCGGCTGAAAGCCCCAGGGGCCGCAGGAGTGTTTGTTATGACGGTGCAGCGCTGGAGTCGAGGAAAGAACATAAACCGGCAGACAGCGCCATGGAGATGGCCACTGCCATGGGTGTTGATATGCTGACAGAAGAACAATACATGGAATTGCAGCAGTTCGGAAATTTTGATACCAAAACATCGAGCTGGATAAAGACACCAGCCGATATCAGAAAACTGGGCGGCGCCATCTGTGGTGATAATCGTTATGGCAGAACCTTTATTGGGCACAACGGCGTAGAGTCTTATTATGCTGCCCGGGGTTTCCGTTGCTGGCTGAGGGTGTAGGGGGTTATTTATTGTTTATTGCCGCCATCAGTTTATCCAGCTCAGGCTCACACCATTTTATTTCTTCATCTTTTCTGAACCAGGTCATTTGCCGTTTGGCATATTGGCGGGTATTGATCTTTATCATTTCAACAGCGTCTGCCAGACCGAGGCTGCCGCTGAGGTAGCCAAATAATTCACGATAGCCAACAGTTTGAAGGGCATTTAATTTTTTGTACCGCTCCAGTTCTTTTACTTCATCAACAAGCCCGGCCCCTATCATAGCATCCACCCGGCTGTTGATATTTTTATACAATTGCTGCCTGGGTAATTGCAAACCTATTTTTACTATATCAAAATCCCGTTTCTTTTTTTGCTGCGTTTGAAATACCATGATGGAGCGTCCGGTAGAGAGCTTTACTTCAAGCGCCCTCATCAGCCTTTGCGGATTTTTTATTTCGCCCCTGGCAAAATAAACAGGGTCATTTTTTTCAACCTGCTTCTGCAACCATTCCATGCCTTCCCTTTCATAACCCGCTTGTATCTCTCTGCGTATCGCCGGGTCAATCACAGGCACTTCATCAATACCATTGCAAAAAGCCTTTACATACAGGCCGGTACCGCCAACCATTACGGCAATATCATTGTTCCTGAATATCTCATTTATTTTTTGCAGCGCATATTGTTCAAACACGGCGGCATTTACATTGTCGTGTATGGAATGTGAGCTGATGAAAAAATGCTCCACTGCCTTGAGTTCTTCATCGGAAGGTTTGGCAACCCCGATATTCAGTTCCTTAAAACACTGGCGACTGTCGGCCGAAATGATCTTTGTTTGAAAATGCTGTGCTGTTTTAACAGCGAGGGAAGTTTTGCCAACGGCTGTAGGACCAACAATAACAATGCAGGTTTTGTTCATTAAGAAAGTTATGAATTATGGGTTATGAGTTATGGGTTGAATAAAGAAAGGTAACAATCAGATGAACTTATAATTCATCATTCATAACTCATAATTATTAAAACCCATCATTAGCTTCATCCGATGAGGAGGTTGTTTCCTCTTCTCCCTCCGCTCCCACTTCATCACCTTCTTCACTGAAACCTTCTGCCATGGCATCTGGTTTGAGGTCATATTTTTCTTCCATCTCAGCCAGGCGGCTATCCACCAAACCCTTGGTTCCATATTGCGAGGGTGCAATACCTTCTGTGCGTACACAACAGGGATAGGTGAGTTTTTTATTTTCTTCCTTATCTACGCTGATAAGCTCTACCATAAAATGCCAGAACTTATTGAAATCGTATTCGTAGATGAACTTTTGGTTGGGGTTACTTATCTCGGTACCGATACCTGTTTCGGCCATGATGAGCGGTACGGCTTTATACTCCTTCTCGTATCTCTCCAGGGTTATCTCACGCCCACGCTGCCAGTTATCATTACTGCGGTAAAATGTTGCCTTGTGCTTGGAATCGAATTCAAAGCTTTTTAAAATGCAACTGTGCAGGTCGAAAAAATTTTGCGTATGATGTATCGCAATATCCCGGTAAACACTGTCGTCGTCTTCCCAATAAATCCTGAATCGTAAAATAGCCATGCAGTAAAATTAAGAATTATGAATTAAGAATTATGAATTGGGGGAAGAAATTCCCAATTCTTTGGCTTTTTGCAACATAAAACTATGTGCAGCCTCGTATTCATTAGGAATTATTCCATCTAAAATTGCATCCCGTATTGCAGTTTTAATATCGCCAACCGCACGGGAGGGCTGCAAATTGAATGTTTGCATGATCAGTTCCCCGCTAATGGGTGGCTGCCAGTTACGCAGGTGGTCTTTTTCCTCCACCTCTGCACAACGCCTGCGTACCATTTCAAAATTTTCGAGAAAGCGTTTCACTTTGGTTTTATTTTTCGATGTGATGTCCGCTTCGCATAAGGTCATCAATGCATCAAAGTCTTCACCGGCATCAAATAATAACCTGCGTATGGCGCTGTCGGTAATATTTTCTTTGGTAAGACTGATGGGACGCAAATGCAACTCCACCAGCCTGCGCACAAATTTCATTTTTTCGTTTTGCGGTAGTTTTAGCCTGGTGAAGATTTTAGGAACCATTCTTCCTCCGATCACTTCATGCCCGTGAAAGGTCCAGCCATGGCCTTCTTCAAATTTTTTAGTTGCCGGCTTGCCGATATCATGCAATACAGCAGCCCAGCGCAGCCACAGGTCATCCGTATTTTTAGCGATATTATCTACAACCTGCAGGGTATGATAAAAATTATCCTTGTGGCCCATACCATCAATATATTCGGCACCGGCCAGGTCAACCATTTGCGGAAAAATTATTTTAAGCAAACCACTTTTGTACAACAGGTCGAAACCAACAGATGGTTTTTTACTCAATAATATTTTATTCAGTTCATCGGCTACCCTTTCGTCACTCACAATTTTTATGCGTTCTGCATTTTCAATAATAGCTGCAAAGGTTTTTTTGTTGATGGTGAAACCCAGTTGTGTTGCAAAACGAATGGCCCTCATCATGCGCAGGGGGTCATCGCTGAATGTTTGCGCAGGCGCTAAAGGCGTTTGAATATTTTTCAGTTTCAGGTCATTGACCCCGTTGAATGGATCAAGCAGTTCACCAAAATCTTTTTTATTCAGGCTGATGGCCATTGCGTTGATGGTAAAGTCACGGCGGTCCTGGTCATCTTTCAAAGTACCGGTCTCAACCGAAGGTTTACGGCTGTCGTAATTGTAGCTTTCTTTACGGGCGCCAACAAATTCAATTTCCAGGTCAGCGGTCTTTATTTGTGCCGTACCAAAATTCTTAAAATAATTTACTTCGGGTTGGGGTTTGAATTTTTCAGCAACTTTAGTGGCCAGTTGTATTCCATCACCCACACAAACTATGTCTATATCCTTGGTTTCCCTATCCAATATCTTATCTCTCACAAATCCACCAATGAGATAACAGGGTACCTGCAACTCTTCTGCTGTCTTTGCTATCTTCTTAAGGATAAAAAGTTCTTTATCGGAACAATTAATGTACATAAGCTGCAAAAGTAAATGATGTTTTGGGGTTTTGAGTTTTGAGATCGCATTTCGGCATTAATATTGACTATATACATCCCCACACAAAATATCATGAATTAACTGTGTGTTTTGACATTTTGACCATATATTGAGATTATTATGAATGACAGGTTTGATAACAGGTTTTATGTACAGGGCCATGAAGAAGAAATGGAATTTATGCCCATCATTCCACTGAACGAAGATGATGATGGAAGTGCTGATGAACAGAAGATTCCGGCTGAGATCCCCATTTTAGCTTTAAGAAATACCGTATTGTTTCCGGGTGTAGTAATTCCTATTACAGTTGGCAGGGATAAGAGCATTAAAGCCGTAAATGACGCTTATAAGGCTGACAAATTGATAGGTGTGGTGGCGCAAAAAGACAGTACGGTGGAAGAACCAACTGTAAGCGACCTGGAAGATATTGGAACGGTTGCAAAAATTGCCAAGCTGATAAAAATGCCCGATGGGGGTACTACCATCATCATCCAGGGGCGTAAAAGGTGCAAGATTGAAGAAGTGACCACAGATGATCCCTACTTTAAAGCCAAAATAAAAGTGCTAACCGAAGATGTGTTAAAAGATGATGCGGATTTTAATGCCATGGTGGGAAGCATTAAAGATTTGGCCGGGCAAATTGTAAGCCTCTCTCCCAACCTGCCCAGCGAAGCAGCCATCATTTTAAAGAATATTGAGAACCCTTCGTTCCTGATCCATTTTGTAAGCAGCAATTTAAACAGCGATATAAAGGAGAAGCAACGGCTGCTGGAGATAAGCAATATTAAAGCAAGGGCCGAACTGCTGATGAACCTGATGCAGACCGAACTGCAATACACCGAACTTAAAAATAAAGTAACCAATAAAACAAGGGCTGAGCTGGATAAACAACAGCGGGAATATTTTTTACAGCAGCAGATGAAAGCCATCAAGGATGAACTGGGTGGTGATAATGTGGCTGAAGTAAAAGAGATGCTGAAAAAAGCGGAGAATAAAAAATGGAGTGCTGCTGCCAAAGAAATGTTCAACAAAGGGATAGAGAAGCTGGAACGTATGCATCCTTCAACACCCGATTACTCTGTTGTATATAATCACCTTGACCTGATGCTTGACCTTCCATGGGAAGAATACACCGAAGATTCTTACGACCTTAAAAAAGCAAAGAAGATATTAGACCAGGACCACTATGGCATGCAAAAGATCAAAGAAAGAATTTTAGAATACCTCGCAGTTTTAAAACTGAAGGGAGATATGAAATCACCCATACTTTGTTTCCTGGGCCCTCCCGGCATTGGTAAAACAAGTTTGGGAAAAAGCATTGCATCGGCTATCAACAGGAAATACGTGAGGGTGAGCCTGGGCGGATTGCATGATGAAAGTGAGATACGTGGCCATCGTAAAACCTATATCGGCGCTATGCCGGGCCGTATCCTGCAATCTATCCGCAAAGTAAGATCGGGTAACCCGGTGATGATACTGGATGAGATTGATAAAGTGGGCAGCGATCATCGTGGCGACCCTTCATCTGCTTTGCTGGAAGTGTTGGATCCTGAACAAAACAATACGTTTTACGATAATTACCTGGAGCTTGAATATGACCTGAGTAAAGTGTTGTTCATTGCTACTGCAAATAATATCAGCAATATTCCGGTTGCTTTAAGAGACAGGCTTGAAATTATTGACCTCAGCGGTTATGCCGTTGAAGAAAAAATTGAAATTGCAAAACGCCATTTGATACCCAAGCAGAAAGAAATGCATGGTCTTTCAAAAAACGGTTTTAAGATAAGTGAGAATGTGTTGGAAAAAACCATACAGGATTATACCAGGGAGAGTGGTGTAAGAGAACTTGACAGGCAACTGGCAAGTATCATGCGCTACCAGGCAAAAGAACTGGTGATAAAAGGGAAACTGAAAGCAACCATAACAAATAACGACGTAGAGAAGATATTGGGTAAAGCAAAATACAGCAACGACCTGTATAAAATTGCCAATATGCCCGGTGTTGCCGTTGGGCTGGCATGGACCTATGTAGGCGGTGATATTCTCTTCATTGAAACACAATTAAGTGATGGCAAAGGTGAACTAAAGCTCACCGGGAATTTAGGTACAGTGATGAAAGAGAGCGCCAGCACAGCCCTCACCTACCTGGAAGCTAATTGCAAAAAACTCGATATAGACCCGGAAGAGTTCAATAAAAAAGACATTCATATACATGTGCCCGAAGGCGCAGTTCCCAAAGACGGGCCCAGCGCAGGCATAACCATGTTATCGGCCCTGGCAAGTGCATTTACGGGGAGAAAGATAAAGCCCTACCTGGCCATGACCGGTGAGATCACTTTACGGGGACAGGTATTACCCGTGGGAGGTATCAAAGAAAAGGTGTTGGCAGCCCGAAGGGCAGGCTTAAAGGAGATCATCATGTGCTGGCAAAATGAAAAAGATGTGCTGGAAATAAACTCCCAGTATATAAAAGGTATCAAATTTCATTATGTAAAAACCATGCAGCAGGTACTTGAGCTGGCTTTAACATAAAATTTTATGTAACCAGACAACCAATTGCATCATTTAACCGTATATAAGCACAGTTAAGTGATCAACAGTTCATGTTGGTTGTTTTAAGGGTTAAAGAAATTCCCTCCCGTTCTCGGGAGGGAATTTTTATATATAAGAGCTGGTTATATTAATGTTTCCTGTCCATCCAGTCCACTTCCTTTGGGGTTGTGAATGCCTGTATGATGCCGATCAAAAAGATCATTCCCACATTCCCGGCCAAATAAGCAAGGCTGAAACAACGATAAGCGCTGATATCAATTTCATACTTATTGAAGAATGCAATGATGTCAACTATCAATACGATAACACTGCAAATAATACCAAGAACAAAGAACGTGTTGGATAAAATGCGTACAATAGCAGAAGGGTGTTGTTTCGTTCTTTTAAAGAATATCACGTACACCGATGAAAAAATCGCCGGAAGCATAGTGATGGTTCCCAATCCAAAAATAAGATCGGCCGCATTGGATGAAACCACTTTTGATATACCGTAAAAAACAGCCACCAGCAAACCCAGTATCACCGGCACAGCCAGGAACAGCAGGAAAATGAGGATATACAGTTTTGAATATTTTAAGAACCTGTCTTCCATGTATAGTTTATTGCTCGGTCATTATTTAAAATAACTCAGGTTGGTCTTTGGTGTTAATGTCAACAATGTCTGGTAAATAAGTTTTACCGTATTCTCAATATCACTCTTATGCAACATTTCAACGGTGGTATGCATATACCGCAACGGAATAGAGATAAGCGCAGAAGGACAACCGTCATTGGCATAGGCAAATGAATCGGTGTCAGTTCCGGTACTCCTGCTTACAGCATGGTATTGCAACGGGATTTTGTTTTTTGTTGCCGTAGCCTGTATCACATCCAGCAGTTTATTATGCACCGCAGGTCCGTAGGTAAGTGATGGCCCTTTGCCACAACTGCATTCCCCCTCAACTTGCTTGTTGATCATGGGTGTAGTGGTATCGTGTGTTACATCTGTAATGATGGCTACATCAGGTTTTATCCTCCTGGCGATCATTTCAGCGCCTCGTAACCCGATCTCTTCCTGTACAGCATTAACAACGTATAATCTAAATGGCAGTTTTTTCTTGTTGGCTTTAAGCAAACGGGCCACTTCAGCGATCATGAATCCGCCAATGCGGTTATCAAATGCACGGCCGATCAAATAATCGTAAGCAATTTCTTCATACCCCTGTTCGTAAGTTACCACAGCACCGATGTGAATTCCCAAAGCCTCCACTTCTTTTCGGTTTCTTGCACCACAATCCAAAAACAAATTATCAACCTTGGGTTGTGCTTCTTTTTCATTATTGCCTAACCGGGTATGAATGGCCGGCCAGCCAAAAACAGCTTTCACTTTTCCTTTCTTTCCATGAATGAGTACTCTCATGGAAGGGGCTATCTGGTGATCCACTCCTCCATTTCGTTTCAGGTAGATCAATCCTTCCGGAGAAACATAATTTACAAACCAGCTTATTTCATCAGCATGTGCTTCTATCACCACTTTGAAGGCTGCATCGGGGTTGATGACTCCCACAGCACTACCATAAGGATCTGTAAAATGACTGTCAACATAAGGCTTCACATATTCAAGCCATAGTTTTTGTCCGCTGCTTTCAAATCCTGTAGGAGAAGGATTATTGATATAATTTTTTAAAAACTGGTAAGACTGTTCGCCAAAAATGGATTTTGTTTTCTTCGGTGTTGCCATGATGATGATTTAATTGGGCAAAATTAGTTAAATACTGGCTATGAATGTGGCCAAAGCTGAAAATAGCATTAATCCGTCCACTAAAAAATAATAAAACAGATATCCCTGCTTACGGGTAGAATAAAAATAGACAATAAGCAAAGTAATGGTGGAAACCTGCAAGGCAATAGATTGATAGATAGTAACCCCATAAGAAGTAGAAAGCAGGTTGGTACCAAACAACACAATAAAAACTGAATAAATAAGCAATTGAAGTATAGCGGGGCTCAGGTCAGTGGCCAGGCTGCGCAAACCTCGTAATGATGAACAGGTCGGCATTGTCTAAAAGCAAATAATTTTTTTGAAGGGGTATGAATGCTGTCACGTAGGTCCACGTAAAAGCAAGCATGATCGTTTTCAGAACACCCAGCTTTCTTGTAAAGGTTAATAACTTAAACGGCAAGAGTGGTATTGAATACAGCAGGGTAAGTAAACAAGCTGTAAGCACAAAGCTGATGGGTATGGAAGATTGAAACAAACAATACAAAAGCCCGGCGCCGGAAAAAACAAAAAGAGAGATGGCTATAGTTTCTTTTTTTATGAACCCGGCACTAACCGGTTCTTTAAGAAAGGAAAGTCTGCTTAGTACCCAGTAAAAGTTATAGCTGCAGAGTGTTGCAAAAAAGATAAACCCATAAACCGGGAGTTTAACACTAAAATGCCTTAATTGTGCTGTTTGAAAAGCCAGGGCGACGGCACATATAGCAATGAAAATAGAATGTGATAAGATGAAATGAAACCATTTCATTAGCGGCAGGTATAGTACAGCGGCTTATCTGATTGAATGACGTTGCTTTTGTTTTTACCAAAGTCCTTTATATATACTTCAAAATATACAAGGTCTGTATGCAGGGCGCCACCTGGCAATGACTTGCATTTTAACACTCTTGAAGAGATAGCGATATCAACATCTGCCTTAAAATTACTCTTTGTAGCAGCCGCCAGGTCGGGAAAAGCTATAGAATCTGAATCGTTAGTAAGCAGGCTCTTGATATAAATAAATGCAGTGTCTTTTAAAGTAATTCCAAGGTCACCTTCTGCATCTGTAACACTGATAGTAAGGACAGGGTCGGGGCTAAAAGTACCCGAAGTTATCGCATCAGGTGAAATGGATTTGAATTTTATCTGTGGGGCGGTAGTATATTTATCCTTCTTGCAGGCACTCAAAAGAAAAATGGCTATGGTAAATATTAAACTGTATCGCATCTTTGTGTTTTGTTTATCAAATTTACTGATTACCGGTGAAATATTCCGTTAAAAATATGGAGCTTGAAAAAAGGATTTTTGCTGCCTCCGCTGCTGATTTTAACAACCTGGCCATTGAATTGTTTCAATTTCAACACCAGGAAAATTCCATTTACCGGCAGTACTGCGATTCGCTGAGAATAAATGCTGATGCCATTGATTCTCCGGAAAAGATACCCTTTCTACCCATTTCTTTTTTTAAAACACATGAAGTGAAGACAACCAAGTTTGAAGGGGAAGTTGTTTTTGAAAGCAGCGGTACAACCGGAACCACAAGCAGTAAACATTACATTAAAGACCTTTCCATTTACAGAACGAGTTTTAATACCTGCTTTGAAAAATTTTATGGGCCACCAAAATACAAATGCATACTCAGCTTACTTCCTTCTTACCTGGAAAGAAAAAACTCTTCCTTGGTATTTATGACAGAGGAATTGATAAAAGCAAGCGGCAACAGCCTCAGTGGATTTTATTTAACCGACTATGAAAAGCTGCACCGCACATTAATGCATAATGAACTTTTAAAATCACCTACCCTTCTCATCGGGGTAACTTATGCCCTGCTCGATTTTGCTGAAAAATTTCCGATGCAGCTTAGGCATACTATTGTTATGGAAACAGGCGGTATGAAAGGCAGAAGGGAGGAAATGACCCGTCAACAGGTTCATGAAAAATTACAGGCCCGATTGGGAATTGACCTGATACACTCAGAATACGGAATGACAGAATTATTATCGCAGGCATATTCCAAGGGTGATGGTGTTTTTCATTGTCCCGGGTGGATGAAAGTTTTGATACGGGATGAAGATGATCCTTTTCATGTAACGGGTGCTGTAAAAGCAGATAACCGGTCGTTGACCGGCGCCATAAATATCATTGACCTTGCCAATATCTACAGCTGCGGTTTTATAGCTACAGATGATATCGGTCGCCTGCATGCCAATGAAAGTTTTGAAGTGTTGGGAAGAATGGATAACAGCGATATAAGGGGCTGCAGTTTGATGGTAATGTAAAATGAATAGTCCCTGTCTTAAGACAGGGACTATTCATTTTCAGTGATCTGGCTGGGACTCGAACCCAGGGCCCATACATTAAAAGTGTATTGCTCTACCAACTGAGCTACCAAATCAAACACCCTTTTTTCAAAGGGAGTGCAAAAATAAGGCAAAAAGCTATTGCTTCAAATTATTTACTGAAAGTTTTTCCCCAAATTAGCCCAATTACTGTGCAATTTCTTTATAAACGCCGCAGAACTCTCCTATTTTTGTCAATAATTTTTATGACGGATTTCTTCAAAAACAAAGTAATAGCAATAACAGGCGGCAGCGATGGTATTGGCAAGGCCTTAGTGGATCTGTCCATCTCCATGGGTGCCAAAGTGGCCACTTGTGGCCGAAGCCAGGAAAAACTATATGACCTTCAACTATTGCATTCGGGGAAACCTTTGCATACTATTGTTGCAGATGTAAGCAGTTATAATGATTGCAAAAATTTTATTGATTCCACCATACAGGTATTTGGCGGCATCGATATATTGATCAATAATGCCGGTATTTCCATGAGGGCTTTATTTAAGGACCTGGATGTGGAGGTGATACAAAAAGTAATGGGCATAAATTTTTACGGCACCGTTTATTGCACTAAACTGGCGCTTGATTCAATCATTGAAAGAAAAGGAACCATTGTAGGTGTATCTTCTATTGCCGGTTACCGTGGCCTGCCAGGGAGAAGCGGGTATAGCGCCAGCAAGTTTGCCATGCATGGTTTTTTAGAGGCACTGCGTGCTGAGTTATTGGAGAATGGCGTACATGTGATGTGGGTTTGTCCCGGGTTTACTTCTTCCAACATCCGCAATGCAGCATTGAATAAAAAAGGACAGTCGCAGGGAGAAAGCCCGATGGATGAAGGCAAGATGATGACCTCGGAGGAATGCGCTGTACAAATTTTGAAAGCAATTGAAAAAAGAAAAAGAACCATTGTTCTTACTTTTACCGGCAAGCGTACCGTATTCATGAATAAATTTTTACCCTCACTGACCGACAAACTAACCAGGAAATTCTTTTTTAAAAACGGAGAACTTGTCAGGTAACCGGTTAAATTAAACCCAAACAACAAATCAACGGACCAACACACAACGATGCCTTTACTAACCCTTACATCCGATATTGGCCAACAGGACTTCCTCATGGCTGCCGTTAAGGGCCAGTTATTACAACGCAACGGGAATTTTACACTGGTTGACATATCGCATAACTTATCTCCTTTCAATTATCCGCAGGCGGCTTATGTATGCAGGAATGCAATAAAGAATTTTCCGGCAGGGACTTTTCACCTGGTACTGGTAAATTTATTTGACGAAAAGCCGGAGCATATGCTGCTGGCAGAACACAACGGGCATTTCATTGGCTGCGCCGATAATGGTTTGCTCACTATGATACTTGAAGAAGCTCCCCAAAAAGTGGTGGGCTTAAAACTGGATAAGAACCAGCAGAAAAATACCATTTACTGTGCATCTGTATTCGCAAATGCATTCAATGAGCTGAGTATTGGTAAAAAAACAGAAGATATTGGCGATGCCGGCGTTTCCATCCGGGTAAAAAATCCGTTGAGACCGATGCTTGGCAATAACTGGATTGAAGGCCAGATCATCTTCATAGATAATTTTGAGAACGTGATCGTCAACATACACAAAGATGAATTTGAAGAACAGCGTAAAGGACGGAGTTTTAAAATTGTTTTCAAAAGAGATGAAGTGATTGATAAGATAAGTGAGACCTATGCTGATGTGAACGAGGGAGAAAAACTGGCCATATTCAACTCGGCTGGCTACCTTGAGATAGCCATCAATAAAGGTAATGCCGCAGGGTTACTGGGCCTGCAGAGTTATGCGGAAAAACAGCTGCAGCAGAACCAGTATATGAAAAGCCGCCTATTTTACCAAACCGTTAAAGTATATTTTGAATAAAGCTGCTTACTTTGAAAACTTATAGGAACCAGATCCCAAATTGGCATTTTTAAAAAACATATCTCCCCAGGATTCATCAGACAAAGAACTGCTTGCTGCCTTTAAAGAAACAGGCGACATCAATCATTTAAGCACACTATACCAGCGGTATATGGACCTTGTTTTTGGCGTGTGCCTGAAATACTTTAAAGACTCAGAACGTTGCAAAGATGCTGTAATGGATATCTTTGATGAACTGAATACGAAACTCAGGATACATGAAGTGGATAATTTTAAGGGCTGGTTGCATGTGCTCACCAGGAACCATTGCCTCATGCAGTTAAGAAGCCCCAGGAACCTGAAAACCACTGAATTTAAGAGCTCATTTATGTATTCTGAGCAAAATACGCATCTGAATGGCGAGGCCTTGGAAAAGGAGGAAAATTTTAAGAAATTAGAGCAGTGTATGGATACCCTGCCCAGTGAGCAGAAACAATGTGTAATGCTGTTTTACCTGGAAAACAAATGTTATAATGAAATAGCAGCCATTACCGGGTACGACTGGAATAAAGTGAGGAGCTATATTCAGAATGGCAAGCGGAATTTAAAAATATGTATCGAAGAAAAACAGATAAACATCTGATGTCCTTGATAAATGAACAACGATAAAAAAGATATCATTTATACTGCCGGGGATATTGAAAAATATTTCTCAGGCAAACTTTCATCCGGCCAGATGTATGAAATGGAAAAGGCTGCACTGGATGACCCGTTTTTAGCAGAAGCTATGGAGGGTTACGAAGGCATGAGGGATAAAGAATGGAAAAAACATTTAGCTGCAGTGCGTAAGCAGGTTACTGAATCGGGTTCCGAAGCGAAAGTAATTCCCATGCACAGGTCAACGGGCAATAAGTGGTGGAAAACTGCCGCTGCAGTCCTGGTAATAGGCAGTGGCGTTGCTTTAACATTCATTCTTACAAAAAATAATTCGCAGGAAAAGCCCAACCCAGAAGTTGCACAGAACCTTACTACTCCCACTGTTTCACCAGGAACAAAAGATATAACTCCCCCATTACCAGTACCAGAGCCTGTGCAGAGCTCATCACAGCCTGCTAAAGAAAATGACAGATCAGCCAATGGAACAATTGCACAGGCCAATACACAAACAAGCAGTAATAATCTTACTTTCCAGCAGGACAAAGCGCCGGTACAGGATAGCATAAAATCAAGTCTTGATGAAATAGCTGAATCAGACATACAAAAACCCCAGGTGTCGCCACCCGTGGCCCCGGTTTCCACAGCAGGAAACAATGCAGTAAAAGCTGATGAAAAAATAATTGCATCGGGTAAAGAGGCTGCAAAGCAAAATAATAATGAAGCTGGCATGTTTAAACGGCAAACAAACGTTGCTGCAAATAGAAAAGATCAGGTTGTAAATAATTTCTTTAATGCACAGGTTGTAACAGCCGATAATTCTCCCCTGCCCTTTACCAATATTTCTATTAAGAGTGAAAACTTTGGAACTTATGCCGATGTAAAAGGGAATTTCAGGCTGGTATCTCCGGATACCGTATTGAACGTGGAAATAAAGTCAGTGGGCTATGCTCCACGTACTTTCCTGTTGCGCAGCAACCAGCCTCAAAACAAGATCGTGTTGCTGGAAGACGAAAGCGCTATCAAAGAAAAGACAATAATTCAAAGCCAAGACGTCGGCAGCATCAAGAGGTCACGCCGGGCATCTGTATCATCCGACAGTTTGGTAAATGCTGAGCCTGCCGATGGCTGGGAAAATTATAACACGTATGTTGCCAATAATATTCATATCCCCGATGAACTCACAAAAAATGAATTCCATGGTGAAGTTGAACTTTCATTCGATGTAAAAGCAAATGGCACCATCAGTAACCTGCGGGTAAACAAGTCTATGGGAGAAGCTTACGACGAAGCCGCCAAACGCCTTATTATGCAGGGCCCCCAATGGAAGGTAAAAAAAGGCAAGAAATCCTCAGCCAGTGTCAAGGTTAAATTCTGACCGCTTCCTGGCATTGCTCCATTTTTAGATTTCATTTCCGTATCTTAGTCCACTAAAAAGTTTTTATGAAAAGAATATTTTTATCTGCTTTAGCATTCATTTGTTTTTCTTTCTTAGGTACGGCACAAGTAGCCATGCCAGCGCCTTCGCCAACACAAACTATTAAACAGGGTTTTGGAATAGGTTCGGTTGAGCTTACTTATTCAAGGCCGTCTGCAAAAGGCCGCAAGATATTTGGCGACCTGGTTCCCTATAATAAAATATGGCGTACCGGGGCTAATGCCGCAACCAAGCTGGTGCTTACTGAACCTTTAGAGATAGGTGGCAAAAAAATTGACACCGGGTCTTATGTACTCTATACCGTACCGGGCGTTGATTCCTGGGAGGTTATTTTAAACAAAGGGTTGACAAACTGGGGTACTGATGGTTATAAAGAAAGTGAGGATGTTGCCAGGTTTAAAACAGAAAGCATGAAATCAAAAGATATGGTGGAAACATTCACCATGAACTTTACAAATATTAGCCCTGAGGCCTGCACACTGGACATTATGTGGGATAAAACCATAGTATCTATTCCTGTTAAGGCCAATTTCAAAGATAAAGTGAGGGCACAGATAGAAGCTGCCATGAAAACTGATAAAAAACCATATTGGCAAGCTGCACAATTCTATAATGAATATGATAAGAATCTGCCCAAGGCCCTAGAAAATGTAACAAAGGCGCTTGAAAGCAATGATAAAGCCTTTTGGATATGGATATACAAGGCAAGGATACAAAAAGAAATGGGAGATATGGCAGGCGCCATGGAAAGCTCTAAAAAATCGCTGGACCTGGCTAAAGAAGCAAAGAATGATGACTATGTAAAACTGAACGAGGACCTGCAGAAGACACTGAAATAAGAATTGAACATACTTTACGTAAAAAGCGTTGCATTACTACTGCAGCGCTTTTTGTTTTATAAAGAGTTGGAATAATGCCGACAGGACAATAACTAATACCGCACCAATGGCATTCAGCCATAAAAATGAAACGATATCCTGTTGATAAATGAGGATGATCAATAATTCTGAAACGACAGCGGCATAAAAAACGGCGTGGCCTTTTATATATTTCATGCCAAATGCAACGAGGAATATGCCGAGTATAACACCATAGAATAAAGATCCGAGTATGTTCACCGCTTCAATAAGGCTGTTGCCGATGTTTTGTGCAAACATGGCAATTATGATACAAAAAACACCCCAGCCAAATGTGTACCATTGCGATACTTTATAATCTTCCAGCTCCGTTTCCTTTTTCACAATGAATTTTTTATGAAAATCAACTACCGAACAAGCCGCCAGCGAATTAAGTGCAGCAGCAATACTTCCCCAGGAAGCGAGGAATATGATGGCAATGATGAGCCCGATCAATCCTTTGGGTAAATAATCCATTACAAAGCGCAGGAAGATATAATTGTTATCGTTTGTATCCTGCCCGGGCAATGCCTTCTGCAAAACAGCTTTGTATTGTTTCCGCAATTCTGTTGAGCCTTTTACGTCATTGGCATTCAGCGCCAATGTATATTTCGCTTCTACAGCAGCAAGTGAATCTTTATACACGGTTTGGTTTGCTATACTCACTTTTGCCTGGTCAAAATAAACGGGTGCTTTTTTATACTGGTAAAATGAAAAGATCAATATCCCCAGTAACAAAATAAAAAACTGCATGGGTACTTTAACGAGACCATTTATCAACAAACCCTTCCGGCTTTCTTTCATATCTTTTGCGGTGAGGTAACGGCCCACCTGGCTGTGATCGGTACCAAAATAACTCAGCGCTAAAAAAAATCCGCCAATGATACCGCTCCAGATATTATATTTATCCTTCCAGTCAAAACCAGTATCCGTAAATCCCGTTGTGATGATGTTCATCTTCCCCATTTCGCCGCTCTTGCTAAGGGCATCTGTAAAACCTACAGCATCGGGTAATAATTGTACAGCCATATATCCTACTAAAAACAATGCAGCAAATACAATGATCATCTGCAGCTTCTGTGTATGTGCCACTGCTTTGGCGCCGCCACTCATAGTATAAATGATGAGCAGGCCACCCATTACCAGATTCGTGTAATAAATATTCCAACCCATTAATGAACTCAATACAATAGAAGGAGCATAAATACTTATCCCCGTACTTAATCCCCTCGACACCAAAAATAAAAAGGAAGTCAGTGTTCTTGTTTTCAGGTCAAAGCGGTTCTCCAGGTATTCATAAGCGGTATATACTTTCAACCGGTTAAAGACGGGGACAAAAAATATACTGATGACGATCATAGCCAATGGCAAACCAAAATAGTATTGCACAAAACGCATCCCGTCGCTGTAAGCCTGACCCGGCCCGGTTAAAAAAGTAATAGCGCTGGCCTGTGTACCCATAATGCTTAACAGCACAAGGTACCAGGGCAGTGTACGATTACTTAAAAAATATCCATCCAGGTCTTTTGTTGTCCGGCTTTTATAAATACCATAGATGATGATGCCTGCCAGTGTAACACATAATATGACCCAATCTATATTACTCATGAAAACGACTTAGTTATCCAATAGAAGATAATGATCTGCAGAATGAGAAAGATAAGTACAGCGATGTACCACTTATTCCAGTATGATCTTTCGTTTTGCATATTTTTGGCTTTGTCATTCTGAACGATAGCGAAGAATCTCATAAAAATTAAAATGAGATGCTTCGTACCTCAGCATGACAAACTACTTTATATACTTGCTCCTGTTGTTAGCAATCAAATTCGCAAATAAGCGATAGGCACCCGGTACGCCTGCCGGTAACTCCCTGAAAAAAACCAGTCCCGTATACACAAACCTGCCTTTACCATAGTTAGCAACAATCAGGCTTCCATTCTGCTCATTCTCACCGGGGTCTTTCATACTGAGGATTTTCCTGTATGCTGTATCTGTATTCTCTGCATGATAAATACTTCGTTCCTGTATCCAGCCCTCAAAATCTTTTTGAGTTATTTTATTGGGGTAATTCAATGCCGGGTGATCTGGAAGTAAAAAATTTACTTTTGCCTCTTCATCGGTTATCCTGTTTCGGCTGATATTAAAAGGATATGGAGCTATCTTGGCTTTTACCGGGCCTATCTGGTTGCTGGTATTATATTGAACAAGCAATATACCACCTTCCTCTACATACTTCATCAGTTCATCATACACATTATTCATCCACTCGTTTGTATTATATGCCCTCACACCGGTTACAATAGCATCAAACTGCCTTAAGTTGGCTGCACTGATATCACTCTCTTTTAAGTTCACCACTTTATATCCCATCTGTATAAGCGCTTCAGGTATCTTATCTCCTGCGCCAGGAATATAACCTACAAAATTGCCTTCCGTCTTCAAATCAACTTTAGATAGGCGGGCCGTAGCATCATGAAAATAAACGATAGAGGGAATATGATCGTACTCGATCACCTTCTTATATTGGCTGAACATATTTTTTCCATCGGCTGCCTGTAGTTTTATTTCCTCCGAATAATCTGAATCAACCCCATTAAAAGTAAACACGGAGGATTCATTATTCTCTTTATTTGCTCCGGTATTGTTGAAAATATATGGATTGTTGGAATTCCCTATTTTAGAAGATGCCTGTTTGGTAACCGTATAAGCAGATGCATCAGCAAGGTTCGACCGGATATGTGTACGTACATCAACAGGTTTATTGTTTATCGAAAGAAAAACATTACCGGTATACTTAAGTTCCAGTTTGGGAAGAACTGATACCGGCTGGTAGAGTTCTCCTTTAACCGGGTCGGTATATTTATACCTGACAGGCTTTGTAAATTTAAATTCAGTACCCTCGATCATCATACTGAATACAACACTCAACGGGTCGCTCTCACCTTTGCCGATCAGTTGCTGCTCATTAACATTGAAACTGCCTTTATCCATTTGATTTTGCAGCCAATAAGGTTGTGTGGGCCTTGTTTCGGGTTTGATGAACATGCTGTATGTCTTAACCGAGTTTACATTTTTCTTCAGCTGGTCGAAGATCACATAGTCATCGTTTAGATGAGCATCGGCACTTAATATATTTGCACCCGACCGGTTATTGACCACGAGGTTTAGTCTTAAACTATCGCCTTGCACGGCATACTGTGTATTTGTAGTGGCATCCATGAACAACCCACTGCAATTTTGCAACAGGTCGCTGATGGTATTTAGCTTTTGTGTTCTCCAATACTCATCTTTTACAGCTTCTGCATTTTTATACAGTTTGGCTAAAGCAGGAACAGATCTTTCCGGGTGCTCCACATCAAATTTTTCAATGATCCTGTTCACAGAGCCTGTCATAACCACTTCATTAACCCTGCTCCAGCTCACATCTACATTATCCATAAGGTCGTTAACCGGGGCAGTTCCTTTTATGGTTTTGAAATATTCTATCACACTCCCTCTTTGTGCAGGCACTCCAAAGCCCTGGCTCTTATGCTGGCTCCGGCTGGCCGCAGCGATCTCGCCATAACTTTTTCCAAGAATGGGATTGTAATCGCCACACTCCAGTTTAAACTGATCGTCTCTTTGTGTATTGGTGCCGCCGAAATTAAATGTATTCCAAAGGAGTCGTTTTGCCTGCCACACAGATACATACTTTAATTGTTCGGGGAATTTTGTCGGGTCGGCTGCTGCATCAAACGCTTCACCGGCAAGAATTGCAGAAGCAGTATGATGGCCATGTCCGCCTTCACCGGTTGTAGGGAAACGGGTAATGATCACATCAGGCCGGAACTTGCGGATGACCCAAACCACATCACTCAGTATTTTATCATGCCCCCAAAGACGCAAAGCTTCTTCGGGGCTTTTACTAAAACCAAAATCAAATGCACGGCTGAAAAACTGTTCTGCACCGTCTATCCTTCTAGCGGCAAGCAATTCCTGAGTACGTATCAACCCCAGGTCAACACCCTGTTCATCGCCAATTAAATTCTGACCACCATCTCCCCTGGTGAGGCTTAAATACCCGGTACGGTATAATTTTTTATTGGCCAGGTATGCCAGCAACCGGGTGTTCTCATCATCAGGATGTGCAGCGATGTACAAAACCGAGCCAAGCACATTTAATTTTTTCAACTGCAACAGTATCTCTGAAGAGGTATAGGATCTTGGCGCTTGTGAAGAGACAATTAAAAATGAAAAAGTAAAAATTAAAAATGCGGTTATAGATTTTCTGAACATAGTTACTCGTTTAATTTTTCATTCCTAATTTTTAATTACTAATTGCATTACTGTCCTACTAAAAATACCGCATTGCATAAAAGCATTTTCCCGTTCTCCCAAAAATTCCGGAAGATGGGATCATCTGCAAAGAAAACAATGGAACCGCCGCCCAAAGACTGTACTCCTATTACGGTACCGTCTTTAATACGCTCTCTTGTCTTGCTTCCCACAAAGCCGGCTACCTGGCTCTCTTTTTTTATTACGCCTACATTCCATCCGCTCTTCATAAATTCATATATATCGCCGCTTAACTTCAGTGAAAAATAATTTTTCCCATAACCAAATGCCAAAGGATGCGAATTATCCAGCTCAACTTTATATATAGCACCCGGAGAATTATTTACAATGCCATCACGTTCCCGGTTCTCGTAAAATTTTATATCGGCATAGGGTTCTTTACCATCCTTCTTATCATCTTTCTTATCCTCGTCATCATCTTTCTTTAGTTTAATTCCCCAGTCTGCTTTGGCAACCTGTGCGGCTGCATTTTCAAAGGCTATCAGTTTACCTCCCTGCTGCACCCACATTTTAATTTCCGAAGCGGCATCTTTATCTTTTAAGAATTTATAATTGCCATCCGGCAGTATCATTACATCTGTATTCTTTAAAGTACTGCCGTCAATTTCTTCTGCATTGATCATACTCACCGGGTAATTCAACTGCTGCTCAAACAAGTGCCATACTTCACCGGCTGTATTGGGATTAACACCCTTGCCAGTCAGTACAACAACATTTGGCCTTTTTACCAGGTGAACCTTTTCACTTCCAAAATCAAAACCTGTTTCCATTAGCCCGCTGTTCACTTCTGTAACAGTAGCATTGCAGGAAAGGGCCATGTCAGCAAACTGTTGCAACTTATCTTCATTACCCTTTTTCAAAATGATGATCGTACCCTTTTGAAAGGCTTTGCCATTATAGGTAAAATCTTTTTCGGCAAAACGAACCCTGAACTTTGCATTCAATAGTGCGGCTACAAATTTTGCATCGGCAAAAGAATTATAGTTCACCAGGTATCCATAAGCTGATGTGGAAACCCTGCTGCTTACGTTCTGATCACTGTAATTACCAACAGCCAGTTTTTCTCTAACCGCATAAGTCTGTACACCATATACATAGGGTAAGCTCCATGCAGTAATATCATAAGTGGCCGAATCGCTTAATTTGGATTTTGGTTCAAATAAAACTTTTACCAGCGATGATTTTGGCTGAAAAGAACTTACTGCAAGGCTGTTAATCGCCGAAAAATTTTCTTCTTTACCTGTATAGTAATTATAGCCTTTAATTGACGAAGCATCCGTGCGGCCATATTTAATACCATTAGCATCAAAAAAGTTTTGTAAGGCTTTACGTTTTGCTGTGTTTGCTTCGGTAACTACATAAGTTTTATACTCACCAATTCCATTGGTATTGGCTTCGTCGAAATATTTTTTGAATTCACTGATGAGTTTTCCTGCATTCTTTGATGCAATTTCCACCGTACTCATGCTGGTAGTAAAATGATGTGCTATCCTGTCTTTCAAACTAAGTGTATCGCCATCATTCGTAAGTACTGCCAATCCTCCCCCGCTATGGCCGGCCTGTTCATAGGTCATTCCAATGGCTCCGTTATAGGTTGGATATGTATCTCCGTAAGCTGGATAGAACAGGTCGAAGATCTCTTTGGTAAAATATAGCCAGCCGTTGGCATCAAAATACCCAGCATGATTTTTACCGATGGTTGTTTGAAACTGTCTTTGCCAGGGGGTGATCACTTCATGAAAAGGTTCTGCTGCAGGAGCAAAATAGTATGGGCTGTTGATCCACTGCTCATGATAATCGCAATGTATCTGCGGCATCCATTCGTTATATTTTTTTATGCGGCCTTGTGTTTCAACCTGGGTTTGCCATGCCCAGTCACGGTTCAAATCAAAATTATAATGATTAACCCTGCCCCCCGGCCATGGTTCGCTATGCTCCCTGCTGTTGGGATTTGCATCTGCATTTTTGCCTGCCATTTGTGTAAACCAGTTTACATACCTGTCCCTGCCATCCGGGTTCAGGCAAGGATCGATTATTACAACTGTATTTTTTAACCATTCCTTGGTTTGTGTATTGGCCGGGTTCAATAATTCATACAATGTTTTCATTGAAACTTCGGAAGAGCTGGCTTCATTGCCATGCACATTATAACTGAGCCAAACAATTACCGGTGCATTTACATCGGCAGGCTTATCTCTTAAAATACCGGTAAGTCTCAAATTATTTTTCCTGATCTCATCCAGTCTTGCCATATTTTCGGCAGAAGAAACAATGGCCAGTAAAAGTTCCCTGCCTTCAATGGTTTCGCCATACTTTTCCAGCTTCATCACCTGCGGCATGGCTGCCGCTGTTTGGTTAAAATAGTTTACGATCTTGTAATGGAGCGTAAACCTGGTACCCAGTCCGTAACCCAAAAACTCATCCGGCGATTTTAATTGTGCAAGTAATTGTCCGCTTATAAAAAGCAGGCTGAAAAAGATAAATTTAATTCTCATCTTATTTTTTTAATGATTAAGAGGCCTTCCTCCGTAAATATTTTGTGAAAATAAAGAAAGCAGATGACTTATGTCAGCCACTTATCCATAATATGAATATCGGGTAATTCACACAATATGCCGGTAATAAAGTAAATTCGGTAAATAATTTTAACGCATGTTTTTGCAAAGACTTTTTCTTACCGGGGCACTCGGCATTATTTCTATCACTACTGCATTCTCCCAGCCGCAAAAAAATAAAGCTTCTGACTATTCCATTCAAAAGCAAATAACCTGTACAAAAGGCGCTGTAGTGTCTGCCCATCCACTGGCAAGTATGGTTGGCCTGGATATTTTAAAACAAGGAGGCAATGCATTTGATGCTGCCATTGCCACACAATTAGCGCTGGCTGTGGTTTATCCCGGTGCCGGCAATATTGGAGGAGGCGGTTTTTTGCTGGCTCATTTGAAGTCAGGTGAAAATATCAGTTTGGATTACCGGGAAAAAGCGCCTTCAAAAGCCAGCAGGGATATGTACCTGGATGAAAATGGAAATGTGCAGACCAATTTATCCCGGTATGGCCATTTAGCTTCCGGCGTACCGGGTACTGTTGCCGGTTTATTTGCCAGCATGAAATATGCCCGCCTGCCTTTTAAAAAATTGATACAGCCTGCTATTGACCTGGCTGAAAAAGGGTTTGCTATAACCGCTGCTCAGGCTTCTTCTTTCAATTATAACAAAAAAGAATTTTTGGAACAGAACCTCTCGCCGGTTGCATTTGTAAAGGAAGAAAAATGGAAAGCAGGTGATATACTTATACAAAAAGAACTGGCCAACACTTTAAAGCGGATCCGGGATAAAGGACAAAGAGGATTTTACGAAGGTGAAACTGCCAGGCTGATCGTTGCAGAAATGCAGAACGGAAAAGGGATCATCACGTTGGATGACCTGAAAAACTACCTGGCTAAGGAAAGGACAGTACTTAGTTTCAATTATAAAGACTACCAGGTCATTTCGATGCCTTTGCCAAGCAGTGGAGGTGTTCTGTTAGAACAAATGATGAAGATGATCGAAGACAGGAATATTGCCTCCATGGAATTTCAAACAGCAGCATCTGTTCAATTAATGACTGAGGTAGAACGCAGGGCCTTTGCCGACAGGGGTGAATTTTTGGGCGACCCTGATTTTGTGAAGGTCCCGGTAGAAACATTAGTAAGCAAGGCCTATTTAAAAGAAAGAATGAAAGATTATGAGCCCGGGAAAGCAGGTAACAGTAAAACCACCAAGGCCGGTGTTATAAAAGAAAGTGAAGAAACAACCCATTTAAGTGTATTTGATGCAGAAGGAAATGCTGTTGCTGTTACCACTACATTGAACGACAGTTATGGCAGCCATACTGTTGTTGCAGGTGCAGGTTTCATTTTGAATAACGAAATGGATGATTTCAGTGCAAAGCCCGGTGTGCCTAACATGTATGGTGCAATAGGCAATGACAAGAATGCCATCGCCCCGGGCAAAAGAATGTTGAGCAGCATGACACCGACCATTGTTTTAAAAGACGGCACACCCTTCCTGGTTGTAGGTACTCCCGGTGGAACAACAATACCTACCAGTGTATTTCAAACCCTGGTGAATATTTTAGAATTCAACATGAGCGCCGATGATGCCGTAAACAAACCAAAGTTTCATCATCAGTGGTTGCCAGATACACTTTACGTGGAGAAAGATCTTTCGGCAGATGTGCAAAATCAATTAAAAGAGATGGGATATAATATAAAACCAAGAGAAGCCATTGGCAGAACAGAAGTGATACAGATCAGGAACAAGAAAATAATTGCAGTAGCTGATAAAAGAGGCGATGATGATGCCAGGGGGTTTTGATGGAATTAAACTTAATAAATAAAACTATAGCACATGAATTTGGGAGATGAATTTTTAAAAAGTGTCATCAGGCGTTTAAAATATTACAAAGAGCTTGGCGACAAAACTTTTGACCAACTTACTAATGAGGACTTTCATTTTCAGCCTAACAAAGAGAATAATAGTATTGCAGTGAATATTCAGCACATGGCCGGTAATATGCTTAGCCGCTGGACAGATTTTTTAACCTCTGATGGTGAAAAGGAATGGCGCAACCGGGATACGGAATTTGAGGAACAGGATATGACCAAACAACAACTTCTGGACTTTTGGGAAAAAGGCTGGACCTGTTGTATTGGTTCATTGCAATCACTTACCGGAGATGACCTTTTAAAAACCATTCATATCAGGGATGAAGGACTGCTGGTTGTTGATGCCATCAACCGGCAACTTGCTCATTATCCCTATCATATTGGACAGATCATTTATATAGCCCGGATAATAAAAAATGAAAGCTGGAAAAGCCTTTCCATTCCCAAAGGAGGTTCTGTACAATTCAATCAGCAATTGAGATCAAAGAACTGACCGGAGCTGTCTGCATTTGTTACATTCGTCGTTTTTAAGGCCGTTTGATAAAGCCTTGTTAAGAGCATCTTTACTGGTAAAATAAATCCAAAGTTTGGTACTGAATTTGCCTTTAGAGGGCGAATAACTATTTTTACATATAATAATTTACCCTGCGCAGAATCCTGAACATATTGAAATGGCTTTCCCTCACGCTGGCTTTCTGGTTTGCGCTTGCTATCATGTTCATTTATGCTTATCCCTATTCCAGGTGGCTCTTTGCTCTACTGCTGCTGGGATGGGCTGCTGCCTGGATATTCGTTTTCAAAAAGACAAAGCACAAAACCTCCTTTGTCTTGTTTTTTTTATTGCTGATAATGTCACTGTGGGGTATACTGCATATAAATTTTGTACAAAACTGGTTGGTCACAAAAGTTTCTGAGTCCCTCTCAAAAAATCTCAAAACAAAAGTTTCGGTCCGCCATGTGGATTTTAGTTTATTCAATAAAATGCTGGTACAGGGTGTTTTGGTAGAAGACAGAAAAAAAGACACACTGCTGTATGCCGGAACGGTTAAAGTAAATATTACTGATTGGTTCTTCTTTAAGGATAAACCTGTTTTACAATATGTAGGCCTTTCAGATGCCGTCATCAATATGACCCGGGCTGATTCAGTTTGGAATTACCAGTTCCTGGTTGATTACTTCTCCAGCCCTAAACCCAAAAAAAATACAAACAAAGATGCAGTGCAGTTAGATCTGAAAGTACTGGAATTGACCAATATTATTTTTAACCGGGTTGATAAATGGATAGGGCAGGATCTGAAAGGATCAGTTAAAAAACTTGATCTTACAGCCGATGATATCGATCTCTCCAAAAAGAACATTGCCATTAACGAGATAAAACTCAATGAGCTTGTCTTCTCTCTATCTAACTACCGGGGTAATAAACCATCAGCCAGCCCTAATGCCAATAGTGAAAAACCAGTTTCTGAAACAGGACAATTGCAATGGAATGCAGCCGGCTGGCAATTACATATCAATAAGGTCCTTTTGCAGGATGGTAGTTTTATGAATGACAAAGAAACTGCCCGTGCCCCTTATACCGACCGCTTTGATGGGCAGCATTTGAAGTTCAGCAAAATAAATGGCGAGCTAAATAATGTGCTGATCTCAAAAGATACCATTAGCTCAAATATAAAACTAACTGCGAAAGAAAAAAGCGGTTTCGAAGTGAAACAAATAACCGCTGTCATGAAGCTGACACCCGATATGATGGAGTTCAGCAACCTGGATATGATCACTGACAAAAGCAGGATCGGTAATTATTATGCCATGCGATATAATGATTTCAACGCCGACATGAGCGATTTTTTACACAGCGTTAAACTGGAAGGTAAGTTTCAAGGAAGCCATATCCACACTGATGATATTACTTTTTTTGCACCCGCAGTAAAGGACTGGAAACGCATTATTTATTTTGAAGGAAATGCCGGGGGAAGCATTGATAACCTTTCGGCAAATAAATTAAAACTTAAAAGCGACAACACCATCGTTGACGGCGATATAGCATTAAAGGGATTGCCGGATATATACAATACATTTATAGATTTTAAATCTAACGACCTGCAGACAAATTATAACGATGTTGTTAAACTGGTGCCTACATTGAAAAATATTGGGCAACCGCAATTGAGCCGGCTGGGCGATATCCGCTTCAGGGGCAATTTCACCGGCTTCATAAAAGACTTTGTTGCCTACGGTAATATTAATACCAGCCTGGGTAATCTGAATGCTGACCTGAATATGAAACTGCGGGATAACCAGGTGCCAACTTATTCCGGTAATATTTCTTCCGCAGGTTTTAACCTGGGCAATTTTTTCAATAATAAACAATTGGGTAAAGTGGCATTGAGCGGACAGGTGAAAGGAAGAGGATTCAATTTAAAAGACCTGAATGCCGATTTTAATGGTAAGGTATCGCAACTGGAATTTTCAGGTTATACCTACCAGAACATTACTCTCAACGGCACATTTATAAAAAACCTCTTCAATGGCCACCTTGATATTAAAGACCCGAACCTGGAAGTGGAGAATCTTAATGGTTCCATCAGCCTGCTGGGAGATACCACTCAATTTAATTTTGATGCCAACCTTCGAAAAGCAAACTTGCAAAAATTAAACTTTGCCAAAGATAATTTTACTTTATCCGGACTTTTAAAACTCAATTTTGCAGGCAGTAACATTGATAACTTCCTGGGTTCAGCAAAAATATATGGCGCTACCCTGCTGCATGACAGTACGAGGTTATCTTTTGATTCTCTCGCTTTAAATTCACTCACAGATGGTGAAAACAAAGTGCTTAGTTTCCATTCCAATGAAATTGATGGCAACCTTACGGGCCGGTTTAAAATACTGGAATTACCCGATGCCTTTAAAGTGTTTTTAAACAGGTATTATCCATCGTACATTGAAAAGCCTACACATGATATCAGCGACCAGGATTTTTCTTTTTATATAAAAACACGACAAGTAGATGAATATGTAAAACTGGTTGACAAAAGATTAAGCGGATTTGACAATTCTGTCTTTTCGGGTAATCTCAAACTGGCAAAAAATGAATTTAATATACGGGCAGAAGTGCCTCAATTCGGATACGATGGAAAAACATTTAATAATATCCAGTTAATTGGAAAGGGTAACCTCGACAGCCTCAACACTAATATATCGGTAAGTGATTTTGCACTTTCAGACAGTTTGCATTTTCCCAACACCAAATTAATTCTCAGTTCAAAAAATGATATTTCAAACATCCAGCTTACAACAAGTGCCAGCAAAACCCTGAGCGAAGCCCAGTTAAATGCCAGGGTTCAAACCTATGCTGATGGTGTTAAAGTACATTTCTTCCCTTCGTCATTCATACTGAACGAAAAAAAATGGAGCCTGGCCAAGGATGGTGAATTAACGCTGCGTAAATCCTATATAGAAGCCAATGATGTAAGGTTTACCCAGGGTGAGCAGGAAATTGTTTTATCAACCGAACTGGATGAATTGACGGACCATACTAACCTGGTTGCCAAAATGAGAAGAGTAAACATCAATGATTTTACACAACCTTTTTTAAAACAGCCAAGGTTTGAAGGACTGGTAACCGGAACGGTGAAATTAAAAGACCCCTTCGGCAAACAGATCATTGAATATGATGTGAAAGCCGAAGACTTCAGGCTGGATAATGAAAAGATAGGAACGGTAAATGCAAAGGGGGAAGCGAATACAACTACCGGCCTTATAAAATTCAAGGCCGATGCCGACGGTGAATTATATAAGTTCGATATTGATGGCAACTATAATTATAAGGACAGCAGCGAAAATCAAATGGATGTTGCTTTCCTGGCCGAACGTTTTGACATTGGTATGCTGAATAATTACCTGGGAACCATCTTCAGCGATATGCAGGGAAATGCGAACAGTAATTTAAGAGCAAGGGGCGGCAAAAATCATCGCTATGTTACCGGAAGCGTAACGGTTACTGAAGGGGCATTAAAAGTAAAATATACACAGGTAAAATATAAATTCAATAATGAGACCATCATTTTTAATCCAGATGAAATTGACCTGGGTACGCTGCAGTTAAAAGATACTTTAAATAATACCGGTACAGTGAGTGGCAAAATGCAGCATGTCTTTTTCAATGATTTTGGTTTTGATAACCTCCGTTTTGAAACCAACAAAATGCTTTTACTGAATACCACGCCAAAAGATAATAACCAGTTTTATGGTAAAGTGATCGGTAAGGCTGTTATGACTTTGGACGGGCCGGTAACTGATATGAAAATGAATATTACCGGCGAGCCTTCGGCTACAGACAGCAGCCATATTTTTATTCCCACCAGCGACAGCAAGGAAATTGGCAAGATAGATTACATAGATTTTATAGAGTATGGAAGCAAAATGGAAGATGAATTCAAAGGCAAAAAGGAGGCAAACTTTTTGGTGAATATGAATTTAACAGCCAACCCGGCATGCAAGATAGATGTGATACTTGATGAAGCAACAGGAGATGTGATCAAAGGACGGGGCAATGGTTTGCTGAACATAAGGGTTGGTACGAAAGAGCCGCTTACTATAAGAGGCAAGTATGATATCACTGATGGTGAATACAAATTCAATTTTCAAACCCTGATGAAAAAATATTTCTCCATCAAGCAGGGTTCCATAACATGGAATGGCGACCCCTACCTGGCACAAATAAATATTGATGCAGAATACCTGGCAAAAAGAGTTGACCTTAGTAATCTCAGCCCTTCTACCAAACAAAAAGAAAATATTACCATTATTGCCCACTTAACGGGTGTACTGAATAAGCCAATCATTAATTTCGATTTTCAGCTTCCGGCCAATAGCGAACTGAGTAAAGATTTTATTGCGTTGAACAGATTAGAGGCGCTTAAAAATAATGAGAACGAAATGTATAAGCAGGTAGCAAGCCTTTTACTATTCAATACATTTATTTCGGCCGATCAAAACCAGGGCTTTTTAACCGGAGGGAATACAATAGGGCTTGCCACCAATACCATTGGAGGAATAATATCGAACTGGTTAGTGAATACCTTCAACAAAGAACTGGAAAAAGCCACCAATGGAGTTGTCTCAACTTATTTTGATATTAACTCCAGCCTTGATCTTCAGAATAAAGCCGCACTGTTGCAGGCTAATTTAAGTGCCGGCGTAAAACTTGTGTTAAGCAGCCGCCTGGTGGTTTTAATTGGCGGTAACCTCGATTATAATAATCCTTATGCACAGTTAAATAAAAAAGGGTTGCTCACCCCCGATATCAACATAGAATGGTCGCTGAACAAAGACGGAAGCTTAAAAGTAGTAGGCTTTAACCGCACCAGTATTGACCTTGCACAAGGACAAAGAAACCGGTCGGGTGTTAAATTATCTTATCGCAAAGATTTTGACAGGATCTCAGAGATACTTAAGCCCAATGAAGAAAGAAGAAAGAAGAATTTGATAAACGAAGTAAAAGAATAAAATTACTGTTGCTTTATTTTATAGTCCGTTCAATATTTCGTGTCCCAGTTTATCTCTTTTTGTTTTCAGGTATTTTTCATTGTGAGGATTTGATTTTACCTCGATCTGCACATTCTCTACCACTTCCAGACCATAACCTAACAGGCCCGCCCGTTTACGTGGGTTGTTGCTCATCAGTTTCATTTTGCTGATACCAAGATGGCGTAAGATCTGTGCGCCAACACCATAATCTCTTTCATCCATATCAAACCCAAGTTCAAGATTAGCTTCTACTGTATCTCTCCCTTGTTCCTGCAATTTATAGGCCTTTAGTTTATTCAATAAGCCAATACCCCTGCCCTCCTGGTTCATATATAGTACCAATCCCTTTCCTGCTTCTTCAACCATTTTCATGGCATGGTGCAACTGGTCTCCGCAATCGCAGCGAAGCGAACCCAAAATATCTCCCGTCATACAACTGCTGTGCACCCTTACCAGCACGGGTTCATCTTTTTTCCAATCGCCTTTCTTCAATGCCATGTGTATTTCGCCGGTATTCAGCTGCTCAAAAGCAATCAATTCAAAAACACCAAACCGGGTAGGTAACTGAACCCTCACTTCTTCTTTTATCAGCGTCTCCTCCCTGAGGCGATATTCAATAAGGTCTTTGATCGAAATAAGCTTAAGGTCAAATTTCTTAGCAATTTTTTTTAATTCCGGCAAACGTGCCATCGTTCCGTCTTCATTCATTATCTCAACCAAAACACCTGCTGCAGGAAATCCGGCCAACCTTGCCATATCAATGGTCGCTTCGGTATGCCCGGAGCGGCGCAAAACCCCGCCCTTTTTTGCCCTTAACGGAAAAATATGCCCGGGCCTTCCCAGGTCTTCCGGTAAAGTATCAGGATTTACCAATGCCTGTATGGTTTTGGCCCTGTCGTGCGCTGATATTCCGGTTGTGCAACCATGGCCAAGCAGGTCGATACTTACAGTGAATGCGGTTTCGTGTAGTGAGGTATTATTGCTGACCATGGGTTGCAACTTCAGTTCATTACATCGATCCTCACTCAAAGGTGCACAGATCAATCCCCTGCCGTATGTACTCATGAAGTTGATAACCTCGGGTGTTACATTGTTAGCAGCGGTAATAAAATCCCCTTCATTTTCACGGTCTTCATCATCTACTACAATGATCAGTTTCCCATTCCTGATATCTTCAATTGCACTTTCAATACTATCTAACATACATTTCAATTATTTCGCAAAGTTAACAAGAATTAAACCTTGGTCTTTTCGTATTTGGTAATTCCTCTTCTCTCCATAAAAAAATAATGGGTTAAACGGTTTTTTAGCTTTACCAGTTGCCTTATAATATCGCAGCCAGAGCCTGCCTTTAACCGTTTTTTATACTTTATAGCTATCCCAAAATATTTCAGTAATATGCAAAAAAACTCCCGCTTTTTAAAAAATGAAGCGAATTTTAAGCAAATCCTCCCAATTTAAAATTTTGGTTATTTCCTGGCTGCAAAACAGCAATTAATGCAGCAGAAACTAAGTTTGTATTGCCTGATATTTTGTTGATAAAAGTTAACAGAATTCGGCAATTATTCGTTTTCTTTGCCACGTAAAACCAAACTAATATGAATTTCAAGAAAATTTTACCATTAATACTGATTACTTTATTTGCCATTCCGGTTTTAATGAATGCGCAGGTAACTACAAGTAGCATCGCCGGTACTGTAAAACAGTCAAATGGAGACGTTTTAGCGGGAGCAACCATTACTGCAATACATGTTCCTTCTGGTACAAAATACGAAACCATTACCACCAAGAACGGAGCTTTTACCTTACCTGGCTTACGCCCTGGTGGTCCCTATACCCTAACCTGCCAGTTTGTTGGTCTTAAAAAGCTGGATGTTGAGGATATAACCCTGACCCTTGGTGATACTTATAACGCTAACCTGACAATGGTTCCTTCCACAACCACACTTACCGAAGTGATCGTTTCGGGAGGTAAAGCAGCTTCAAATATTAAAACAGGAGCTTCCACCAATGTTGGCCAGCGCCAGATTGTTACTTTGCCTACTGTTACAAGAAATATAACCGACTTTACCCGCCTTACCCCACAGGCGAATGGAAATTCAATTGCCGGAAGGGATGGCAGGTACAATAACCTGACCGTTGACGGCGCTAATCTTAATAACAACTTCGGATTAAGTACAGATCCTTTACCGGGAGGAAACAGCCAGCCCATTTCATTAGATGCCATAGAGGAAATAAGTGTAAATATTTCTCCCGCTGATGTTAGACAGTCGAATTTCACGGGTGCTAATATTGCGGCTGTCACCAAGAGTGGAACCAATAAATACAAAGGAACCCTCTATGGATACTACAGAAACCAGGATTTCATAGGTACAAAGGTTGGAGGTTTGAAATTAGCTCCTCAACCCGACTCAAAAAGCACCGTATATGGTGGAAGCGTTGGCGGCCCGATCATTAAGAATAAATTATTCTTTTTTGTGAATGGAGAGATAGAAAAGAGAGTGGCGCCGCCATTAACCTCTTTTAAACCTACCGGTGGTTCTGGCGGCTCAAACATCTCGAATGTGAAAGTAGATTCATTGAAAAAATTCTCCGATTACCTGAAAAGCAAATATGGATATGAGACCGGAAGTTATGATGGTCTCCCCAATGCTAATATCAAGAACTATAAGTTTCTGGCTAAAATTGACTGGAATATAAATACCACGCATAAGCTAACACTTAAATATAGTGAAATGGTGGGTGATGATGACAAGCTTATGTCGAACAGCACACCAAATAGCATTAATAGCGGAGGACCTAATACCTGGACAACGAATGCAAGGTTTGGAACAAATGCGATGACATTTGCTAATTCTCAGTACAGTTTTCACGACCAGGTAAGGACTGCGGCCCTTGAACTCAATAGTAACTGGAAAGGTAGATTCTCGAACCAGATCATTGCTACAGGTACAAAAATACGTACAACAAGAAGCTCACCTAGTTCCGTATTTCCATTCATTGATATCATGGGCGATCCTACCAAGAGCGGTTCAGCCGCAACTTACGCAGGCGGCGCCAAACAAAACTACATGAGTGCAGGGCTGGAAAATTTTTCTTATAACAATGATGTGAAAAACGATATTTATAATATTACAGACAACTTTACCTACTATGCCGGAAAGCATACCTTATTGTTGGGTGGTAGTTATGAATATCAATACGTGGGAAATATGTTCATGCCTGCGTCTCAGAGCTATTATGCATATGGTTCGCTGGAAGAGTTCATGAATCCTGCTGCACATCCAATTGCCTTTACTTATACTTTCTCAAAAATACCCGGGCAGGAAACCGTTTATTCTGCGGAAATGAAGATAGGCCAACTGGGTATTTATGTACAGGATGAAATTAACATCACCCCCCGCCTGAAACTTATGCTTGGGGTACGTGCAGACAGGCCTATTTATCCAACACAGCCATTGGAAAATCCTTCCATTACTGCATTAACTTTCCCCGACAGGTACGGAAAACCAACCAATTACTCTACAGGGAAGTGGCCTAAAGCCACCTTATATTGGGCACCGAGGTTTGACTTGCGCTGGGATATGAATGGAGATAAAACGATGATCATCCGCGGAGGTTCGGGTATATATACCGGAAGAATACCTTTTGTTTATCTTACCAATATGCCAACCAATAGCGGTATGTACCAGTTTGGCGCTATTGCTACCCAGGCACAACTTAATCAGATTACTTTCAATCCTGATCCTAAAGCATGGGCTTCCCTGTTCTCAGCTCCTAATCCAACACCACCATCAGGCGGATTTGTGTTGATTGATCCTAAATATAAGTTTCCCCAGGTTTGGAGAACCAATATGGGTTTTGACAGGAAGTTTGGCAAAGGTTGGACCTTTAGCATGGATGCGCTTTATTCACATGACCTGAATGCAACTGTAATGCGTAATGCCAACCAGGCTAATCCAACAAGTGTTGTTAACCTGGGCGGATCTTCCAGGCCAAGTTTTGCTAACACATCTTCTTCTACCCGCAGGATATATTCCAATTTCTCCAATGCCATTGTATTAGAAAATAATAACCAGGGAGGATCATTCTCATTAACTGCCGCAGTAT
Organism: Ferruginibacter sp.; assembly: GCA_044222465.1. Taxonomy (GTDB): domain Bacteria; phylum Bacteroidota; class Bacteroidia; order Chitinophagales; family Chitinophagaceae; genus Ferruginibacter. The sequence continues at coordinate 62,638 of JBGANE010000008.1, forward strand.
CTAAATCTTTCAGTAAAGGGTTTTATGCTTCATTGGCTTATACCTACAGTGCCGCTATGGATGTTACTGCAAACCCAGGTTCAACGGCTTCCTCAACATGGGGTTTCAACCAGACAGCCGGAACACAAAATGATAAGGAATTATCTTATTCTGCTTTCAGCACACCACACAGGATATTGGGTACTTTCTCGTATCGCAGGGAATATATCAAACACCTGGCTACTACGGTGTCTATTTTCTATGAAGGGTCGCAGGCCCAGGGTGGTGCATTCAGTTATATTTACGGATCAGCAGGTGGAACTGCCCCAAGTGGTTTCAGCAATACTGCTGATATTAACTATGATGGTAACAGCTCCGACCTGATGTATATACCAAAAGACCCTTCACAAATAACATTTATACCAGTTACCGTTGGTTCAGGTTCTACTGCAAGAACCTATACTGCAAAGGAACAAAGCGATGCGTTCTTTGCTTTTATAGCCCAGGATAAATACTTGAAAAAGCACCAGGGCCAGGTAGCTCAAAGGAATGGGGCTGTTTATCCTTTCTACCACAGGGTAGATTTGAAATTCCTGCAGGATATCTTTACCAATATCGGATCAAGAAGGGCAACATTGCAATTCAGTGCAGATTGCCAAAACTTCCTTAACCTGTTGAATAAAGACTGGGGATTGCGTGATTTCTTTGTAGTGAATAACCCACTGAGGGCTACTAAAAATGCAACCACTGGCGAAGTAAGGTATCAATTGGCTACTTATACACCCAATGGCGCCCCTGCAGGTTCTAACCCTATTTTAGTTGACAAAACATTTATAAGGAGCCTTTCTACAGCAAGTACATGGTCATTGCAGTTGGGCTTACGTTTGATATTTTAATAACTGATCTTTATAAATAAAAAAGGCTTTCTCAAAAGAGAAAGCCTTTTTTATTCGTTGATCCTCCAACATTCCTAATTACCAATTCCTAATTCCTTATTCACTTCCCCAACCCCATTTCAAAAAATCGGGGAACGCTTTTGCCCAGGTAGGCACATCATGGCGGCCGTTTTTCAATTCAAGGAATTTAATCTCCTTTTTTTCGTTATATCCCTTTTTAACCAATTCATCAATAAAACTCAGCGTATCATCAATTGAATCAATAACACCATTCTTGTTTCTGTCGGCAACTTCATCCAGAGTACCTACTTCGAAAAAGAATTTAAGCCAGGGATAAAACCTGGCATCTTCTCTTACCTGCCTGTGCATGATACGGTCGGTATCTTCGTTAAAGTCTGCATCATCCTGGTCTTTATCCCGCCACCATAATGAGCCGCTGAAAACACCAACCTTACTAAATTCCTGCGGATGGTTCCAAACAATATCAAGGGCACACAAACCACCCAGCGAAAACCCTGCAAAGGATTTTTCCCTGAATGAGAAGATGAATAATGTTTTGCGAATAAAGGGCAACAACTCTTCAAAAATAAAACGGGTGTATAAAGCAGCTTTGGCACCCCGCCCTTTATAATCCAGTATCTTTGCCGTACCATATTCATTCTTTCTATCCTTAGAACAATGAATACCTACACACAAAAGATCTTTAATGGATTTGTTTTCGTACAGTTCATCCAGTATTTCCTCAAACTTCATGGTTACCAGGTCCTGCCCGTCGTTTACCAATAAGAGGCTGAAGTGGGATGTATAGCCAGTATGCAAAGGGAGATAAAAATCAATATTAACTTCACGACCCAGGAAAATAGAAGATATGATGTGCCTCTCGGTTAAGATATTGGCCGTCTTTTCTGCTGACATATTGCCAAAAATAAGAAAATACAGGAAAATGAGAGCTTCCCGGCTGGCTCTTTAGGAAAAGAGAATCCGGTTAAGATTCAAGCCTCAAAAGACAACTCCACCCCTTTAAACATAATTTGTTTGTTTGAGCCCGAAAAAATATATTTGAATAGGTTTATACATTTAGCACAATCAATAAAATCTTAAAACTAACTGGTATGAAAAAAATAGGCGTATTATTCGGAAAAGAAAGAAGTTTCCCGGAGGCATTTATTGCGAGGGTTAACAGCAAAAATGTGGAAGGCATAATGGCTGAGGCGGTTCGTATTGACAAGGTAATGCAGGGCGAAGATTCGGGTTATGCCGTTATATTCGACCGCATATCGCAGGATGTTCCTTTTTACAGGGCCTTTCTGAAAAATGCAGCCTTATGTGGAACCACAGTCATCAACAATCCATTTTGGTGGAGTGCCGATGAAAAATTCTTTAATAATTGCCTGGCTACAAAAATTGATGTGCCGGTTCCTAAAACAGTAATCCTTCCTTCACGTGAATTACCGCCAGATACCAGTGAAGCATCGTTTTCAAACCTGGCCTATCCCCTTGACTGGGAAGGCATCTTTAAATATATTGGCTTTCCTGCTTACATGAAACCATTTGCCGGTGGGGGATGGAAAAGTGTTTACCAACTTAACAGCATGGAAGAATTTTTTGAAAAACATGCCGAAACTGAACAACTGGTAATGATGTTGCAGGAAGAGATAAAGTTTGAAGAATATTACAGGTGTTATTGCATCGGTGGCAAATATGTCCGCATAATGCCTTATGAGCCACGCAATCCTCATCATCTCCGGTATGTTTCCGATTTCAAACCCAGCCCTGAAAGATACAAGCAGATGGAGGATATCGTTTTGAGAATTTGCCATTACCTCGGCTATGATTTCAATACGGTTGAACTGGCTGTAAGGGACGGTGTTCCATATGCCATTGATTTTTGCAATCCGGCACCCGATGCAGAAGTAAGCAGCGTTGGCCAGGAAAACTTCGACTGGGTGGTAGAAACAGCAGCCACTTATGCCATTGAAAAAGCAATGGAACATAAAGATGGAAAAGATAACCTCACCTGGGGAGAATACATCAAGAGAAGTTCTGCAAAAAAGAAACTTTATAAATAATTAATAATTAATAATTAAAAATTAGGAGTGCAGAGATACTGCGATTTTGGTTTTTAATTCTTAATCCTTCATTCCTAATTCTTAATTTTTTCAACATGTCAAATCTGTCTTACAAACATTTCACACTTGGTGTAGAGGAAGAGTATATGGTAATTGACCCTGAGACCAGGGAGCTAAAAAGCCATGAACAAAAAATTGTGCAGGAAGGCCAGAAGGTAATCAAAGATAAAGTGAAGGCCGAGATGCACCAGGCTGTGGTGGAAGTGGGTACAGATATTTGCAAAGATGTTGATGAAGCGTTTGTTGATGTAGGCACGCTGAGAAAAACGATCAGTGGTATAGCTGAAGACCTGGGCCTTTGGGTTGGGGCATCGGGTACACACCCCTTTAGTCATTGGGAAAGCCAGCTCATTACTGATCATGTACGCTACAGTGAAATAGTAAATGAATTGCAGGAAGCTGCCCGCAGTAACCTCATCTTTGGTTTACATGTACATGTAGGAATGGAAAATCGTGAAATGGCCATTCATATCGCCAATTCGGCCCGGTATTTTTTACCCCACATTTATGCGCTAAGCACCAACTCCCCTTTTTGGGAGGGACGTACAACAGGATATAAATCGTTCCGCACAAAAGTATTTGATAAGTTTCCCCGTACCGGGATACCGGATTATTTCGACAGCATTGAAGCTTATGATAACTACATCAAATTGCTGGTTAAAACCAATTGTATTGATAATGCGAAAAAAATATGGTGGGACCTCCGGGTTCACCCCTTCTTCAACACAGTTGAATTTAGAATATGCGATGTACCATTAACTGTTCAGGAAACTATTACTATTGCCGCATTGTTCCAGGCGGTTTGTGCCAAGTTATATAAATTAAGGAGCCAGAACCTGAACTTCATGATGTACTCAAGGGCTCTGCTAAATGAAAATAAGTGGCGGGCCGGTCGTTATGGTATTGATGGAAGCCTGATAGATTTTGGAAAAGAAATGGAAGTGAATACAAGGGTACTGATCTATGAGTTACTTGATTTTGTAGATGATGTTTTACCCGACCTGGGTAGCAGGCATGCCATAAGCCATGTGCACAAAATGCTGGAGCAAGGTACCGGAGCCGACAGGCAGTTAAAAGTATTTGCAGAGACAAAGAACCTGGTGAAGGTTGTTGACCTCATCCATACCGAATTTTTAAGAGGGCTTTGATAACCGCAATTTCATTTTTTAGCTTATCACCCTTAAATAATAACTTTGTACTTTAGTTTAAAATATAGTTTAGCAACTGTAGCAAAATGTCCGTTCAAAAAACAATCTCAAAAAATAATAGCATGAGTAAAGATGAGGTCTTTAAAGAAGAGTATTCCAAGCCTTCCGATTTTAAATTCAGCAGCAAGGTAGCGGGTGTATTTGACGATATGGTAAATCGTTCGGTACCCTTTTATGAAGAGATACAACGAATGGTGGCTGAACTCGCCGCAGATCATTCTACAGATGGAGCAAAGATATATGACCTCGGTTGCTCCACCGGAACCACCCTCTTGAATATGAACATGACAGTTCCCGGACATATTCCTTTTGTTGGTATTGACGATTCGGTTGATATGCTGGAAAAGTGCAGGCAGAAAATGGTTGCATTGGATATGAAGCGCCCTTATGAATTGCTGGTTGCAGATCTGAATAAGGATGTGCCCGTTGAAAATGCTTCAGTAGTTATCCTTTGCCTCACCTTACAATTTGTCAGGCCTATGAACAGGGAAAGACTGATGAAACAGGTATTCGAAGGTCTACAACCTGGCGGCGCTTTAATATTGGTTGAGAAGATACTGGCAGAAGACAGTCTGTTTAACCGGGATTTCATCAAATATTATTACGACATGAAACGTCGTCATCAATACAGCGAACTCGAAATATCGCAAAAGAGAGAAGCTCTCGAAAATGTACTTATCCCATATAAACTGAGTGAAAATATCACACTGCTCAGGGATTCAGGATTTCAACATTGTGAAGTGTTCTTCAAGTGGTATAATTTCACCGGCGTTATAGCAAAAAAATCCTCATGATAGCAATAGGTAATTTCTTTTTCAAATACCGCAACGGGTTATTCATTGCTTTATACCTGTTACTGTTCATCCCCACTCCACCTTTGTTCAGTGAAAAAATGTTTGGTGCAAATTTTTATATATGGCCCATCATTCTTGGCCTGGTCGTAACCATAACCGGGCAACTGGTGAGGGGGCTTACCATCGGGCTTGCATATATCATACGTGGGGGTAAAGATGGCAAAGTGTATGCCGAAGACCTGGTGACAACCGGTATCTTTCAACATTGCCGCAACCCATTATATGTGGGTAATATTTTAATGTTGCTTGGTGTGGGTATTCTTTCCAATTCGTTGTTGTATGTTATTGTAGTGATGCCGCTTTTTTTATTCATCTATCACGCAATTGTACTGGCAGAAGAAAATTTCCTGAAAAATAAGTTTGGAGAAGAATTTCGCAAATATTGCAGCCGGGTCAATCGTTGGATACCTTCATTAAAGGGCTTTTCAACCACCATGGGCTCCATGACATTCAAATGGAAACGCTGGCTGATAAAAGAATACAACACACAATATGTTTGGCTTACCGGTATAACCCTGATCCTGATCTTCAGGTATCCCGGGTTGACGCAGCATGATGATAAAAGGCGGAACATGGTATTGATGATCGTATTACCCCTGTTACTGGTTTATTACTTATCGATACGTTACCTGAAAAAATCCGGCAAATGGAAGCCCTGATCCGGCTTTCAAAATCACGGTAAAATCCCCTATCTTTGCCTCCTTAAAATTTGGCCCCGTAGCTCAACTGAATAGAGCATCCCGATTACAAATCGGGAAGGTTTTAGGATGAAGAAATACAAGGCAAAAATAAAATGGCTGCGTAGCTCAACTGAATAGAGCATCCCGATTACAAATCGGGAAGGTTTAAATGAAGGAGAAATACAGAAAATAAAATGGCTGCGTAGCTCGCTGAATAGAGCATCCCGATTACAAATCGGGAAGGTTTTTTAGGATGAAGAAATACAAGGCAAAAATAAAATGGCTGCGTAGCTCAACTGAATAGAGCATCCCGATTACAAATCGGGAAGGTTTTAGGATGAAGAAATACAAGGCAAAAATAAAATGGCTGCGTAGCTCAACTGAATAGAGCATCCCGATTAGAAATCAAGGCAAAAATAAAATGGCTGCGTAGCTTTAGCATCGATGTTTTAGGATGAAGAAATACAGGCAAAAATAAAATGGCTGCGTAGCTCAACTGAATAGAGCATCCCGATTACAAATCAGGAAGGTTTAGGATGAAGAAATACAAGGCAAAAATAAAATGGCTGCGTAGCTCAACTGAATAGAACATCGATTACAAATCGGGAAGGTTTTAGGATGAAGAAATACAAGGCAAAAATAAAATGGCTGCGTAGCTCAACTGAATAGAGCATCCCGATTACAAATCGGGAAGGTTTTAGGATGAAGAAATACAAGGCAAAAATAAAATGGCTGCGTAGCTCAACTGAATAGAGCATCCGACCAAATCGGGAAGGTTTTAGGTTTGAATCCTAACGCGGTCACAAAAGGTCAGCATAAATGCTGACCTTTATTTTTATGTTCACCGTTTACATACTTTATTCTGCAAAAGCCGATAGATATTATATAGGCTATACAAGCGGTAGTGTTGAAACCCGGTTGAGGAAACACCTAGCAGTTCATAAAGGGTTTACCGGCAAACAAGATGATTGGCAAATTGTATATACAGAAACATTCGAATCAAAGCAAGGTGCAATGGCAAAAGAAAAAGAAATGAAGAAATGGAAAAGCAAGAAAATGATTGAAAAATTAATAGGCTCAGCCCGATAGTTATCGGAAGAATAGAGCATCCCGACCTGTGGTCGGGAAGGTTTTAGGTTTGAATCCTAACGCGGTCACAAAAGGTCAGCATAAATGCTGACCTTTATTTTTATGTTCACCGTTTACATACTTTATTCTGCAAAAGACAACATGTGGAAAAGCCTTGTACAAATTTGAATGACTCCCCCTCCTTTGGCGACACATAGCTTAAAGCCAATAGTTTATGCTTTAGCTGTATAAGCCAGCCAGGTTCTTATATTGTGGATTAAAAGCCTGCCCGTTCTTCGCCTGACAGCATCATTTACAAAAGGTTTTCATTAACTTAGGCAAATGTAAAAACCGCCTTCAAGCATAGGCAATCCAAATTGAGAAAATGCTCATTTACGTTCTATTCGCAATACTGATCATCCTTATCCTGTCATTGATAATCTACCTTGCCAGGTCCAATAAAATTATACAGCAGGAATTTCAGCGGCAACTTGAAATTAAATTCGATACTATAAAAAATGAGATTGAGAGTTATGAAAAAAACAGGGCTGAATCTTTCCTGAAAACCTGGCAAACGGAAAATGAGGTCAACATCAGGAGGCAGGCCATCGCATCTCAAACCCGTGAAATAACGAATGAGATCGCCAGGGAAACAAAACTGCTCAATGAAAGTTTCAGTTATAACCCCAGGGATATAAAATTCATCGGTAAGTACATTGACCTTATTGTTTTTGACGGCGCTGCCGACGAAGAAGAAGTGTCCATTTATTTTTTAGAGATCACCAAGGCTAATAACGGAAGCACTTCGGAATTCAAGAACAAAGTATGGGCTGCAATCAATAAACGCAAGTTCAACTGGAAAGAGATCAATTTTTAAAAATGATAGAAAAAGAAATAGTCATAGCCAGTATCATTTCAGTATGCATCGTCATCTGCATCATCTCTTTCGTTTATTTCAGGCGTAAGATTGTCTCTATGACGGCCGATATGATGACCGCTTATGAACAGGACCTTGCTTTCATCAGCAAGGTAGAAGAACTAAAGAAAGAACTGGTTACTGAATACCAGTCGAAAACAGAAAAAGACAAAGCCGTTTTAAAACAATATTTTATTGACGATGCTTTCAGGCGCAGCAAAAACATCACCAAGGGAAGGATTGCGGGGCACCTGGCTCCTTTCCTGGGCAATAACTGCTTAAAACCTTCGGAAGTTGTTTTTTTAGGAAGCCCTATAGACATGATATCCTTCTCAGGAATCGAAAGCAAAGAAGATATCGTACTTGATTTTATTGAAGTAAAGACCGGCAACTCATCCCTGAATAAAAAACAAAAACTCATACGCAATGCCATTAATGCCGGCAGGGTTTATTACAGGGTAGTGAACATAGAGAGCTGAATACAAAACCATTTTAGATAAATGGATCTGGTTAAACATAAAGAAGACAGTATCAGCAAATTAAACTGATGCAGAATTAAAAACTAATAGAGCAAAATCAATAATTCTTACAACTAAACTTAGCATATGAAATTTCTTTCCTTGAGCCTTTGTCCCGTTTGCAGTGATTTTAAAGGTTCGAAACAGTTTTTTATTGAATTGGGCTTTGCCGTTACCTGGGATGCCGGCGATTATATTGGCTTTGAAAGGGATGGCTGCAAATTCGTTCTTCAAAAATATGATGACAGGAAATTTGCAGAGAACTTCATGTTAAGCGTCAAGGTAACTGATGCAGCGGCATTCAGGAAAGAAGTGATTGAAAAAAAATTACCTGAAAAATTCGGTATCCGCGTAGGCCATGTTACAGAACAACCCTATGGCAAAGAAGTCAACATCATTGACATAGCCGGGGTTTGCTGGCATTTTGTGGAATAGCCCAACTCCTATTTTAATTTCCCCTGGTAAAAGTCCAGCAGCTTTGTCCTTAACAGGTAATCGTATTTTGCTGTTGTGAGATTAATAGTTGACCTGTCAAGATTATTCTTTACAATAAGATATTCCACGCTGTTCAAAGCGCCCAGATTAAAACGTATCTCAGCAGCCCTGAATGATTCCTGGAAAGCAATTACCTGGTCTTCCAGTACTTTATAACGCTCCCAGGCCGATGTCATATTCAGGTGTGCCTGTTCAATGAACTGACGCAACTGTATCCTTGTATTCTCCGCAACATACCCGGTTCTTTTTTCTTCAAGCCTGGCAAGCCTTACCCTTGTTCTTGTCTGGAAGGAAGAGAATATCGGTATCTGCAGGTTAATACCTACAAAGGTTCCGAGGTTATTATTGTATTGCTTGAAGAAATTGATCTTCTGGTTAGTAAAATTAGTTTGTTTAGTAAACACAGGACTATTGTTCCCGTTTACCACCACATAATCGCTGCTGGCAACATAAGAGCTTCCGGTGATGATTGAATTTGTTGCTGCACTCGAATAATTCGTGCCTAGCTGCCCAGTTAGTGAAAGTGATGGATAAAGGCTGGCAGCTGCTACTTGTGTGGCCTTGCCGGCGGCTTTCACACGGAGGTCGGCGGCCTTTATGGTCGCCAGGTTCTGCAACGCAGTATTATATATATCATTTGCCCCGGCATCATATAAAGCCATATTCGTGTCAAAACTTTCCCTGTCTATCTGCATATTCTTGTCGTAAGGAATGTTCATGAACTGTGCAAGGTTAAGCTTCGACATCTCAACCGCCTGCGCAGCATTAACAAGAGCTATCTGGTCCGAAGCATATTGTCCCTTCATATCATAAAGCGTTGCGGGGGCAATTGCTCCTTCTTTGTTAAGCAAGTCAAGCCGTTCTACCTGCTTTGATGTTACATCAATTTGTTTTTTGGTAAGTGCTAATACATCCTGATCATTCATTAATTGCAAAAAAGCAAGGATCACATTCAGGGAAAGGTTATCCTTCTCCTGCTGCAACTCCATCTTCGATGCCTGGTAACTGAAAGAAGCCTGCTTAATGGAATTATTGATCTGGAACCCATTGAAAACAGGAATGGAAGCGTTCAGCGATGCCCCGGAAGAATTCAACTGCTGGTTGATATAACTGTTTGTATAAGGATCGATGCTGCGGCCGTTGTTGATACCATAGTTCACACCGGCAGATATATTAGGCAGCCTGTTCATCTTCGATTGGCTAAGGTTTATTTTAGCCCCCTGCTCCTGCAGTTCTGATTGTTTGACGGGAATATTATTGGCAAGTGCAATATCCAGGCAGGCTTTCAATGTCAATTTCGAATTAGGGGTCTGTGCCTGCACACTGATGGTTGTTGCAGCCAGTACACACAGTATCATTAAATCTTTTTTTTTCATCATCATCTCTTTTAAAATTTATTAATTCTCTATGCGGCCATCCAGCAGGTTGATTATTCTTGAGCCATAGGCTGCATTTTTTTCTGAATGGGTCACTTGTATAATGGCTACACCTTCTTTATTGAGTTCACTGAACAGATTCATGATCTCTTCGCCTTGTTTTGAGTTGAGGTTGCCGGTTGGTTCATCAGCAAGCAACAATTTAGGTTTGGCTATCAAAGCCCTTGCGATACCCACTAATTGCTGCTGCCCGCCGGAAAGCTGCGTGGGAAACAGGTCTTTTTTCCCAACAATGTTGAAGCGGTCAAGAATATCCGCCACCATCGCTTTTCTTTCAGAAGTTTTTATATCCTGGTAGATCAACGGCGTTTCAATATTTTCATATACCGTCAGTTCATCAATAAGGTGATAGGCCTGGAAGACAAACCCAATATATTGTTTGTATAAAGCCGACCGTTGTTTCTCTTTCATTTTATGTACCGGCTCCCTTAAAAAATTATATTCCCCTTCATTGAATTCATCCAGCATACCGATCACATTGAGCAATGTTGATTTGCCCGAGCCCGATGGTCCCATGATGGAGATAAACTCGCCTTCCTTTACTGTGAGATTGATGTCCTTTAAAATAAAAGTTCGGTTATTACCTGTGTTCACCCATTTATAAATTCCTTTTAGTTCTACCATGATTCTTTTTTTATTCTGTTCTTAATAATTTGACCATCGGTGATGGCAATATGTTACTCTGTTCTTAATGAGCTGACAGGGTTAGCCATTGCCACTTTTACAGTACGGATACCTAGCACAACGATGGCTATTACCAGCATACCTATCCCACAGGCCGCAAACACCCACCAGCTTATTTGTGTTCGGTACACAAAATCCTGCAGCCATTTATTCATGGCCAGCCAGGCAAGCGGTGAAGCAATGATAAAAGCAACCAGTACCAGTGATACCAGGTCCTTTGACAACAGGGATACAAGCTGAACCACAGAAGCACCCAACACCTTACGCACTCCTATTTCTTTTGTCCGCTGTGTTGTTGTATAGATCACCAGGCCCAGCAGACCAAGACAACTGATGAAGATACACAGCCCTGATGACCATGTCAACAGTCTTGATATATTTTGTTCCCTTTGATAAAATTTGGCGATTGTCTGATCAAAGAAATTGAACTGGATATCTTCCTCCGGAAACAATTGTTTAAATTCCTTTTCAACCATGCCAAGTGTTTCTTTCCATTGTCCTGGTTGTTCACCCTGTGGCTTCAACGCCATGTGAATGGTATAGCTGCTTTTACCTACGCTTGAATAAGCCAGAGGTTTTATGGCTTCGTGGGTTGACTTAGTATGGAAATCGGCCAATACACCAACGATCGGCACTATCTTTTCTCCACGTTTCACAACTACGCCTATTGCATCTGCCGGGTTACTGAAACCTAGCGATTTTGCATAACTCTCGTTAATGAGGTATTCTCTCAAAGTGTCACTTTGTTCTGGAAACCTTCCGGCCGTAATTTTCATTTTATATATATCAAAGTAATCAGGATCGGCATTGATCGTTTCAACCATCAGTTCAATCTCTTTTTTGCCATTATTCACTTTCATTGTTGTGGAAGATGCTCCTTCGTGTGCCGGTGAATTGCTGGCCAGGCTCAGTTTTTCAATTCCCGGTAAGGGTTTCATTTTGTTAATCAGCGCAAAACGCCTGTTGTCTTCCTTTTCAGAAAAAATATTCCTGGGCGTTGAAAAATATACAATCGCATCCTTTTTATACCCCAGTTCTTTGTTCAATGAGTAGTTCACCTGCTTGCTTACCACCAGCGTGGCTATCACGAGGAACTGAGCAATCACAAACTGGGTTATTGTCAATGTCTTTCTCAGCCAGGCTTTCCTGCTATGAGCAGTATTGGCTCCGAGTTGATTCCTTAATACGGTAACAGGCCTAAATTTTGTCAATACCAGCGCAGGATAAAAGCCGGAGAAAACTGTCATGAGCAAAATAAGTGCAGCAAGGAATAGCCATACATGTGGCTGGTTGAGGGAAGAGAAAGTAATTTCAGGGGGAATAAAATCACCGAATATTTTCAACAACCAGGGTGTGATGGCAATGGACAAAGCCGTAGCCAGTAATGTAAGCAGCAATGTTTCTGTCAGGAACTGGATAATGAGCGCCTTTTTGTTACTGCCCAGTGTTTTGCGGATACCGATCTCTTTTGCACGCTGTGTAGATTGTGCTGTGGTAAGATTGATAAAGTTGATACAACCAAGCAGTAACAAAAACAATGCAACCGCCAGGAGACCGTACAAAGTAGGTTTATGGCCAAGCCGTTGATCAAATGCATCGTAGTCATTATCGAAATGAATACTGGCCAATGCCTGGAGATGATTTTTTGTATCGTCTGTATCGCCTTCCTTTGGTTTATTATATTTATGCAATAGCCCGGCAAATTGTTTGTCCACTTGCTCGGCCCTTGTTCCTTCCTTTAGTTTAACGAACAACTGCGATGCTGAATTGATACTACCCCATTCAGTGCCGCCGAAATGATCCATCAACCCGGCGCTGGTAACAGTAGACATGGAAATGAATTCCTTGAAACGAAAATCGGTGGCTTTTTCTTCCGGTTCTTTCACAATGCCTGCCACGGTTATCTTTATACTGTCATCATATATTATTGTTCTGCCCAGTATATCATTAGCAGCAAGGTTACCAAAATATGTTTTCGCTCTTTCTTCTGTCAGTACCACCTGGAACGGGTCTTTCAACGCAGACTGTTTAGCCCCGGCAACCCACTCATACTCGAACATAGAAAAATAAAATTCATCAGCATATATGATCTGCGTTTGCTTTTTAAACTCAGCGGGTGACTGGTTGCCTGTAAAAGGTATCGCCACTTTCATATCATATACAGTCACAAAATGTGTTGCTTTTTCAATACCTGTCAGGTCCGAACGCACCGCCTTAGGCATAGGCATGGGCACACCCGAATTCCTGAATTTCACATCACCTGGGAAGGTCATGTCAGACACAACACGGTATATCCTGTCCTTATCTTTTCTGAATTGTTCAAAGCTGAATTCAAATTGCACAATCAGGTAAATGACCAGGGCTGCACTGATGCCTATAGCCAGGCCGGATACATTGATCAGCGAGAAAATTTTGTTCCTCTTGAAATTCCGCAATGCGATGGTGAAATAACTTTTAAGCATGTCCTAATTTTATTCGGTTCTCAATGATTTTACCGGGTTAGCAAGTGCAGCCCTCAGTGACTGGTATATTACTGTGAGCAATGCAATGCCCACGATCATCAACACAGGCATGATGAAAAACCATACACCAATGCTGACATGAAATGCGTAGTCATTGAGCCAATTACTTACTAATATGTACGCAACAGGCAAAGCAAATACAGAAGCCAATAACACCAGTTTCAGGTAGTCAACAGTAATAAGCCTGGTGATCTGGAACAGCGTAGCGCCCAAAACTTTACGGATGCTGATCTCTTTATTTCTCTTTGAAATGGTGAATATGGATAAACCAACCAGGCCAAGACAAGCAATGATGATAGCGATACCTGTAAACAACCACAATACTGTTGAAAAAAGCTGGTCATTGGCATATTGTGCATTGAAACGATCATCGAGGAAGAAAAAACGGAAAGGGCTTTCCGGAAAACGGGCATTCCATTTCAGTTTTACAAAATCCATGAGCGCCGGAAGATTGGTCGTACTCAGTTTAAGAGAGAAGTTTCCGAAGTTTCTTTCTTCTTCAGGATAGAATACAATGGGGTCAAAACTATTTTGTAAAGATTCCTGGTGATAATCCTTTACAATACCCACCACAGCATATCTAAACCCGGATCCATCATTCATCTCCTTGCCCAGCATATCGGCAGGCTTGCTGAAACCGAATGTTTTCGCAGCTGTTTCATTAACGAGAATGTTCACCACCACATTCGTATCAACAGGCGGCCTGTCGTTTGTAATATTTCTCCCTGCAACAATACTTAAACCATAAGCGTCAATAAATTTATTATCTATGCCGAGGTTCCTGCATCTTTTTCCGGATAATGAGTTCTTTAATGTATAATCCGACGAGCTGCTTACTTCGGCTCCGGGTACCGATGTTGATGCTGTGACTGACTGAACCGACGGATTTGAAGTCATGTCATTAATAAATGCGTTGAACGCAGGTATTCCTGTACTGTCAGCATTTCCTGATTGCTGAACCACCAGTGTTTGCTTTATATTCACACCCAGGTCCCGGGTTTGCATAAAGTGAAGCTGGCGGTAAAAGCCAATAGCTCCTGTAATAAGTACAACCGCTGCAACAAACTGCAATACTACCAATGATTTTCTTAATATACTTCTTCCTCCCCTGAGCCCTGAAGCACCATGAGATGTTTTAATGGAATAAATAGGCTGAAAAGAGGAAAGCACAAATGCCGGATAGAAAGCGGCGAGTAATGTGCCCGATAAGAACAATACAATCACAAATGTCCAGAACTTCCAATCGTACGCAAGCAGGCTGTTGATGTCTTTCTGCACCAGCGTTGAAAACGAAGAAAGCGTTAAGCGAAAAATGAGAAACCCTATAACAGCCGCAATGATATTAAGAAATAATGATTCGCCCAGGAACTGGCGGATGAGTTGAAGCTTGCCGGCGCCCACTACTTTTCTTATACCTACTTCCTTCGACCTGTCGAGTGAACGGGCGGTGGAAAGATTTACATAGTTTATCCATGCAATGAATAAGATGAAAAGCGCTGCAATGCCCAGGTATTTCAGGTAAGACAAATTGCCGTTCCCTGCCATTTCGTAATCGTATTTTGAACGCAGGTGGATATCCTTTAATGGCTGCAGGTTAAATGCAACGGTATAATCTCTTTGCTTCATGTTGTCGCCAAGGTACCGTTGTGCAAATCCTCCAAGCTTGGCCTCCAGTGTTTTTACATCGGCCCCTGGTTTCAGCAAAACATAAGTATAAAAATCTGACCAGCCCCAGCTTGTATTGGCATCGCCATCGGTAAGCTGAATATATTTCTCGTAGTTGAGCAGTATATTGAACCTGATATGCGAATTAGCAGGCACATCTTCCAGCACTGCTTTAACAATATAATCTTCGTTCCTGTAGTGCAGAGGCTTACCGATGGGATCACTATTACCAAAATATTTTTTTGCTGTTTCCTCCGTGATCACTGCATCGTTCAGTTCTTTAAAAGCAGTTAATGCAGTTCCTTTTATAAACCGGAAGGAGAATATATTGAAGAGCGATGCATCAGCATAATAAACCGTTCCTTGCTCAATTATTTTCTGATCGCCTTGCTTTACAATACCTCCCTGCCTGCGAAAACGTGCCACTTCCGATATTTCGGGAAAATCTTTTTTAAGTGCCGGTGCCACCGCAGGAAAAGTAAATGCAAAGGTTTGTTCCTTTCCATCCTTATCAGTTATGACCATCGGGATGCGGAATATCCTGTCTTTATTCAAATGTGCATCATCATAACTATATTCAAACCGCAGGTAATTGATGATGAGGAGAAATGCAGCAATACCCACGGAAAGCCCGAAGATATTGATAGCGGAGAACGTTTTGTTCTTCCAGAGATTCCGCCAGGCGATTTTGAAATAGTTTTTTATCATGGCTTGTTATTTATTCTGTTCGTAATGATTTTGCGGGATTAGCAACAGCCGCCCTGATGGCGTGAAAACCCACTGTAACCAGGGCTATCAATAAGGCAATAATACCTGACAACACGAATATCCACCACGAAATGCTGATCCTGTACGCAAAATCCTTTAACCATCCATTCATCAGCCACCATGCAACTGGCGAGGCGATCAGTAGGGAAATAAAAACCAGTTTCAGAAAATCTGCAGAAACGAGTTTTGTTATGCTTATCACAGAAGCACCTAAAACTTTGCGAATACCAATTTCTTTCACCCGCTGTTGTATAGACAGTGTACTTAATGCAAACAAACCCAGGCAGGAAAGCATGATGGCAATGATAGCTGCATAAAAAACAATTTCTTTCCAGCGGGCATCTTCATTATACCAGCTTTCATTCCAATCCTGCATAAACTGGTAGTTCATGGTGGAAAAAGGAAGTAATGCTTTGAATGTTTTGGAAATGCCCGCCAGCACTGGTTTACCCTGGCCGGGGGCATACTTGATAAATGTATTGAATGCTGAGCTACGTTTATCCAGCGAGAAATACATGGGTTCTATCTTCTCTTTAAAAGAAGAGGAATGATAATTTTTTACAATGCCAACCACATACATTTCAACAACCCCTTTCTGGGTATTTCTTCCAACAGTCTGCCCAATAGGGTCCCGGGTCTTATCCAAAAAAGTTTCAGCAAAAGATTCATTCACCAGGCAATTTGAAACCGTATCGGCTGTATTGGCATAGCTCAGGTAACGGCCTTTTACCAAAGGTATTTTCAGCACTTGAAGGTATTGATCGTCCATGGTCTCATAATAGGTCCAGTCTGTCTTTTTTCCATTGATGAAGAAGCCGGTCTTGTTCCAGTCTCCACTCTTTGCGCCAACCATTTCAATAGCAGGATTTTTAGCAAGTTCATTCTTAAATATCTGTATTTGCTCTCTTGGTTTACCCCATGGAAATTCAAGCCGGATGATATTCTCTTTACTAAAACCAAGATCGCTCCGGGTCATATAATCGAATTGCCTGTTAAAAACAATGGTGCAGATGATCAATGCAGCAGCAATCACAAACTGCAGTACTACCAATGATTTGCCCAATATGTTTTTACCTGATAGTTTCACACGGCCATATAGTGTTTGCACGGGCCGGAATTTAGAAGCGATAACAGCAGGATAAAAACCTGCCAAAACAGAAACAGTAACCAACAGGCCTCCATACAGGATCAGTACGGAAGGCTGCAGCAGGTAAGCTGCATCATAATGCCTTTCGGTGAATTTGCTGAATACCGGCAACAACAATTGTATCAGCAGGAAGGCAGGTATGAAAGAGATCAACGTAACTAAAAAAGATTCACTGAGGAATTGGGTCACCAATTGCCTGCGTGAACCACCCGAAACCTTTCTTATGCCAATCTCCTTACTGCGCTGCAATGATCTGGCCAGCATGATATTGATAAAATTGATACAGGCTATGATCAATATTAAAACCGCCAGGCCGGAAAGTATGTAAGAATATTTTGAATCGCTCCAGTCGCTTAACCCATTACTGGCAAAAAAACGGTTATCGAGGTGCATACTTAGAAAAGGTTGAAAGCTATATACCCTGCTGCTGATACCATTGGCCGCTTTTGTTTTATTCCACTCTTCGCCATTATGTTTTAAAAATGAGGTCCAGGCTTTTGACTCTGCTGCCTCGGCATTTGCATTTTTCTTTAATAGTAAAAAAGTATTCAGGTAAAGGCTATTCCAGTCTGAGTTTTCAGCCGCAATATCCTCCGGGTTGGTTGACAGCTGACGCTGAAAAGGAATGAGCATATCAAAACGTAAGGACGAATTCAATGGCATTTTTTTAACAACTCCGGTCACAATAAAGTCTTCAAAAGATTCATCCACTTCTATCGGCAATATTTTTCCAACAGGTTCTTCTCCACCAAAAAATTTCTTTGCGGTTTCATCTGTAACCACCACCGAATTTCGGCCTTCCAGCATTTTTGAAGGATCGCCTTTGATCACCTTAGTGGTAAATATGGAAAAGAATGTTGTGTCGGCAAATAATACCATTGATTCTATTCCTTCATTCTTTTTCCTGGCAAGCATATTCCATCCTTTAATCCTGCAGTAGCTTTTCACTTCAGGTATATCGGCAGCAAAAGCAGGGCCCTGAGGAATTCCTGTATTTCCACTCCTTCGTTCTTTACCTGCTGTATCTATTTCGGTCTGTACTACCCTCACAATACGTTCGCCATTCTCCTGGAACTTATCGAAACCGTATTCATCATTTACAAACAACAGGATGAGCATGACACAGGCAAGGCCAACACCCAGGCCAGTTACATTAACAAAAGACAGTAATCGGTTGTGCAATAGGTTTCGCCAGGCAGTTTTGAAATAATTCCTTATCATTGGTCTGTACGTTTAAAGGTCTAATACTTTAACAGGTTTATAAATTCATAGTCATTAAGCAATGCAACAATTGAGTAATTAGTCGTAAAATTGTTTTATTCTGTTCGCAGGCTTTTTAGCGGATTAGCCTTCGCCGTTTTGATCGCTTTATAACCTACCGTTATCCAAGCAATAAGGATTGAAACAGCAATGGCAACAGCAAACATCCAGGTACCTATTTTAATACGGTATGCAAAATCATTTAACCAGCTATGCATAAGGTACCAGGCCGATGGAACAGCCAGTATAAATGCAATAGTGATCAAAATGGTAAATTCCCTGGAGAATAAATAAAGGATATTCTGAACACTGGCCCCCAATACTTTTCTTATTCCTACTTCTTTTGTTTTTTGTACCACCATAAATGAAATCAATCCATACAAACCCAGGCAACTGATAAAAATAGCCAGTAATGCATATACTTTATACATACTGCTCAGCCGCTGCTCAGCCTCATAAAACTTATTGATGTTTTCCTCAAGGAAAGAAGCGTTATACACATACTCGGGGAAATATTTATCCCAGATGGTTTTTATTTCATCTCTTGTCTTGCCAAGGTTGGTACCGGAGAGTTTGATACCGGCAGTTTGGTACCAGCGCTTTTGTGTAAACATGGCGATAGGTTGAATTTCATCTCTCAACGATGCCTGTTTAAAATCTTTCACCACACCTACTACCGGCATTGGTTTTCTTCCGCCAATTCGGAACATTTTTCCTACAGCATCCTGCGGATTTTTTACACCACATTTTTTAAGCATCGTTTCATTCAGCACAAACTCACGGATGGTGTCGCTTGGCGATAAAAACCTCCCTGCCAGTAATTGCAACCCGTAGGTTTTTGCATAATTCTGGTCGGCCTGTTTCAACTGCACATTGAAATCTTTATCCTCCATCTTGTCAAAAGCGAAATTGCTGTTCCAGCTATTATCGCTGCTCGGCGGGTCAAATGCAAAACTCACTTCTTTCACATCGCTTCTCAATTTCAATGCATCCTTAAATGCATCATGCCTGCTGCGGCTCACACTGTCGCTGTTGAGGTATACAACCAGCGTGGCGTCTTTGTTAAACCCCAAATCGCTGCTGCGGATAAAATTCATCTGGTTCACTGCAATGATGGTTGCAATAATCAATATCTGTGAAAAGGCAAACTGCATCACCACCAGCACACGCCGCAATGAAACACTGCCTACTTTAGAAGTGTTGATTTTATTCTTGATGGCTTCCACCGGTTTGAAATTGCCCATGATCAATGCGGGGTATAATCCTGAAAGGATGATGGTGGCCACCGTGATGGCTAAAATAAACAATACACTTTCAATATTAAAAAGTGAAAGCTTGTGCTGCACCACCATAATATTTTTTACATAGGGCAATGCAAGCCATGCCAGCACAATAGCAATGATGACAGAAACAATCACCACGGCTGAAGTTTCAATCAGCACCTGCATGCTCAACTGCGCCCTGCTGCTGCCCATTACTTTGCGGATACCCACTTCCTTGCTTCTTGTTACGGCAAGTGCCGTGGAAAGATTTACAAAATTGATGCAGGCCATCATGATGATGAGCAGGCCAATAAATGCCAGTGTATATAAAGAGGTTTTGCCGGTGCTATGGTCACCGTTGCTGCCGAAACGTTCATCAAAATGAATGTTCTTCAGCGCATGAACAAAATGTTCCCGGGTGGTTTCCTTGTTTTGGGTATTGTATTTTTTTTCAAACAGCGCCAGTTGCCTGTCTATGGCTTTTGTATCGGTGCCCCTGGGCAATTTCACAAATACCTGGTGGTTACTGGTGTTGGAGCCCCAGTCTGTAAACGGCCATGTTTTATCGTGAGCAACAAAACCTTCATAAGAAGACACAAGCTGAAACGGAAAATCGCTGTTGGCCGGTTCATCTTCAAACACGGCTGCTACCTTCAATGGAAATTCTGAATTATCAATATTCAATGTTTTTCCAACTGCTTCTTTCCAGTTTCCAAAGTATTTTTCTGCAAGCGATCTGCTGATTGCAGTGCTGTTTACATCTTTCAGCACATCAGCATTGCCGGTGAGAAAACGCAGTTCGAACATTTTAAGCAAATCAGCGTCTCCGTAAAAAACCCCGTTCTCCTCCCGGAACTTTTTGTTCTCCGGGCCAACAACAGTTACCTGTACCCCATAATTCTGCATTAGTTCTGCAAACTGGTATTGCGGATAATCCTGGCGCAAAAATTTAATCACCGGAAAAGGCACACCACCGGTAAAATGTTCACCATCTGCATCTTTGTCTTTAGTAACAATCTGGTAAATGTTGTTGTAGCCTTTCAGGTGTTTGTCGTAGCTGGTTTCGTATTGTATCACCAAAAACACAATGATACAGGCAGCCATCGCCACTCCAAGGCCAAGTATGTTGAGCGTGGCATGCTTGCGGTTGCGGAGCAGGTTGCGAAAAGCGGTTTTGAAATAGGTTTTAATCATGTGTTATACTTTTATTTATTCTGTTCTCAATGATTTAACCGGGTTAGCATTTGCAGCCCTGATAGCCTGGAAACTGATCGTAATAAAAGCGATCAAAACCGCAATAATGCCTGCCACTACAAATACCCACCAATTTATGTTAACTCTGTATGCAAAATCCTGCAGCCATTTGTGCATCACATAGCAATGGCTACCAGTTTTAAAAAGTCTTTGGATAATAATCCCACAATGCCGGAAACACTTGCACCCAAAACTTTACGTACACCTATCTCTTTGATACGTTGCTCTGCACTGAAAGTTGCCAATCCAAACAGGCCGAGGCAACAAATGAGTATCGCAATGAGTGTGAAATAAGAAACAATAGTTGCAAGCCTGTTTTCTGCATCATAGTTCTTCTGAAAATCCTCATCCAGGAAACTGTATTCAAAGGGTTCATTAGGATTGAGTCTATGCCAGCTTGCTTCTATTGACTTAAGCAGTGGGCCAATATCTCCCGGTTTTGCATGAACCATCATATAATTGAAATTGTCGGTCACATTATCGAGCTGGTATGCGTAAGGTGTGATGGGTAGATGAAGGTCTTCGTAATGAAAATCCCTGACTACACCTATCACTTCAAAAGCATATTGTGTGCCCTGGTAATCGAAATATACTTTCTTGCTGATAGCTTCCTGTGGCGTACCAAGGCCGATCTCTTTTACAGCAGATTCATTCACTACCACTCTAAAATTTGTATCGGCCGGAAACGCTTCCGAAAATAAACGACCGGCAACAGGCTTATGATTCACTGTTTTCAGATACCCGGCATCCACCCAGTTAAGCCTTGTACGCTTTGCATCATTCATGGTTTGTCCAGCCTTATAGTAAAGGTTATCTGCGGGATTAAAGATGCCCGGATAATAACCCGATGCACCCACTCCCACTACCTGCGGTATCTTCTTAATTTCATCCCGCAATGCTGTATACAAATCCTTTGCTGTTCCGCTGCGCAGAGGAACAATGATCTGACCTTCCTTGTCAAAACCAAGATCGGCAGAACGAAGGAAACTCATCTGGTTTGAAATGACAACCGATGCAATGATCAGTGCAACTGAAATGATGAACTGAAACACAACTAACCCTTTTCTTAATGAAATAGCCGCAAGCGAATTGGAAAATCTTCCCTTTAGCACTTTGATTGGTTTAAATGAAGACAGGTAGAAAGCCGGGTAAGTACCTGCAAAAAGACCGGCAATAACAGAGAGTACAAAAAAACCGGCAATGATCAGCATATTATCGGTAAAAGAAAGTGATAAACTTTTTCCAGAAACTGAATTAAAAGCAGGTAATAATAACTTTGTTATAGTGAAGGCAAATACAAACGCAATGAGACTCATAAAAACAGATTCTCCAAGGAACTGGCGGATCAGTGAACCTTTTTCGGCGCCCAGTACTTTTCTTATGCCCACTTCTGCACTGCGTTTTGAAGATCGTGCGGTACTCAGGTTCATGAAATTAATACAGGCAATCAGTAAGGTGAACATCGCAATGGAAGCCAGTATATATAAATAGGTCATGCTGCCCGGCGGAGTTACATTGCTATCCATTCCGGAGCGGAGGTGAATATCTTTTAACGAAACAATGAATTGTTTTTTCCCAAATCCCATTGCCTTCAGGTCATTGCCGGCATATTTATCAAGGAAGGCCGGAAATTTGGCTTGCAGTTTTTTCGGGTCGCTTCCCGGTTTCAATTGCAGGTAGCTAAAGAACATGTTGTTGGTAGCAAAGCTCGTTCCCCTTGTAGCAATATATCTTTCTATCTCTCCTCCTTTCATCGACATGAAAAATCTTCCGTCAATATGTGATGGCTGGATACGGGGCCTGAATACGCCGGTAACCAGGAAATCGTTATCCCCATTTGAACTGCTGCTGATACGGATAAGCTTATTGAGCGCCGGTTGCCTTCCAAAGAATTTCGTAGCTATTTCCTCTGATAATACAACTGTCCTTGGTTCATTAAGGGCAGTAGCGGCATCGCCTTCAATAAAATCATAGGTAAACATGCGAAAAAATGTTGAATCTGCCAGGTAACCTTTGGTTTCATAAAATGATTTGGGAGCTCCGTTTTTCTCATTATACTGAAGCAGGGTCTTTGATTCTGCAAACAGTTGCATCAGCCTGGTGGTTTGTTCCACTTCCGGAAAATCCATTTTCATAGTATGAACCATAGGTGCCGGTGTGTTAGGCATCCTGGTCTCTTTTCCCTGCTGTATGAAAGCTGTAGCAAGCTGATAAATATTTTCACCGTTCTTCTGGTATTTATCATAGCTGAGCTCATTAATTACATACAAGGTAATGAGCATACAACTGGCTAATCCTACAGACAGGCCGAAAATATTGATGAAAGAAAAGATCTTGTTCTTTCTCAGGTTATTCCATGCTATCTTGAAATACGTTCTTATCATGATGAAAGTTTTATTCCGTTCTTAAACTCTTTACCGGATTTGCCACAGCCGCTTTGATGGCCTGGAAGCTTACCGTGAACAAGGCGATCAATACAGCAACGATTCCCGCAATAATAAATATCCAGGCGCTGATGCTGATACGATATTCAAAATCCTGCAGCCATTTGTTCATGGCCCACCATGCGACAGGGAATGCCAGTATGGATGCAATGACAACCAGTACCAGGAAATCCTTTGATAACATTGTAACCACATTTCCTACTGATGCACCTAATACTTTACGGATGCCGATCTCTTTAGTACGCTGTTCGGCCATATAAGTAACCAGTCCAAACAATCCCAGGCATGCGATCAGGATGGCCAGCACTGCAAATACAATGGCAAGGGTTCCTGCCCGCTGTTCACTGCGGTACATTTCATTGAAAGAATCGTTCATGAAACGGTAACTGAATGGCATAGCGGGAGCAAGTGTTTTCCATTTATTCTCTATCTGTGGTATCAGGTTCTTTACACTTGCTGCCGAAACTTTGAAAGAAGCAAGACCGGTACTGTTACCCAGGAAGAAACATAAAGGGCCCAGTTTTTTCCGCAACGATTCAAAATGAAAATCTTTAACTACGCCAATGATCTGCAAGGGCCTGAATGTAGGTGTAGTGCCAGGGGGGCCATCGGGAGAATAGATACTTTTCCCGATAGGAT
>JBGANE010000070.1:0-12157 GCA_044222465.1 Ferruginibacter sp.
GGAGCATTAGGCTGAAAGCGTATCTCAAAATGAGGTTGCAATACATTTACTTCATCGGTCCTGATATTATAACTGGCCGTTGCCATGTAATGGCGATAGAGTTTGCCACGGGGGTTAGCAGCTGTTTTAATAAAATTCAATTTGGGCTGAATGAGTTGTTTTGCAGCAAACCCGATATTCAATTTGTCAGAGCGAAAATAAATTCCTGCATTGGCGTCAGCTTTTATGGATGAGCCAGATGACGCCAGCAGGGGGTCGTTGGGAATAGCTTCACTGATTTTATCCTTATCTATTTTAAATTGAATGACCTGTGCCCCCAGTCCAAACATTACTCTTTTATTATCTCCTCCTAATTTTACACTGTACGAAAGATTCAGTTCTCCACCCGAGCGGCTGGTAGGACCGGTTTTATCTGAGTACAACACGATACCAACACCGGTACTCATTTTGGAAAAGTAGGTATCGCCAAAAATAATAGCGGTAACAGGCCCCCCTTCAATACCTGACCACTGGTTCCTGTACGTTACCCCCGCAGTGGTGTTACCATTGGCGCCAACAGCGGCAGGGTTGTTGATGAAATTGTGATCCATATAATTGCTGATCTTAAAAAGCTGCTGTGTATGCGCTTTGCTGCAAAAAAAAGCAACAAACAAAAACAACAGGCAGGTTTTTATATTTAATGATTTCATGAATTTAATATTTTGATGTTGCTGAATGTTATCTTAAGATGGTTACGTTCCCTTTTTTCAAAACAGTAGTGTTGTTTATTAATTCATAATCTATCACATAATAATAAGTGCCATCGGCAACAGGTTTGCCTTTGTATGTACCATCCCAGTCATTTTTATAATCCTGCGATTCAAAGACTTTACCTCCATAGCGGTTATATACCTGCACTTTGGCCTTCTTTAAACAGTTGCCGTTTGTAATTAACCATTTATCGTTAAAGCCATCATTATTAGGCGTAAAGGCATTTAATGGTTTTACACAATACGGGATGACTGTTATTGTAACAGAAGAAGTATTACTGCAACCCTGGGCATTTGTAATTCTTAAGGTGTAAGTTGTAGTAACCAATGGTTTGGCTACCGGGTCCAGGATATTTGTAGCGCTCAATCCTGTTGCCGGTGTCCATAAATAAGTTCCTGCACTTCCGCTTCCCTGCAACTGCACAGCAGATCCTTCAAAAATGCTGCTTCCCGGCCCTGCATTAACTGTTACAGCAGGCAATACGGTTACTTTAAATGATTTTATGTTAGTACAATTACCGGTACTGGCTGTTAAGGTATATGTTGTTGTTGTGGCCGGTGATAAAACCGGGTTGGCAATAGCAGGATTGCTCACACCGGTCGTTGGCGACCAACTGTAAGTGGTAGCATTACTCACCGTATTGGCATTGAAGGAAGAACCCGGGCATATACTTGTATCGGCATGCACAGTAAGTGTTACTGTTGACTGGACGGTAACGGTAAAACTTCTGGCAATACTACAGGCTCCTGTTGTTCCGGTTACCGTATAAGTAGTTGTTGTGGCCGGCGACAGAACCGGGTTGGCAATGGCAGGATTGCTGACACCAGCCGTTGGTGACCAACTGTAATTTGCAGCATTACTTATTGTATTTGCATTAAATCCGGCACCCGGGCAGATAGATGTATCCGCATGTGCTGTCATGTTTAAATTATTTGTGAGTGTAATGGTTACAGGGAAAACAGTAACACATCCATTCCCATCTGTGATGGAAGCCTGGTAATTACCTGGCTGCAGGTTGGTAGCTGAGGTACCGGTTTGAACAGGCACTGTATTCCAGGATACAGTAGTTGGAGCAGTAAATCCATTAAGTGTTAATACAGCACTTCCGTTGGCAGCACAGGTAGCATTGGTTATGGCAGGCGTTACCGTTTGTGTATTTGCAATACCGGATACGGCAAAGAAAACCGCATTGGGATAAGGAGCGTTGGTACCGGCTGTGGTTACATTAGTAAAACTTATTTTCTGCAATAATTTTTCTTTGTTGGCACAGCTGATAGGAATATTTATATAATAGAATCTCGGATTGGTTGGATAGGCATCTGCACCTGAAGCAGGGGTTGCCCTGGTGCACCTGCCAAAGCCGGATAAAACAAGGTTTGTGGTGCCATTGAACCAATCTGCCAGGGCATAGTTGGTAAGTACCGAAGTGGTTGTGGCATCAGTAAAAGTTAATGTTACATTCACCGCACTTACTCCTTCTGTTGAAAAACACAGCACACGTACCGAGTTGAATTTAGCAGGTGTTGTAAGTGTGAGGTCACCGGTTTGAGTTCGTTGTAGCAATAATGCATTAGACCCGGTATAGGGGGCCAGCTGATAAGTGCCTGCTGCATCAGTTATAGTTCCATTGTCAGGTATACCACCGCCGCCAAATCCATTCGTTGTTCTGAATGTAACATTATACATTACTTTATTGGAAACAGTTACACCATCCAGGGGAATGGTGGTAGTAGTTAGTGAACTGGTGCCCGATTCGGCTATTACATCATGATTAAATCCTGTTACTGTAACCGGGGTAAAAGACTGGCTGAAAATACTCCCATGGATAAAAAAGAATAACAGGAAGATCAAACTGACATTTTTTTTAAGTTTCGGGAATTTGCGTTTTTTAAGCATGTTAGGTCTGGGGTTTTAAAAAATACTCTGTTTAAAATATTTATTCAAGGGTTTGTTGCTACATAGCTTTTGATCGGGATTGGATTCGGGAATCAGAATTTAACCGGAATAATACTGTGTAATTACTGTATTTTTTTGATAATAAAGTATTACAAAAACAGTTTAGCAGAATCGGGAGCTTTACAATTGAGTTTTGGATCTGTGGTGCAACAGAAAGTTGGTATAGCTAAGTTAAACAATTATCAATAAGTAATGATAAAATCAATTGCAGATACCTACTCTTTGGTTTAAATATTCATTCTTTTCTAGTTCATTCAGCATGAACATGGCCAGGTCGCCGGCATTGATTCGGTTTTTACCGGAAGCAGGCAAATGATCAGCAGCAGTAACTAAGTTTCCGGTTGGGCCGGCATCAATGATATCCGACGGACAAACAAAGGTCCAGCTAAGCCCACTTTCTTTTAATAACTCATAAGCTTTTTTGTGTTCCAGGCTTACCGGCAGGTATTCGGGTGGATAATTTTCCTGTTCCATCAGCATTTTTCCATCATCGCCATTCAATACTCCTTCTGCTCCCACAGCAACGATCCTTTTCACTGTCGCTTTTTTCATCTGTGCTATGATGTTCTTCATACCGAGTGTACGGGTTTTATCGGTACCATCGTAACCACCGCCAATAGCAGAAAGCACGGCATCGCAGCCTTTAATGGCTTTATACACTTCTGTGGCATCAAATAAAGCGCCTTGTACCAGTTCCAGGTTATCCGTTTGTAAATAATCGGTGGTGTATACATTTCTTCCAAATGCTTTTACATGATGGCCTTTAAATAATGCCTGCTGCACCAGTTGCTTACCCACCAGGCCTGTAGCGCCAAAGACAATAAGATTCAAGTTTGATGATTTTATTAAAGTTAGTGTAATTATTTTCGCAGCACATCTCCGTATTCAGCTGCTTTCTTTTTAAAAACAGCATGGGCAAAAGGACAGAGCGGTAATATTTTTATATGGTTTGCCCGGGCATATTCCACTGCAGTATTCACCAATTGGTAACCCACGTTTTTCCCTTTCAATTCTTCCGATACTTCCGTGTGTTCAATGATCATGAGGTCGGTGCCGGTCATTGACCAGGTCATTTCTGCCAGCAACCTTTCATTTTCTTCTACGTAAAATGAACCCTTGCTGCCTTGCTGCTTTTGTTGTATCAGCATTTGGTAAAATTTCGTGGAATTTACGAAATAAGTTTTTTTAGTAGGGAATTTGTGTTCATATTTGCAACAGAAATGAGTATGATCAATACAAATAACAATAGCTGGTGGTGGCAGTCAGAAGACTGACGTGTCGCTGTACTGTTATTCATGTATTTAAACTATACCAGGCCCCGACACGATGTGTTGGGGTTTTTTAATGTACAAAAATGAAGAAGGTAGAGATCATAACAAGTTTTAAGAAGATACTGGCCGATGTATATACACCGGTAGGCATTTACCTGCGCCTGCGTGACAGGTTCAGGGATACCATATTATTAGAGAGCACCGATTTTCATGCCGGGGAAAACAGTTATTCGTTTATCGGCATCAATGCTATTGCAGGTATAGAAATAAGCAATTCCTCAACAATTGAATATAAACTTCCCGGCCAGGTTGCTGAAAGAGTTAAGATAAATACCTTAACTGATGTGCCGCAAATGCTTTGGGAATTTATGCAAAGGTTTGAGGTAAAAGCTGCAACATCGAAGCCGGTTAATGTAGCACAAGGATTGTTTGGTTATACAAGTTATGATGCTGTACAATTTTTTGACCTCACCCCCGGCCCCTCTCCAAAAGGAGAGGGGGGTAACAGCATCCCCTTAATGCGATACCGACTTTATCAATATGTCATTGCCATTAATCATTTCAAAGACGAATTGTTCCTCTGTGAAAATCAGATTCATGGAATAGAAAGTGAGATACAGGTAATTGAAAGCCTGATCAGGAACAGGGATGTGCCTGCTTTTCCTTTTAAAGTAAAGTCGGATGAAATATCCAATATCAGTGATGAGGATTATTTAGAGATGGTTAAAAAAGGAATAGCCGGCTGTCATAGGGGAGATGTTTTCCAGGTTGTTTTGAGCCGGAGGTTTGAACAAAGGTTCATTGGTGATGAATTTAATGTGTACCGGGCATTACGAAGCATCAACCCAAGTCCCTATTTATTTTATTTTGATTACGGAGATTATAAACTGATGGGATCTTCGCCCGAGAGCCAGTTGATTGTTGAAAAAGAGAAAGCTATCGTTCATCCTATTGCCGGTACCTTTAAAAGAACTGGAGATGATGAACAAGATAAGGCCCTGGCTATAAAACTGGAGAATGATGCAAAAGAAAATGCCGAGCATGTGATGCTGGTTGACCTGGCAAGAAATGACCTGAGCAGAATGTGCAGCGAAGTGGAAGTGACACAGTATAAGAAAATAAATTATTATAGTCATGTCATTCATTTGGTAAGCGAGGTAATGGGTAAGGTAGGGCCAGGAATAAATCCTTTCACATTGCTGGCTGCAACTTTTCCGGCAGGTACATTGAGCGGAGCCCCCAAAATAAGAGCCATGCAGCTGATCAATGATTTTGAAACCACATCCCGGGGTTATTATGGTGGGGCTATTGGGTTTATCGGTTTTGATAACAGCATTAATCACGCCATAATGATACGTACATTTTTAAGCAGGAATAATACGTTGGTTTACCAGGCCGGTGCAGGTATTGTTGCAGTGAGTGAACCGGAAAGTGAATTACAAGAAGTGAATAATAAATTAAATGCATTGAAACAGGCCATTATACTGGCGCAAAATATCGGAGCATGAAAATTCTCGTTTTTGACAATTATGATTCCTTTACCTACAACCTGGTTCATCTTGTAGAGAAAATTACAGGAGAGAAAGTTGATGTGTACAGGAATGACCAGGTAGATTTAGAAAAAGTAAATGATTATGATAAGATCATTTTATCACCGGGCCCCGGGATCCCGGAAGAAGCTGGGCTGTTACTGCCACTGGTCAAAAAATATGCAGCCACAAAATCAATACTGGGGGTGTGTTTGGGCCACCAGGCCATTGCAGAGGCTTTTGGCGGAAAGCTGACAAATCTGAGTACTGTTTTTCATGGAGTAGCTACGCCGATTCAAATTAAAAATCAACGATCACAAATATTGGAGGGATTACCGGAAACAATAGAAGTTGGTAGGTATCATAGCTGGATAGTAAGCGACGATAATTTTCCTGCAGAACTGGAAGTGACGGCGAGAGATGATAACGGGTATATCATGGGATTGCAACATAAAACATTCGACGTACAGGGAGTTCAGTTTCACCCGGAAAGTGTGCTGACACCCGATGGCGAAAAAATATTAAGGAACTGGTTAAAGGCATGAAAAGAATATTAAACCATCTGTTCGAACATAAAAGCCTTTCACGGGAGCAGGCTAAAGAAGTATTGCTGAATATGCCAAAGGGAATATACAGCGATGCAGAAATTGCTGCCTTTATTACGGTGTATTTGATGCGTAGCATTACAATTGACGAGCTGCAGGGATTCAGGGATGCGTTGATGGAACTTTGCCTGCCCGTTGATCTAAATGGGTATGACGTGATGGATATTGTTGGGACTGGAGGCGATGGGAAAAATACATTCAATATTTCCACACTAAGCTGTTTTATTGTTGCAGGTACAGGAACCAAAGTTGCCAAGCATGGAAATTACGGCGCTACATCCATCAGTGGATCAAGTAATGTAATGGAACAACTGGGATATAAATTCAAGGCAGATACTGCAGCTTTGAAAAAAGAACTGGAAGATGCTAACATATGTTTCTTACATGCACCTTTATTTCACCCGGCATTAAAAGTTGTTGCGCCTATAAGGAAAAACTTAGGGGTTCGTACCTTTTTTAATATGCTTGGACCGATGGTGAACCCGGCATCTCCAAAATACCAGTTGGTTGGAGTGTATAACCTGGAAATGGCGAGGATATATAATTACCTGTTGCAAAAAGGCAACAGCGCTTTTACCATCATTCACGGGCTGGATGGCTATGATGAAATTTCGTTAACAGGAGATACCAGGGTAATTACAAATGAAGGAGAGAAAACTTTAAATGCAGAAGAACTTGGAAAGCGTACAGTAAGCCCGGCGGATATTTATGGTGGCAATTCTGTTGAAGAAGCTGCGAAAATATTCATGACCATTTTAAAAGGTGAAGGCACATGGGCACAGAATGCCGTGGTGCTTGCCAATTCGGCTATGGCATTACAATGTACAGGAGAGTATAAAAATTATAACGAGTGTTACCAGTTAACTGTAGAAAGTCTTGAAAGTGGAAAGGCATACCAGGCTATGCAAAAATTAATCAGCATCCAGTGATGAATATTTTAGAGAAGATAATTGAGCATAAGAAAAAGGAAATTGAAAAGAATAAAAAACTTTTTCCGGTTGAAGTATTGATGCAGGCAGATTTTTTTCACAGGCCAACTTTTTCGCTGAAACAATTTTTATCCGACGAAACTAAAGCAGGGATCATCGCAGAATTTAAAAGAAGGTCACCGTCTAAGGGAATAATAAATGCTGATGCAGATGTTGCAGAAGTTACTGCTGCCTATAATAAACATGGAGCTTCCTGCCTGTCCGTATTAACCGATTCGGAATTTTTTGGGGGCTCTGGGGATGACCTGCGCAAGGCAAGAGTGAATCCAATTCCCGTACTTCGCAAAGATTTTATTATTGATGAATACCAGCTTGTTGAAGCAAAAGCAATAGGAGCCGATGTTATTTTATTGATAGCTGCCTGTTTATCGCCGGACCGTGTTAAAGAATTAGCTTCCTTTGCAAAACAATTGCAGCTGGAAGTGTTACTGGAAATTCATCATGAAGCAGAATTAAAGCATATTTGTGATGAAACTGAACTGGTAGGTGTAAATAACCGAAACCTGAAAACATTTTCGGTTGATATTAACAGGAGCATTGAATTGAGTACAAAAATTCCTGTTGACAAGATCAGGGTCGCCGAAAGCGGGATAGATTCACCGGAATCAATTGGGATGTTTAGAGAGGCAGGCTTCAAAGGATTTTTGATAGGAGAAAAGTTTATGAAGGAGAAAGATCCGGGTGAAGCATTTACACAATTTGTACAACAACTAAAAAAAATACAGCATGAATATTAAGGTATGCGGAATAACGCAGCTAAAACAATTACAACAACTGGATGGATTGGATATTGATTTTGCCGGACTCATCTTTTATAAAGATTCTTCAAGGTATATGGGTGACAGCATTGCAAAAGAAGACCTGAAAAATTCTGATTTTGAACTGAAGAAAGTGGGTGTATTTGTTGACCCTGAGATGATCGATGTGCTGGATGCGATTGATGACTACGGGCTGGATGTGGTACAGCTGCATGGCAATGAAAGCCCCGAAATGTGCGAAGACCTGAGCAGTGAAGTAGAAGTGATCAAAGCTTTTCGTATCAGTGATGACGAAGATATTGACGAACTGGTTGCGCCTTATGATGCCGTTTGCGATTACTATTTATTCGATACCGGGGGTTTAAAGGAAAGTATTGGAGGTACGGGAAAACAATTTGACTGGAGTATCCTCACCAGGGCCAAGATAGAGAAGCCATTCTTCTTAAGCGGCGGTATCGGGTTGGATGATATATCAAAAATAAAGGCATTTAGTCACCCTGACTTTTATGCAGTAGATATCAACAGTAAATTCGAAAAGGAACCCGGTATAAAAGATATGGCTGCTGTATTACAGTTCAAACAGGGGCTGAAGAAATAAGCAAAAACACTTTGCATGATAACAGTGAGGCTTGCTACAGAAAACGACC
The DNA here is from genome assembly GCA_044222465.1 of Ferruginibacter sp. Classification (GTDB taxonomy): domain Bacteria; phylum Bacteroidota; class Bacteroidia; order Chitinophagales; family Chitinophagaceae; genus Ferruginibacter. The sequence continues at coordinate 8,506 of JBGANE010000070.1, forward strand.
TGCCGCAGATATTGGATATCTACAATGAGATAATTGCCAACACTACGGCGATATATTATTATGAACCGCATACTCTGGAAATGCGCAGGCAATGGTTTGATGAAAGAAAACAACAGGGCTTCCCTGTTTTTGTTGCAGAAGAGGGGGGTGTAATATTGGGCATGAGTTCTATCGGGCCTTTCCGTGTGCCCACAGCCTATAAATATTCTGTAGAGAATACAGTTCATGTGGCTGCCAATGCAAGAGGAAGAGGAGTAGGTAAATTACTGATGCCACCGATCATCGATGCGGCAAAGCGATCAGGTATGCATACCATCATCGCCGGTATTGATGCCACCAATGAAGTGAGTCTGCACCTGCATAAAAGTTTTGGGTTTGTGGAAGTGGCACATTTCAAAGAAGTGGGATTCAAATTTGGTCGTTGGCTGGATTTGAAATTTCTGCAATTGATATTATGATTGCCGGAACAAGGATTTTGAAGGATTAGCAGATAAACAGAATTCAAATCTGTGTAATCATGGAAATCTACCCAAATCATGGTTCAGACAAAAGCCGAATGAAGATATTCGATACAAGTGTGCGACGCAACGATGCTCAATAGAACTACAAATGATGGTTACAAAAAAAAATAATTACACAGTTAACGAACACGGCTACTATGGAAATTACGGAGGTGCCTTCGTGCCGGAGATGCTTTACCCTAATGTAAAGGAGTTACAGGATAATTACCTCAAAATAATTTATGAGGAAAGTTTTCAGAAAGAATTTATTGAATTGCTGAGAGATTTTGCCGGACGGCCTACACCTTTATTCTTTGCAAAGCGGCTAAGTGATAAATACGGAGCAAAAATATTTCTAAAGAGAGAAGACCTCTGTCACACAGGAGCACATAAAATAAATAATACCATTGGTCAGATATTGCTGGCACAGCGATTAGGTAAGAAAAGGATCATTGCAGAAACAGGGGCAGGCCAGCATGGTGTGGCAACAGCGACAGTATGTGCATTGAAGGGGTTGGAGTGTATTGTGTACATGGGAGAAAAAGATATGGAGCGCCAGGCTCCAAATGTGGCAAGAATGAAAATGCTGGGAGCAACAGTTGTACCTGCAACAAGCGGAAGCAAAACATTGAAGGATGCTACCAATGAAGCGATACGGGATTGGATAAATAATCCTGTTAATACGCATTACATAATCGGGTCGGTTGTGGGGCCGCATCCTTACCCCGATATGGTAGCCAGGTTTCAAAGTATCATCAGTGAAGAAATAAAATGGCAGTTGAATGAAAAGTTTGTTATGCTTCAGGTCGGTGAAAGCGCCCCGACGCTACCAGACTATGTATTGGCATGCGTTGGCGGTGGTAGTAATGCAGCAGGCGCTTTTTATCATTTTTTAGATGAGCCAAATGTAAAACTGGTTGCTGTGGAAGCGGCGGGTTGTGGTATCAACAGTGGAATGAGTGCTGCTACTACCCAATTGGGTAAACCAGGCATCTTGCATGGTAGTAAAAGTTTATTGATGCAGACCAAAGATGGGCAAGTGGTGGAGCCACACAGTATTTCAGCCGGGTTGGATTACCCGGGTATAGGGCCTATGCATGCACACCTGTATGAAAGTGGTCGTGCTGTTTTTGTGAGTGCAACAGATGAAGAAGCGCTGAGTGCGGCATTTGAACTGAGTAAAATGGAAGGTATTATTCCAGCATTGGAATCTGCCCATGCCATACATGCTTTAAAAATGACCAGGTTCAAAAAAGATGATGTGGTAGTGATTTGCCTGAGCGGGAGAGGAGATAAGGACCTGGAAACTTATATGAAACACTTATTATTATGAGATACCTGCCAGTTATTATTTGCTGCTTGTTTTTTTCCTGCAGCGATTCCTTCATCAATCATGATCTGAAATTTGAAAAAGTGGGTGAGTGCAGTAAAGAACGGGGACCAATAGAAATGATATCGAACATTAATGGTGAGCGGTATAAGTTTGACTGCTGCATGGATGATGACTTCAGCATAAAAAACTATGCTGTAAAAAGAAAAGGTGACAGCATCATTGTAAGTTTTCCTAAAACACCTGGGAAAAAGCAGGCTGAGTATAATTTGATACTGGATATTGATGCCAAACCCGGTTATCAATATATTATTTTAGATGGGCAGGAATTAACCGTTGCTCGTTCAGAAAGATAAAATGAACAGAATAGACAAGCTTTTCTATGAAAAGAAAAAAAATGTGTTAAATGTTTACTGCACCGCAGGTTATCCTCAACTGCATTCAACTATTGACATAATGAAAGCCTTGCAGGAAAATGGGGCTGATATCATTGAACTGGGTATGCCTTACAGTGATCCCCTTTCAGATGGGCCAATCATTCAGCAAAGCAATATGATTGCCCTGGAAAACGGTATGAGTATTCCTTTGCTTTTTGAGCAATTGAAAAATTTCAGGGATACTATTCAGCTACCTGTTATTTTAATGGGCTATATGAATCCTGTTTTGCAGTTTGGGATGGAAAGGTTTTGTGAAGTTGCTGCTGCAACAGGTATAGATGGCATCATTTTGCCCGACCTGCCCATGTATGAATTTGAAACAATGTACAGGCGATATTTTATAAAGCACAACCTCAGGTTTATTTTCCTGGTCACACCCGAAACAAGTGAGGAGAGGATCCGAAAAATTGATAAACTGAGCAGCGGATTTATATATGCTGTTTCTTCTTCGGCTACCACAGGGAATAATAAACCAATAGAAGAACAGGAAGCTTATTTTAAAAAACTGGAAAGAATGAATTTGAAAAACCCTGTTTTAGTGGGCTTTGGTATCAAGGATAAAAAGACGTTCCAGGCTGCCTGTAAATATTCAAATGGCGCCATTATTGGCTCAGCCTATATTAATGCACTGAAAAACAATGCAGATATTGCCCAAACCACTAAAGAATTCCTAAATACCATATTGCCCTAATCCAATCTGCCCAAAACTCAGTAAATTGCAGCTCTTAAATTGAGCCGATGAAAAGAATTTTCCTGTTTGTTCTTTTGTTACCTGTTTTTGCGCTTGCACAGGTTACCCAAAAAGCCAAGCCAAAGCCAAAATCAACTACCAAGGCTGTTGCAAAGCCACCCGTTGTTGAGGGTTTTGTTATCAATGGTGAAGTAACCGGTTTCCCTGAAGGGACAACAGTGGCATTGCTTAATGGATTGACAGGTGCCCCTGAATCTGAAACCACTCTTAAAGCGAACAAGTTTCAATTCAAAGGGAAAATGGGGAATCCCGATTTTAAGATCATTCTCTTTAATAAACAACCTCCTTTTATCACCCTGTTCCTGGATAATAGTATTGTGAAGGTTACAGGCGAAAGGACAAACATCGATAAAGCAAAAGTAACCGGGTCACCATCGCATAATGACTTTGAACAATTCAACAATTCATTGGAGCCATACAAGTCGGTATTTACCAATCCAAATGTGTATGACTCTGCTGCAACAAGCAATGCATTGCAGATACTGAAAGAGTTCATTACCACTCATACCAATTCATACATAACGCCACTTGCAGTTATCCGCTACAACCAGGTGGCTGACGACCCTATCAAAACAGAAGAGATGTTCAACCTGCTGGCACCTCAATTGAAAGGATCTCCTATGGGTGTTTATAT
>JBGANE010000009.1:0-83657 GCA_044222465.1 Ferruginibacter sp.
AAGCCATCACCAGTTCCACCACAGGAAAAAAAACAGAGTAAGCAAAAATGGCTTTTATGTTAGCATTTCGGTGTTCTTTATTAATGGCTTTGAATTTATTGAACTCTCTTTTCTCTGCTGCAAAAGCCTGTACGATCGCCATGCCGGTAATATGTTCCTGCACAAATGCGTTAAGGCTGGCTACTGCATTGCGGACTCGGATAAAAGATTTGTTCACGCTTTCTTTGAAAAAATATGTGGCTACGATCAGGAATGGAAAGGGTGCCAGGCAAACCAGGGTCAGGCCCCAGTCAACATAAAACATATAAGTGAGTATAGAAATGATGGAAAGCATATCGGCAATGATGGGTATCAACCCGTCGCTGAAAATATCGTTGATAGATTCAATATCATTTATCGTTCTTGTAGTGAGTGTGCCGATAGGTGTTTTGTCGTACTGTGTTAAATTAAGGTGCAGGATCTTATTGTATGTACTAACCCTCAGGTCCTTTACCACGCTTTGCCCCAGTGAAGCTGTAAGGAAGGTAAATAAAAAACGTCCTGCTGTTTCAAGCAATAGCAATACGATCTGTATGATGGTGATCTCAATAATAAAACCTCCCGGGCCATTCAGGAAATGAGAACTTGTTTCGCCCTTGATACCGTCATTAATAGTGAGCTGGATCAACAAGGGGCGTATGGGCGCAATTACAGCAAGTAGTATCGCTAAAACAAGAGAGCCATAAAACTTATTTTTATAAGGAGCAGCAAAACGAAATACCCGGCGTAACAATGAAAAATTAAAGATCTTTCTTTTCGCCTTTGTTTTTTCGGTCATATGGCAAAGGTATAGAGTTTGGGCTTTGTGATCGGCAGTTATTGCAGCAACGAATTGTTATATCCTTTCAGGAAAATAGCGCCCAGGTTTTTATAAGGCGGAATATAATCTTCCCAGCTTTCCCTTACATTCTTATTCGGGTCGGTAGAAAATAATTTGGTGAGTGCAGCCCACATATTCTTCCACACCAGTTTGCTACCCGATTCAAAGGTTTGATTTAAATAATTCAGGATAGGCCTGTTGATATCCCCTGCGCCGATCTCTTTGGTAGATATGATATGTGCATCGGGATTGCTCTCGATAATGTCATTTAAGTTTTTATAACCACCACAAGAACCCAGCACCACAATTTTTGCATTGCCCGACATCTGCCGGATGGTACGGGGCAGCCAGTAACTATGCCCACGATGTACCACTACCGCAGGTTGCATGTTATTTTCTGCCAGGTAGTTGTTTAAGTGTATCTGGGCGCTGTCATCCAGGTTGGCATCATTATCCAGCGGCCGGTTTGCGTAGATCCATACATTACCTTTCAATGACCTTATTTCGTACCACTCTTTATTGGATGTTATTTTCCATTCTTTGGATGAGAATGAACTTATAAAGAAAGGAAAGTAGGTCTTACCATCTTCATCTCCATACCAGTAAACCTGCTGGATGATCCTGCCGCTGTCATCCTGTATGTCTTTGCTGTCTACTTCATAGATCGAAGGGATGCCCAGTATACCGGTAAGGTCAATCTTATTGGTGCTGTCTGCAGAAAGAAAGATAGATTTCAGTAAACCATAGATCGTTTTACCACGGATATTATTATTCTCAATGCACTTTTTTTCGTTGTCCATTACATAACCAAGAATAGTGCTTTTCAGTTTTTCATCATTGATGCTGCTGTAGGAATCTGCCACGTCAACGGCATCTTCCAGGTTCCCGGTGTTATCGAGATTGGCAATGAACCCACGCATTAAGGTTTCGGATGCAGAATTAGGCATGAACTTCAGAAACGTATCCAGTTTATTATAATTAGCGGCCATCTTGATGAACTTTTTAAAGTAATCAAAATGAACATTCAGTAATAGCGAATCTGTTCTTGGTTCGGCCCCCATTCGTTGCAGCATGCGGAAAAAACTATGTTTATAACTGGAAGTATAAATTTCACTTTCACTCATAACCATCATAAAGTAAAGGTCAATGGCCGAGAGGGAATCAATGGCTTTCATACGCTGGTTAATATTGCTCAGGTCGTGCAAAGTATTTATGGGTGTAACAAAATGCTGGATGGCCTTCCCTCTCAATACTTCTCTTAACCCATTAGCGCCAAACATGGCAATAGGCGTGTCTTTCGCAGGCGATACCAGGCGTTTGAAATATTCAATCTCAGTTTGAACCAGCAGTTTAAAATAACCAACACTATCATAACCAACTTCGCCGTCTCCCACGTATTTCTTAATGCTTTCCACAGTTTTCTTCCCTTTTATTAAATCATCTAAAAAAGGAAAATATAAAAGGGCATTGGGTGTTTTACTCAGTTCCACTACAGCCGTTACCAATGAATTGGTATTCCGGTGCACAAGCATCCCCATTTTGGATTCCTTTGCCTGTGCTACTGAATAAATAGCCGTAGGGTTAAGCTTACAACTTATAGTGATCAATGAATCGGCAAAGGGTTCATTAACGTAAGGTTCGATGGTTTGCAATATCTTATCGGGATTGAGTATGCAGAATTTTTTATACAGTATCTTTTTGCTTTCCTCGTATCCTTTATTCTCCGAAAATATCTCGGTATTTATTTTACCCACTGCATAAGGAACCTTTTCAATATCGGCAGCCATGCTCAGGCTATCCATATTATCCGTCATTATTTTCTCAAAATTTTCAATCAGCAATGGTGCAAATACCGGGTTGAGTTCTTTGGTCTTTAAGCCGTACTTAAAAGCCTTAACCACATTTTCTATATAATTCAGATACCTGATCTTTTCATTATTGGTACCTAACTTGTCGTTGCCTTCCACAGACTGCTGCAACAGGTCAATCTTTCTCATCATCACATCTGTAATAGCCAGGTTTATTTCGGGTTTATGCGTAGCTTTTACGAGGCCGTCTATTTTACCATCCATCCTGTCCAACAGGCGTTGCTCTTCATTGATCCTGTCATGAAAAAGCTGGCGGTAAATGGGTACTTTAACTGTATCCACATTTGCAAAAACGGGAGCGGCTATTAGTAAGAGGGAAAAAAGAAATAAATATTTTTTCATAGTACTGTTCAACTGCAAAGATGCTAAAAATACATGATGGCCTGCATATTCATTTGGGATTAAGATGAAAATGGCTGCGGATATGCTGCATTGCCTTAACAATTTGATAATACAAAACGAACAGCAAACCGGGTTCCCAATTAACGGTAAAGACTATTTTTGCATTGTATGGGGACAGCAAATACTGTTAAAAAAATATTAATTGCCGACGACGAACCGGATATCCTTGAAATCATCCAATACAACCTGCGGAATGAAGGGTATGAAGTGATCACTGCAAAGAATGGTAATGAAGCCATTGACATGGCAAAAAAATTCCAACCCGACCTGATCATCCTTGATATTATGATGCCTGGCAAGAATGGGATTGAAGTGTGTAATATCCTTCGCCTGCAACCTGCCTTCAACGATACACTCATCATATTCCTTACCGCATTAAGCGATGAGGGAAGTGAAGTGAAGGGGCTGGAGACCGGCGCTGATGATTACCTGACTAAACCGGTAAGCCCGAAGATTTTGGTGAGCAAGGTAAACGCCCTGTTCAGGCGCATCAATAAAGAAGATACCGGCCTGCTGCAGATAGGCGATCTGAAAATTGACCGGGAAAAATACATCATCAATTACATGGGCAATAATATCATCCTGGCACGAAAGGAATTTGAATTGCTGGCCTTGCTGGCCAGTAAACCCGGTAAGGTCTTTCTTCGTAACGAAATATTGAACCAGGTTTGGGGAACCGAAGTAATTGTTGGAGACCGCACTATTGATGTACATATCCGCAAGATCCGGCAGAAACTCAACCTTGATTGCATAACTACAGTAAAGGGGGTTGGATATAAATTTCAGATATAAAAGAAAGTTAGTGGTCATTAAGTCATTGGTGTCCGAGTCAATTTTTGCAACTAACTTTACCACGCCCTGAGTGACTTAATGACAAATGACGAAAAATGCTCTCCAAAAAAAATATTTCACCACAGCAATTATCGGTTTTAACCGCATTGGCGCTTGCCATTCCTATTGCACTGGGTATATATATATTTAAACCGGTATGGTGGATAGCCCTTTCATCATTTGTTGTCATCTTCCTGGGTTCTTACGGGTTGATATTATACACACTGCAGAATTTCATTTACCGTAAAATAAAACTCATCTATAAATTCATTTATCAAACCAAGGCAAGTAAGAAAGAAGAATTTTATTACAAGAATATATTACCCCAAAAAAGTATTGATGAAGTAAAGGATGATGTGGAAAGCTGGGCGGAGCAACGCAAGGCAGAAATAGAAATGTTGCAGCAGAACGAAGTCTACCGCAAGGAATTTTTGCAGAACCTGAGCCACGAACTGAAGACACCCATTTTTGCCATACAGGGTTATGTGGATACACTCATCAACGGGGCTTTGGATAACCCGGAGGTGAACAAAAAATTCCTGCAGAGTACCTCACGCAACATTGACCGCCTGGTGAACCTGGTAGACGACCTGGATGCTATCTCAAAACTGGAAAGCGGCGAACAGCTTTTATTAAAAGACAGTTTTGTTATACAGGACCTGCTGAAAGAAGTATATGAATCCTTATCGATGAAGGCAGATGAAAAGCAGATAAAGTGCATCATTAAAAAAGGTTGCGAATTACCACTGACCGTTTTTGCAGATAAAGAAAAAATACGGCAGGTATTTATTAACCTGGTAGATAATGCCATCAAATACGGAAAACAGCATGGCACCATTGAATCCAGTTTCTATAAAGTTGATGGAGCCAGGATATTAATTGAGATCAGTGACGATGGTTCGGGCATTTCTGAAGAGCATCTGCACCGGATATTTGAACGTTTTTACCGCACCGACCTGGCGAGGAGCCGCAAGGTTGGTGGCAGCGGCTTAGGTTTATCCATTTGTAAACATATTATTGAAGCACACGGGCAAACCATTCATGTGCGAAGCAAGACAGATGTGGGCAGCACATTTGGTTTTACGCTCCAGAGTAAGAAGGATTGAGGAGGCTCAGTGATTGAATATTTTTGAAAGTGAATCAGTGTTGTTAAAATTGTTTGTTAATAGATTCAGGAAATCGCCCTGGCAGCAGAAGCAGAATGTGGCTGAAATGTGTACCAGCAAAGTACAAGCAGCAGGCTGGCGAATTTATTATCGAACAAAGACTTTGTTTTCATCAGTCCTTTGTTAACCATACTGAAACTGCAGGTGAGCAGGCTTTTTTGCATGAGCTCATCATAGAGCACCAACTCGCCGGAATTATTTTCGTTGTAAACAAAGAGATATTTTTTTCCATCGAGCATTACCTGGCCTTTACCAGAACCGGGCCTTGATTCCTCCACTTCACCCATCTTGATCCCATACTCATTCTTAACAACCTCCTTAGGAAGCAGGAATCCTCTTTTTTCGAAGGAGAATATCCTCTTACCAAAACTGCTCACAATCCTGGCAAAGCGGGTACGGTTACTGAAAGAAATATTCGCCAGTTTCCTGTCATCATCATTCCATAACTCAAAGGTTTCATTTGCAGTACCGGTGTTTACGCTAACCCATTTCATAAACGTTGATTTTTAAGTAAAATAGAGAATGTGAATTTAATTTCAAATGCCCGTAATTGCCGGCTGTTAAAAAGAATGTGATTTAAATGTGCACAGTAACAATTTGGTAACATTAACTTAATATTGAAAGAAATAAAAAGGCCGGCAATAAGAATAAAGCCGGCACAAGCATGAGAAACTTGCTATTTGCTTAAGAATTTTTTATCAATTGAATTTTGTCCATCCTTTCCACCAGGCATCGCTAATGTTAGTTGCACCACGGTAGGTCACTGAGGTAAAACCTGTTAGTTTTGCATTGGTAAAAGCTGCTCCTGTTAAAGCCGGCGAAGCGGCAGCAGGGTTAAAATCAACTGTATTATCATATTTGAATGGGGCAGCTAATGCTACATCATTGTTGGTTGCCAACACACTGTTATTATTTACTGGTTGGTTAAAGTAACTGGTCAGGTCTGTGGTTGTCCAGCCGGTAGGAGCACTTGCACTTGCCGTGTAAGAAAAGGGAGTGTTGTTAGATGCAAGGATATTATTAGCCAGTATCATCGTACCGCCTGATATGTTCAGATCAGTTGGCCGCCCTGTAGAAGCATCTACCAGTAAGCCTACCGGCCAACCCATAATAATGGAATTAAAGATGCTGATAGAACTGTTACGGCGAAGATGCATGCCTCTTTTAAAATTACTGTTGCCTGCATTGGCTAAAGTAGCCCTCGGGCCAATAACTGTCATATTGCTGAATACAGCGCTGGTTTGAGGGGCTGTATTACTTCCGCCCGCATCATTATCAACTTCAAATCCATTGCTTCCACTGATATCTGCAACAGAACTGTCTCTAAGGCTGATTCCAAATTGTACTTTACCGGAAAAACCATTATCAACATCCCAGTCATCATCCAGACCTTTGTATGCAATAAGGTGTGAGCAATTTACTGTTCCGCCAAACCATTCAAAACTATCATCATTGGCACGGTAAACTTCTACATAATCAATAATGGTTTTGTTACCAACACCACCCAATGTTAATCCATTAATTTCTTTATCGGGCAAAAAAGCATATCCGGCATATTCAATACGAACGTATCTCAATATACCGCTGTTATCAGCAGGGTTGCTGCTTGCCCCGAGGCCATACAAACCCAACCCATCACTGTTATTTATTCCACCCTCAATTTCACCAATACCTGTCTGACCATTAAAAGTTGCATTTGTGGGGGCGTTGCCCAGTATCACCAGCCCTGCCCAGTCTCCTGGTGCAGGAGTAGCAGATTCAGAGGTAAACACAATGGGTTTATCTACTGTACCATCAGCAACAATTTTTGCACTTCTGCAAATGATCAAGCCACCATTTTTACCGGTTTCGCCAACTATTTTAGTTCCTGGCTCAATAGTAAGAACAGCGCCATTGGTTACATATACCAAGCCACGGAGTTTATAAGTGTATTGCGCTTTTAGTGTACGGTTTTCAATGATCCTTCCTTCCAGGATCACATTTTCTGTGGGGGTGCCACCAGTACCGCCACCCGATACAACTGTTGTACCACCGTCAACTTCAATTTTACGGCAGCCTGTTGATAGTAAGCCTAAAAAGGCGGCTGCAATGAATAACTTTTTCATGTTTATTTTTTTAAGTGTTTTTTATTTATTTGATACTGTAAGCGAATGTTATTGTATAGTTGGTGCCATAGTTCCTGGTGATGGCCAATACATCTTTGGAAGAACTGCTGTATTTTTTATTGTCATCCAGGTCGTGATAAAAATTGGCTTTCCGGTTTATGATATCGCTGATGTTCAGTTTCACTTCTCCCTTTTTACCGAATATTTTTTTAGAAAGCTGCAGGTCCAGTAATGGCCTTGGGGCTTCCCATATATCAGATATGGCTTCATTACCTACAAATAAGATGCGGCGGCCGATCTGGTTAAATAACAGGGTACTGCTGAATCCGATCTTTTCAATATCGTACTGAATTCCGAAGTTAATGAGGTAGGGACTTTGGCCCTGCAGTGGACGATCTACTGTTCCCGTAGTATCTTTAACACGGCTGTAGATATAACTCATGTTTCCGCTTAATGTGAAATTCTTAAGTGCGTTTACAAAATCCAGTTTTTTCCTGAACTCGAGTTCACCTCCAAATGCAGTTGCATTTTTTGTATTTAAAATGTTGAAGGTATTGGTACCGGGGCCAGTTCGGTTAAAATAATACTCAATAGGTTTGTCAAAGTGTTTAAAGTAAGCACCAACAGTAATTAATTCTCCTGCCCGTGGATAAAGTTCATAACGCAGGTCAAAGTTTGAAACTTTGGTACGTTGTGCAGTTCTGTTACCAACTACCTGCGCTCCCAGTTCAAAATCATAGAACGCAAACGGGCTTAATTCCCTGAACTCAGGCCTGATAATAGTTTGACTTGCTGCAAAACGGAAGTTTGTTTTTGTATTTAACTTGTAAGTAAGATTCAGGCCGGGTAAAAAATCTTTTACCAATGTGTTTACATGCCTTGGGTCGCTCTTTTGTACACTACCTACCAGCTGGTCAAAACTTTCGAACCTTACACCCCATACCAAACGAAGCTTATTTCCAATGGGGTTATCAAACTGAAGATAAGCTGCATTTAAAATGGTATTGGCCACATAACGGTAGGCATTTCCGTTAATTTCATCAAATTGAACTTTATCATTTCCAATACCAAAATTTTGCGGAGCATATAATTGGTCGGCAGACAATAGTTTTAAAGCATTGCTTGCGGTATTGGTGTAAAATGGACGGCTGTCGAACAACCTGTCTTTTACCTGGAAAAGATAACCGGCTTTCACACTGTGTTTTTTACCTTTCAGGTTAAATGATTTGGTAACATCGCCGCCTGCATTATAGATATAGTCATTTAAGAAACTGTAAAAGATACTGCCGCTTTTTTGACCTGCTCCCAGGCCGAGTAAAGCATAGTAAGGTGCATCGGGGGTGGTGCCATCCTGCGTATAAAACAATCGGCGCTGATCGGGTATATACTGATCAAGGATATTAAAACCTCCATACCATTTGATCCTTGTTTCAATTTTTGGCATATTATGTTCGCCAATTATCTGCGTATTGAAAAAAGTATTCTGCCTGAATCCAATTTCTGTTGCCCTTATCCTGTCACCGGCACCACCACCACTTAAAATATAATCCCTTCCGTCATAACGATCGTTCACAAAATCAGAGGTATTGATGTTGATGAGATTCTTTACGGATATTTTGTTGTTATTGTTTAACTGTACGGTTACATTAGCAAGTGCACCCGCCAGCACATCCCTGCTGAATTTATTGTTGTTATACCGTAACTCCACATCCCCGGCATTGTTTGCTATGAATGTATTATCAAAAGGAGTGCGCTTATTGCTTTGATTATATGTAAGAGCGAAAATGCCGGCTACCTTTTTACCAAATATTCTTATGGTACCGCCGCCATTGATCTGGAAGGAAGAGTTAACAGGTGCTGTTCCCGATTTGGTTACCCAGTTATTCCGGAAGTTTTTTCCTAATTCAGCTTTATCTGCGGGTGATAAGGCGCTGAATGCTGTTTTTAAAGGTAAAGCGGAAGGTAAAGCCCTTGCTCCGTTATCAATACCCAACCAATCTAATTTATCACCGGGGGCCTGTAAAAATTTTTTGCCAATGGTATTACTGTTAAAACCCGTGCCTATCTGAACATTCAGGAAAGAAGAAGCAGGAACGTCTTTTGTTTGTACCTGAACCAAACCGCCCGCCCATTCACCCGGTAATTCGGGAATAAAGGTTTTATTCATGATGATATTATCTATCATTGCCGAAGGGAAAATGTCAAAACTAAATGTCTTCCTGTCCGGCTCGGTACTGCTCAGAGCTATTCCATTCAACATGGCTTGATTGTAACGGTCGCTAAGGCCTCTCACCACTAAATATTTTCCTTCCTGTACACTGGTGCCGGTAACTCTCTTTAAAACCTCACCGGTATTTTTATCAGGTGAACGCTTGATTGTTTCTGCACTGATCACCTGTGCTACAACTGAAGTGTTCCGCTGGTAGCTGATCAAAGCGGCTGCTGTTTCTTTCCTGGCATTGCTGGAGGTACGGACAACAACGGCATCAGCTGTTTTGGCTTTCACTTCCAGTGTAACATCCTGAATGGTCACTTTACCGCTTGCGACTTCAATATCCTCCACTTCTTTGGAAACATTGTTATAAGAGAAAACTAAAGTGACCTTTGAGCCTCCATCGGCATTAATCACATATCTTCCTTCCTGGTCGGATGCAACTCCCTTATTGGTGTTTTTGATGATTACTGAAACACCTGCTAATGGAAGGCCTGTTTTGACATCGGTCAATTTTCCTTCAATCTTTCCTTTTTGTGCAAAAGTTGAGAGAGAGAGCGTAAAAAAAGTAACAAGTAATGATAGCAGTTTCATGCAATAAATATTTACTGCAAAAAGACTACTTATGTATTATGTAAGAATGAAGGGAATGTTAGGTAATTGTTACCGCTATATTACGGTAATGTTATGCATTTATTTATCAGAAACGGAACTGTATCCTGCAGGTGAAAACATCATCCTTCACATCAGAGGTATAACCTGTGAGCTGTGTTTTTTCGTTCATGATTTTGTCGTACCACAAAACAAGTTTGGCATTTTCGGTGATGTACCAGATATAACCGAAGCCAAGTGTACTGAATTTGATATTTGCTGCGTTTTGGTTGCTTCCTGCTTTGCCGATGTCATCCCTTTTTACTTTCGTGTTTGGATCATACCAGTCGTATTTAACACCTACTTGGTGATGGGCGCCTCCCAAGTGTTGTAAAAAATAAAAATAGGCACCGTTGAATTTACGGATATAATAACCTTCAGCTCCTGTAAACAATACTCCGGGTGTTTCGCTGCTTGCAGCAGAGGCTGTCTGTTTGCCTGCTACAAACTCCCCTCTCAATTCCGTGTAACCAACCTTGTTCCTTATCTTCAGTTGGGCATCAATTCCATAATAGTGGCGTGGCGCAATCCTGTTAATATTATCTGCAGAAGAATCAACTGTAAAGGTTTTTATACCTGCAATGGTTTGTGTGTTGTACAAATATTTTGTGTTTTGCGACAAGCCTCCATACAAAACAGATGCAGCAGCACCCAGTGAAATTTTCCTGGAAATATTTTGTGGTTTTATCGTTACCCTCCCTATGATATCTTTGTGGCTGTCATAATCAGTAGTTGATGATAATCCCGGCCCGTTAAAAACACCCAGGTCAATTTTTAAAAATTTTAATTTACTTGTTTTATTCCGTGGATCAAATGTGACCATGGCTCCCAAGTCCCTTTCTGTAGCATCAAATTGAAATACGAATTGTAAGGAAGGTCCTTTGCCAGTTTTTGGGAAATGAACATAATCGAAACGTACCCTTGCCCTGCGTAACATAAAACGGCTGCTGCTGTTTGTGGCAAAGTCGCCCCCCGAAAAATTCTTTGCCCCTTTGCTTTGTGCTACCTGGAATTGAGGCTGAATATATCCGCTGAACCGGATGTGATCGAAACGGTTAAATAACGCCAACATGCTTTTGCCCATATCCTTTGTGGTATCAACCATATCCATCAGGTACTGGGCCTGCAATAATTGACATAATAATACAGCCACAGCCAGTAAAGGCAGTCTTTTCTTTAGCATGATAGCAAATTTCGCCGCAAAGGAATAACAATTTAGTATTACCCCTGTGTTAAGAAATTATTATCAATCTGGATGATGCTCTGGTTTTTTGGGTAATAACCAATCTTTGCCCAAAACTTATTATATGGCAGGATTAAATTCAGTTCTCAAGATCTTTTTACCTAAAGACAGGGTGTTTTTTCAACTGTTCGAAAGCGTGGTTGATGTATTGGTAAAAATGGGAGAGAAATTAAAAGAAGTGGTTAATGAACCTGACTTTGACGAAAGGGCAAAGCTGATCAAGGAGATTGAAGATATGGAGCATGTGAACGATGACTATACTCACCAGATATTTACCGAACTGGGTAAGAACTTCATTACTCCTTTTGACCGGGAAGATATACACTACCTGGCCTCGGCGCTGGATGATATTGCCGACTATATCCAGGCTTCAGCCAAGAAGATCAATTTTTACCGGGTGAACCCCAATGATACGGGTATTCATAAACTGGCTGATGTCATTTCACAGGGCTGCGTGGCCGTTCATGCGGCAGTAAAGGAGCTGAGGAATATGAAGAACATGCGCCAGATCACCGATGCATTGGTTACTATAAACAGTATAGAAAACCAGGGTGATGATATTTTTGATATGAGCATCGAGAAATTGTTTGCCGAAGAACCGGATGCCAAAGAGGTAATTAAAAAGAGAGAGATTTACCAGGTAATGGAAATAGTAACAGATAAATGCGAAGATGCGGCAAACGTAATAGAAAGTATAATTGTGAAGTACGCTTAAAGCGATTTGGCAAATCTCAAATTCAACTCATGACTCTAGTAGTAATAATTATAGCCCTTGCCTTGATCTTTGACTACATCAACGGTTTTCATGATGCAGCCAATTCAATAGCCACGGTGGTTTCAACCAAAGTACTTACTCCTTTCCAGGCTGTGGTTTGGGCTGCCATTTTTAATTGTGTGGCTTATTTTATTTTTAAAGACCATGCTGTTGCCAACACCATCAGCAAAACGGTTAATAAAGAATTTATTACCCTCCCTGTAATTTTAGCTGGTTTGATCGCAGCCATATTCTGGAACCTGCTGACCTGGTGGTATGGTATTCCGTCTTCTTCTTCGCATACATTGATAGGAGGATTTGCGGGAGCAGCAATAGCTCATGCATTATTGCTGAAAGGTATCGGCTACAACTGGGGTAAGATCGTAGAATCGAGTATCATCTTCAACACCGTTATTTTTATTTTCCTGGCGCCACTTATCGGGATGTTGATCTCTATTTTCATCACCATCGTAACCATTATGCGGAATATATGGATCAGGATCGGGATCATTGCTTTAGCAACATTTTTAACCGTTCTGTTATTTGATAAGTTTGAGACCAGTAAGATGGATGAAAACCTGCAGAAATTTTTAAAGATAGACAAATATAAAAAAGAAGCGGCTGAAGCACTGGCTAAAAAGGAAAACAACCTTTCTGATACAGTTGCCATTAAAGCATATAATGTGGCAAAAGAAAAACTTGATAAAGCATTACCCAATTATAAAAAGATACTTACATTGGTAAATGATTTTGATAACCTGGGAGCAAAGGGTGTTGCAAAAGCAGCTACGGACAGTGGTTGGTTAAAGGATATTGAAGCCAGTCGTTTAAAAGATGATGTACGCAACGCCAATGACTTTCTTGTATTGGAAGCCAGGTCTGCCAGTGACAATAAAATAAAAGCCGAATATGCTATTGCAAAAGAGGCTACTGAAAAGTATAAAGAACCTTTAAAGAAATACTTTAAAAAAGAGATCTCACTCGATAGCACAATGACCGCTTTACAAGCTATTTACCCGATCGGAGAAGTAAATAAACCAAAAGTGAAAAAGAAAATTGCAGGATTCAGCATAGAAAAAGCGCTGGCAAAAGATATTGATAAAGCAGATAACAGTATGATCGTTTGGGGTATCATCTTTACTTCAATATTGTTCTCCCTTGTTTACCTGTATGTTGAAAAAATAAGAACTCCAACTGCCTTCAAGGTTGCCAACATGTTTAAAAAACTGCAGCTCTTTAGTTCTGCTGCATTCAGTATCGGGCACGGTGGAAATGATGCACAAAAAGTAATGGGCATCATCGGCGCTGCTTTAATAGCCAGTGGATCCATCCAGAATTTTTCTGATTTGCCAAATTGGGTGCCAATAGCCTGCTACCTGGCCATTGGTTTGGGTACTATGAGCGGGGGCTGGAAGATTGTGAAGACCATGGGAACAAAAATTACAAAGGTTACCCCACTGGAGGGAGTTGCAGCAGAGACAGCAGGAGCATTTACTTTATTTTTTACCGGGCAGATGGGGATACCGGTATCAACCACACATACCATTACAGGGTCTATCATGGGTGTGGGGGCAACCAAACGATTATCGGCTGTTCGCTGGGGGGTTACTGTAAACTTACTCTGGGCCTGGATATTAACGATACCTGTAAGTGGTTTGCTGGCTGCGGGCATATTCTATATTCTTCATTGGTTTTTTTAAGAGATAAAACAATCGTTTAAAAATCACTCATTGCTGTGAGTGATTTTTTGTTTTCTTTGCATATATGAATAAGATTCTAGTTACCGGTGGCTGTGGTTATATAGGCGCTCATACCATAGTCGATCTGATTGAAAATGGTTTTGAAGTTATTTCTGCTGATAATAATTCCAGGAGTAATGATAGTATTCTGGAATCAGTGGAAAAAATAACGGGCAAAAAGATCAAGAATTATAAAGTAGACCTTTGTATCTATGATGATACCGTTGCCGTTTTCCAGGAAAACCCGGATATAAATGGCATTATTCATTTTGCAGCTTACAAATCAGTAGGAGAATCAGTCAAAAAACCATTGCTTTATTTCGAGAATAATTTAAACTCCCTCATCAATATTTTAAAGTGTGCAGATGAATTCAAAATCACAAACATTGTATTCTCTTCGTCCTGCACCGTATATGGCAACCCCGACCAAATTCCTGTTACAGAAGAAACGCCAATGAAAGCTGCAGAATCAGCTTATGGCGCTACAAAACAAATGGGGGAGTTAATAGTAAAGGAAGCCGTTAATTGTAATAATAGTAAAGCCATTTTACTCCGTTATTTTAACCCGGTTGGAGCACACCCATCGGCTTTAATGGGAGAACTCCCATTGGGAAAGCCAGAAAACCTTGTTCCCGCAATTACACAAACAGCCATTGGAAAATTACCAATGATGCAGGTATATGGAAACGATTATGATACCCGTGACGGAAGTTGCATCAGGGATTATATTCATGTATGCGATATAGCTCATGCACATACTCTTGCACTTAACTATCTTATTCAGGATAAGAGTCAGACCAATTGCGATGTATTTAACCTGGGTACAGGAAACGGCATCAGTGTATTGGAGCTTATTAATGAATTTGAAAAAATAAGTGGAGTTAAATTGAATTATCGGATCGGCCCACGCCGGCCGGGTGATGTTATAGCCATTTATGCAAATAATGATAAGGCTAAAAACCTCCTGGGCTGGATGCCCAAATTCAGCTTGCAAGACATGATGGCAACGGCATGGAAATGGGAATTAATGCTGAAAAACGACGAAAATCTGTATAAGGCTCAAATAGCTGGATTAAATTGATTTTTTCTATTATCTTCGTTTCTATCTCCCTCCCAAAGAAACTCCTGTCCATTATCCTGTCTAAAAACGCCATTTTTAATTAAACTATTTATGATAAGACAGAAACTTACGGCATACTGTGCCGCACTGGTCATTATTAGTTTATTCTGTGGCTGCAAAAAGTTTGAGAAAGCCGGTCACATGAATGAACCAGGTATCGTATTAACCTTTGATGATGACAGGGTGGACAACTGGGTAAACTATATGCCCTTGTTCGATAGCCTGAAGGTGAAAGCTACTTTTTATATTGCCATGTACAACCGGTTCACACCTGAACAAAAGAGGAAACTTGCTGTTATCAAAAGCTACGGACATGAAATAGCCTTTCATTCCACCAATCATTATAATATGCAGGATTATGTGTACAAACAAAAGCATGCGATTGATGATCTTTTGCGTTGTGAGGTGGAAGCTGGCCTTAAACTGATGAATAATGATGGATACTATCCAATCACATTTGCCTATCCCCATGGAGCACACAATGGTTTGTTCGATAAAATACTGATGCGGTACTTTAAAAGTGTAAGGGCGCTTAATGGTACGCAGGATTTTTCAAAAAGTAATGTACCCACTTATAATAATGATGTGTTATACGGGCTTGGTATTGATAAGAGCAGTAAGCGCAGCGATGGAGACATTATCAATATGCTTCAGTCGGCCAAAAACAATAATACCTGCGCTGTACTGGTGGCTCATGATATCAACTCCAGGAGCAAGTTCAGCGTTACACTTGAAAGGCTGATGAAGATTTTTATTTTTGTAAAAGCTAATAACCTTAAATATTATACGGCAGCTGAAATCTCCGATTGATGGAGAACTGTTTGATCTTGTTTTTAGTACAATGTGGGCAACTTTTTAAGTTGCCCATTATTTCAACCAGATCTTTCTTTTACTTTTGCGCCTGTTTAATACAGTGTTCAATTTTTTATTATGCTCAACAACATTCAGGTTACCGGTAATAAAGATACCCGTAGTGGTTTCGGTGATGGTATTTTAGATGCCGCCAGAAAAAATTCAAATATAGTTGCACTTACAGCTGACCTTGCAGGTTCTTTGAAGTTAAATGGCTTTGTCAAGGAATTTCCTGATCGCTTCATTCAATGTGGTATTGCCGAAGCCAATATGATGGGTATTGCGGCTGGGCTTACTATCGGTGGCAAGATTCCCTATACAACCACTTTTGCAAATTTTTCAACCGGTAGGGTTTATGACCAGATAAGACAGAGTATCGCATACAGCGGAAAAAATGTAAAAATATGTGCATCTCATGCCGGTCTCACATTAGGTGAAGACGGAGCTACTCACCAGATACTCGAAGATATTGGCTTAATGAAAATGTTGCCGGGTATGACTGTGATCGTACCTGCCGATTATAACCAGACCAAAGCAGCCACCATTGCTATAGCCGACTATGAAGGACCCGTTTATCTTCGTTTTGGTCGCCCGGTTTGGCCCATTTTCACTAACGAAAATGATTTTGTAATTGGTAAAGCACAACAGTTTTCTACCGGAACCGATGTGACCATTTTTGCCTGCGGCCACATGGTTTGGAAAGCCATTGAAGCTGCAAAAGTTCTTGAAGAAAAAAACATAAGCGTTGAACTGATAAATATTCACACTATAAAGCCTTTGGATGTAGAAGCCGTGGTTGCTTCAATAAGAAAAACCAAATGCGCCGTAACTGCTGAGGAGCACAATATTATTGGCGGCCTGGGAGATAGTATTGCGCAGGCAGCTGCAAAGCATTTTCCGGTACCTATTGAGTATGTTGGAACCAATGATACTTTCGGTGAGAGTGGTAAGCCTCTGGACCTGCTTAAAAAGTATGGTTTGGATACAAAGGATATAGTTGCCGCAGCTGAAAAAGCAATATCCCGTAAATGAGTGGATTAAACCTTTTTGTAAAAAGCCAATCTTATGATTGGTTTTTTTATTTTTACTGCTCAACCTTATATGAACCAACAATTAGACGATAAAGAACTGCTTGTTCAGTTCAGGGATCCTGCTACCAAAGAACGCAGTTTCACCCTCATCATTAAAAAATACCAGGAAAAGCTATACTGGCATATCCGCCGTATGGTTGTTTCGCATGACGATGCCAATGATGTGCTTCAAAACATGTTCATAAAAGTCTGGAATGCCCTTGAAAATTTCAGGGAAGACAGCCAGTTGTATACCTGGCTTTACCGTATAGCCACTAATGAATGCCTTACTTTCCTGGAACAGCAGAAAAAAAGGGCTTCCGTTTCGCTGAGTGATGTGGAATCGGGATTAAGTAACCGGCTAAAGGCCGATAAACATTTTGATGCTAATAAACTGGAATGGAAATTACAGGTAGCTATTCAGCAATTACCTGAAAAGCAAAGGGTTGTATTTAACCTGAGGTATTATGATGAAATGCCTTACGAAAAAATGAGCCAGGTACTGGAAACCAGTGAGGGGGCGTTGAAAGCAAGCTATCATCATGCCGTAAAAAAAATAGAGGATTTTATACTAAATCATTAAACTTTAAGCTGATTAAAAGGTCTGAGTTAAGCAATGGAAAATAGTGCCGACATATTGAACGAGTTAAAGGAGTTAAGTCCTTTCGTTGCCAGACTGGAAAAGATAAATGTTTTTACTGTTCCGGCAGGTTATTTCGAAAACCTCAGCGCTGATATCCTGCTCGGGATATCAAGTGAAAGAGGAGGGATTATCAACACTCCACTAAACTTTGTTTCTGCTGATGTTCCCCGGGGTTATTTTGAGAACCTGAGTGATCAGATCATGGATAAGATCAAGGCTCAAAACACTGCTGATGAACTGAAGAGTTTGTCACCCATGCTCTATAGCATTCAAAACGAAAATGTATTTGAAGTTCCGGCAGGGTATTTTGACGGATTGGCCGGTACGGTTGTCAGCAAGATAAAACCACAACAAACAAAAGTGGTTGTGATGAAAAGGCGTAGTACCACGTTCATTAAATATGCAGTAGCAGCTGCCTTTACCGGGGTAATGGCGCTGGGTGTTTTTAAATTTACCAACAGCAATAAAAATAATGTTGATGCTATTGTGGCACTCGGAGATAAAATAGCCCGTGAAAACAGGTTTGATGAAGAACTGGAAAAAGTTACTGATGCCGATATTGTAAAATTCCTTGAAGCTAATGGAAGTGATGTAAAAGCTGCATTGGTTGCCAGTAGTGTTGATGAAAATGAACTGCCTTCGCAGGAAGACTATTTAATGGATGAAAAGGCACTGGATAAATATCTTAATAGCATTAATGTAAAAGAATTAAAAAACTAAACCAGATCATGAAAAAATATTTACTCATATTCTCTTTTTTGTTAAGCAGTTTTTATGCCGTACAGGCCCAGGATGGCCAACAGGTTGATGACACCAAACAACAAGAAAAAATTCAGGCATTGTATGTTGCTTACATTACGCAGCAACTAGCGTTAACACCCGACGAAGCACAAAAATTCTGGCCGGTGCATGCACAATTCACCAGTGAATTAAAGGCAGTAAAAACAGACATGCCGGAACTGGATAAGCAACAAACCTTTTTAAATATTAAGAAGAAATACCAGGAAAATTTTAACCGCATACTAGGGGTAAACCGTTGTGAAAGGTTTTTCAGGATGGATGGCGAATTCAAACGCCGGCTTCTGGACCGCATCAAGAATAACAGAAATGACCAATTGAGGCCAAACCAACGCCCCAAATTAAGAAGAGGGCAATAAATAAAGTTTGTGATTTGTTACAAATACAACCGGGAGCAATAATCGCTCCCGGTTTTGTTTTTAAGGTAAATGCCTCTTTATGTTTTCACGAAGCAAAAAATTTGCATTAACTTTATAGATAAATTTCTACTCTTTAACTGAAATAATTACTACATGAAAATCATCAGTTCCCTTAAAAAATTTTCCCTGTTTTTTTCTGCAATTTTAGTTTGTTCTGCAGCACTTGCGCAGCAAGATCCCGATCTGCCAAAGCATAGTCAAAATATTGACAAGGAGACCTACCTGAATGCCAGGTCGGAATATATCCTGCAAAAAAGAGGGCTTCCGCATAACCTGCCCTATGAGCCACGCATTAAAGCCATAGAAGAAAAGATAAGACAGGAAATAGATGCCCGTAATAATCCCAATATCATAGCACTGGCGCCTAACTGGATAGCCGAAGGCCCTTTTCCCATTCCTAATGGACAAACTACAGGATTCAGTGTACCGGTGAGTGGAAGAGTTACATCTATCGCAGTTCATCCTACCAATGCAAATATTGTGTATATAGGTACAGCTAACGGAGGTGTTTACCGGAGCATGGATGGAGGAACTAACTGGACGGCAATATTTGATAATGCCGTAACGCTTGCTATTGGTTCACTTGCATTGGCGCCCAGTAATCCTACCACTTTATATGTTGGTACCGGAGAAGCAGCGCTATCTGCAGATAGTTATTTTGGTGCAGGGCTATACAGGATTGATAATGCGGATGTATCTCCAACCTTAGTTGGACCTATTAACCCGGGAGGTATTTTTACATATCGTTCTATGAGTAAAATACTTGTTCATCCAACAGACCCTGCCACCGTTTTTGTTTCTACTGCAAGCGGTGTTGCAGGAATAGTTAATAGCAATCCGGGAACCGCTTCAAGGGGAATTTACAGAACTACTAATGGTACTGCTGCAGCTGGTTCAGTTGCGTTCACCAAATTGACCGTTGCTACAGCAAATGGCGGTAACAGAAGCGTAATGGATATGGTGATGGAGCCGGGTGTTCCAGATAATATTGTTTGTACTGTTTATGGTTTTAGCACAGCCGGTGATGGCGGTATTTACAGAAGTACGAATGCAACAGCTGTAACGCCTACTTTCACCCGTAATTATGTATTAGGTACTGCTACTGCAAATTACAGGGGTGAACTGGCAATATGCAAAGTAGGAGCAACGGTTACCGTTTATGCCGGAGTTGACAATGGCGCAAACGGAGCTATTCTGAAATCGGTTGATGGAGGTGCTACATTTGCAACAGCTACAGGCAGTTTTACTTTTTGCAGCGGGCAATGTTTTTATGATCAGGCACTGGCTGTGGATCCAACTAATGCCAATAACTTTTATATAGGAGGTTCATCTGGGAATAATATATTCCGATATAGTACCAATGGCGCAACATCTTTTACTATATCAACCACTAATCTTCATGCCGATGTGCATGCGATTGTTGTAGCACCGTCAACCCCAACAACGATCTATTTGGGTTGTGATGGCGGTATTTTTAAAAGCACTAACTCGGGTGTTACATGGACAAGCATGAATACCACGGGATTGAGTGCCACGCAATTTCAAAGTTTAGCAATACATCCGAGTGATTTAAAATTTTCTATTGGAGGAACACAGGATAACGGAACGAATATGTATAAACCCGATGGTACATGGAACCGTATAGATTTTGGTGATGGAGGATATGCATTAATAGATCAAAATGCGACCAATACTACTAATGTAACTATGTATCACACTTATTATAATTCAACCGCTGCCCCTTTATTAGGATTAGCAAGGGTTGACCTGGTATCGGGCGCAGTTGAAGGGGCATGGCCTTTTTATGGCTGTAATGGCGTAACTGGAAATGGAATTGCCTGCACAGGCACTGTTATGTTTTATGCGCCTATTGCACTGGGGCCCGGCAATCCCAATACAGTGTATTATTGTGCCGACAAGTTGTACAGATCAGTAGACAAAGGTGTAAACTTTTCTATAGTAAGCCAAAATCCTATTGTGTCTGGAGTGGCCATATCAACAGCAGCCATTGCTAAACAGGATGATAATTTCAGGATAGTAGGCCTTACCAATGGCCAGGTTTGGTTTACAAACACAGGTTCGTCAACTTTAGTGAATATAACCCCGGCCGGAGCACCTGCACAAGCTGTACAGCGTGTTGCTATTGATCCAACCAACAAGAATGTAGCCTATGTATGTTATGGCGGCTATGGAGTAACGGCGGGACAGCATATATGGAAAACAATCAACTTAAACAATATTACACCTACCTGGTCAGCTTCAGGTACAGGGGTACCGGATGTTCCGGTAAACTCAATGGCGATAGACCCAATCAACTCAAGCGTTATGTACTGTGGTACCGATATTGGTGTTTACTCTTCAATAGATGCAGGTGCAAACTGGTCTTCATTCAGTGCAGGGTTACCGGTAACCCCTGTATTTGATATGGCTGTTCATCCTGTTAGTCGTGGAATTCGTATTTCAACACATGGACGTGGGATGTGGAGTTCTACCTCAGTGGTAATAGTGCCGATTGAACTAAATTACTTTACTGCTACTGCGAGAGATAATGGCCGTGTTTACCTGGAATGGGTAACTTCAACCGAACAGAACAATAAAGGTTTCCAGATAGAAAGGACTTTGGAAGATGGCAGCGGTAATTATCAATGGCAGGATATTGGTTTTGTAAACGGAAGTTTAAACTCTTCCACACCCAAACGCTATTATTTTGAAGATGAACCCCTGGGTGGAAAGAAATTCCTGTATAGGTTGAAACAAATTGATCTTGATAACAAATTTAAATACAGTGAAAATAAATTAGTAGTACTAAAAGGCGTTGATTATGGTCTGTATGCTATTTACCCCAACCCGGTTAAAAATTCAGCGAATATCAAATTCAGACTTCCTGAAGATGGGTTTGTAACCATACGCATCTTTGATAATTCCGGAAGGTTGATAAAGCAACTGGTTGATGAAAAGAAAATCGCCGGAACACATATAACAACTTTTTCAACAGATAATTTACCAGGAGGATTGTATTACTGCAGGTTCGAAACAGGAAACTTTTCTGACAGCAAGCCCTTCACGGTCTCAAAATAAATGGAGAAAACCTCGTAAAAAATGGCAGCCTTTGAACTGCCATTTTTTATTACCAGTCGGTAAAACGGGTTTGTGGGGCTGGGCCGCATTTTTTGAATTTAAAACTCCCTTTTTTTGCCATTCCGCCCCTGTTCCCCTACCTTTGCAGCCGATTAAAAAAGGCCTTTTAAAAACACTTCAATTAAATAATTATGGTAGAAATTAAGCCAGATGAGATCTCAGCGATTCTCCGCCAGCAGCTTAGTAATTTTAATGCCAGTGCCAGCCTGGAAGAAGTAGGAACAGTATTACAGGTAGGTGACGGGATTGCCCGTGTTTATGGGTTGAACAACGTTCGTTCCGGTGAACTGGTGGAATTTGATAATGGCGTAAGGGCAATTGCGCTGAACCTTGAGGAAGACAATGTGGGTGTGGTATTGATGGGAGACAGCAGCGAGATCAAAGAAGGTGATAAGGTAAAACGTACCGGCCAGATCGCTTCTATTAAAGTAGGAGAAGGCATGAGCGGCCGTGTAATTAATACTTTGGGTGAGCCAATTGATGGCAAGGGCCCTATAAAAGGTGAGTTATATGAAATGCCGCTGGAGCGTAAAGCACCAGGGGTAATTTTCCGTGAGCCGGTAAAAGAGCCGCTCCAAACTGGTATCAAAGCAATCGATGCTATGATACCTATCGGTCGTGGTCAGCGTGAGTTGATTATCGGCGACCGTCAAACCGGTAAAACTGCCATTGCAGTTGATACTATCATCAACCAAAAAGAATTCTATGCAGCCGGTAAGCCGGTTTATTGTATATATGTGGCAATCGGACAGAAGGCTTCTACCATTGCAGGTATCATGAAGACCCTTGAAGAGAATGGAGCAATGCCTTACACTACTATTGTGGCAGCATCTGCTTCCGATCCTGCTCCATTACAGTTCTATGCACCATTTGCAGGAGCTGCAATCGGAGAATATTTCCGTGATACAGGCCGCCCAGCACTGATTATCTATGATGATCTTTCTAAACAAGCGGTGGCTTATCGTGAGGTGTCCCTGTTGTTAAGAAGGCCGCCGGGCCGTGAGGCTTATCCTGGTGACGTATTCTACCTGCATAGTCGTTTGCTGGAAAGAGCTGCGAAGGTGGTTTCTAAAGATGAGATAGCAAAACAAATGAATGATCTTCCAGATACAATTAAACATCTGGTAAAAGGTGGTGGTTCATTAACAGCGCTACCAATCATCGAAACACAGGCGGGTGACGTATCTGCCTATATCCCAACAAACGTAATCTCCATTACCGACGGGCAGATATTCCTGGAAGGTAACCTGTTTAACGCCGGTATCCGCCCTGCCATCAACGTAGGTATCTCGGTAAGCCGTGTGGGTGGTAATGCTCAGATCAAATCAATGAAGAAAGTTGCCGGTACATTAAAACTAGACCAGGCGCTTTATCGTGAGCTTGAGGCTTTCTCTAAATTTGGTGGTGACCTGGATGCTGCTACAAAGAACGTAATTGACAAAGGGGCCAGAAACGTTGAAATATTGAAACAACCGCAATACTCTCCATTTACAGTTGAGAAACAAGTTGCCATTATTTATTTAGGAACACAGGGCTTGTTGAGAGATGTTGCTGTTAGAAATGTAAAAGCATTTGAAGATCACTTTTTGATGGAAATGGAAAATAAACACCCGGAATTGCTGGCTGAATTTAAGAAAGGCGCCCTGCCAGAAGACGGACTGAAGAAAATGACAGAATTGGCTGCCGGGCTGGTTGCACAATACAAAGCTTAAGCTTTAAGATATGTTTATATGAAAGGAGAGAAGCAATTCTCTCCTTTTTTATTCCTCATTCTTGCCGAAATGGCATAAAAACCATTTGGCTTGCCATTTGTATTTTCTTCCGGAAAATTCACAATATGACATTTGGTATAATAGCCGTTTCGCTGATATTTATGGTAGTTGGAATGCTGGTACAGTATCGCCTGAAAAGTAAATTTACTGAATACAGCCAGGTGGCCACAAGTAGCGGCATGAGTGGGAAAGAAGTTGCTGAAAAGATGCTGAAAGATAATGGTATCTATGATGTACAGGTAATTTCGTCAGAAGGCTTTTTGTCTGATCATTACAATCCCTTAAATAAAACTGTTAACCTCAGTGCCGAGGTTTTTGAAGGCAGAACCGTTTCGGCCGCGGCCGTGGCGGCCCATGAATGTGGCCACGCTGTTCAGCATGCTACCGCTTATTCAATGCTGATGTTACGCAGCCGGTTAGTTCCGGCAGTAAAGATCAGCAGTACTTTGTCGCAATGGATCATCATAGCCGGGCTTGGCTTTTTAGGTTTCGGTGGCGGCAATCCTACCATTTTATTGATTGGAATTATTCTATTCGCTGTTACAACCCTCTTCTCTGTAATTACATTGCCCGTAGAATTTGATGCTTCGGCGAGGGCTTTGAAGTGGCTTGATTCGGTTCATATTACAACTAATACCGAACATGCACAGGCAAAAGATGCACTCAAATGGGCGGCGCTCACTTATGTAGTGGCAGCATTAGCTTCTATTGCGATGCTTGTGCAATACATTTTAATTTATCAATCCAGGAGCCGGGATTAAACAATTTGATTTTTTGGGTATCACAATCAACTATATTTGTCTACTAAAAACATCTTCCTCGTATGAACTTTGGAAAAGAATTTGAAAAATACGCAGTAAAGCATAAAGGCATCAGCAGAAATACGCTGGATGCATACATAAAACATAATGTTACCAATCTTACACCCAACATCATTGAAGAGCGCCCGATGAACATCGCTGTAATGGATGTGTATAGCCGGTTGATGATGGACAGGATCATTTTCCTGGGTTACCCCATCAGCGATGAGGTAGCTAATATTGTAACTGCCCAATTATTGTTTTTAGAAAGTACAGACCGTACCAGGGATATACAGATGTATATCAATTGCCCCGGCGGTGGTGTTTATGCAGGGCTTGGTATGTATGATACCATGCAGTTTATTACACCGGATATTGCCACTATTTGTACTGGCATGGCAGCAAGTATGGGCGCTGTCTTAATGTGTGCAGGCGCTAAAGGAAAACGTACCGCATTAAAGCATAGCCGCATCATGATGCACCAACCCAGTGCTGGGGCAGGTGGACAGGCGACAGATATTGAGATCACTGTTAACGAAGTAAAGAAAGTGAAAAAGGAATTGTATGAGGTTATCGCATTTCATACTGGCCAGCCTGTTGATAAAGTAGCCGTTGATTGTGACCGGGATCACTGGATGACTTCTCTTGAAGCCAAAGAATATGGTTTGATTGACGAAGTATTATTAATGAACCAGAAAAAAGTAAAGAAAGATCAGAAATAAAAACAAGTATTAACTATGAATCTGTATAAAAACAATAATACCCGTTTTGAAGAAGAAGAAAAACCAGAAGGAAGCCCGGAAAATCCCATGGAAAAGATGATGAGTGGCTGGCAGTTTGATAAAAAATTTATTGAACAACGAAAAGTGTTTTTATGGGGTGTGGTGGATGATAAAAGCGCAAAAGATATAACTAACCGGCTAATGTACCTGGAGGCTATTGATCCCGGTAAGGAAATTACTTTTTATATAAACAGCCCGGGAGGTATTGTAACCAGTGGCATGGTAATTTATGATACTATGCAAATGATCAGTTCTCCGATTAGTACTGTATGTATGGGCATGGCTGCCAGTATGGCCAGTATTTTATTGAGTGGAGGGAAAAAGGGGAAGAGATTTATTTACCCCAATGGAGAAGTAATGATACACCAGCCGAGCGGTGGTGGTCAGGGTACCAGTGCCGACCTGGAAATAATGGCCGAACAGATCAGGAAAACAAAACTAATGGGAGCCGAAATATTAGCAAGGAACTGCGGGCAGACAACTGAAAAGGTTATGAGGGATTTTGACCGGGATTATTGGATGGATGCAAAGGAATCGGTTGACTATGGAATAGTGGATGCCGTGCTTACAAAAATATAGGATATTAAACCCTAAAATATACCTAACAGTCTCTAAAAGAGGCTGTTTTTGTATCATAACCGGCTAAAAGCAACGTTATAGTCCTGGATATTGTCTTATGCTATGTAAATTGCTTTTTTGTAACTTTACCCCGTCTCAAAGAGTTCGACTCAGTTAAACTGAAAATTGATATGGCAAAACAACAAACACTACATTGCTCATTTTGCGGACGTAACCGTGATGAAGTTAAAATACTCATTGCGGGTCAGGATGGGCATATTTGTGAGAACTGCGTTGAACATGCCGAAGAGATCATTGAGCAGGAATTAGGCAATGCTAATGACAGCAAAAATGCCAATTCTGCCACACATAAACTGAGCGTAAAGAAACCGATTGAAATAAAAAAATTCCTCGACGATTATGTGATAGGCCAGGATGATGCTAAAAAAATATTATCAGTAGCTGTATATAACCATTACAAAAGGCTGAATCAAAAAATTGAGAATGATGTCGAAATTGAAAAAAGCAACATCATCATGGTTGGTGAAACCGGAACCGGTAAAACCTTATTGGCAAAATCAATTGCCCGTATGCTTAATGTTCCTTTTGCCATTGTGGATGCCACTGTATTTACAGAAGCCGGTTATGTAGGCGAGGATGTGGAAAGTATGCTAAGCCGTTTATTACAGGCCTGCAATTATGATGTAGCAGCTGCCGAAAAAGGAATTGTATTCATTGATGAAATAGACAAGATAGCCCGAAAAAGTGATAATCCTTCAATAACAAGAGATGTAAGTGGCGAGGGTGTGCAGCAAGGGTTGTTAAAACTGCTGGAAGGCACAGAAGTGTTGGTGCCACCGCAGGGCGGTCGCAAACATCCCGAGCAAAAACTGATAAAAGTAAACACCCAGAATATCCTCTTTATTTGTGGTGGTGCATTTGACGGGGTAGATAAAATCATTGCCCGTCGTGTTAATACCAATGCCATTGGTTTCAATGTAAATAAAGAATTACAGGAATACCAGCATGATAATCTCTTACATTTTGTAAATGCTGTTGACCTTAAGCATTTTGGATTGATCCCTGAACTGCTTGGCCGGTTACCGGTAGTTACTTATTTAAATCCATTGGATGCCGAAACACTCCGCAGTATTTTGACAGAGCCCAAAAATGCCCTTGTAAAACAGTTCACCCGTTTATTTGAGATCGAGGGTATCGAATTAAAATTTGACCCGGCAGTTTTGGATTTTATGGTTCAAAAGGCCATGGAATATAAACTGGGTGCCCGTGGGCTACGTAGTATCTGCGAAAGCATCCTTACAGATGCCATGTATGAATTACCCTCTCAAAAAGTAAAGGTATTTGACGTTACCCTGGAGTATGCACACCGTAAATTCAGCAGCAGCAAATTAAGCATGCTTAAAGTGGCATAACGCAGGATTGACCTGGCTTGTCCATTATGCTTTCCCCAATTTTCAAACAACCCTATATCATTTTAGGTGGTTGTTATTTTTCAATTTATTTTTACACGGTTGCCATGACTGGCCTTGGTAGTATGAATGCCGGCGGTAATATCATTACATATCAAATCTTAAATATTCAACACTAAATGGTAGATGTTATACTCGGGTTGCAATGGGGCGACGAAGGCAAAGGGAAAATTGTAGATTTTTTTGCTAAAAATTATAATGTAATTGCCCGTTTCCAGGGAGGACCGAATGCGGGACATACCCTGTATGTGGATGGAAAGAAAATTGTTCTTCACCAGATACCAAGCGGCATTTTTCATGAAGATAAAACCAACCTTATTGGTAATGGAGTGGTACTTGACGCTGTTACTTTAAAAAGGGAATGTGAAAATGTGGCGGCCATGGGGATCGACTATAAGAAGAATCTATACATCAGCGAACGGGCCCACCTTATCCTGCCTACTCACCGGGCTATTGATAAAGCCAGTGAATTATCTAAAGGCAATGAAAAGATAGGAAGTACGTTAAAGGGCATAGGCCCGGCCTATATGGATAAGACTGGCCGTAATGGGTTACGTGTTGGTAATTTATTAGACAAAAGTTTTACAACAGAATATATAAAACTCAGGCTGAAACATCAGAAGTTATTGGACAGTTTTAATTTCCAGGAAGATATTAGCGCATGGGAAGAAGAGTTTTTTGAAGCGCTTGAATTTTTAAGGGGCTTCAAAATAGTGAATGGAGAGTACTTTATTAATGAAAAGATACAAAAGGGACAAAAGGTATTGGCAGAAGGGGCACAAGGAAGTATGTTGGATGTTGATTTTGGCACTTTCCCGTTTGTTACAAGCAGCAGTACCATATCGGCTGGTGTCTGTACCGGATTGGGTATAGCGCCACAAAAGATCAAAGAAGTGTTTGGCGTTTCTAAAGCGTATTGTACCCGGGTTGGCAGTGGGCCGTTCCCTACAGAGTTGAATGACGAAACAGGCGAACTGATACGCAAGACAGGGAATGAATTCGGAAGCACCACTGGTCGCCCCCGCAGGTGTGGGTGGATTGACCTGGTTGCTTTGCAGTTTGCCTGTATGATAAATGGGGTTACACAAATTATCATGACCAAGGCAGATATTTTGGATGCACTACCCGAATTGAATGTGTGCAATGGCTACAGCATTAATGGCGAAGAAAAGAATTTTGTACCTTTTCAAATGAACCGTGTGGATGTTAAACCCCAATACAAGACCTTTGCCGGCTGGAAGAAAGATATAACCGCAATAACCGAATACAATAACCTGCCAAAGGAGATGAAAGATTATATCAATTACCTGAATAAATTTTTAGGAGTGCCTGTTAAGTATATCAGCAACGGCCCCGGGAGAGATCAATTGGTAATGGCTTAAAAAATTTAAAAAAAAGTTCGCAATATTTTTGGCTATTTAAAAAACTCTAGGAAATTTTACACTAATAATCCTTTTTGAACTATGGTTTTAAAATCTGATAAAACTAAAAAGACAGCTACTAAAGCAGGTACTCCACCTGAAACTAAATCTGCAAAAAAATCGCCCAAACCAAAACAGGATGACGACGATGATGATTTTGATGATGATGATGAGGTGGATATGAAACAGCCGTCAAAGAAAAAATCTTCTCCAAAGAAAAAAACAGACGATGAAGATGATGATGATGACGATGATGTAGAGATTGCGGATGATTGGGAAAAACCGGAAGAAGAGGAAGAATGGGATCCGGATTTCGATGAATTTGATGTACCAAAATCAAAGGGCAAAAAACCGAGCGGGAAAAAAGGTGCTAAAGGTGGAGACGATGACGATTTTAAAGTAGATGATGATTTTAAAGACCTTGGTTTTGACGACCTCGATGGTGGCGGAGATTTTGATGATGACGACGATGACTATTAATGCAAAATTCATTGACAGGGAAAATTAAACAAGAAAAAACAGGTACTTCTTTCCCTGTTGATGATTTTAATAAGTTTAGATTGCAAATGTTGAATTGGACAAACCGGTTCAACATTTTTTGTTTTCTGGATAACCGGAATTACAATTATTCAAAACCGGCTTTTGAATGCTTGCTGGCTGCCGGGTGCAAAAGAAATATAGAAGTTAATGCCGGCAAAGCTTATGCGGAATTGCAAAAATTTTATGAAATAAATAAGGCAACATGGCTTTTCGGCCATTTTGGATACGATTTAAAGAATGAAACGGAGAAATTAAGCTCTGGCCATGAAGATCACATAGGGTTTAGTGATCTGTATTTTTTTGAACCTGAAATTGTGCTTCAACTCAATGCGAACGAGATAATTATATTCTGTGATTCAGGAGCCCAGGAAATTTACTCCGACATTATAGTCCAACCTTTATTTGTTACCGGAGCGATAAAGAAAACTCCCGCAATACGTAATAAAATAGGGAAAGATGTCTATATAAGCATTATAGAGAAATTACGACAGCATGTTCTGCGTGGCGACTGTTATGAGATCAATTTTTGCCAGGAATTTTTTGCTGAAATTGCAGAAATTGACGCTTTGTATGTTTATGATCAATTAACGAACCTTTCTCCGAATCCTTTTTCTGTCTTCTATAAAATAAATGACCGGTATTGTTTGTGTG
Organism: Ferruginibacter sp.; assembly: GCA_044222465.1. Lineage (GTDB taxonomy): Bacteria > Bacteroidota > Bacteroidia > Chitinophagales > Chitinophagaceae > Ferruginibacter. The sequence continues at coordinate 29,885 of JBGANE010000009.1, forward strand.
CCAGCCCTGAAAGATATTTGAAGAAGACCGGAGACAGGCTCTTTTCTCAGCCTGTAAAAGGAACATCAAAAAGAAACCCGGCAAACAATACGGAAGATGAAAGATCAAGAGATTATCTTTTACAGAGCCCCAAGGAAAAAAGTGAAAATGTGATGGTAGTTGACCTGGTGAGAAATGACCTCAGCAGGATCTGCAAAGCCGGTTCCGTAAAAGTGGATGAATTGTTTGGGCTTTATAGTTTTCCCCAGGTTCATCAAATGATAAGCACTGTAAGTGGTGAAATAGAAGAGGGATTTAACTGGATAGATTGCATCAAGGCAACATTCCCAATGGGGTCTATGACAGGGGCTCCTAAAAAAAGAGTAATGGAATTGATTGAACAATACGAACAAACAAGGCGTGGTTTATTTTCAGGGGCAATAGGCTACGTAAATCCGGCAGGTGATTTTGATTTTAATGTAGTAATCCGGAGTATTCTTTATAATGAAACAAATAAGTACATTTCATTTCAAGCAGGCAGCGGTATCACTTACTATTGCAATGCTGCCCTGGAATATGAAGAATGTATGCTAAAAGCAGCTGCCATGATAAAGGTGCTGCAATAATGTCAATTCTTTTTTTTCTTAGACGCTTTTTGGGTAGGGTAGGTAGTAGTTTGATTGGATGGTACAGGGTTATCTCCCAGCAGCAGTTGTACACACTCATTCAAAATCACATATTTGTTTGCTAAAAAAAGCTGCATTTTATCGGCCGGTAACCTAAGATCATAATTACCATTAATTGACATCATATTATCAAAGTCTGGATTGTACCGATTGAATGTTACAATATCCATTGATAAGTTTTTAGTAATGACTAAAGAATTGTATTTTCCTGTTATGCTTTGGGTAACTGCTGTTTCAAGTTCCTGCTCTGTAAGCGCAGGTTTGTTATCGTAGGCGTTCATACCATTACTGCCACCACTTAAATTTGGTGTGGTGGTAATACCTCCGGAGCCTTCCATAATATAATGCGTGGCAATAAATTTCTTTACATGATTCCTGCTTTCTTCAGGTAAATAATACTGCAGAGACCAGAAATTTCTGCTTCCGCTTTTTTTGATGGCACTATAAACCCTGCCAGGACCCCCATTATAAGCAGCAATTACCAATAACCAGTCGTGCATTTGACTGTAGAGAGTTAAGAGATACCTTGCTGCTGCATGAGTACTCTTGTAATAATCACGGCGTTCGTCAAAAACCCTGTTTACTACAAGTCCATAATCTCTTGCTGTATATGGCATAAACTGCCATGGCCCACCAGCGCCCACCCAACTTGTAGCTCCGGAATTCAAATTACTTTCAATCACTGCAAGGTATTTGAGCTCGCGGGGCAACCCGTATTGCGAAAGAATATTGTCTATTAAATTAAAATAAGGTTGACCCCACCCCTTCATTTTTATCAGGTTGTTACTATGCAGCCTTAAATAATCCTGCATATAACTTTCAGCATTTGGATTTACCTGCACTGAATAGGGTAGTGCAGGGTTGTAATTATATTGTGCAAATAGATTTTTGAAGCCATATTTTGTTACCTGGCTGAAATACTGCACTTGTTCTTTTTGGGGAGGTGCTTTTGTTTTTATTACTTCAGCAATGATTTCATCTTCCACGGGGTCTTTAACAATGCTTGTGTCAGCGGGTGTTTGTTGCTGCAGGATATCAGCAATATTACCCGCTTTTGCAGTGAGCAAGATTATTTGAAGCCAGAATATGAAAAGTAGGTTCTTCATTTTAATATTTACTAATTTCCCCTGTATTCATTCATGAGCAGATCGGCAATCTGCAGCAAAGTTAACTCTTCTGTTTTTTTAGTCATCACCTGGAGGCCAAAAGGCATTCCGTTACTATGCCTGAATAGCGGAATGGAGATACCCGGTATTCCCGTTAAATTTGCAAAGACGGTGAAAATATCTGCCAGGTACATGGCAACCGGGTCATTTGTTTTGTCGCCAATAGAGAATGCAGTTGTTGGAGAGGTAGGCATTATAAGGGCGTCAAACTCAGCAAAAACAGCTTCTGTCCTGTCGTTTAATAACCTGCGTACCTGTTGGGCTTTGCTAAAATACGCATCATAATATCCACTGCTTAATACAAAAGTGCCCAGCATTATCCTGCGCTGCACTTCTTTGCCAAAAGCCTCACTGCGTGTGGTTTTATAAAAGTCTGTTAGATCTTTTACATTTTTTCCGGCCTGGTGGCCAAACCTGATCCCATCATACCTGCTAAGATTGCTACTTGCCTCAGCTGTAGTTAAAACATAGTAGGCAGGTACCACATAATCAAGCAGGTCAAAATCTATTTCCGTAACGGTATGTCCATTCGATCTTAACGTATCAATGAGAGATAAAATACTTTGTTTTATTTCCTCATCCAGCGCAGGATGATGAAGTGCTTCTCTGAAATATGTAATACGATATTTTTCCTTACCGGGAGAAGGATTAACAAGAACCTTATCTGCTTGTTGTAATACAGTACTATCGTATTCATCGGCGCCGCTCATTATGTCTAATAAAAGGGACACATCATCGATACTTTTACTGAAAATACCCACCTGGTCAAATGATGAAGCATAAGCAACTAAGCCATGGCGGGATATTCTGCCATAAGTTGGCTTTAAACCAATAATTCCACAAAAATCTGCCGGCTGCCTTACGGAACCACCGGTGTCGGTTCCAAGGCTGGCCATGCATAAGCCAGCTTGCACAGCAACAGCACTCCCACCTGAAGATCCACCCGGCACTTTTGTATGATCTAATGCATTTAACGTATTTCCATAAATCGAATTCTCATTAGAGCTCCCCATCGCAAATTCATCGCAATTACAACTGCCAATTATTATGGCGTCTTCATCCAGCAAACGTTGTAAAGAAGTTGCTGTGTATAAACTTTTAAATCCCTTCAATATTTTTGACGAAGCTGTTATGGTATGATCTTTATAACAGATCACATCTTTAATAGAAATCACCACTCCGTGTAGTTTCTTAAGAGTGTTTCCTTGTTTTCTTGATTCATCTAATTCGGATGCTTTTTTCAGTGCCTCTTCGTTAAATACTTCCGTAAACGCATTGAGTTTTTTATTTGCTTCAATTTGTTGTAGGTAATGTTCTACAGCCTTAACACAACTGGTTTTATTAATATTCAGATCGCTGTGATATTGCCGTATATTCTCAAATGAAAACATAACAGGTAGATACAAAATTGGTTAATATGAAATCGGCTGAAGTGAGCCCATACTAATGGGGGTCTACTTCAGCCGAAAAAGGGAGTATTTACTCCCGGGTAAATTAATTTTTATTTGTTGTCTTTTTCTTTCATGCCCTCCTCAATTTCACTCTTTACATTATTTTTAGCATCGTTAAATTCACGCATTCCACGGCCAATACCTCTCATTAATTCAGGGATCTTTTTTCCACCGAACATTAATAAGACCACGATGATGATGAGTATCCACTCGCCACCGCCCGGGAGGGAGAATAAAAGAATGCTGTTCAAAAATGATAATGTCATAATCTTGATTTAGGCAGTAAAGATAAATCAAATATTGACTTGCTCTGTTATTTGATACAACAAAGTTAACTACAGGTTAACCAATCAATAAGTATGTGAAAACCTTATTAGCGGATATAATTTTTACCGCATCTGGCTTTGCCATTGGCAGCTTGTTCCGGAGAAATACCTCTTGCGCAGGAAACCAAAAAAGCTACAGAAAATACAATAATCAGTGAAAGAACAATCCTTCTCATGGTAAACGGTTTAAGATTAAAAAAGTTAAGTTTTAAGTTAACTCCGGGGTAAACGTCTTTTCGAAGGATTGAAATTTGATTGTAAACATAACAATTATAATACCAAGCTCATAATTTTTTGAAATAAAAAAAGCGAAATACCTGATATTTCACTTTTTGAATAGTATAAATTGTTATAAGCCAGCAAATTACTTTTTAGCCACCGCCATTCTTTTTTCCCTGATACGGGCGCTTTTTCCACTTCTTTCACGCAAATAGTACAGTTTAGCCCTGCTAACCTTACCCACTTTGTTCAATACGATGCTGTCAATATTGGGAGAAAATACCGGGAAAAGGCGTTCTACACCAATACCATCGCTCATTTTACGTACTGTAAATGAAGCAGTTGCACCAACTCCCTGGCGTTTGATCACATCGCCTTTGAAACTCTGGATACGTTCTTTATTACCTTCAATGATCTTATAATTAACAGTAATATTATCACCTGCTTTGAAGTTCGGAATCGAAGATTTGGCTTTTGTGCCCAACTGTTCATGAACAAATGCTATTGCGCTCATAATAATTCGTTTTTTTGCGGATGGCAAAGGTAGGGGTAAATATCCAATATTGAATATTGGATGTTGAATATTTTTACCTCGCCACGTTCACTGACCGCTTCTCCCTGATAACCGTAACCTTTATCTGGCCGGGGAAGGTCATTTCAGTCTGTATTTTCTGGGCTATTTCAAAACTTAGTTTATCACTGTCGCCATCGGTTACTTTATCGGCTTCCACAATAACCCTTAGTTCCCTTCCGGCCTGTATGGCATAGGCTTTTTCCACACCGGTATATGCCATCGCAAGGTTTTCCAGATCTTTAATACGCTGAATATATTGCTGCATTATCTCCCTTCTTGCTCCAGGCCTTGCACCACTAATAGCATCACAGGCCTGTATGATAGGTGATATTACATATTGCATTTCCATCTCGTCGTGGTGAGCCCCAATGGCATTCACTACGGCTGGATTTTCACCATATTTTTCAGCCAGTTTTGCACCAAGCAGGGCATGACTCAATTCTGTCTCTTCATCTGGTACTTTTCCAATATCATGCAACAGGCCCGCTCTTTTAGCCAGTTTTGCATTCATACCCAGCTCTGAAGCCATGATAGCACAAAGATTAGCAGTTTCCCTGCTGTGCATTAACAGGTTTTGACCATAAGATGACCTGAATCGCATACGGCCAACCATCCTGATAAGTTCTTTATGCAAACCATGTACACCCAGTTCCATTGCAGTACGTTCTCCTATTTCCATTACCTGGTCGTCTATTTGCTTTTTTGTTTTTTCAACCACTTCTTCAATTCTTGCAGGATGGATACGACCGTCGGCTACAAGGCGTTGTAAAGACAAGCGTGCAATTTCCCTGCGTAATGGGTCAAAGGAAGAAAGTACAATGGCTTCCGGCGTATCATCTACTATAAGATCTACCCCGGTTGCGGCTTCTATGGCACGTATGTTACGGCCTTCCCGGCCGATTATTGAGCCTTTTATTTCATCACTTTCAAGGTTGAATACGGTGATGGCATTTTCAATAGCCTGCTCTGCAGCTGTACGCTGTATGGTTTGGATAACAATTTTACGGGCTTCTTTATTGGCTTTTAGTTTTGCATCTTCAATGATCTCCTGCTGCAAGGCAATAGCTTTAGTCTGTGCCTCCTGTTTCAGACTTTCTATTAACTGCGCCTTAGCGTCTTCAGCTGAAAGACCGGCTACTTTTTCAAGGCGACGTATATGTTCTTCCTGGTGTTTTTCCAGTTCGGTACGCTTAATATTGACTATCTCGATCTGGCGATTTAAGTTTTCCTTAATAGCCTCATTGTCTTTGATATGCTTTTCAAGGTTCTGGTCTTTTTGGTTAAGGGATTGTTCTTTTTGTTTGATACGGTTTTCACCTTCAACAATCTTTTGATTACGCTGCATCACTTCCCGGTCATGGTCTGACTTAAGTTGCACAAACTTCTCCTTAGCTTCCAAAAGCTTTTCTTTCTTAAGGGTCTCGGCCTGTAATTGTCCGTCGGAAATGATCTTTTGAGCCTGCTGCTCTGCTTCTTCTATTTTCTTTTGAGTGTTTTTGGCAAATACCAGTTTACCCAGTATTAAGCCCACTATGAGTGCGGCTGCACCTATGATAATGTATATGATTATCGGTTCCATTAATTGTTTCTGTTTTAAATCGGTTCAAAATCATGTGATTACTCTCTTTATTCACCTAAAAACCGTCTAAACGGCCAAGTGAGATAATTGATTGACGAAGATAAGTAATTTGTTTGGAGAAATGGGGGAGATAAGGAGTTTAAAGCTATTTCTTTGGATATGGTTGCTTATTTTACCTTATCCAATTGCGATTCTATTTTTCGCAATGCCTCAGTAATTTCTTTTTCCAGCCCGGGGTTCCCTTTATCCTGTGCCTGGGTGGCATACCAGATAAGTACCATGGCAATATAGTCCTGCATATCCTTGCCGGCAAACTGGGTTTTAAATTCAATGATCTTATCATTGATGGTTTTTAAGGTGCGGCGTATGGTTTCTTCATCCGAAGGGCTGGTTTTTATACGGTAGCTCCGGTCACCAATCACAATATTTATGGGTATTAACTCTTGCATATTTAAAATTAATGTTTTATTTTGTCATCTCTTACCAAGCAAGCCACCAATCTTCCTATCACATAAAATCGATTTTACACTTGTTTTTCAGCTAAACAGTGTTTGTTATCCTCTATTTTATTTAAAAGACCGGCCCCTTTTAACCATTTAAGAACAAAAACCAGTTTAATCATGTTTGCCAGGATCAAAGAAGCCTTTTTTACCGACTCTGTTACTATTGAGTTGGAAAAGATCACCGTGTACCCTTTAAAATTCGTTTTACGGAATGACAAGGGGGAAATTTGCTCTACCACAGAAACCAGCCCCGGATATACCCAGAAATATTTCAACTGGTGTGGGCTTAATGACCTGCCTTATGGCAGCTATTCTTTAGAGCTGAACAATGTTGAAGGAGGACAATTACTCAGGCTCGTTAAAAGAGTATAAACCTATTCACTTAAGATACCAATACATTTATCTATTTCCTTAATGTATTGGTTTATGTGTTTTTCAAAAGCTTTTTTATCGGCGTCATTCATTTGCCCGGTAGCGGCTTTTAAAATACCCACCTGTTCCTGCAATGTTTTTATTTGCTGGCTACTTTTTTCTTTTGTCTTTGTCAGCTCCTCAATCAGGATGGTTTGCCGCTGATTGTCTTTTTGCAATTGCTGGTAGTCCCTCAGCAATAGCTGAAGCTTGTCATTGATGCGTTTAATATTTTTTTCCAAATCAGACATACTGTTGTAGATCACCGCAAATTATTTCCTTATCTCTGCGTTTAATTCTTTTTCGTAAGAAGAAATGATTTTATTCATCATACCGTCTATTTCTTTATCGGTAAGCGTCTTTTCATCATCTAAAAAAGTGAAACTAACTGCCATAGATTTTTTATCTATACCTAGCTTTTCGCTTTCAAATATATCAAACAAACGAATTGATCTTAATTTATTAAGCCTGGCAGCCTGGGTGGCTTTTTCTACTTCTTCAAAACGGACAGTTTTATTGACGATAATTGCCAGGTCCCTGTGTACAGCTGGATACTTAGCAACTTCCCTGTATTCTATTTTTATTTTCCTGTTTAACTCAAGTAATTTATCCCAATTGAGGTCGGCATAAAAAACAGGCTGCTTTATATCAAACCTGTCAAGTATTTTATTGCTTATTGACCCCAACTCGGCAATTTTTTCATTTTTGATATTGACCTGCAGGCTGTTTGACAAGGCTGCATTTTCATCTTGTGTATATGAATCAATGTTTAGCCCCAGTATGTTAATGATCTTTTCAAATACTGCCTTAAGAAAATAAAAATCTGCCTTTCCTGTTTTTGACTTCCAGCTATCAGCAGTTATGTTCCCGGTAATATAAATGGCCAGGTGATCATTTTCTGTATAACTGCCTGTTGAATTTACGGAATAGGTCTTGCCGAATTCAAAAAACTTAAGGTCATTGTTTTTCCTGTTAAGATTACATGAAATGGATTCCAAACCTTTTACCATCAAGCCGGGCCGCAGAATATTCAATTCCTCACTTAAATTATTTATCATTTTCACCGTTGCCTGCAAAATTTCTTCACTATAATATGCACTATTGGTGATAGAATTGGTGAATATTTCCCTGAAACCCGAACCAGCCAGGTATTCAGCAGTTTTTTCTGTGTATGCCACTTCATGAGACAGTGTTTCTACAGAAGGAGCAATGGTTATCATGGTTGGAATCTCTACATTATCCAGTCCATCTATCCGCATTATTTCTTCTACAACATCTGCAGCAATAGTAATATCGGGTTTGTTGAGCGGAACACAAAACCTCATTTCATCATCGCCTTCTTTCAGCAATTCAAATCCTAAACTGTTCAAAATATTTTTAACCGTATCCCCATGATAATTTTTGCCGCTTAATTTTTTCAGGTAGTGATATTTAAGCGCCACTTGTGTTTTCTGTCTTGGAACAGGATACACATCCACCACATCACTGGCAATATCGCCACCGGCAATTTCTTTAGTGAGCATAGCTGCTCTTTTTAAAACCGTAACGGTATTACTGATATCAACTCCTTTTTCAAACCGTGTAGCTGCATCGGTACGAAGACCATGTCGTAATGATGTTTTACGAATATCTGACGGGTTGAACCAGGCGCTTTCTAAAAAAATACTCGTGGTTTTTTCCGACACGCCGCTTTGGATACCACCATAAACGCCGCCAATGCACATAGGTTCACTGCTATTGCAGATCATCAGGTCTTCTGAAGAGAGTTTTCTTTCTTTATCATCCAGCGTAACAAAGGGAGTTCCTTCCGGTAAATTTTTGATGATCACCTTTTTTCCTTTTATCGTATCAGCATCAAATGCATGGAGCGGCTGGCCGGTTTCATGCAGGATGAAATTGGTAATGTCCACAATATTGTTGATGGGCCTTAATCCAATACTTTTTAATCTTTGTTGCAGCCAGTCTGGACTTTCAGCAATGGTTACATTTTCAATACTTACACCCGAATAACGCTGGCAAGCATCTGCATTTTCAATAACCACTTCCATCTGTAAGCCCTGATTATCGGGTTTGAAATTATTTTTAAAGGGAGACTTTACCGTGATATCTTTTTTATTGTGGTGCGATAAGTAGGCGCATACATCCCTGGCAACGCCCAGGTGACTCATGGCGTCAATGCGGTTTGGCGTAAGGCCGATCTCGAAAATATGATCTTCAGTAAGGTGAAAATATTCTGCAGCAGGAATGCCAACCTTAGCATCTTCGGGTAGCACCATAATGCCTGCATGGCTTTGCCCCAGTCCAATTTCGTCTTCGGCACATATCATGCCCTGGCTTTCAATACCCCGGATCTTTGTTTTTTTTATGGTTAGGGGTTCGTCGTTTACCGGGTAGATGGTGGCTCCTATGGTTGCAACTACTACTTTTTGCCCGGTAGCCACATTTGCAGCGCCACAAACGATCTGCAGGTTTTCGGCAGTACCAATATTAACGGATGTAAGTTTTAATTTATCAGCATCAGGGTGTTTTTCACAGGTGATAACTTCTCCAATTATCAAACCCTTCAATCCTCCTTTTACGGCCTCATATTTTTCCAGGCTTTCCACTTCAAGCCCAATCCCGGTAAGTATCTTACTCAGTTTTTCCGGTTCAATTTTTTCGGGAAGGTATTCACAAAGCCAGTTGTAACTAATGGTCATCTACTTGTTGATATTTGTTATAGTCTGGCAAAGATAGTTTTTTGAAAAGGAAGTATAATAATGCAGACTTATAAGTTAAACACCTGCATTGAAAAACACAAATGACCTAAAAAAAATAGTGGTGCAGAAAAAGAAATTTGGGGATAAAAGAATTGTTAATAAACTAAGCCTCTTGTTCCATTTTATTGATTTTTTGTTTGGGGATTTGCTGTTAATAACGCCTTGATAAGTTAACTTTGCTGTGAATGAAGGGTGGAAAACACATGCAAAACTATTTATATTGTGTGTGTGGATAAAAATGAAACCGACTTTAATCTCCGATTGCATTTACCTTAGCCGCCCTGCAGCCAATAACCCTGATAAAGCACAGGCATTAGAAAAATGGAACTTACTAACTTTAATAAAGATAAAAAGCTGCGCCGTAAAACGCCGCTCGACCTTGGAACAATGATGTATGGCAAGGTTCCGCCACAGGCAAAGGAACTGGAAGAAGCTGTATTAGGTGCCATCATGCTGGAAAAAAGTGCGTTTGATACAGTTGTTGAAATTTTGAAACCCGAGTGTTTTTATGTTGATGCCAATCAACGTATATACAGAGCTATGCAGGGTTTGGCTATAAAGAGTTTACCCATCGACCTCTTAACCGTAGTTGAAGAATTAAAATTCCGTGAAGAACTGGATGCCGTTGGCGGGCCTTATTATGTTACTAAACTAACCAACGCTGTTGTTTCCTCTGCCAATATTGAAGCACACTCCAGGATCGTTTTACAAAAATTCATCCAACGAGAGTTGATTCGTATCAGCGGAGAAATTATTGGTGATGCTTATGAAGACAGTACCGATGTGTTTGATATGCTTGATGAAGCCGAAAGCAAGTTATTTGAAATAACCAATAATCACCTGCGCAAGAATTTCGACAGCATTGATACGGTTTTAGTAAAAACGATCCAGCGCATCGAAGACATGCGCAACAGACAGGAAGATATTACCGGTGTACCTACTGGTTTTAGTTCACTTGACAGGATAACATACGGCTGGCAGTCAACCGACCTTATCGTGTTGGCTGCAAGGCCTTCTGTTGGTAAAACAGCTTTTGCATTGAACCTGGCAAGAAGTGCTGCCTTGCATCCTACAAAACCAACCGCAGTAGGTTTCTTTAGTTTGGAGATGAGCAGCGGCCAATTGGTACAAAGGATATTAAGCGCCGAAAGTGAGATATGGCTCGAAAAAATTGCCCGTGGTAAACTGGAAGAGCATGAGATGAAGCAATTGTATAAAAGAGGTATTGAGCGATTATCAAAAGCGCCGATCTTTATTGATGATACAGCGGCACTGAATATTTTTGAATTAAGGGCCAAATGCCGCCGTTTGAAAAACAAACACAATGTAGGCCTCATAATTATTGACTATTTGCAATTGATGAGTGGCGCTGGTGAAAATCGTAATGTAAACAGGGAGCAGGAAATAAGCCGTATTTCGAGAGATCTGAAGGGCCTGGCAAAAGAATTACAGGTACCTATCATTGCATTATCTCAGCTAAGCCGTGAGGTAGAAAAAAGAAAAGAAGGCGCAAAAATCCCTCAACTGAGTGACTTGCGGGAATCTGGCGCTATTGAACAGGACGCTGATATGGTAATGTTCCTTTACCGGCCAGAATACTATGATATAACCGCCAATGAATTTGGTGAAAGCAATAAAGGCGAAACATTTGTAAAGATAGCCAAGCATCGTAATGGTAGTTTAGATACGGTGAAATTGAAAGCATTGCTGCATATTCAGAAATTCATTGAAGAAGAAGGTGGCAGCGATTTCGCATCGGGCTCACCTGGAGGAAACTGGAAACCTGTTAAGACCGATGACGGAGATGGAGCCAAACTATACATTCAAAAGGGAAGTAAGATGAATGACGGCGAATTTGACGAAGATGCACCATTTTAACTCTTAGCCACAAGTTGAATAACATTTTAGATTATTAATAGTTTAAATAGTTTATGATGAGATCAACAGATTATTTTATCAGCAAAGCAAAAGAATGTATAGACTCTATTGACGAACTGCTGCAGCATTTACATCCCGTTCCAGCACAGGCACAGGAAGCTGGCCCCGAGTATAAAAAGCAGTCTGAAAAAATTGCTGCCATCAGGCTTAAAACCCACCAGCTTTTTTCGGAGTTTGACAATGACGAAATATTTCAAAAAAGTATTGCCGCTATTGATAAAAACAGGATGATCTGGCCCGATGAAGGAGAGATCCTCGACAGGTACAGGTACACCCTTTCCATATTTATTGATCATATAACTCAACTCGTTAAGAACAATAGCCAAGCCCTTGCCGATGCCTGATAATTATTTACAGGAGAATGGAGAATGAATTTTAGATTTGTTCCCAATCTATGGCATTACCCTTTTTTTATAAAGAAGATATTGAAGTGTCATCACCTGACTTGCTGTTGGATGAAGACAGCAGTAAGCATATTGTGCAGGTGCTGCGTATGCAGCATGGAGAGCATTTGCAACTCACCAATGGCAAAGGAGATTTGTTTACCTGCCAGATAACAGATAACAACCGAAAAAAGTGTGCTGTCAGAATTGTTGAACAATTCAAAATTCAAAATTCAAAATTCAAAATAACCATTGCCATCTCATTAATAAAAAACTCCGGTCGCTTTGAATGGTTCCTCGAAAAAGCAACAGAAATAGGGGTAACAGAGATCATTCCACTCATTTGTGAAAGAACAGAAAAGACCGCTTTTAAATTTGAGCGGATGAAAAGCATCCTGGTAAGCGCTATGCTGCAATCGCAACAAACCTGGTTGCCAATACTTCATGAACCGGTTAAATTCACTAAAGTCGTTACAACAGCAACGCACCAGCAAAAATTCATCGCTCATTGTATTGATGCAGAGAAAAGGAGTTTGTCTGAGATGATTAATGAATCGTTGTCTTCAAAAATAATTCTGATCGGGCCAGAGGGAGATTTTACTTCAGCGGAAGTAGAAGAGGCTGTTAAAAATCATTTCATCGCCATTACCCTTGGCCAAACAAGACTAAGAACAGAAACCGCTGGTATTGTTGCTTCCACCTTACTTAGCCTCGTCTGAGTAATCCTTTTCCTCTTCCTTTAATACCGGCTCATTCAATTCAACTAAATGGGCTTTTTGTTTTTTCCGCATAATCATGTTCAGCAGTTCAACTATAAAGGAGAATGCCATGGCAAAGTAGATGTAATTCTTCAGGTGTAGCTGGTGAGCCGCCTCACTGTCCCATCCTTCAATGATCAGGCTGATACCGATCATGACCAGGAAAGAAAGTGCGAGCATCTTCAATGTAGGATGTTTATGAATGAATGCAGAAATAGCCGGGCTGAACAGGAACATGATGGTCATTGCGATCACGACCGCAGCGATCATGATCTCTACATATTTTGCCGTACCGCCTGCAGTGATGATACTGTCAAAGGAGAATACCGCATCAATCAGCATGATCTGCCCGATGGCATTGAGAAGCGTTATACCTTTGGTTTTCTTAGTTGTCGCATTCGGGTCTTCTCCTTCCAGTTTATGGTGTATCTCCATCACCGATTTATAGATAAGGAATAAACCTCCGGCCAGCATCACAATGCTTGCCAGGTCAAATCCTTTTCCCCATAGCGTGAATACGGCTTTTCCTTTTTGTGTGAGTAGCCACCCCAGACCCATCAATAATAAACTGCGGGAAATGATTCCGGTAACCATCCATATCCTTCTTGCTTTTTTCTGGTCCTTTTCTTTATTTAAACGGTTAAGGATGATGCTTACGAAGATCACATTGTCGATACCCAGCACTACTTCCAGTATAACCAGTATGAAAAAACTGATGATACTTTCTGATGTAAAAAGATGTTCCATATTTTTTAAATTGGCAATAGGCAAATTGCATACTGCAAGTTACTTATTGCCTATTATTCTTTTAGTTGTTTACAAATTCGCTTTACGATACCTGGTCCCTCATAAATAAAACCAGTCCACACCTGCACCAAAGATGCTCCGGCATTAATCTTGTCTTTTGCATCTTCTCCTGTAAATATACCCCCACTTGCAATAATGGGAATTTGTCCATTAGTTTTTTGATGAATGTAGCTTACTATTTCTGTACTTCTCTCTTTTACAGGTAACCCACTCAATCCACCTGCGCCAATTTTTGTGAGTTGTGAATTGTGTGTTATAAGCCCTGTCCGGTTGATGGTTGTATTAGTGGCCACTAATCCGTCTAATTTTATTTCCATAGCAAGATCGATCACATCATCCAACTGTTCTGTATTCAGATCAGGAGCGATCTTTAAAAGTATTGGCCGTTTAATTCTTAATTCTTCATTTTTAATTTTTAATTGTCCCAGTATCTTCCTCAACGAATCTTTCTCCTGCAATTCCCTTAAACCCGGAGTATTCGGAGAACTTACATTTACAACAAAATAGTCCACGTATTCGTGTAAGGCATTAAAGCATTTTTCATAATCCTTCCAGGCATCTTCATTCGGGGTTATTTTATTCTTACCAATATTGCCGCCAATGATCAATGTTGATCGTTGGCTATTTTTCTCTTTCCACTCTTTTAATCTGCAGGCAATCGTTTTTGCCCCATCATTATTAAATCCCATACGGTTGATAAGCGCCTTATCTTTTGGTAAACGAAATAATCTTGGTTTATCATTACCGGCCTGGGGCAGAGGAGTTACGGTTCCAATTTCAACAAATCCAAAACCAAGGGCTTCCAACTCATTCAGGTATTTTGCATTTTTATCAAACCCGGCGCCTAAGCCAACTTTGTTTGGGAATTGTAGTTTGAATATTGAATATTGAATATTGCCTTTAGGATTAAAACTTCCAGCTATCATAGCCTTCACCCCCGGGGCCTTACAAAGCAATTTGAGACTGTTCATCGAAAAATAATGAACCCATTCCGGGTCAAAAAGGAAGAGAAAGGAACGTAGCAGTTTATACATCGGCGCAAAATTAAGCTACTGTACCCGGTTTTTTGGTTTGCCACATAAATTCTAACTTTGGTATAAAGTTGCATAAACAACTAAACTTTAATCATGCAAGAAGCATATATCGTAGCCGGCTACCGTACAGCCGTTGCTAAAAGTAAGAAAGGCGGTTTCCGTTTTTACAGGCCCGATGACCTGGCAGTTGATGTTATTAAAGGTTTGCTTGCAAGCGTTCCTCAACTGGATGCAAAAAGAGTAGATGATGTTATTGTAGGTAATGCCGTACCTGAAGCTGAACAGGGATTACAAGTAGGACGGATGATTTCGGCCAAAGCAGTGGGTATTCATGCACCGGGTATTACCATAAACCGCTATTGCGCCAGCGGACTGGAAAGTATTGCCATGGCTACCGCTAAAATAAGAACAGGAATGGCCGAATGTATCATTGCCGGTGGAACAGAAAGTATGAGCCTGGTTCCTACAGCAGGATGGAAGACAGTTCCTTCTTATGCCATTGCAGAAAAAGAGCCGGATTATTATTTAAGCATGGGCTTAACTGCTGAGGCTGTGGCCAAAGAGTATAATGTGAGCAGGGAAGACCAGGATGCTTTTAGTTATAACAGCCACTTGAAAGCGGGTAATGCCATCAAAGAAGGATACTTTAAGTCGGGGATCCTTCCAATTACTGTGGAAGAAGTTTATCTCGATACAAAGGGTAAGAAGCAAAAAAGAAATTTTGTGGTAGATACTGATGAAGGTGTTCGTGCCGATACCTCAGTGGAGGGATTGGCCAAATTAAAGCCTGCTTTTGCTGCAGGCGGATGTGTGACTGCAGGTAACTCTTCACAAACCAGTGATGGCGCCGCATTTGTTATTGTGATGAGCGAACGGATGGTGAATGAACTGGGACTAAAACCCATTGCCCGTTTGGTGAACTGTGCCAGCGCAGGTGTTCATCCACGTATTATGGGTGTGGGTCCGGTTGAAGCCATACCAAAAGTTTTGAAACAGGCTGGCATGAAGCTCTCTGATATTGACCTGGTTGAACTTAATGAAGCATTTGCATCACAATCATTGGCTGTAATAAGAACACTTGAACTGAATCCTGGTATAGTAAACATCAATGGAGGCGCTATTGCATTAGGTCACCCACTGGGTTGCACCGGCTGCAAACTAACTATTCAGCTTGTAAATGATATGAAGCGCCTGAATAAAAAATACGGGATGGTTACTGCCTGCGTAGGCGGCGGACAGGGTATTGCAGGGATTATAGAGAATATACAGTAACATATCCTTCCTTAACAGCAAAATAAAGAAATCGGGGGCAGCGTTATATTAAGGCATAGAATCCAACAAAAAGTAAGCCCTGATTAAACTTTGGTAGATCAGTTTGGTCATAACTATTTATTTTTAACCTCTCATCCAAAAACACTGCTATGGACAGAAGAGACTTTCTTACAGCGGGTAAAGCAAAAAAGCCAGTGCCTGTTATATCTGCATCATCACCCAGAACTTTTAGTGGACTTAATCCTTATACCGGGCCCTGGACGACGAATGAAGTAATTCACCTGTTGAAAAGGACCATGTTTGGGGCCAAAAAATCAGATGTTGATTATTTTGTTAACCTTACTGTGGGCCAAACTGTTAATGAACTTCTGAACCCTGTAGCTGCTAATCCGTTGCCTCCCGTAAAGGAATATGCAACTTCGGCCAATGCAACCACTCCCGACACGAATATAGCTCAGGGAACCACTTGGACCAATGATATAAACAATGATGGAACAGTTCAGAGCCAGCGCCGGGCATCGTATAAAAAATGGTGGACCGGCGTAATGATCAATCAGGACAGAAGTATAAGGGAGAAAATGACCTTTCTGTGGATAGATCACTTTGGAAATGAAGCCAATGAAGTCGGCAATGCTAACTGGGTCTATAAACAACATGCAACTATCCGGCAAAATTGTCTTGGTAATTTTAAGCAGATGGTCAGGGATATTACAGTTGATATTTGCATGCTGCGTTATTTAAATGGTTATTTGAACACTGCCTCGGCACCCGATGAAAACTATGCGAGGGAATTACAGGAATTATTTACTTTGGGCAAAGGCCCGGGCAGTCAGTATACGGAGTCGGATGTAAAAGAAGCTGCTAAGGTTTTAACCGGTTGGCAGGTTAATGGAACTACTTATCAAACGGTGTTTAATCCGGCCCGCCACAGTACTGTAAACAAACAGTTTTCTTCTTTTTATAACAATACGGTGATTACCGGCAGAACAGGGGCTACAGCAGGAGACCTCGAACTTAATGATCTGCTCAGCATGATCTTTGCTCAAAATGAAGTGGCAAAATTTATCGTAAGAAAGTTTTACCGCTGGTTTGTTTATTATGAAATTGATGCTGCAACTGAAGCAAATGTGATTACACCACTGGCAGATATTTTTCGTAATAATAACTATAACATTAAGCCTGTCTTATCTGTTTTGTTTGAAAGCGAACATTTTTTTGATGTATTGAACCAGGGTTGTTTGATTAAAACCCCGGCTGATATTGTGATTGGTGCTATGCGGGAATACAATGTAAGGATGCCCGTGTTAACCGACTGGGATACCAGTTATGGTCATTGGAATACATTGTACTCTTTCATGAATGTACAGGGACTGAATCTTCACGACCCGCCGAATGTTGCAGGTATGCCGGCTTATTACCAGGAACCATCCTTTCATGAGATATGGATCACTACAGATTCACTGCCTAAGAGAAACCAGTATACCGACCTGATGACGAATAACGGTTATTCAAGAAACGGTTTCAGGATGCAGTTTGAATTTGTTGAATATGCAAAAACACTTTCCAATCCAGGCAACCCGAATGATCTGATAAATGATGCTTTAAAGTATCTCTATAGATTGAACTTATCACCCCAGGTAAAAGACCAGATGAAAATCCAGATGTTGCTTAGTAACCAGCTATATGATTATTACTGGACAAATGCCTGGAGTGCCTATATTGCCAGCCCCACTACGGCTAATTTCAATATAGTTAATACGAGGCTAAAAGATCTCTTCAGGTACCTGATGAATTTAAGTGAATATCAACTGGCTTGAGAAGTATGTAGTGAATGGTGATCAGTAAAGGGCTCCAGGTTCAGGTATGACAAAAAAGTAATAATTCTGTTTTAAAAATTTCAATATGAAACGCAGAGAATTTTTAGGAAAATCAATGGCGGTTACCTTTCCTGCTTTAATAAGTGGTTATGCCGTGAGGGCCCTTGATGTCAACTCGCCATTAGTGCAGGCATTAATGGGTGGCGGAACAGATACCGACCATGTGTTGGTAATAATACAGTTATCCGGAGGTAATGATGGTTTAAATATGGTGATTCCCGTCAGTACCTATAACCTCTACTATGCAGCCCGTACCAATATTGCAATTCCACAGAACAGGATACTGGGTTTAAACGGTTATTCAGATACGGGCCTTCATCCCAGTATGACAGGTTTACAAAGTATGTATAATGATAATAAACTTAAAATAATTCAGGCAGTAGGGTACCCTCAACCCAACTTTTCACATTTCCGGGCTACTGATATTTGGATGACAGCAAGTAACAGCAACCAGGACGTATATACAGGCTGGGCAGGAAGGTATCTGAATTATGAATATCCTAATTTCCCAACAGGGTATCCAAACCCCGACATGACCGATCCCCTAGCCATACAAATTGGTTCCACCGCTTCTTTAACTACGCAGGGTCCCAGTGTGAATATGGCCATGAGTATTACCAGCGCTACCAACTTCTACCAGTTAATCAACGGAACCAGTGATCCGGTGCCTGCAACAAAGGCCGGTAAAGAACTGACTTTTATACGTACGGTTGCAAAGCAAACACAGCAATATGCAGGATCCATAACAGCCGCCGCTGCAAGAGTGACACAGCAAAGTACTTATCCTACCAACAACAGCCTGGCAGACCAGTTAAAAATTGTTTCCCGGTTGATCAAAGGCGGTTTAAAAACAAGGGTATATATGGTAAGCTTCGGAGGATTTGATAATCATAGTTTACAAACTACTGCAACTGATACTACCGTTGGTACACATGCAACCCTGTTGGGAAGAGTAAGCGATGCCATAAAAGCTTTCCAGGATGACCTGGTTTATTTAGGTACTGAAGACAGGGTGGTTGGTATGACATTTAGTGAATTTGGCCGCCGGATAAAAAGCAACAGTAGTATAGGTACCGATCACGGAGCAGCTGCCCCGGTGTTTGTGTTTGGTAAACCTGTACAGGGTGGCGTATTGGGAAATAACCCTGCCATTCCGGCTGCTGTAAATGTGAATGACAATATACCCATGCAGTACGATTTCAGAAGTATTTACTCAACACTTTTAGAAAAGTGGTTTTGCCTTCCGAAAACAACCGTAGAGGGGTTGTTTCCACCAAACATTAATGGTCAGTTGCAGGACCTGCCTTTAATAAAGAATGGTGTTTGTGTAACAGCGCCACCACCAAGCACTTCAGGAAATACACTGATCACCAATTATCCAAATCCATTCACCAATAAAACCACCATTGAATTTAGTACAAGTGGCGGACACACTTTAATACAGATAATTGATACAGCGGGCAGATTGATAGTGAATTTATTAGAAAAAGATTATCCAGCCGCCGCTACAGGAATAACCATTCCCTTCGACGCATCGCATTTGCCCACAGGTGTGTATTATGCCCGTTTTCAAAATGGTTCTGTTCAACAGGTGAGGCCAATGCTAAAGGTCAGATAAACAGGTACAGAACTCCATTAAATAAAAAAACCGATAATAAACTCACCTGGCTGGAGGTTTATATTAATCAGTAATCCTGTGTCCTGCATTTACCCAATTCACGATCTTTTGCTTATCGGCAGTTGTTAACTGTCCGCCCTGTGGCATGAAGGTAGGCATGCCGTCAACAGCCCTAATTTTTATTCTGTCCCATGAATTCACAATATCATTATCCAGGTCAAAATTTTTACCTCCACTTACGGCGCCATTTAAATGACAGGGGCCGCAATAGCCATTAACGATTGTTCTTACATTATAAAAATTAGGGCCATAGCCATTAATTGTTATGGAAGTGTTACCCTTGCAGCCATCTGCATTTTTCGCAGTAAGGGTAAAATTGCCGGCCGGCAGATTAAAGAAATTAGTGGAAGCCTGAAAATTATTGCCATCAATGCTATAAGTATACCCTGACCCTATCGGCGATGTAGCCGTAATGGTGCCAAGGGACTGGCCCGTGATGGTATGGGTTTTTCCGGCAACCGGTACAATTGTCAATCCAATGCATGGGTCTGGTGCAGAAGGAGGTGGAGTGATTGTATCAGATTTTTTGCAGCCGGTAAAAAATCCACTCATTAATAATATAAGTATCGAATAAAGGAATATTGATTTCATAATTACACAGTTCGTACTATAAATTTACTTTAAATAACTTAGAAATTAACATTTTACCTACTGCTGTTATTATGCAAGAATAAGATTTTATAACTTATCAGGATGATGATGATTGTTTGTTTCATCTTTTTTTAAGAAGTGTCGTGTGTGGCCGGTTACTCTGCTCATATTAGAAATTACAGGCTAAACTCTAACGGATCCGGATTGCTTAAAAAGATGATACGCAGCTGGTATTACCATATGTTTTATGCACAATGTGTGAAATACTTATTTTTGTAACCATGCAATTAATAAAAGTAAACAACAAAAATACTGCCCAACAATTTCTGCAGGTGGCGGCTGTACTCCAAAAAAATGACCCTAATTGGATCCGCCCCCTGGATAAAGACATCAATGAGGTTTTTGATAAGCAAAAGAACAAAGCCTTCAGGTTTGGAGAAGTAATAAGATGGATATTAAAAGATAATGAAGGGAAACTGATTGGCCGTATTGCAGCTTTCACCAACAAAAAATATAAGAACAAAGGCGATGACCTGCCTATTGGGGGTGTGGGTTTCTTTGAATGCATCAATGACCAGCAGGCCGCCGATCTTTTATTTGACAATGCCAGGCAGTGGCTGATACAGCATGGTATGGAAGCGATGGATGGTCCCATCAATTTTGGCGAACGTGACCGTTGGTGGGGTTTGATCACCGAAGGTTTTTCGCCGCCACTTTATTGTATGAATTACAACCCGCCTTATTATATCAGTCTTTTTGAAAACTATGGCTTCAAACTCTTTTTTAACCAGGTATGTTTTGGATTAGATGCAACAAAACCACTTGCCCCCAAAACCATGGAGCGGTTTAAAATGCACGAAGCAAACCCCGATATCAGTTATGAAACCATCAAAAAGAATAACCTGGAAAAATATGCTGGCGATTTTACAGAAGTGTATAACAAAGCATGGGCAGGGCATGGCGGGTTAAAACAAATGAATAAAGAACAGGTATTGATCATGTTTAAAAAAATGAAGCCTGTAATGGATGAAAACATTGTTTACTTTGCCTATCATAAGGGCAAGGTCATTGCCATGTTCATCAATATGCCGGATATCAACCAGTATTTTAAACACCTGTGCGGAAAATTCGGATTGCTCCAAAAACTGGAATTTGTATGGCGTCAAAAATTCAGGCCTGCCGGAAAATTTGTAGGACTGGTATTTGGAGTAGTACCCGAATGGCAGGGCACAGGTATTGACTCTTATATTATTGGCGTATGCCGTAAAATTGTACAAGGGAAAAAACAGCTTTATACCGATTATGAAATGCAGTGGATCGGTGATTTTAACCCCAAAATGATCAATGTCGCCGAAAGCTTTGGTGATACTTACCGCAGCCGCAACCTCGCCACCTATAGGTATTTATTTGACCGTACCCGTGAATTTAAACGTCATCCCATATTATTATAACCAGTAAAAAAACAAATTCGATTTTCCAGAATAGAATTCCGAAATTAGCGGCGTATGGATAAGTTCATTGTTTCAGCAAGAAAATACAGGCCACAGAATTTTTCTACCGTGGTTGGACAGGCCCATATTACCACTACTTTAAAGAATGCTATAAAGAATAACCAGCTTGCACATGCTTTTTTGTTCTGCGGACCAAGGGGCGTGGGAAAAACCACCTGTGCAAGGATACTCGCCAAGACGATCAATTGCGAAAACCAGTCATCTGATGGTGAAGCCTGCAACACCTGCAACAGTTGTATCTCATTTGATGCAGGCACCTCTTTAAATATTCATGAACTGGATGCGGCCAGTAATAATTCTGTTGATGATATACGGACGTTGGTGGAACAGATCCGTTTTGCGCCACAGGCCGGTAAATACAAAGTGTATATTGTTGACGAGGTTCATATGCTTAGCACAGCAGCCTTCAATGCCTTTTTAAAAACGCTGGAAGAGCCGCCTCCCTTTGCCATCTTTATACTGGCTACTACCGAAAAGCATAAGATACTTCCTACCATACTCAGCCGCTGCCAGATATTCGATTTCAAACGCATCACTAATAATGATACGATAGAACACCTGAAAGAAATTTGTGACAAGGAAAAAATTAAGGCTGATAAAGCCGCCCTGCATGTGATTGCACAAAAAAGTGAAGGCTGTATGAGGGATGCACTGAGTATCCTGGATAAAATTGTAAGCTTCAGCAATGGCGAAGTAAATTATTCCAATACCTTAGAGCACCTTAATATTTTAGACGAAGACTATTATTTTAAGCTATTGGGTTATATGCAGCAGCAACAATTGAGTGATGCCATGCTGTTGTATGATGAAATAAACAGGAAGGGATTTGAAGGGGATACTTTACTGGAAGGATATAGTGAGTTTATCAGGAACCTTTTGGTGAGTAAGGATGCAAAGGCTGCAATTTTACTGGAGGTGGCGGATGATTTCAAACAAAAATATCTGCAGGCAGCACAGCAAATCTCCAGCAGCTGGTTAATTGCTGCATTGAATGTGCTGAATGAAGCAGAAATAAATTATAAGCAGGCCCGTAATAAACGGTTGCATATGGAACTGACCATTATCAAACTCTGTTATCTCATGCAGGCTGTTGAGTTGGTCAATAATGAAGGAGTTGTTTCAAAAAAAAAACAGGTTGACACTTCAAAACCGGTAGCTTTTAAAAGTATTCCTGTCATTAAAGTAAAAGAAGAAGCTAAGACGATAAGTCCAAAGCCACGGATTGAACCACTTCCCGCAGCAAAATTAATTATTGAAGAGCCACAGCCGGAGATTGAGAAAAAAGCCGTTACACAAACAGCTTCAACTACAACAGAAACTAAACGATCACTTGGTTCGCTGGATGCTATCCGTAAAAAGGTTTCGGCTCAAAATAAAGTAAATGGTAACGATGCAAAAGAGCTGACAGAAGATGAACTGAAACTATGCTGGGATAAATTCATTGAAAAATTAGGCGCCAAAAAGAACCATTCGGCAGTTACTAATTTTAAAATGGCAGTTCTGAAGATCATTGACAATAATTCTATCGAGATACTCACCGGGAATAACATACAACAGAAATTTATAGAGCAGGAGAGGGCGGCATTGGTTGATTACCTGCAGGACCATTTTTGCAACCGGCAACTGACCTACAATGTAGTTGTTATAGAACATGAAGATACAAACCAACCCGGCGAAAGGCCATTGAATACAAGGGAACAATACCTTAAGATCATCGAGGAGTATCCCCTGGTGAAGGAATTGAAAGACAGGCTGCGGCTGGAACTGGATTATTGATGAAACCTACTTTCTTTTCCTCATTTTGCCTTAATTTCGAAGCTCAATCTAAAATCAGATATTAATATTATGGCAGAAGTGATTCGCATGCCGTTGCTGAGTGATACCATGACTGAAGGGAAAATAATATCCTGGAATAAAAAGGTAGGCGATAAAGTGAAAAGCGACGATGTATTGGCCGAAGTGGAAACCGATAAAGCCACCATGGAAGTGAACGGGTATGTTGACGGAACTCTATTATACATTGGCGTACCAGCAGGAACAGCTGCAAAGATCAACCAGGTTATTGCCATTGTAGGAAAAGCTGGCGAAGATTATAAATCTCTTTTAGATAATGAAGCCGGCATAGTAGTTACAAAAGCCACAGCTGCACCCGAAAATCCACAACCGCAAACAACAAACCAGAAACAAGAAACCGTATCCCTTCCTGCCGGTGCAAAAGAGATACGCATGCCTTTATTGAGTGATACAATGACCGAGGGAAAAATTGTTTCCTGGAATAAAAAGGTTGGAGATTTTGTAAAGAGTGATGATGTATTGGCCGAAGTGGAAACCGATAAAGCCACCATGGAAGTAGTAGGATATGAAGAAGGTACATTATTATATATAGGTGTGGAAGCCGGCAATGCTGCAAAAATAAATGAGATCATTGCTATTGTAGGTAAAGCGGGAACAGATGTGAGCGCTTATGTAGCCGCAGAAAAATCAGGAGCAAATGCTGCACAACCGCCGACTAAAACTGCTAAGCCACAGGAAGCACAAACCCAGCAATTAAGTAGTACAACTATTGAACAGTCAGGAGCTATAACCAACGGAAGAGTAAAAGCATCTCCATTGGCAAAGAAATTAGCTGCTGATAAAGGAATTGATATCAACAAAGTTAGCGGCAGCGGAGATGGTGGCAGGGTTACCAAAAAAGATATTGATAGTTATGTTCCTTCGGCTGCACCTGCTTCTAAACCAGCAGCAGTTGCTGCGACAATACCTGTATTTACTGCAACAGGACAAGAAGCCCATACCGACATTCCGCTTACACAAATGCGTAAGACCATTGCACGCAGGCTGGGCGAAAGCAAATTCAGTGCTCCGCATTTTTATCTCACCATGGAGATCAATATGGATAATGCTATCTCTGCCCGAACACAGATCAATGAACTGAGCCCGGTAAAAATTTCTTTCAATGATTTTATCATAAAAGCAGTTGCTTTATCGCTGCGCCAGCATCCCGCAGTTAACAGTAGCTGGATGGGTGATTTCATCCGCCAGAATCATCATATACATGTTGGCAGCGCTGTTGCCACTCCCGATGGATTGATCGTTCCGGTGATAAGATTTGCCGACCAGAAAACATTATCACAGATCGCCGCTGAAGCAAAGGAATTATATGGGAAGGCAAAAGATAAAAAACTGCAGCCGCAGGAATTCAGCGGCAATACCTTCACCATCTCCAACCTGGGGATGATGGATATTGAAGAGTTCACTGCCATCATCAATCCACCAGACAGTGCTATACTTGCCGTGGGCAGGATAAAGGAAACCGTGGTGAAAAAAGCAGAAGGATTTGGCACTACCAACATCATGAAGCTTACCCTCAGCTGCGACCACCGTACTGTAGATGGAGCTGTGGGAGCTGCTTTCCTGCAAACACTGAAGAAGTACCTGGAGAACCCGGTTACGATGTTGTTGTAATTGTGGGCAGATATTTTATTTACTGTAATAGTTTATCATTAAAATAATTTAAGCGTTGGTATAAAAAGCCAACCTTTTTGTTTTGCAGAGGCCATAACTATTAATTTACATCCCTAAACAGTTTAAATGAAAAAAGCGCTGCTTCTTTTTATTCTTGGCCAGAATACGATTGCGCTATTTTCTCAGGAAATAG
This sequence comes from Ferruginibacter sp., assembly GCA_044222465.1. Classification (GTDB taxonomy): domain Bacteria; phylum Bacteroidota; class Bacteroidia; order Chitinophagales; family Chitinophagaceae; genus Ferruginibacter. The sequence goes on from JBGANE010000009.1 coordinate 55,045, forward strand.
TTAACCTGGTTTTAGTTGGAAAAAAAGGCATAACGGAAGATATTAAAGAGGCCACAACTTTTATTGCTATTAAAAAATATCCAGACGGTTTTCAAAGGTTGGATTATATTTTACAGGGTCCCCTCCAAAAAGTAAGAACTTATTCCGATTCCAATCTTACTATTTTAAACGGGTGGTATTATGAGTATGCTCCGGATGGTTCCATAACTTTAAGTGGTACTTACTATAATAATCAAAAAGCAAAAGACTGGTATCATTATAATGATACTGGTAAGGTGGTTCTGGAAGAAAAGTATGAAATGGGGACTTTAATAAAAACGATTGACCCCGATACCATAAAGAAAAAAGAAGAAATGCCTGAAGGGCTGCAAAAAGTGGAAAGAGAGGCTACTTTTAAAAAAGGAGATAAAGACTGGATCAAATACCTCACAAAAAACCTGAATGCTGATGCTGGAATTAAATCTGTAAAGGGAGGAACAGTAAGAGTAGGGTTTACCGTAAACAAGATGGGTAAATGTGTGGATGTTCATCTCAGAAAATCCGTTGAATTCGTTCTGGATCACGAAGCTATCAGGGTGATTGAAAATTCTCCTTTATGGGAGCCCGCCCTTCAGAACGACAGGGTTGTTAATGCTTACCGGATACAGCCCCTGACTTTCATAAAACAGTAAATTAATTTTCAAAAACTTTTGAAAATTCAAAAATATCACTATCTTTGGAGTGTAAAATGCTTTATATGAAACTTACCGAAGCAAAAGCACAGTTCATCAGTAGTTGGGGAGCCTTTGGTACGCATTGGGGTATCAACAGAACCATGGCACAGATACATGCCCTGCTACTTATCAGTCCCGACCCCATTACGCAGGACGATATTATGGAACAACTCAATATCAGCCGTGGGAATGTGAATATGAATACCCGTGACCTGATATCCTGGGGGCTTGTGGAACGGGTATTATTGCAGGGAGAAAGAAAGGAGTTCTTTGTTGCTGAGAAAGATATCTGGAAAGTGGCCACACAGATCATCAAAGAAAGAAAGAAAAGAGAATTGGACCCCATGCTGAAATTATTGAGCCAATTGGAAGAAGTGGAGGGGGATAAAAGAGATAAGAACGTAAAACAGTTTGTGGATACGGTAGGCGGAATAAGAAAGTTTGGCAACCAGGCGGATAAAATGCTGGATGTGATGATCAAGGCAGATGAGTCCTGGTTTGTGGGAAGTCTGCTGAAGTTCTTTAAATAACTCCGCCCTGAAGGGCAGAGTCATTCACTCAGCCGCTTTGCGGCTTTTATTTGAAAACTATGTTTCAAATTTTTCTGAAAATAAAAAACATTTGATATGAAAAAGTTCAAAGAAGCAGATATGTGGATCAGCATAGTATTGATCGCAGGATTCACCATGGCAAGCCTCATTAACCGGGATTACACATTTATCATCGGGTATTTTGTGGTGGGCGGCTGGCAGGTCATCAGTATGATCATTCACTTTTTTAATAAATGGTTCACTGAAAAATGGGGAAGCCGGTATGTGTACCACTGGATAACAGTTATCTCCTTAATTACGATGCCCATGGGTTCCTTCTGGATATTGCTGTTTACAGCGCCTTTCATGGCGGTATATTATACATGGATATGTTATGCCGAAGTAAGGAAGATGTACGAAAGGCCATTGAATGTTTTAAAATGAGGTTATGAAAACAGATCATTACATTTTGGTTTACGATGACAAATGCCCAATGTGTGCAGCGTATACCAGGTTATTTGTAAGAACAGGGATCCTGAGTAATGAGGGACGCCAAAGCTTCAGCACAATAGATGCCGGGCTTTTTGAGAAATTTGATATTGAGCGTGGTAAAGATGAAATACCGCTTGTAGACACAGTATCCGGTAAAGTATATTACGGTATAGATTCACTCCTGGAATTACTGAACTCAAAGATCCCTTTTATTAAATCAGCAGGGCAATTCAAACCAGTTTACTGGTTTTTGAAAAAGCTTTATAAATTCATTTCTTTCAACCGTAAAGTGGTCGTGGCAGTTAAATGCAGCAAAGGCCAGTTTGACTGCAGTCCCGCATTTAGTTATAAGTGGAGATCAATATTTCTTGCATTCTTCCTTTGTTTTAATACATTGGCATTATTCCCGATTCAGCAATATGTGCTGGCTAACAGTATTTTCAATGATAGCTCAATAGGGTATATCCAATTAATTCACGCTTTGCTGGTGAGCAGTAATATAATCCTTGCACTAACCATGAGCAGGCCTCGGGCATTTGAATATCTTGGTCAGGTAAATATGCTGGCCACTGTAGCAATTCTTTTTCTGCTCATCTTAGCCGGATTTAACAGCTTTATGATGGTGAATACCATAATAAACAATCTGTACCTCCTGGCGTTACTGGTTTTTATATTGAAGGAATACAAAAGACGAATGAATTATATAGACGTAATCAATAACAAGTCTATCGTTGCAATTAATATTATTTGTGTAACGGCTTTTTTGACCTTATTGCTTATTTAAAATTAACCATGTGTTTATTCTAACTTTGTATCACGATGAATCAACAACCGGTCATACTATTCGATGGGATCTGTAATTTCTGCAACGGAATCGTAAAGTTCATCCTCAGGCGCAACAAAAAAGCCGATATCCACTTTGCAGCTTTACAGTCTGAAGCAGGTCATAAACTGCTGGAAAAGTATAAGTTTCCGGTAAACGAAATGGAGACCATTGTGTTCATTGAAAATGATAAAGCCTATACCCGGTCAACTGCTGCCCTCAGGATCTGCAGGCACCTGCGTGGGTTATGGCCTCTGTGCTATGGGTTTATCATTGTTCCTAAATTTATCCGGGATGGTATTTATAATTGGATCGCTAAGAACAGGTACAAATGGTTTGGTGTAAGACAAGAATGCATGATACCAACCCCTGAAATGAAAACAAGATTTTTATAATAAATGGAGAAGAAAAAAACACTGGTATTAGGGGCTTCAGAAAACCCGGCACGATACAGTAATCTTGCCATTAAGCGGCTGCTCAATTACGGTCACCCGGTGGAAGCCATCGGTAGGATAAAAGGCATGGTTACCGGTGTTCCAATTGAAAACGAACAAAAGCCTTTTAGCCATATTGATACGGTTACCGTGTATCTTAATCCTGCCAATCAAAAAGCGTATTACGACTATATAATTTCACTTCATCCTAAAAGGATCATTTTTAACCCCGGCGCCGAAAATGAAGAACTGGCTGAAATAGCTATCCAAAATGGCATCAAACCGGTGGAAGCCTGCACACTGGTGATGCTGAATACTGGTCAATATTGACCTGGGTCTGTACCAGGACAACCACCCTGTTTTTTTCCTCACATTTATAATAAGGCCTTCCGGTTTTCGTTAAACTATTATCCAAATATCCCGTAAACCAAAATTCAGGCTATGAAGCGTCCTCTAACCGCTGTGCTGTTGTTTTTTTTATTTAATTCTTCCAGCGCATTTTCACAGAACAACAATACTCCCAGGCCAAAACAATTCAGCAATTTCCCGAACATTATTAACTGTAGCGAGGCTGAGATAAGCCGTATTTTCAGTTCAACTATCGGGCAAAACATCAATCTTTCCTTTTCTGATAACTTTTCATTTTCGGGCAATGTAACCAGTAACCTGGTAAAATACAGTAACCTGCAGTCGGCCATCATCAAATCGCCGGCATTTGACAATACAATTTTCAGTATTTCGAGTATTATCAATGCCGATAACAGTATCAGTTATACAGGCCGTATCATAAACCTGAATTATGCTGATGGATATGAATTGAAAAAAAATGAAGCAGGAGGTTACCGGCTTATTAAAATAGAAACTGGCCAGGTGATCCAGGATTGCAGGCAATTATAAAACAGCCGTCAAAACTTACTTTATGACATCCATATCCGGGCTTATCCATAAATCCAGGCAAAATGAAAAAACCATTTACATTCTTAATCTTGATCACTGCACTGCTGTTTTCTTTTGAAGCAGTTGCCGTACCTAAACTAAACAGCTTACCGGGCGCCGTAGCAACCATCTTTCTTGACTTCGATGGACATTATGTGCAAAGCACCGTGTGGAACGGAGGCAATCCTATCAATTGTGCATCTTCTGGTATGACCGACCCACAGATAACAGAAGCGTTTAACAGGGTAGCAGAAGACTACAGGCCATTCGTAATAAATGTAACGACCGACTCAGCCGTATTTTTAGCAGCGCCATTAAACAGGCGGATCAGGATAATCATTACAACAACAAGTGAATGGTATCCCGGGGTAGGGGGAGTGGCATATATCGGTTCATTTATCTGGGGAGATGATACACCTGCTTTTGTTTTCAGTAATCTGCTTGGGCCTTATAGCCCTAAAATGGTGGGAGAATGTTGTTCGCATGAAAGCGGACATAGCGTTGGTTTATCGCATCAGTCTAAATACGAAATCACAGATTGTGTTACACCCATTGAACCGTATAATACCGGCGCCGGTTCCGGAGAAACAGGCTGGTCACCGATAATGGGTAATAGTTACTATAGGAATATGACCAACTGGAATAATGGCCCAACGCCTTATGGATGTACAAATATACAGGATAACCTTTCGATCATTGCTACCCAAAACGGGTTCACTTACAGGGCTGATGATTATGGAGAAGCATTAGATGCCGGCACTTATACTTTACCAGGGTCGAATAATAATATAAACGGAATCATAACCACTAACGCTGATAAAGATGCTTTCAGATTTACGCTGACCCAAAATCAGAATTTTCATTTAACAGCAATTCCATTTAATGTCAGTTCAAATTACATAGGTGCAAACCTGGACATAAAAATAGAATTGTACAACTCATCTGCTGCTTTAATAAAAACCTACGACCCTGCAAATGCAATGAGTGTTACAGTAGATACTGTTTTAAATGCAGGAACCTACTACATAAAAATAGACGGCACGGGCAATATCAACATTGGCGAATACGGAAGCCTTGGTTCATACAGCATAAGTGTTAATATGGGCACTTTGGCTATTCATAAAGTAAACCTGAGTGGTACAACAGATAAAAATAAACATAACCTTACGTGGAATATTATCGCCGATGAGCCTGTTAAAACAATAATGGTGGAATCTTCTGATGATGGTAACCTGTTCACCCAATTGACTGCAGTGACCCCTGCAGCCGGAAAATTTTCTTACCAGCCATATAAAAATACTACGGTTTATTATCGTTTGAAAGTCACTTCAATGCTTGATCAAACTGCCTATTCCAATACTATTGTGTTAAGGGGGATAAGCAATACCGGCAAGTATTTCAGCGTTTATACACTGGTGCAAAATGAATTGAGTATTACTGCAGCAGGTAATTATCAATTCCTGTTAAGCGATATTAACGGAAGAACAGTAGCAAGTGGAACAGGAGTGAAAGGTATTAGTAAAGTAAATATTTCAAACCTGCCGGGCGGTATGTACATTATTCAGCTCTTTAGTGATAATGAAAAACAAACAGAAAGAATTATAAAGCAGTAAGGTAGATTCATGTGTAAGTTAGGGGGTAGCGTTAGGGGCTATCCCCTTTTTTATTATTATAAGGTTAACAGGTGTTTTGTATATTAATTTATTCCGTAACTTTAAAAAACCCATTTTTATGCTATGGAGAAAATTTAACGGTGACCCCATTCAAATACACATCAAAGATGCCGTAGAACAGGCCATCAAGCGGGAAACCCATGCTGGCTATCATTTAAAAGTATGTATCGGTACCGATAGCCAGGTAAAAGGAAAGGAAACAGAATTTGCCACTGTAATTGTTTTTTTAAGAGAAGGCCATGGAGGCTTTATGTTCATCCACAATGAAAAAACATTGCACCAATACAGTATTAAAGAAAGAATGCTGGTTGAAGTAGCAAAGAGTATTGAGATCGCCTATGAACTATGCGACCTATTCACTGTGTATGATGTGGATATGGAGGTTCATGCCGACATTAACACTAATCCCCATTTTAAAAGTAACGAAGCGCTGCGTGAAGCCATGGGTTATATCCTGGGAATGGGCTTTGCCTTTAAAGCCAAACCCGAGGCATTTGCCAGCAGCAGCTGTGCAAATAAAGTAGTGAACTGATCTTACAAACTGTTATTGGTTTCCTCTATAAAAGAAAGGATCTTATCTTTTCCTGTTTTCTTTACAGCACTGCTTACAAAATGCTGCGGTAAAAACTGCCAGTTTTTTTTCATGGCATCTAAAAACGCTTTTACATTTTTACTTACGGTGCGCTGATTTTCTTTATCGCTTTTTGTAAATACCAGGCAAAAAGGGACTTTCCATAATTTTAGCTTTTCCAAAAATTCCAGGTCAATTTTCTGGGGACTGTGCCTTGCATCTATCAAAACAAAAACCTGTGTAAGGTTTTCTCTTTTGCGTAAATAATTCTCGATCATCTGTTCCCATCTCCTTCTGCTGCTGATGCTCACTTTGGCAAAACCATAACCGGGCAGGTCAACGAGGTACCATTCATCGTTCACAATAAAATGATTGATGAGTTGCGTTTTACCGGGGGCTGCAGAAGTTTTGGCAAGCTTCTCATTATTACAAATCATATTGATCAGGGATGATTTGCCTACATTACTGCGCCCTATAAAAGCATATTCGGGTATGTTTGGAGCAGGACATTTTTCATACCCGGGGCTGCTGATAATATATTTGGCTGATTTGATCTGCATAAAGCAAAGATACTGGATAGAGATGCTTTAGGCAATCCTTAACTGTATGGACAAATGCCTCAAATCAAAACCTCTTATCTTTGCGCCCAATGGCAAATTATGCACATGATACCGTGGTGCCCTACAAAGATTCGGGGCTGGCAAAGAAAGAGCAGGTTGCCGGGATGTTCAATGATATTGCATTCAGGTACGATTTTTTGAACCGTTTCCTCAGCGCAGGTATTGATGTGAGATGGCGCAAAAAAGCTATCAGGCAGTTGGAACAAAAAAAGCCAAAAACCCTGCTTGATGTGGCAACCGGTACAGCAGATGTGGCTATTATGGCATCTCGTATATTACATCCAGATAAAATAACCGGGATTGATATCAGCGACGGTATGCTGGATATTGGCAGAAAGAAGATACAAAAACTGGGCTTGCAGGATACTATAGAACTGTTAAATGGTGATTGTGAAACAATAAATTCTGATGATAATTCGTTCGAGGCGGTAACTGTGGCATTTGGGGTACGTAATTTTGAGAACCTGGAAAAAGGTTTACTTGAAATAAAACGGGTGTTAAAGCCCGGGGGTAAACTGGTGGTTCTCGAATTCAGTAAACCCAAAATGCCGGTTGTAAAAAACATGTATAATTTGTACATGAAGTTCATCTGCCCTTATATAGGAAGGGTGTTTTCTAAAAACCGCACCGCATACGAGTATCTCGACGAATCAATTAAACAATTTCCTGAAGGAAAAACTTTTACTGGTATCTTAGATAACCTGGGATACAAAAACACTTATTCTAAACCACTGAGCTTAGGAATATGCAGCATCTATTGCGGAGAAAAATAAATTATGTTAGCCTCGTTATTTTATTTTGTCCCCTGGTTGGCTTTGCACAATTAAGGGAAAAGATAAATATGGAAGACCATGACGACAAAAAGATAAGGTTTGGTATCAATCTTGGCGCCAACCGTTCTCATTTTAGTTTTACGCATCACCCCATATTTTTACAGCAGGATAGTATTATGGTGATCGAGAGTATCAACAGTACCGGTGTTAACCTTGCCTGGCTGGTTAATATCCGTATGAGTGAGCATTTTGATATCCGCACTTTTCCTGTTAACCTGACTTTTACAGAAAAAAACTTTCAGTATAATTTACCTACACCCGATAGCCCTGAGGGTGAGAGTTTTGTAACACAGAAGAAAATACAATCCATTTCACTCAGCTTGCCTATACAACTAAAATTCACCAGCGACCGTATTGATAATTTTAAAGTGTACATGATGGCTGGTGTAAAAGGCGAATATGACCTAGCCTCCAATGCAGGAGCAAGGAAGGCAGAGAACCTGATCAAATTAAAACGGTTAGATTATGGTGTGGAAGCTGGTTTGGGCTTTCATTTTTATTTCCCCATGTTTGTATTAACACCCGAAGTGAAAATGGGTTGGGGAATAGGCAACCTGCACAGCCGGGATAAGAATCTTAAATTCTCAAATACCATTGATAAGATCAATTCCCGGATCATCTCTTTTTCTTTAACGGTGGAATAAAAAATTCCTCATCAGAAATCATACCTGCGGCTAAACATGTTCAGCCGTATGCCTCCCGTAACGATTGTGCTGTTGGTAGTAACCGGGTTATTTTGCATTTTGTAATGACGGTATTGGCCGGTTATTTCAAAAAATAAGTTTTCCCTCAGCTCATACGATACCTGTAAGAACCCATTTAAACAAGTTGCTTTATTTCCGCTACCGATCTTAAAACCTTCATTCATTGAACGGGTTGCATAATTCCTGAAAATATTACTACCAAAATTTTTGCCGGCACTGTCCAGTCCCTGGTAATAATAAATGGTTTGCAGGTAAACATACCATTTTGGTGCAGGCTGGTAGCGTATGATACCAATGAACTCCTGGAAATTTGCACCCAACGGATGCGCCAATGGCTGATTGTAATGTGTATAATTGGCAACAGTATCATTATGAGAATAAGTGAACGGCCTTACCCTGTTTGCCTCCACCTGGATATCCAGGTTACGTACACCAAATGCATCCAGGTATTTTGCACCCAACTGGATACCCCATTTGTTTACCCAGCTTGTAGGTTTGTTTTTTATTTCTGATAAGATGAATTCATCAAGTAATAGTTGTCCGTATAGCTGTACCCGGTGCAGAATGTTTGCTTTAAAATCAAAACCGGCAAGTGCATTATCCGGGCTGCCTACAGTACCTTCGATATGCCTGTAAAAAATAATCGGGTTCAGGTACTGAAAATCGAACCGGTTCTTCCTGCCGAAGATCACGCCTTCAAACAAACCAATATTCAACCACTTGGTAACATTCATACTCAGGTGGTGCATGGCTGCATACTTGCGGTCCAGTAAAGTATCGCCGGCTTTTTTAAATTGAGGCATCAGCTCCATGAACAGGTTCTGGTAATTTATTTTCCAGATACGGGTGTTCAATTTCAAAAACAGGTTACTGTTGCCCCAGTCACTTAAAAACAAACTACGGTAGCCGTTACCAATAAAATTCTTGTCGTACCCGAATTGTATATCAATAGCCTTTGCAGCATTAAAAGTTATATATCCTCTTGCATCAAAATAATCAAACCCGGAAGTTTTAAAAGGTTTATAAAACCCAACACCCGGCACAGCTCTGAAAGCAGCAACCTGTTGCTGAAAAAATTGCGGCCCTCTTTCCTGGTTATCGGTTAGGAAACTGGAGAAACCTACTTTACGTCCGATCATTCCTCTTAAACTAACACCACGGCTGTTCAAATAAACGGATTGATTTTTGGTACCGGTTTCGTAACCTGCACGAAACTGCAATACCGGGTTTAATGCCAGGAAAAAATCCCTTGTCTTTACTTCTAAAAAGTTTGGCTTTGTTTTATAAAAGGTTTTTAAAACGGGCCACCTGCTTTTAAACTCACCAGTTGGGCCTGTTACCCATTCAGTATTATTCATTAAAAAGCGTTGCAGGTTGTACTCATCAATAGGGGTAAGCGCCTGGTCATACCATTCCCTGTATTTATCCTGTCCCGTCTTCAGATCCACGTATCCCAGCCTGGCACTATCAATAAATTCAACTTGCTGTACTATATACCGCCTGTTAAAAGGTTGTAATGTAGAAAAATTAAGGTGGGTGTTCTTTTGCTGCTTGATCTCCATCCGGTCAACAAAGTGAATTTCTTTTGATCCTTGTGTTAAAAACGTGGATTGTGCAGAGGCAAAGGCAGGGCAAATAAAAATGAGCAGTTTGGTTAAGCTTTTAATAATTTGCATTGGATAATTTTAGTTTTGACAGGTATCTAAATTCAAGATATGCAAAAATACCTTTTTAAGAACATACTGGTGATTAATGAAGGAAAAATCCGTTCATTGGATGTTTTGATTAACGGCGAACGGATAGAGAAAATTGCACCACAGATTGAAACAAAATACAAGGTTGATGAAATAAGCGGGGAGGGTAAACATCTCTTCCCCGGTGTGATCGATGACCAGGTTCATTTCAGGGAACCGGGGCTAACACATAAAGCCAATATCTATTCGGAGAGCAGGGCAGCCGTAGCAGGAGGTGTTACCAGTTTTATGGAAATGCCCAATACCATACCCAATGCACTTACAGAAGAATTGTTAGAAGATAAATATACAATTGGTGCCAACACATCGCTTGCCAATTATTCATTCTTCATGGGCACCAGTAATACCAATGCCGATGAAGTATTGAAGATTAATAAACATAAAAAAGATGTTTGCGGAGTAAAAATATTTATGGGTGCCAGCACGGGCAATATGCTGGTGGATAGCCACGCGGCACTGGATAAGGTTTTTCGGGAAAGTGAAATGCTGATCGCCACCCACTGCGAAGATGAAAGATTAATTAAAGCCGGTTATGATCGGGTAAAAAAAGAAAAACCAGAATTATCTCCAGCCGATCATCCGTTAATAAGAAATGAAGAAGCCTGTTTTGAATCTTCTCTTGTTGCCATAAAATTTGCGCAGAAGTATAACAGCCGCCTGCATATCCTCCATATCAGTACCGAAAAAGAACTGCAGTTGTTTGGCAACATGATGCCGTTAAAAGAAAAAAGGATCACTGCCGAAGTTTGTGTGCATCACCTGCATTTTACAGCCGATGACTATGCACAACTGGGATATAAGATAAAATGTAACCCTGCCATAAAAGCCCCACACAATAAGGAAGCCTTATGGAGCGCATTGTTGGATGACCGGCTGGATGTTATTGCAACTGACCATGCGCCGCACCTGCTGTCGGAAAAAGATGGGCCTTATGAACATGCCCACGCAGGGCTGCCACTGGTGCAGCACCCATTGTTGCTGATGCTGCATTACCATAAGCAAGGGAGGATAAGTTTAGAAAAGATAGCAGAGAAAATGAGCCACGCTGTTGCCGATTGTTTCCAGGTAAAAGACAGGGGTTATATTCGTGAAGGTTGTTTTGCCGACCTGGTTGTGGTTGATATCAACAAGCCCTCAACAGTTACCAAAGAAAATATTTTTTATAAATGCGGGTGGAGTCCTTTAGAGAATTTTACATTTCCTGCATCTGTAGATAAAACTTTTGTAAGCGGCCATATGGTTTATAATAATGGAAAATTTGATGAATCAACAAAAGGCCAAAGATTACTATTTAACAGGTAAGATTTAATATTTAATATCGATGGCAGCTTTTCAATGAAAATCTCTTCACAAATATTCAATATTAGATCATCAATATTACATATTCAATCCGCATGGATATAGACAAAACGACACTAGCCGACCTTTCGATGTTCCGTAATGAGGATAACGAATCAGTTTTTGATAAACTCAATCTTTGCAGTACCACTCATGGCAGCGAACAGTTGCATATCAATTTCAGTACAGCTTTAAAAACAAAAGAAGAGGTAGTTGCTGTGCAACAAACCCTGCAACTTATTATTGCGCATCAGCATCAATGGCCAACGCATATAACCAATGGCACTGTAATGGTGGTAGAGAAATTCTTTGATTCCCATATCAGCACCATTCCCTCCAATCCTTCTTCGCTGGAGGCATACATGTATAAAGTATTGCATGGCCCCGACTTTGCCCTCGTTACTTATTCTGCCAAACATTGTTTCGATTTTATAAAAGGCTTCCAGCACCTGCTGAAATTGTTTCAAGGCGAAACCCTGCCACAGCCTTTTAAAAAAATACTTGATAAGGCCCGGCAGGCCATCAACAAAGAACAATTCGATATCGTTTCAAAACATATAAATGCCGAATCATTGAGCCGGCCACAGTTACTGCACTTTGCACATTTTGTAAGGTACAATTACAAACATAATATGCTCGACCTGGTGGTGCTGTATGCTCAAATTGATGCCTGGTACGGCATGGCGATGGCTGTACGGAAATACGGATTGGTGTTCCCGCAGTTTGTAGAGCATGATGAGCCGGTTATTGAGGCCAAAGAATTATATCACCTGCTGGTGCATGCGCCCGTTGCCTACGATGTAATGCTTGACGGGAAAACCAATTTTCTTTTTTTGACCGGAGCCAATATGGCCGGCAAGAGTACATTTATTAAATCGGTGGGTGCTTCGGTATTTCTTGCACATATAGGTATGGGCGTGCCGGCAAAGCAAATGAAACTTAGTTTTTTTGATGGGGTGCTCAGTAATATCAATGTGGTGGATAATATAGCCCGTGGTGAAAGTTACTTTTATAACGAAGTGCAGCGCATCAAAGCAACAATTAATAAAATAAACGACGGAAAAAAATGGCTGATACTGATCGATGAACTTTTTAAAGGCACCAATGTACAGGATGCCATGAAGTGCAGCAGTACGGTCATTGAAGGTCTTCTTAAGATAAAAAATTCCCTTTTCATACTCTCCACACACCTGTACGAAATAGGAGAAGAGCTGAAAAAATATCCCAATATCGGGTTTAAATATTTTGAAACGACTGTTACAGACGGACAACTCCAGTTCAGTTATCATTTAAAGGACGGCATCAGCAACGACAGGTTAGGATACCTCATCTTAAAAAGAGAAGGAGTGGTAGATATGCTGGGGAAACTATAGTGGAAATAAAAGCTGATGTACAGGTTTTCCGCTCAATACAGCTGTCATCCCGAGGTACGAGGGAACTGCCTGGTCAAAGAGATAAATAATGAAAATCTCCGGTGGACATAATTATTACGTCTACATTGTTACCAACAAAAACAAAACAGTTTTATATACAGGTATAACAAACGATTTATACCGAAGGACTGAGCAACATAAAGAAAACTCTATATCGTTCGGACATCCTTCCTTTGCCGGAAAGTACAATGCATATCTTTTATTGTACTACGAGCATTTCCAGGATGTGAAATACGCAATAGAGCGGGAAAAAGAAATTAAAGGGTGGAGAAGAAGTAAGAAAGAAGCGTTGATCAACTCGTTTAATCCTGACTGGAAATTTTTGAATGATGAAATTTAGCTGTCATTCCGAACGTAGTGAGGAATCTGCCGATGATAGAACTAATGCCCAACGGCTCCCTCGTGCCTCGGGATGACAGCAACTATCGGCATTTGAACAGCTATTTCATCTTTTCATCATTACTGGTCAAATTGAAGTGGAAATTATTTCCGTAAATTACCAGTCAAAATATACTTAATGAAAAGGTCCTTGCTGCTCATCACCGGGCTATTAATATTATTAGCCACTGAGATCCTCCGTGTTTATTTCATCATGCCCTTTCCCGGCAGCCAGAAAGCAAATACCATTGATATTGCTTATTTCATCAGTAAATATATCTGGTGGCTCAGGCTCATCGGGCTTTTACTTTTTGTGCCGCCTATGATCTATATTTTCAGAAACAGTAAATGGTGGAGGAAGATATTGCTCGGAATTTTTGTGCTATTGTATGGTTTTATCTTTTACATGTTCAATTTTAAATTCCTGGCAGATAAAATGTTTATACAGCCGCAACACAAAATGCTGGCATCCATTGCAACAAATAAAGTTGACAGTACAAGACTGGTTATTGGTGTACACATCAATGGGCAGGCAAAAGCCTATCCCATTGAGATCATCGGCTATCATCACCAGGTGCAGGATACCATTGGCGGTGAACTGGTAATGGTTACCTATTGCACCGTTTGCCGCACCGGCCGGGTGTACAGCCCGTTTGTAAATGGTAAGTTTGAAAAATTCAGGCTGGTGGGAATGGATCATTTTAATGCCATGTTTGAGGATGCTACAACCAAAAGCTGGTGGCGGCAAGTGAGCGGCGTTGCCATTGTGGGGCCGTTGAAGGGAGCAACATTGAAGGAGATCGCATCAGAACAAATGCAACTGGGTACGTGGATAAAAAGATACCCTAACACAACCATCCTGCAACCCGACCCCGTATTTGCCAAACACTACGAAGGCCTAAAAGGATTTGATGACGGTACCATTGAAAGCAGCCTCGAAAAAAGAGACAGCGGTTCCTGGAAATTCAAATCATGGGTGGTGGGCTTGGCCAAAGACGGCCATGCAAAAGCTTATGACTGGAATGAACTGCTGAAACGAAAAGTGATCAATGATACTTTTCAGCATATGCCGGTTGTACTGGTGCTGGATTATGACAATACAAGCTTTCATGTCTGGAACAGGCAGGTTAATGATAAGCTATTACAATTTAGTTTAGATGGAGCTACTCAAACCTTAAAAGACAGCACTAATTCTGTTTGGAATATGAATGGTGAATGTATTGAAGGGGAATTGAAAGGCAGTAAATTATCTGTTGTACAATCTTACCAGGAGTTCTGGCATAGCTGGGAGAGTTTTCATCCGGTAACAGCAAAATATACGACTGGAAAAAATTAATTACAGCTAAAGAAGTCAAAGATGATTTTGTTGAAATAGCTGATGTTAGGGCAAGGATAAAACACCAAAGGATTAAGGATTTTTTTATACATTTACTTTCATTATGGTACTCTATTCAATATACCAATAACTACTTAATGAAAAAAGCTACCCTTTTAGCAATGCTGTTTTTTGCATTAAATGCACAATCTCAGAAATTACGTTTTAGTGCTGGGATGTTAATCTCTAAGCTTGATTGGAAGACAACAGCAAATGATAAGCCTTTCAATAATACTTTGGCAAGTTTAACAGGTGGCGTTGGTGTAAACTATCTTCATCTTGGTGTTTTCAATCTTTCAACTAATATTGAATTCCTGAAGAAAGGGGGTATTGGTGATATACTATTTACTAATAATCTCGGTAATGCTAGCCATACAGAAAGAACTAAAATAGAATTCAACTATGTTGCCCTAAATACTTTTGCAAGACTTAAAGTACCAACAAAAGGTAAAACAGCCCCGTTTGCTAATATTGGGGTGTATGGTGGGTATTTAGTATCAGCGAATAATATTGCTGGTTCAACTAATGAATACAACAAGTTTAATATTGGTGGTTTATTTGGTATTGGTATCTCACATTCATTTTTAGGAAAGGAAATTGGTATCGAGGGGAATTATTTACCATCGTTCAATGATATTTATAACAAAGCAAGCAATGTTTATACAACCAAAGTACATGACAATACCTTCAATGTAAAAGTATTCTTTTGCCTGAGTTTTAAATAATCTCCTCGCCGTTGTTGGTCAGCAGCCTTTGAAAATAAACATAGGAAAGCAAGAGGCCAATAAATTCCCGCCGTTGTTGGTCGCCTGACCAACAATTTTTAATTTCATTACAAACCAATAACCCTTTGTTCACCTTAGCATGACGATTTGTTTATACAACAGTTTCATCTTTGTGCCCTAAAACAAATCAAATGAAAAAATTAATCCTGGGTATCGCCATCATCATGGCCACTACCTCCCTGCAATCATTCCTCGTTATTCCCGCTGCTGCACAGCAAACCTCAGTAACCTATGTGGGACTTAAAGAAAACGGGATCGTATTTGAACTGAAGCTGGAAAATGAAGACAACCAAGCTTCCCGGTTCAGCATTAAGGACAAAGCCGGAAATGTTCTCTACGAAGAAAACTTTAAAGAGAAAACGGTGGTACAGCGTTTCCTCCTCCCTTCCGACGAGAATAGTGAATATACTTTGTGGTTAGCAACAGGTCGGCAAAGTATGAAAAGCATTTTTCAGTAAACCGTACCCTTGTCACCAGCATCAACGTCAGGGAAATAAAATAAAATCCTTCTCTTTCGTGTCAAACAGCCGGGTTCGTTGCTGTGCAATGGCCCGGCCTTTAAAAACAGCGCATATTTATTGCTCGCCGCTGCAAAGTTTTCTAACTTTAAAATTTGATTGCATGCTGGTTAAAACATTCGGCAGCGCTGTTTATGGGGTTGAAGCTATTTCCATTACCGTGGAAGTAAGCGTAAATAACCAGGGAAAGAACTATTATATAGTTGGCCTGCCCGATAATGCGGTTAAAGAAAGTTTACAAAGAGTAGAGAGCGCCATCAAGAGCAACAAGTATTATATGCCCCGTACCAAGCTGGTGGTGAACCTGGCGCCTGCCAACATAAAAAAATCGGGTACGGCTTTCGATCTTCCTATTGCTATTGCCACATTGGGTGCAACAGAGCAAATTGAAAATGCAGAAAGGTTAGCGGAGTATGTAATTATGGGGGAGTTAAGTCTTGATGGAGAAGTTCGCCCTATTAATGGCGCATTGCCCATTGCCATACAGGCACGTAAGGAAGGTTTTAAAGGATTGATAGTTCCCAAACAAAATGCAAGAGAAGCGGCAATGGTGAATAATTTACATGTTTATGCAGTTGGGCATATCAACGAGGTGATTGGTTTTTTTAAAGATGAGAATTCCATTGAGCCAACCATTGTTAATACAAGAGAAGAATTTGCCAATGCACAAAGCGATTTTGAAATTGATTTTTGTGATGTGAAGGGACAGGAAAATATAAAGCGTGCGCTGGAGATCGCTGCGGCAGGAGGGCATAATGCGATATTGATCGGTCCGCCGGGTGCAGGTAAAACCATGCTTGCAAAGCGTTTGCCAACCATACTGCCTCCATTAAGTTTGCAGGAAGCATTGGAAACAACAAAGATCCATTCAGTTGCAGGGAAGCTTCCCGAAAACTCAACATTGATATCGAAGAGGCCATTCCGGAGTCCGCACCATACTATCAGCGATGTGGCATTGGTTGGCGGAGGCGGCATTCCGCAACCCGGTGAAATCTCACTGGCACATAACGGTGTTTTGTTTTTAGATGAGTTACCGGAATTCAAACGACAGGTGCTGGAAGTGATGCGTCAGCCGATGGAGGAAAGGAAGGTTACTATCTCCAGGGCAAAAGTTGCGTTGGATTTTCCGGCTTCCTTCATGCTTATAGCTTCTATGAATCCATGCCCCTGCGGATTTTTTAATCATCCTGAAAAAGAATGTACCTGTCCGCCGGGTGCTGTACAAAAATACCTGAATAAAATTTCCGGGCCGTTATTGGATCGTATTGACCTGCATGTGGAAGTAACACCAGTTGCTTTTAATGAGTTGTCATCTGCACAGTCATTTGAAAAAAGCAACAGCATCAGGGAACGGGTTGTTAAGGCAAGGGCTGTACAGCACGAACGCTATAAAAATAATGAAGGTGTGTATGCCAATGCACAAATGAGCAGTAAGCAACTGAAAGAAATTTGTGTGATAAGCACCGCCGGGCAAAATTTATTAAAAGCAGCTATGGAAAAATTAAACCTGAGCGCCCGTGCCTACGACCGCATTTTAAAAGTGAGCCGCACCATTGCCGACCTGGCCGGCAGCGAAGACATCAAACCCGAACATCTGGCTGAAGCCATACAATACCGGAGTTTGGACAGGGAAGGCTGGGGTGCGTAGATAATGGTTTAATGAAAAATTGATAATGTTTTCGTATGTCAGAGTCATTGGGTTTAAAAAATTATCCGGTATCCAATTATACATTATCAATTCTCCTGACTTTCCGTCACTTTTTACGAACTTGTACAATATTTGATGTATTGAAACCTTTCAATGTACTTTTGCAAATCAATTTTCTTTCATGAAAGTATTACTACGTTATCTCAAGCCTCATAAGTGGCTGGTGGTTTTTACTTTACTGATGGCAACCATCAATATCGGGTTTTCATTGGTAGATCCCATCCTGCTCGGTAAACTCATTAACCTGGCAGGCCAGCACCAGGCCAGTAAAGGGCATTTTGATTCAGATCGGTTCTTCTATGCTTTCTCCTGGGAGAAACCCGGTGTTTGGTACATCGTACTTGCTTCTATAACCGTAGCCATGATCAGCCGTATTGCCAAGGCATTCCAGGATTATTTTCTGAACGTGGTGATACAAAAATTCGGAGCTAAGGTTTTTACCGACGGATTGCAACACGCCATGAAACTTCCTTACCAGGAGTTTGAAGACCAGCGTAGCGGGGAAACATTATCCATCCTTACCAAAGTGAGATCAGATGTGGAACGCTTCATGAATAATTTCATCAATATCCTCTTTGGTGTTATTGTGGGCGTAGTATTTGTTTTTGTATATGCAGCTGTTTATATTCACTGGAGCATTCCGGTCGCATACGTGGTGGGTATCTTCCTGCTTACTGTCATCACTAACTTTCTCAGCAAAAAAATAAAGACCATACAAAAGAAGATCGTTGGTGAAACAACTGCCCTGGCAGGCTCTACTACTGAATCGCTCCGCAATATTGAATTGGTAAAAAGCCTCGGACTTACCGAACAGGAAGTGGGAAGACTTAATAAGAACACGTATAAGATATTGGGCCTTGAGTTGAAGAAAGTGAAGAAGATACGCAGTATAAGTTTTGTGCAGGGCACTTTTGTGAATACCTTGCGCCAGGTCATCCTGTTCATTTTAATGTACCTCATCTTTCACAACCAGATGAATGCAGGACAACTGGTGACCATGCAGATATTTTCATTTTTTGTTTTCGGCCCGCTGCAGGAGATCGGTAACATCCTGCTTTCGTATCGTGAAGCAGAAGCATCGCTGAATAATTTTCACAACCTGATGCAGAAAAAACCTGAGACTGACCCTGCAATGCCTGTGCCGCTCAATAATATTGAAACGCTTTCCTTCAACCAGGTTTCATTCAAACACCAGACCGCTTCACACAAAGCGATCAATGGTATCAGCTTTAATGTACATATAGGAGAGACCATTGCCTTTGTTGGCCCGTCGGGATCAGGTAAATCTACCCTGATGAAACTGCTGGTGGGGTTATATCGTCCGCAGGATGGAAAGATATTATACAATAACCTGGATGAAACTGCCATCCGGTTTGATGACCTCCGCAAACAAATAGGTTTTGTTACGCAGGATACCAACCTGTTTAGTGGAACGATAAGAGAAAACCTGATGTTTGTAAATCCATCCGCATCAGAAACAGATCTGAATGATGTATTGGTAAAAGCCAGTTGTACGGGTTTGCTGGCAAGGGCAGAAAAAGGATTAGATACAATGATTGGTGAAGGTGGATTAAAATTATCAGGTGGAGAAAAACAGCGTATTTCAATTGCCCGGGCTTTGTTGCGTAAACCGCATTTATTAATTTTTGATGAAGCTACTTCGGCGCTTGATTCTTTGACTGAAGAAGAAATTACCAATACCATCAGGGATATCTCATCGCAAAAAGAGCAGATCACCATCTTAATTGCCCACCGGCTAAGTACCATCATGCATGCCGACAGAATATATGTTTTGGAGAGAGGTGAAGTGGCTGAAACCGGAACACATGAAAAACTGCTGGAAGAAAAAGGTTTGTATTATGCCATGTGGCGCCAGCAGATAGGCGAAAGAAAAAAAATGGCATCGGCCGCACCGGTATTAAATTAATAATATGCAATTAGCACAAATTATCGGCTTAGTAGCCGGCACCATTACTTCTATTACTTTTTTGCCGCAGGTCATCAGGATATGGAAAACCAGGTCAGCAAAAGACCTTTCGATGCTGATGCTGACGTTGTTGATAATAGGTACCTCATTATGGTTTAGTTACGGGTTGATGATGAAAGATACCGCCATCATTTATACAAACAGCATGGTATTGGCCATGAGCCTGGTTATGATGTTCTTTAAATTGAAGTATAAATAACAACCCTGCCTTTTTATCGCTTTCTTTTTTGTTTGCTTAACTTTGCGGCCATGTCAAAGAAACCAACACCAAATTATTACTGGAGTATTTTAACTATGAAATGCCCCCGGTGCAGGCGTGGCAGGATGTTCAAGGAAGGTGCTTTGTATAAAAGCCTGAAGCTTTCTCATATCTTCAACATGTATGATAATTGCCCGGAGTGCGGACAGAAGTATGACATGGAACAGGGTTTCTGGTATGGCACCGGTTATGTGAGTTATGCACTTGCAGTGGCAGTTTCTGTAACTACTTTCGTAGCATGGCTGGTACTCATCGGTGTCTCTACCGACGATAACCGCATCTTCTGGTGGTTGGGATTGAATACCGTTTTGCTGGTTGTGACTCAACCCTGGCTCATGCGCCTGAGCCGTGTTATCTACATGCGTTTTTTTGTAAAGTATAACGAGAATTATGAAACAACCAAACCGGTAGAGTTTGATTAATCTTCGCTTTTTTTAAAGATATCGCTAAAGATATTTTCTTTGTCTAACTCTTCAATATCACTTAACTCAAGTTCAATGGCCCTGGTGCTTTTATTGATTTCTAAAAGCGACAGGATTATAGATAGAAGTAAAAAGATCAGGCTGGAGGCAAATATCCAGTGTGCCATCAGTACCCATCCACGGAAAATGACATACATGCAAAGAACACAGCACAAAAAACTGAGTACGCCCAGCGCCTGCATATAACGAATAAGGTTGAGTCGTGAACGGATATTCTTTATCTGCTGCAGGATATTTTTTTCTTTTTCGCCACGATGGTATTCATCATGCAGTTTGCGTACCAGCGATGCCAATGACAAAAAGCGGTTGGTATAGGCCAGCATCAGTAAAGTAATTGCAGGAAAAAGAAGCGCAGGAGTGTTGATGTCAATATCGATCATGTTACAAAGTAACTTTCTTTTTTTGTTCTTTTTTACCAACCACCCATTTTTGTACTTTCCAGCTCACCCAGGCACTGCAGGCTCCAACGAGTGCACCGGCCAATACATCGCTTGGATAGTGAACACCCTGGTACATTCTTGCCCAGGCAACGCTTGTTGCGAAAATGCAGGAGGGTACGATCACATACCATTTACGGTATCGCAACGATAATGAAGTAGCTGTGCAGAATGCAGAAGAAGTATGACCCGAGGGAAATGAAAGGCCGCCGCTTTCATCATCCCTGGTAATAATGAAGGAATAGGTTTCAAAAGGACGCTTCCTGTCCACAATACGTTTTGTGGATTGGGTTACGATACCCGTAGCCAGGAAGGCAGCACCCATAAAGAGCGCATCTTTCTTTAGTTTATTATCGTGAGTGATAAAACCGGCAATTGCAATACCGGCGGGTATGCCCAGGCCCAGGGTGGTGGTGGAAGAAGCGTTGAGCTCAAGGTATTTGTTTTTAAAAGTTGTTTCATGCTTATTGACTTCCTTCAGCATATTGATATCGGCATTTTGGGAAAATGAAGGTACCGATGTTGCCAAAAAAAGATAGAAGAGGAATTGCTTTGCGATATTGGTCATTTGAACGGTTATGTATTAATATTGCAATTTACTTGAACAAAGGTTAATGAAAAGAAGTTTTGTTTTCTATATACACAGTATTGCCGGGCTTGTTTCGGGACTTTTTATTTTGCTGATGTCGTTATCTGGCGCTGTGCTGGTTTACCACGAAGAATTAGACAGGGCACAATTGTCTTTGTTTGACCCCGGTAGCAATGCAGCTATTCCTGTCGACAGTGCATATCACATCGTACAGCATACCTATCCCCAGGCACAGATCAGTAGCTGTGAATTACCCTGCAGTAAGGGAGCTTATTCTTTTTTCATTTACGATCCTTCTTATAAAAATGGAGAGAAGGCCATGGAAGTGTTTTTGCATACGCAGACAGGAGTTGTACTAAAGACACGTGGCGGCAGTAATGATGTTCGGAACAACTTCATGAGCTGGCTTTCTAAATTCCACAATTCTTTTCATTTGGGTAAAACGGGTGAATGGTTGCTGGGGTTTTTCGCCATCGTGTTTTTATTAAGCCTTTGCACAGGGCTGATACTATTCCGGAAAAATATCATTGCTGTTTTAACCTTCAAAAGATCAGCATGGAAGAGAAATAATCTCCACCAGGTCATTGGAGTATATGCATTACTCTTTAACCTGGTGATCGCTGTTAGCGGTTTCTGGATGCAGCGTTATGTTTTTCAAAAAGAATTCTACCAGTCTTATAATTTTAAAATGTCCGTTAAACCAAGCCCTTCACTTCCGTATAGTTTCGATTCGGCCTACCGGCAAATACAAAAACTACATCCTGATTTTACAGCGTACGTTATTTATTTTGCCCAGGGAACCAAAGGTAAGACCGCAGTGTACGGAAGCAGGTCATCCAATGCATATATACACTCCAGAAAATTCGCTGACGTGATCTTTTTGGACAGTACAGGCGCTGTAGCTAAAACAAGATTTATAAACGAGATAAGCTCCGATGACCGATATGATATCATCAATTCCCAATTGCACATGGGTAAGTTCGGCGGATGGGGGATAAAGACCATTTACTTTTTGTTCGGTCTCTCAGGAAGCCTGTTGAGCATTACCGGCCTTTTGTTATGGCTTAAAAGAAGAAAGCGAAACAACTGATCGCTTCGCTTCCTGCATATAAACGATTCAAACTACTTTGTAAGTGTAAAACTCAAAGGAATATTCAGCTTCACGCTGAAATTCCTTCCCATATTAAAGACACCGGTTCTGCCTGTGGCCATGTTCTCTGCAGCGTATTTCAGACGGCTTAAATGATTTTGATAGGCCAGGTCAGCGATATTGATCGCACTAATGCCGAGTGTAAATAAAGTTTGATTCTTTTTATTCACAATATCGGCACCAAAACCAGAATTCAATAAAGTATAGCCTGCCGTCTTTGTTTCTGTATTATAGGCCGTGAATACATTTTGTTTTGAAAAAGTGTTATCCACTTCAAATTTGATATAAACGTTGCGGATATTTTTTGAAAGCCTGTTGAAACTGCCCTTGAACTCGGTCACTAATTTTGATGCAGGAATGAATGGAAGATATTTACTCCCTTCGATAGGACTCTTTAATTGCCCGGATACTATTGAAAAAGTATTCAGTATGTGAAGCCAGTCCAATGGGTGTGGATGAATATCAATAGTTACTTCCATACCGGCTAAAGATGCTTTTTGCTGATCGAACCTGAATGCAGTGAGCAGGTCGCCATTTACATTCACTATACTATCTCCTCCGCCAACAGCTTCCAGTTTCCTGTAAAAAATAAAATTATGGAAGCTGTTGAAAAAGGCAGACAAGCCGATAGACAGGTGTTCTGCATTATAATCAAATCCAGCATCGAATTGAAGACTGGTCTCACTTTTCAGGGTGTTGTTGCCATATTCATAGCGGATCGTTCCTTCATGAGCGCCATTGGAAGCAAGCTCAGGAATGCTTGGGGCACGGAACCCCCTTGCCACATTAAATTTAAGATTCAGCTTTTCTGTTAATTGAGCAGCCAGCCCGGCACTGCCCGAAAGATTGGAGAATGATTTTTTAAATGCATTGCCTTTGATGGCTGTACCATCTAACAGGTTTTCGGTATTGATGCTCCTGTTATCAAAACGTAACCCGCCACTCAGTGTGATCTTCTTTATTGTTTTTTGCGAATACGCATAAATCCCAAAATCAAAAAGATCATAATCGGGTACCAGTTGCTCAACTCCTTTGTTGCTGTTTCCTTGCTGCATACCATTGATACCAATGGATGTTTTCCAACCCTTGTTTTCAGCAATATGGAACTGGGCGGTATAAGTGATGGTCTTCAGGTTGAAGAATAGTGACCTTTCTTCTTTATTATCCGGGTTGCCAAACTCTTCCCGCTGGTTTTGCTGGTAGCCTATATTAAGCGTGAGATTATTCTTCCCTATTTTAATATTGTTATCAGTAGCTATTTTAAAATGCCTGATGTGTTGGTAAGGAATAAGGGGTGTATGCGTTTTAAAATCATCATTGGTTGCTCTTTCAGTGATGCCGCCGGCAACCGTTTTTGTAAAATACCCATCAGCGTCTCTTTCCCCTTCTATCAAACCTGCTTTTAAATTAAACCTACTCAGTAGCAGGTGACTGAATCCCCATTTGCCATTATAACCTGCATAACCACCTATATTGTTTTCGGTGAACTTTGAATTGAAGACCCTACCGTCGTATTTATTTTTGTAATCAGCCGATGCTTTGTTTGAAGTATATAAATTCCAGTTGAACCCGTTTTTATTTCCTCCCGTGTTCACATTAAAACTCCTGAGCCTGTTATTGCTTTGATAATTGGAAGAGATATTTGCTTTGAATGTATTTGCAGGAACCGGAACATTGCTGATAATATTGATAACACCCGCCATCGCATCGCTTCCGTAAATGATGGAAGCCGGGCCTTTTAGTAATTCAATTTTATTAACGCTGGCTTCATCTACTTCAATGCCATGCTCATCTCCCCATTGCTGTCCTTCCTGTCTTACCCCATCATTGATGGTAAGTACACGGTTATAACTGAGGCCACGTATCACCGGTTTAGAAATAGCCGGACCTGTTGCCAATGTGGATACGCCACCAATTTTGGTAAGTGATTCGATGATATTGGATGAAGTGGTGCGGAAGAGATCCTGGCTGCGAACAACATTTACGGTAAATGGAACTTTTTTTAATTGTGTGGCGCCGCTGACGCCAGTCACTACAACTGCATTGTTCTCGATGATGGATGCGCTAAGCGAAAAATCCCTGACAACATCGTTAATGAAATCGATATTTTCAACAATACTGCTGTAGCCAATATGTGATACTTCCACCAGGTGCCTGCCGTATGGAATATTTTTGATGATGAAATTACCCGAAGCATCAGAAGAGGTTCCTGACCTGATATCGGTGATGTAAACCGTGGCGGCCTCAATGGCTGCTCCTGTTTTTGCATCGGTGATCTTGCCAGAAAAAGTATTGGTTTGACCTGATGTTTTTTTAATGGGTTCATTAGTATTGTCCTGCGCCAGCGAACTTGTGCAGCAACTAAAAAGGAAAACTATTGTAAATATTATTGTAATTCTCATGACCTATGGTTTAATAAATATTCTGAATTGCCGGAATACAGCATCATTTCCATAGAAATGAGTGCAGTTTCTGCCGTGGAAAATATTAAACTGTTGGAGGGCCGCGGAGGGAATGAAAAATGTGAACGGGTTCTGGAAAAAGAATGGGCCTGTTGTTACCGGTCAATAAAAAAGAAGTTACGACCGGTGAAACAGAGATGGTAAAGTGTTCGGTAAAGGGAGATTCTGCAACTATGCTATCGCAATGGCAATTGTATAATTTTTTGCTGAGCTGCTGTTGATCGGTATCTTTTAATTTCTTTACCGAATCAATGTGATTGGCTGTCCAATTATGCAAAAGAATAGTGGGCGTTACGCTGAAGGCAAAGATGATCAACATAACTGCAGCGGTGATCTTTCGTATGGTTGGGTGTTTGGGCAAGAAATATTTTTTGCTACATTGTTGCAAATATAAACTTGTTCCGCTATAATTCAAAAATTTTTATGCTAAAGCAGGTTACTTGTAAAAAATCACCCCCCGGGGTGAGGAAGATCAAAGCCTCTGCCCATAGTTTTGTTTTGAAAAAAATGGAACGGGTAAAATAAACCCGGAACAATTAATAAGGTCAAACCCCCACAAAAATGATTTTTATGAAAAAAGTAAAACAACTGCTCTTCATCCTCATTTGCTTCACCAGCACTTCTTTAACTGTTCATGCCCAGCAGGATTCAACAGGTATGCCTGGTGATAATTTCAGCCTGCAGGGTGCATTGGAAATGTTCAAACAGGCTTCTTCCATTGAGGAATTTGAAAAGCTGCTCAATTCAAAAGATAAGAATGTAAATAACCTCGACCTGAATGGTGATGGTGAGGTTGACTATGTAAGGGTAGTTGACAAAGCTGATAAAGATGTACATGCTTTTATATTGCAGGTAGCTGTTTCTGAAACAGAGAACCAGGATATTGCAGTGATAGAACTGGAGAAAACAGGAGATACCACTGCTGTGATGCAGATAATTGGCGATGAAGATATTTTTGGCGAGCAGATCATTGTGGAAGCATCGGATGAAGGCGATGAGGCTGATGATGAAAGTAGTTCAGGAAACGGCCCAGGCGCTTTTTCAATGGATGAACCTTACCGTATTGTGGTGAATGTGTTCTTCTGGCCAAGTGTTCGTTTTGTTTACCGCCCGGCTTATGTTCCATGGGTTTCACCGTGGAGGTGGCGTCATTACCCCGGATGGTGGAGGCCATGGCGCCCACTTACATGGCGGGTTTTTCACCCCCTGGCATTCGGCTATCGCCGTCATTGCGCTATTGTACGCACCCACAGGGTTGTGGTTGCTCATAGGGTTTACTCTCCTTTCCGGGCAACATCAGGTATAGTAAGAACAAGAACAACTGTTGCCCGTGGCAATTATAAAGTTACCCGTACTAAAGTTACCGGCCCAAGAGGAAATACAAGAGTAAAGACTACAGTACATAAAAGAGGAAAAGGAAAAAGAGGTTAATGTTTGATTTTATAATAAATGAAGCTGCAGATTTTACCTGCAGCTTTTTTATTGCTCCTGCTTTTGATGAATTTCTATTAACTTGAAGTAAATACATTTTGCATGGATCAATATATTCTTTCACTTGACCAGGGAACTACCAGCAGCAGGGCTATCATTTTCAACAAACAGGGCTCGGTGGTTTCTGTTGCACAAAAAGAATTCACACAGATATTCCCACAGCCGGGTTGGGTGGAGCATGATGCCAATGAAATATGGAGTACGCAGCTTGGTGTAGCCGCAGAAGTAATTACCAAGGCCGGCCTTTCGCCGGAAAATATTGCAGCAATCGGGATAACCAACCAAAGAGAAACAACAGTTGTTTGGGAAAGAGCAACGGGTAAACCGATTTATAGTGCTATCGTTTGGCAAGACAGGAGGACTGCTTCTTTTTGTGACGAATTAAAGGCAAAAGGATTGGATAAAATTATCCGTGAAAAAACAGGATTGATCGTTGACGCCTATTTTTCTGCCAGCAAAATAAAATGGATACTTGATAATGTGAAAGGTGCAAGAGAGAAAGCAAATAAAGGCGAACTGTGTTTTGGCACCATTGATAGCTGGCTGGTCTGGAATTTAACCAAAGGGCAGATACATGTAACTGATGTTTCCAATGCTTCAAGAACCATGCTTTGCAATATTCATACACAGCAATGGGATGGCGAACTGGAAAAAATATTCGATATACCCGGTAATATGCTGCCGCAGATTAGGAGCAGCAGCGAAGTGTATGGCAATACGCAGAATATTCTTACAGCACATAATATCCCTATTGCCGGTATAGCCGGTGACCAGCAGGCAGCGCTATTTGGACAAATGTGTACACAACAGGGCATGGTGAAGAATACTTATGGTACCGGTTGTTTCATGCTGATGAATACCGGGGAAAGACCTGTGGTATCCAATAATAATTTACTTACTACCGTGGCATGGAAAGTGAATGGCATTACGCAATATGCATTGGAGGGAAGTGTGTTCATTGCCGGAGCAGTGGTACAATGGTTAAGAGATGGATTGGGGATCATAAAAAAATCGGCAGAAGTGGAAAAGCTGGCTGCATCTGTACACTCAGCCGACGGGGTTTATGTTGTTCCTGCTTTTGCAGGGTTGGGTGCGCCACACTGGAATCAATATGCAAAGGGAACGATGGTAGGCATCACCAGGGGAACATCGGCAGCACATATCGCAAGGGCCTCACTGGAGAGTATCGCTTACCAAACTATGGATGTGCTGAAAGCGATGGAAGCCGATTCAGGCATTTCCATTAAAGAACTGAGGGTGGATGGAGGAGCGACCAACAACAATTTATTGATGCAGTTCCAGGCTGATATTTTAAATACAAAAGTTGTGAGGCCAAAAATAACAGAGACCACAGCATTGGGTGCAGCGTACCTTGCCGGGCTTGCAATCGGTTACTGGAAGAGTGTGGAGCAGATACAGGGCCAGTGGCAACTGGATATTGCATTTGTTTCCGCAATGAAAGAAGAAGAAAGAACAGCACTCAAAAAAGGATGGCAGCGTGCAGTTAAATCTGCCATTACCTGGGCAGATGATAAATAGTTCTCTTATTCACTAATTATGACGAATTACACGAATTGAACTATTAGATCTTGCGTTTTTTAATTCGTGTAATTTGTTTCGAGTTATGCAATTAAATTTATAAATTTAAAACCAACCAACTGCTATATGAATAATTTTCTTTTTGAGATGGTCGGCACAGCCTTCCTCATTTTATTAGGTGATGGTGTTGTAGCCAATGTTGTACTAAATAAAACGAAGGGCAATAATGGTGGATGGATCGTTATCACTTTTGGATGGGCCATTGCTGTATTTGTGGGTGTATATATATCTGCTGCGCAAAGCGGGGCTCATTTGAATCCTGCTGTATCCATTGCCTTTGCCGCTGCCGGAAAATTCGCCTGGGCCGATGTGCCCATGTATATCGCTATGCAATTTGCCGGCGCTATGACTGGGGCTTTGCTGGTATGGATCGCTTACAAAAAACATTTTGATGAAACCACAGATGCAGATGCAAAGCTTGCCGTGTTTTGTAACGCACCTGCAATAAGAAACACTTTTTTTAATCTTGCTACAGAGTTCATTGGAACATTTGTTCTTGTATTCGGTATATTCTATATAACTGGTGCCGATGTAAAGCT